>NZ_JBFTSI010000075.1:0-345 GCF_056399945.1 Dyella sp. 01L423 | reverse complement strand
CGACCCAAAGCGGACGCTCATCGTGCCGAGTCTTGTCTTGAAGCAAGCCCAAGGGGAGGGCTCATGTTTCTCTGGTTGACGCCTGTTGTAGTGGCCGTCCTTCTGGGTGTTGTCTCGTTCCTGTCCAGGCGAGAACAGAAAGGTGCGCATAGTAACGAAGTGTTCACCATGTCGCGGTCGCTAATCATCAGCGTGTTGGCTGTGGCGTTGATTTGTCTTTGTATGGCCGGCGGCCTGTATTTCTATGGTGGTTCACGCCCGAAGAGCGACGCGTTAGTACCTCTAGTCATAGCCGCTGCGTCGGTATTGTGCTCTCTTGTTTGGAGCATCTACGTTGTACGCCTG
>NZ_JBFTSI010000074.1:0-349 GCF_056399945.1 Dyella sp. 01L423 | reverse complement strand
GACCCGCACCGAGGATGAGCAGGCGACGATGCCGCCCCGGTGGGACAGCAGGGACAACTGGTAGGCGGGTCGGCCGGTGCGCTGCAGGGCGATTTCGTTCGCCATGCGGAACGCCTCGGCAATGATGCCGGCGGTCAGCAGGGAGCAGCCATCGAACAGCATCAGGCCGATGCGCAGGATCTCGCGCTGGCCGGTCATCGGGATCGGGCCGATGGTGCGCATCGGCGTTGGCGACTCGACAAGGTATTCCATAGCCACTTGCTCCCCTGATGTCGAATAAGAAAACCGCATCTGCTGCGTTGCATCATAACGAATATAACCTGGCGGGAAAATCCGGCTGGCCGATAAC
>NZ_JBFTSI010000073.1:0-349 GCF_056399945.1 Dyella sp. 01L423 | reverse complement strand
GGCATAGGCGGTGTCGAACACCAACTGGTTCCACGTCAGCACTTCCTGCAGGTGGCGCATGCCGTCGACGGGAAGCTGGCCGGGGTTGCCCGGGCCGCTGAGGTTGCCGAAGTCGGTCACCTGCAGTCCGTTGCGCGCCAGCGCCCCGGCAATATCGGCCACGCGCAGGGCCTCGGGCCCCATCGACGTACCGCGAATGCTGGCACCGACATCGGTGGGCGCGCCAATCAGCGTGACAGGATGCATGGGAGGCTCCGGTAGTTGCGGCTCCTCCCCATATTAGGCGCTATTCCGCCGCCGGGGCCGGCGCGCCCTGGTGGATAGGCGCCGACTGGATGGCGAACAGGGC
>NZ_JBFTSI010000072.1:0-351 GCF_056399945.1 Dyella sp. 01L423 | reverse complement strand
CGGAAGGACCGCGCGGGCGCCAATGTCTTCGAGGGCGGCTTCCTCGGGCTGGACAATATCGGCGTGTTCGATCGCTCGTCGCCGCTGCCCACGGGCGGGTACCTTGATCAGGCCGACGGCACCGCGTGGATGGTGTTCTTCAGCGAGCAGATGCTGCGCATCGCAGTCGAGTTGGCGTTGCGGGAGCCGCTCTACGAGGAGTTCGTCGAGAAATTCTTCCAGCACACGGTGCTGATTGCCGGCGCGCTGGACCGCGTGGGTGAGCGCAACGACGAGATGTGGGATGAAGAAGATGGCTTCTTCTACGATGTGCTGCGGCTCCCGGACGGTGGCGCCACGCGGCTCAAGGTG
>NZ_JBFTSI010000071.1:0-358 GCF_056399945.1 Dyella sp. 01L423 | reverse complement strand
TTACCTTACCAACTAGCTAATCAGACGCGGGCCGCTCTAAAGGCGATAAATCTTTCCCCCGAAGGGCACATTCGGCATTACCACCCGTTTCCAGGAGCTATTCCGAACCTAAAGGCACGTTCCCACGTGTTACTCACCCGTCCGCCACTAACCCCGAAGGRTCCGTTCGACTTGCATGTGTTAGGCCTGCCGCCAGCGTTCGCTCTGAGCCAGGATCAAACTCTCAGGTTGAGTTGACATTGACTCCAGCTATTTGACCGAGGGGAAAACCTCAGTCGCGTATCTGGTTTGCATAGTTTCTTGACGAGTTCCCATCACACAATGACCAAGCCCGAAAGCTCGATCACCGTATAAATGG
>NZ_JBFTSI010000070.1:0-358 GCF_056399945.1 Dyella sp. 01L423 | reverse complement strand
CGGCTATGACGACTATCGCGCCCAGGGCGGCTATCGCCTGTTGCAGGCGCTGGAGCAGGGCGATACCAATGCGGATGCGCTGATCGCCGTGATGGAGAACTCGGGCCTGCGCGGGCTGGGCGGGGCGGGCTTTCCCACCGGCCGCAAATGGCGCATCGTCCGGGCTGAGCCGGCGCCGCGCCTGATGGCCGTCAATATCGACGAAGGCGAGCCGGGCACGTTCAAGGACCGCGTCTACCTGGAGCGCGATCCCCACCGCTTCCTGGAGGGGATGCTGGTGGCCGCACGCGTGACCGGCGTGGCCGCCATCTATATCTACCTGCGCGATGAGTACGCGGGCTGCCGTGCCGTGCTGACC
>NZ_JBFTSI010000069.1:0-358 GCF_056399945.1 Dyella sp. 01L423 | reverse complement strand
GTATACGAGCCCGGAGTCAAGATCAAGGCGCGCACGGGCCGCATATCCGCGAAAAATGCGTGGAAAAGTGCCCGATAGGACGTGCGAAGGTGGGATGGATGGCGCCGATGGAGGGGCCCCGGCCACCTCCAGTCCACCCGCCGCGAGGGGGCAGGCGAAGGCTGCCGCTGTGCTTTCATGGATTCTCGCTAACCACAACAAGACGAGGAGAAGGGCCATGATTCGCAAGTTGCTGCGTCAGAGCGCATGCGCGCTGGGCATACTCGGGTGCCTGTTCACGGTGTCCAGCCCGGCACATGCCGGCTACACCACGACCAAGTATCCGATTGTCCTGATCCACGGCTGGGGCGGCTGGGAC
>NZ_JBFTSI010000068.1:0-359 GCF_056399945.1 Dyella sp. 01L423 | reverse complement strand
ACCTGCTGCCGGGCGTGGATCTGGACCGGGCCGGGGCGTCGTCGACAGCCCGGCCGAGGGCGGCCAAGCTGCGATAACCCCCTCGCACATCAGGCCTCGGCGGTGTCTTCCCGCAGCCGTGGCGCAAGCCACGGCGTCAGCACCAGCAGCGCCACCGATGCGGCAACCAGCACGCCGTAGGATGCCTGGAAAGCCCCCGTCACGTCGCGCAGGAAGCCAAAGACAAACGGTCCAAGCGCGGCAACAAGGTAGCCCACGAACAGCATGAAGGCGGTCCATTGGCTCGCTTCATGATGGGACGTGGTGTTGTCCAGGGGCAGCGTCATGGCCAAGGCGAAGCAGACGCCCTGGCCCAGGGC
>NZ_JBFTSI010000067.1:0-360 GCF_056399945.1 Dyella sp. 01L423 | reverse complement strand
CGATATAGCCAGCCGGAATCTCGCCGCGATAGTCAGGCGGGAGCACAAGGTATTTGCCACCCCTGCCCTTGTCCGGCCCGGGCAGCCCCACATCGCCGCACCACTGACGGCCGTCGATTTCCCCCTCGGTGCAGATCGGGCGCTGGAAGAAGTCGTCGAGGATGCCTTGCAGTCCGGGCGGCACGTCGATCACCATCGGGCCGTCTTCCTTCAGGTCGAGGTAGCCCATGGCGTAGATCACATCCGAATTCGGCGTGGTGACCAGCGTCTTGGCATTCAGGCGGTCCTTCCAGATCGGCAGGACGTTATATCCCTTGCCGAAGGTCTTCTCGGAGCCTTCCTTCATGCCGAGCATATTGA
>NZ_JBFTSI010000066.1:0-366 GCF_056399945.1 Dyella sp. 01L423 | reverse complement strand
GAACGCCACCTGCCAGTTCACCACGCCGGCCGAGCAGGCCGCGACGGTCAAGTCCTGGCTGGCCGGCTCCGAAGCCGCCGGCTGCGACGTCGGGCAAGTCCGCCTGATGGGCCAGAACGCCAACGGCCGCTTTGTCGAAATGACCTGCGCCGGCGGCGACGGCGCAATCGTCCGCTTCAACGCCGAGCATGCCGTGCAGCAGGTCTATCCCTGCGCCACGGCCCAACAGATCGGCGGCGGCTGCAAGCTGACGACCACGCCTCCGGCCGCTGCGCCCCAAGCGTAAGAGACGCCTCATCTTCGAACGAACGAAACGCCGCCGGAGCGATCCGGCGGCGTCTTTGTTTTCGCCGCCCCCTTCCCGGT
>NZ_JBFTSI010000065.1:0-366 GCF_056399945.1 Dyella sp. 01L423 | reverse complement strand
CCGTGGTTCACCCTCGTCACGCCGTTCGCGTTCGGGCTGCCGACCTTCAACGCCGGCGCCATCGCCACCATGGTGATCGTGATGGTGGTGCAGATGGTCGAGTCGATGGGGTTGTTCGTGGCCATTGGCGACATCGTCAAACGGCCCGTCACCGAGCGCGAGGCCACCAACGGCCTGCGCGCCAACGGGCTGGCCAGTGCCATCGGCGGCATGTTCGCCGCGTTCCCGTTCATCGCCTTCATGGAGAACGTGGGCCTGGTGATCGTCACCGGCGTGCGCAGCCGCTGGGTGGTGGCCACCTGCGGCGTGATGCTCTGCGCGGTGGCGCTGGTGCCGAAGATCGGCGCGCTGTTCTCGTCGATCCCC
>NZ_JBFTSI010000064.1:0-368 GCF_056399945.1 Dyella sp. 01L423 | reverse complement strand
CCAGCTGGTAGAGCCGGGTTTGCGTGACCGCGCCATTGCCGTTCTCATCGGTGTCCGCACCATGGCTGGCGCCGGGCGGCTTGCCGTCGATGGTCACCTGGAAGCGCACCGCCTGCCCATTGGCCGCCGGGCCGAGCACGAGGTGCAGGTCGCGGGCATGGAAGCGGTAGGCGATGGTGCCGTTGGCGCGGTCAAGTGTCCCTTGCTCCGCTTCCACGGTCCAGCGGCCAGACAGCCCCCAGCTATTCAGGTCCAGCTTGCCGACCGTGTAGTCGCGCGCCGCATCGGGCCGCAGGCCGCCGGGGGAGGCAAAGTTGGTGGCCTGCTGGTAGCCGACATAGGTCTCGCCCGAGCGCACGTTGTTCAGG
>NZ_JBFTSI010000063.1:0-374 GCF_056399945.1 Dyella sp. 01L423 | reverse complement strand
GGTAGCCGGCGCCGGACTCGGGCGCCGGGCCGGCGCAACCGGTCACGAGCACGGCCATGCCGATGGTCGCCGCCACCCAGGCGGCCAGTCCGGCCCGCGAATGCCCGGGCGACATGGCGGCGCACGCGCAGGGCGACTCAGTTCAGGTCTTCATCCTTGTAATACTTGGTGCCCTTGGCCGTCAGTTCGACGGCCAGCCCGCTGTCCGTGATCTGGTAGACCCAGATCCCCGGCGCGACGGCCACCGCGCCCTGGAAGGCGCTGCCGCTGTCACCGGTTTTCGCGGCGGCGGTGGCTTGCCCCCCAATCGTCCAGCCAGAGTTGATGAATTCGTTCAGCGCCTTGTCGTTCTCGAACACCCAGACCATCTGGAA
>NZ_JBFTSI010000062.1:0-381 GCF_056399945.1 Dyella sp. 01L423 | reverse complement strand
GTAAGGTCCGCTTTCGACTCGAAGCGGACCTAAGCGATTGGGCGACGTAGCCTTAGGAGAACTGGCCGTGAAGGGAGTGACCATCTTCTGCAACCCTAGGAGCTTCCCCAGCTTCGAGCTCGCCCATCGCGTTGAATCGGACGGCCATCGGTTTGAGGTCGCATACGGCACCTCCTTCAATGAGCTCTACTTCGATTTCAGCCCCGTCGATTTCGTGACAGGGTCGAACAGGGGCGAGCTGGTGAAGCAAATGGACCGGGCCGGTGCAGGTTGGCTCCCCGAAGTTTTGGTCGAGTTGTCGGAAAATCCGTCCAAGTACTCGCACTCTGACATCTGCGAGATGGCTAGGATGGCGACGAAATGAATGTCCGCTTCCGACCC
>NZ_JBFTSI010000061.1:0-389 GCF_056399945.1 Dyella sp. 01L423 | reverse complement strand
CTGCTGAACACCAAGCTCGAGCCGATCGGCACCCGTATTTTCGGGCCGGTGACTCGTGAACTCCGTACCGAGCGCTTCATGAAGATCGTGTCGCTCGCACCGGAAGTGCTGTAAGGAGCCGCCATGAACAAGATTCGTAAAGGCGACGAAGTCATCGTCCTGACCGGCAAAGACAAGGGCAAGCGCGGTACCGTGCAAGCCATGCTCGGCGACAAGGTCGTTGTGGAAGGTGTGAACGTTGCCAAGAAGCACGCTCGCCCGAACCCGATGCTGGGCACCACCGGTGGTGTGGTCGACAAGGTCATGCCGCTGCATATTTCCAACGTTGCGCTCGTGGATGCCAATGGCAAGCCGTCGCGCGTCGGCATCAAGGTTGAAGAGGGTAAGCG
>NZ_JBFTSI010000060.1:0-390 GCF_056399945.1 Dyella sp. 01L423 | reverse complement strand
GAAGGCGGCGCTGTCTAGGCCGGCGGCGGCGAGGGCATGCGGGGATTCCTGCACGATGTGGCTTGCCTGGTGGTCAATGCAAAAACGGCCGGCACCACGCATTGCGCGGGTCCGGCCGTTCCGGCGATTCCGCCCCGGGTGCCGGGGCGGAGGGAGCAGTCATCAGCCCTTCACGGCCTCCAGGGCCGCGTTGAGCGTCTTGCTCGGGCGCATCACCGCGTCCAGCTTGTCGAAGTCAGGCTTGTAGTAGCCGCCGATGTCGGCTGCCTTGCCCTGCACGTCCGACAGCTCGCCGACAATGGTCTTCTCGTTGTCGGTCAGCGTCTTGGCCAGCGGTGCGAAGGTCTTGGCCAGTTCGGCGTCGTCCTTCTGCGCGGCCAGTTCCTGGGC
>NZ_JBFTSI010000059.1:0-393 GCF_056399945.1 Dyella sp. 01L423 | reverse complement strand
AGCGCCGACGGTGTCGAACGCGGCGTCATGGCCGCCGCTGCCATCATCTTCTCCGCCTTCTACGGCTTCGACGCCATCGCCACCGCCGCCGAGGAGACCCGCAATCCAAAACGTGATCTGGCCATCGGCATCATCGGCTCGATGCTGGCCTGCGCGGCCATCTACACGGTGATCGCCCTGGCTGCGCTGGGCGCGACCTCATTCACCCGCTTCGCCAACAGCCCCGAGCCACTGGCCCTGATCCTGCGCGAGATCAACCAGCCCGGCGCCGCCCATTTCCTGGCCGTCACCGCCGTCATCACCCTGCCGACCGTGATCATGGCCTTCTTCTATGGCCAGAGCCGGATCTTCTTCGTCATGGCCCGCGACGGCCTGTTGTCGCACAGCCTGTCC
>NZ_JBFTSI010000058.1:0-397 GCF_056399945.1 Dyella sp. 01L423 | reverse complement strand
GCTTCCGCTTCGGCCAGCTGGGCTGCGAACTGGTGGACCGGCGCGGCCTCACGCGCTTCGAGGCCAAGACCTTCCTCTGTTTCTCGATCTTCGTCATGCGCTGGCTGCGGCCGGTGCGCGAGTGCGAGCCGATGCTGCGCCGCGCGTTTGCGGCGGCGAACCGGATCGGCGACCTGCCGTACGGCGCCTTCGCGGGCAACGCCCGCAACTCGGACATGCTGTTCGCGGGCGAGCCGCTGGCCGAGGTGCAGGCGGAGGCCGAGCGCGGGCTGGCCTACGCCGAAAAGGTGCGCTTCGGGCTGGTGACCGACTTTATCGGCACGCAACTGGCGCTGGTGCGGATGCTGCGCGGCCTGACGCCGGTCTTCGGCAGCCTGGACGGCGATCCATTCGACGA
>NZ_JBFTSI010000057.1:0-401 GCF_056399945.1 Dyella sp. 01L423 | reverse complement strand
GTCCACCAGAACTGGGTCTTCCCACTGGCTGTTTCGCATCATCACGTTGTCCGGCTTGAGGTCTCTGTGGTTCAGAGAAAGTTCGTGGCCCGACGCCAGGATCGACAAGATGCGGACGGTGCATGCCAGGGCTTCATCTAGCGTCGGCGGTGCTGCTTGGACAAGGTCGGACATCGTCGGTCCGTCGATAAACTCCATGACGACGTAGAGCTCAACGTGTTTGTCTTCCCAGAAACCTTCATTCGCATCGAGGACGTGCGGGACACCATTTCCCGCCATGGCCCGGAGTCCGCCGACCTCAGTGAGAAAGCGATACCGACGTTCGGTCTGTCGCGCGGCGTCGCCGTGCAGGCGCTTCAGTGCGCCGACACGACCATTCAGGACGTGGTTCACCTTCTGAA
>NZ_JBFTSI010000056.1:0-402 GCF_056399945.1 Dyella sp. 01L423 | reverse complement strand
GCACCTTCGTGCCCCTGGTGTTCGCCCCGGGCGAGGCATTTCAGTTCGACTGGAGCGAGGATATCGCCCGTATCGGTGGGGAGCGCGTAAAGCTGCAGATCGCGCAGTTCAAGCTTTGCCATAGCCGCGCCTTCCTGCTGCGCGCCTATTGGCGCGGCTGGTGAGCGAGATCCCACCCGCGCCGGTGGATGCACCGCCGTCTTTGACGTTGCAGATCGAACCGGAGGCCAACGTCGCGCGCTATGACGGTCTACGGAGGACACGCCATGTCGCATGACGCCGTGATCACCACACTCAAATCGCTGCGGCTGCATGGCATGGCGCAGGCCCTTGATGAGTTGGCCCAACAGGGCGCGCCGCTGTATCGCGAGGCCATGCCGCTGATGACCACGCTGCTCAAGG
>NZ_JBFTSI010000055.1:0-405 GCF_056399945.1 Dyella sp. 01L423 | reverse complement strand
CCCGGAGACAACCCATGACGTTCCGCCGCCTCGCCAGTGCGATCCCCCGCGTGCTTTCCTTGCCGCGACTGGCCATCCTGCTTGGGCTGGCCGCCTCGCTGCAGCTACCCGCGCCCGCTCGTGCCGACACCTGGCCGACCCGGCCGGTGCGACTGGTGGTGGGCTATACCGCCGGCGGCGCGTCCGACACGGTGGGGCGAATCATCGCCAACGAGCTGGGCGCGATGATCGGCCAGCCGGTGGTGGTGGAAAACCGCCCGGGCGTGGGCGGCATGCTCGGCATGGGCACCGTCGCCAAGAGCGCGCCGGACGGCTACACGCTGGGCGTGGCGGTCAGCGGCACCATGGTGATCGGGCCGCATCTGGTCAAGGCCACGCCGTATGACCCGCTGACCGCGTTCGAGC
>NZ_JBFTSI010000054.1:0-407 GCF_056399945.1 Dyella sp. 01L423 | reverse complement strand
GCTGATGCAGTTGCAGCTCGGCTATTCGCCGTTCCATTCGGGCCTGATGCTGCTGCCGGTGGCGGTGGCCGGGACCGTGTCCAAGCGCTGGATCGTGCCGCTGGTCAACCGCTACGGCTACGACAACTTCCTGCTGGTGAACACGCTGATCGTTGGGGCCTCGATTGCCTCGTTCGCGGCGATGTCGCCGGGCTGGCCGCTGGCCCTGTCCATCCTGCAACTGGCCACGTTCGGGGCCTCGAACTCGATGCAGTTCGCGGCCATGAACAGCGTGACGCTGAAGGGCCTCTCGCGCGAGGACGCCGGCAGCGGCAACAGCCTGTTCTCGATGGTGCAGATGCTGGCCATCGGCCTGGGCGTGACGATTGGCGGCGGGCTCGTCAGCCTGTTCTCGAACGAGCTGGGCG
>NZ_JBFTSI010000053.1:0-410 GCF_056399945.1 Dyella sp. 01L423 | reverse complement strand
GGTTGAAGTAGTACGGCACTGTCAGGTCGAGCCCCGACTTGGAGCTGTACCCCATCAGCGGCGCCAGCACCCCGCTGCGGCGCTCGTCGTTCAGCGGGAACGAGAACGCCGGCGCGCCGGCGATCGGCACGTTGAAGAAGCGCAGCACGCCGCCGTAGGCGGTACCCACCTGGCGGTCGCTGTCGATGTCGATGCGGTTCGCGCTGAAGTACCAGTCGGCGTTGTCGGGCGARCAGGTCGTGTACGACGCCTTCTTCAKCGTGCTSCGGTCSGGRTCGATGAAGTCGATGCGCTCCGCGCTGCCCGCGCCGCCGGTCTGGTGGAAATAGTAGTCGGGCGAGAGCATGTAGCCCTCGTTGGCCTCCACGCGCAGCTTGGCCTCGGGGCCCACGGCCAGCGTGCCGCTCTTG
>NZ_JBFTSI010000052.1:0-418 GCF_056399945.1 Dyella sp. 01L423 | reverse complement strand
TGCCCACGCCGCCGCCGTGCGTGTGCGCCTGCCCGGCCAGCGCCGCGATGGCGTCCGCCTTGTCCTGCGGCAGCTGATTGCCGCGCACCTCGTCGATCCCCACTGCCGCGCCAATCGCCTGCACCGTGTGCGGGTTGTCGCCGGACAGCATCAGCGTCTTCACGCCTAGCGCGTGGAGTGCCTCGATAGCCTGCCGGCTGGTGTCGCGCACCGTATCCGCCACGCCGAACAGCGCCAGCGCGCGCGGGTTCGCCCCATCCGCGCCGGCGGACGCCAGCAGGACGAGCGTCTTGCCCTGCCGCTCGATCGCCTCCAGCCGGGCCTCCAGCGCCGGCGAGCACGCGCCGAGGTCGTGGATCAGGCGATGGTTGCCGAGGAAGTACGTCACACCCGCCACGCTGCCGCGCACGCCCTGCCC
>NZ_JBFTSI010000051.1:0-421 GCF_056399945.1 Dyella sp. 01L423 | reverse complement strand
GCGAGGCCGGGCGCGAGGCGGCTGGCGAAGCGGTGGGCGGCATCGTCACGCAACTGGAGCAAGCCGCGCGGCTGACGAACCAGCTACTGGCGCTGGCGCGTGCTCGGCAGCCAGTGCGCGAGGGCGGCGGGCCGGCCGAATTCGTGGCCGAGATCGACGCGGTGACCGTGGCAGAACAGGTGGCACTCGACTACCTGCCGCTGGCGCGCGGCAAGCAGCAGGACTTCGGCTGGGAACGGCCGACGGACCTGACGCTGCCGGTGCGCGCCGACGCCGCGCTGCTGCGCGAGGCACTGGCCAACCTGGTGCACAACGCGATCCAATACTCGGGGCGCGGCAGCCGCATCACGCTCTCCGCCGCGCGCGTGGGCGGCGATGCACTGCTGGTGGTGGAAGACGACGGCCCCGGCATCCCCGAAGC
>NZ_JBFTSI010000050.1:0-421 GCF_056399945.1 Dyella sp. 01L423 | reverse complement strand
GCAGGGCGCTGGTAACAAAGAACACCGCGCGCATGCCAAGGTGCACGCTGATCTGCGCGCCGATCAACGGCCCGATCACCTGCCCGGAGAACTGCGCGGATTGCAGGTAGCCGAGCATCTTGCCGGACTGGTGCTCCTTGACGGCCTGGCGTACGAGCTTGCCGATGGCGGGGAGCAGCCCGGCGAGCGCCATCCCCATTACGCCGCGCAGCGCGGCCAGCGTCCACCAGTTGGTCACGAACGCCTGGGGAATCAGGACAAGGGCGGTGGCCACAAGGCAACCGATGATGACATGCCAGGCACCGACGCGGTCGGCCAGCGCCCCTAGCCGCGAGGCCGTCAGTACGCTGCCAAATGCCGAGCAGGCCATGACTATGCCGGCCACCGTGGCCAGCCGGTCGTGCGGTACATCGAGTTGTCC
>NZ_JBFTSI010000049.1:0-422 GCF_056399945.1 Dyella sp. 01L423 | reverse complement strand
CGGTACAGCAGCGGCTGGACAGCCTGCTGCGCAATGCCATTGCCGCCCGGTCGATCTCGGAGATGGCTGTGGCGCTGGGCAGCGCAGCGGAACTGCGCATCTTTCCGGCCGAAGCCGATCTGGAGCGCTGCACCGAGGCCGTCAAGGCTTCCGGCGCCACCGTGCTGCGCGCGCTGATCTGGACGGTGCGCCATCGCCACGCCCGGCATCTTGAGCAACTCAGGCGGCGCCGCTAGCCCTGTCCGCGCATCCAAAGTCAAAGCCCCCGCCACTCCAGGAGTTGCGGGGGCTTTTCTCTGCCGGGGCCGGCATCGGCCACGATCGTTCAATAAGGCCGATACAATTCCAGCCGCTTGCCGCTGTGCATGTAGTCCGCCCGGTAGCCGGCGCGCAGCACCGGGTCGGCCAGGAAGGTGTCGAAC
>NZ_JBFTSI010000048.1:0-430 GCF_056399945.1 Dyella sp. 01L423 | reverse complement strand
AGTCCGCGCACAGGGCGATGAAGTGCGTCTGGATCAGGCCGTTGGTGGACAATCCGCAGATAAAGAACGTGCCGGCCAGCAGCCAGAAGGTCTGCGTGCGCGCGGCGTCGCGCAGCACGACGAAGGGGCCGCGCAGCGTGAGCGGCATGGGCGGGCCGGACGGCGCCGGCGCCGTGCCGGGCAGTTCGCCGAACGCGGGCAGGCCGACATCGCCGGGCCGGTTGCGCATCAGCGCGAAGACGAGCAGTGCCAGCGCGGCGCAGGCCACGAGCACCGGAACCACCGCCGTGCGCCATCCCATATGCTCGATCAGCCATGCCGCAACCGGCAGGAACGCAAGCTGGCCGGTGGCCGAACTCGCCGTGAGGATGCCGATCACCAGCCCGCGCCGCGCGGTGAACCAGCGGTTGGCCACCACGGCGGCCAGCAC
>NZ_JBFTSI010000047.1:0-433 GCF_056399945.1 Dyella sp. 01L423 | reverse complement strand
GTCATCAACCGCAAGCTGGTCGATATCAAGGGCCAGATGCTCCAGCAGGAGAAGATGGCGGCCATCGGTACGCTGGCGGCGGGGTTGCTGCACGAAGTCAACAATCCGGTGAACTTCTGCCTGATGGCGATCGAGGTGGCCATGGAGGAACCGGTCACCAAGAACGAGCCGGGCCTCGAGGAATGCCTGGTCGATGCCAAGCAGGGCATGCAGCGCATCCAGCATATCGTCTCCGACCTGAAGACATTCGCCTACCGCAAGCCGGGGGCCGAGGTGGAGGGCACCCCGTTCCTGTTCGAGAAGGCGCTCGACTCATCGGTCCGGCTGACCGCGCACGAGTTGCGCGGCGTAAAGGTCACGCGCGAATTGCCCGACGATACGCTGGTGATGGGCGACGAAGCGGCCATTATCGGCGTGCTGATCAACCTTTTCT
>NZ_JBFTSI010000046.1:0-436 GCF_056399945.1 Dyella sp. 01L423 | reverse complement strand
GCGCGAAGGTGGCCCGAGCCGTGGCATGCATCGGCGTATCGGCCAGCAGGCCAGCCAGATACGTCTGGAGCACGGGCAGCGAGCCCTCGCGGCGGATGGCGCGCAGCACATCCAGCGCGACGATATTGCTCGTACCCTCCCAGATCGACCCCAGGTGCGCATCGCGGACGAGGCGCGGGTCGCTCCATTCCTCGATATAGCCGCAGCCGCCGCGGATCTCCATGGCGTCGCCGGTGACCTTGCGCGCGTCACGGCAGGCGCGGAACTTGATCAGCGGCGTCAGCACGCGCATCAGCGGGTAGGCATCGGCCTCGCCGGCGTCGGCGCGGCGCAGCGCCTCGGCGGTCTGGAACACCATCGTGCGGGCCTGCTCGGTGGGCAGCGTGAGCTTGAGCAGCTGCCGACGCATCAGCGGCATGTCCACCAGCCGCTTGCC
>NZ_JBFTSI010000045.1:0-439 GCF_056399945.1 Dyella sp. 01L423 | reverse complement strand
TGCTGAACCCCTCGACAGGAGCGCCTTCTGATGGCCACCGACGACCTTGCCCTGGAAGAGTTCGGCGATTCCACCGCGCTCAACGTCGCCGACGAGGGCGGCGACAAGTCCGCCGCCGATCTGGCCACCGTCTTCGACGTGCCGGTCAACATCTCGGCCGTGCTGGGCAAGGCCCACATGTCCGTCGCCCAGTTGCTGAAGCTGAACCGGGGATCGGTGCTCGAACTGGACCGCAAGGTCGGCGAGGCCATCGACATCTTCGTCAACAACCGCCTGGTCGCCCGCGGGGAGGTCGTCGTCGTCGAGGACCGCCTGGGCGTGACCATGACGGAAATCATCAAGACCGAGGACAAGGGCGCCTGATCGGCCGCCCTGTTTTCGGAATAGCGCTCTAGAGGAGAAGACCCATGCGGCTTCTGGTGGTTGGCAGGCTCAGCGG
>NZ_JBFTSI010000044.1:0-440 GCF_056399945.1 Dyella sp. 01L423 | reverse complement strand
CTGGAAAGCAGGGCGTCGAAGCGTTATCTATGAACAATACGGAAGCAACAATCTGCGTACGTGGCCTGACCAAATCATTCGGTGGAACGCCGGTACTCCTTGGCGTCGACTTCAGCGTCGCCAAGGGCGAGGTCGTCGTGATCATGGGACCCTCCGGGTCTGGCAAGACCACGCTGTTGCGCTCGCTGAACTTTCTCGAGCAGCCCGACGCCGGATCCATACGGGTCTGCGGCACGGAAGTCGAGTGCTTTCCGAATCGGGAGCTCTCGCGCGAGAACAGGAAGCGGATCGCTGCGATCCGCCAGCGATCCGCGATGGTGTTTCAGTCGTTCAACCTCTTCCCGCATCGCACGGTTATCGAGAACGTGATCGAAGGCCCGGTGAGTGTCAAGAAGGTCGACCGCAAGGTGGCCATGACACGGGGAATGGCGCTGCTGGAG
>NZ_JBFTSI010000043.1:0-445 GCF_056399945.1 Dyella sp. 01L423 | reverse complement strand
GGACGAAGCCAGCCAGGGCGTGAAGTTCGAATACCAGGACATCCCGGCCGAGCTGCAAGCTATCGCTGAAGAATGGCGCGAGAAGATGGTCGAGTCCGCCGCCGAAGCCAGCGAAGAGCTGATGGAAAAGTACCTGGGCGGCGAAGAGCTGACCCGTGCCGAGATCGTCAAGGCGCTGCGTGACCGTACCATCGCCTGCGAAATCCAGCCGATGCTGTGCGGCACCGCGTTCAAGAACAAGGGTGTGCAGCGTATGCTGGACGCCGTGATCGACTTCCTGCCGTCGCCGGTCGATATTCCGCCGGTCACCGGCGTGGACGAACGCGACGACGAAAAGAAGCTGGAGCGCAAGGCTGACGACAGCGAGAAGTTCTCGGCGCTGGCGTTCAAGATCATGACCGACCCGTTCGTTGGCCAGCTGATCTTCTTCCGCGTGTACTCGGGC
>NZ_JBFTSI010000042.1:0-449 GCF_056399945.1 Dyella sp. 01L423 | reverse complement strand
CTCGTGATGCTGACCCAGCGCCTGGGTAAGAACCTGAACGAGTTCCTCTCCGGCGAAGGCGTCAACCCCGAGACCGCGTTCCTGCTCGGCAAGGACACCAACACCTTCCGCGAAACGCTGGACGGCCTGATGAACGGCTCGGACGCCCTGCGCCTGACCGCCGCCACCGACGCCGAGACGCGCAGCTACCTCCAGCAGCTCTCGCAGCGCTTCGAGGCCGTGCAGAAGACCACGCAGACGATTCTCCAGAACCTGCCGGGCCTGATCGCCGCCAAGCGCGCCCAGCAGCAGATCTTCAACGACAACGAGGCCCTGCGCGGCGAGCTGTCCACGCTCCAGACCGCCTACTCGGACGGCGCCCGCTACCGCCCCTGGACCCTCGGCGCAACCATCGTCTCCGCGCTGTCCACGCTGATCTTCCTGGCCGGGCTGGCCGCGCTCTACCTGCG
>NZ_JBFTSI010000041.1:0-462 GCF_056399945.1 Dyella sp. 01L423 | reverse complement strand
TGCACTTCCAGCCGGGCGGCATCGGCCACCTGATCGACGTTGAAGGCATGCGCTTCGAGCCCATTGATCGCCGGCCGGAACAGCCGACTGCCGGCCGCCAGCACCAGGCGGTCATAGCCAAGCGTCTGGCGCGATGGTTCGGCGCCCACGCCCCTCACCTCCACTTCACGGGCCGCCACGTCGATGCGCTCGACGAAGCCCTGTACGAACCGCACGCCGGTAGCGGCGAAGATCTCCAGCAGCGGCGCCTTCATCTTCAGCGGGTTCTGCTCGTAGAGCCGCGGACGCACGTGCAGCGCCGGCTCCGGCGCGATCAGCACGATTTCCACATCGGTACGCGCGGCCTCGTCGAGTAGACGAGCCGAAGCGAGGGCGCTCCACATGCCGGCAAAACCGGCGCCAATGACAAGAATGCGTTGGGACATCTCTACTGCTCCTGAATGGATCTGTGCTGCCTTGACC
>NZ_JBFTSI010000040.1:0-463 GCF_056399945.1 Dyella sp. 01L423 | reverse complement strand
GATGGCCAGGCGCTTGCGGCCCTTGGCGCGACGAGCGTTGATGACGGCACGGCCGCCGCGGGTCTTCATGCGCACGCGGAAACCATGGGTACGCTTGCGGCGGGTAACGGAAGGTTGGTAGGTACGTTTCATGTTGCACTCTCTGGTTGATCCGGGCTTTCCGGGCGCCGGCCAATGCCGGGGCGCCTTGGCCGCCGCGTATGGTTCGCATGGGGCCGCCGCAATTCCGATCGGGTTTGCTGCGGTCTGCCGACGATTCTGGTTCTGTCTTGCTGCCGGCCGCCGCTGGCCTGGCTGAAGGCCGAGGCGCTGACGGGGGATCAGGCCGCTTGCCTGATGCCGCACATGTTTACACGTGGCGGTACGGGCCAGACCCGGCGATGCGCATACGTGATCCCCTGCCGCATCGCAGAACCCGCCATTTAACCGATATTCGCGCGAACTGTCAAGGCAACGGATGGCC
>NZ_JBFTSI010000039.1:0-465 GCF_056399945.1 Dyella sp. 01L423 | reverse complement strand
AGACGAGCCAGCTATATAGGCGGCGAGATGGCGCAGTCGCGGCTGGGGCTGCCCTCGGCCATCGGCTGGGTGTTCCAGGGCATGCTGCTGTTCTTCCTGCTGGCGTGCGACACGCTGATCGACAACCGGCTGCGCTGGCGCGCCCGGGCCGCCTGAACCGGAGCCGATAACAATATGGAACAACTCGCTCCCCTGATCGCCACGGCGATCAACGCCGGCACCCCGCTGCTGCTGGCCGCGCTGGGCCTGCTCGTCAACGAGCGCGCCGGCGTGCTCAACCTCGGCGCCGAAGGCATGATGCTGGTGGCCGCCGCGTTCGGCTTCATGGTCGGCTACCAAACCCAGTCGCCGATGCTCGGCTTCGCGGCTGGCGCGCTGGCCGGCATGCTGATGGCTTCGCTGTTCTCGTGGCTGGCGCTGGTGCTGGCCACCAACCAGGTGGCCACGGGCCTGGCGCTGTCGATC
>NZ_JBFTSI010000038.1:0-491 GCF_056399945.1 Dyella sp. 01L423 | reverse complement strand
GCATTACGTTGCCGAGCGAATCGCCGACGAGGATGACTTCCACGCCGCAGAAATCGAGCAGTGCGGCGAAGCTCGAGTCGTAGGCAGTCAGCATGACGATCTTGTCGTCCGCGGCACGCATGGCCTGGAGCTTGGGAATGGTGACGGTCTTGCGGGAGGGGTCGAGGAGGTAACTCATGGCAGTGCCCGTGGGGGTGTGTGGCTGCCTGGGCCTGAGGCGGGCAGGGCGGTCAGGGGGCCGCGAGATTCAGGAAGGCCTTGCGGCCCCGCATGTTCTCGATGCGCGACAGTAGTGTACGGAAATCGCCGTCGTTGTCCACCGGATTGAAGCGCGCGGTGTCCACGATCAGGACCGGCGCCTCGTCGTAGCGGTGGAACAGTTCGCCGTAGGCGTCGGTCAGCCGCTGGAGGTAGGTTTCGTCGATGCCGGACTCGCCAGGCAGGCCGCGTCGCGCAATCCGCTCGCGCAGCAGCGACGGCGTGGCCTGGAG
>NZ_JBFTSI010000037.1:0-502 GCF_056399945.1 Dyella sp. 01L423 | reverse complement strand
GTGTCGCGGTCGGCCGTGATCAGCATGGCCTCGAGCCGGCGCAGCGCGCGGTCCGAGCGCCAGTCCTTGGCCAGGTCCACCGCGGCGCGGGTCAGGTTGCCCTGGTACTTCTCGAGCTTGGCCTCGAAGCGGTCGAGCAGCGAGAAGGCGTCGGCCGTGCTGCCGGCAAACCCGACCAGCACCTTGCCGTTGTAGATGCGGCGCACCTTGCGCGCCGTACCCTTCATCACGATATTGCCGAGAGTGACCTGGCCGTCACCGCCGAGCGCAACCTGGTTGCCGCGTCGGACGCTGACGATGGTAGTGCCGTGATACTGTTCCATGGTGCCTTCGTGGTCCTTCTGTGATCTGTGGAGTGTGTCAGGGGGTAGGTGGCGACACGCAGCGCGCTTTCAAGAGCCGCACGCATCACAGGCGCCCGCCACGGGCAATCCCCACAATATAGAAGGCGCCGGGCGGGCGCCAAAACAAAAAGGCCACGCATCGCTGCGTGGCCTTCTGC
>NZ_JBFTSI010000036.1:0-527 GCF_056399945.1 Dyella sp. 01L423 | reverse complement strand
GCCGCTGGACCACGCGCTGCTGCGCCGCCGGGCGGCCGAAGGCGTGGCCGCCGGCACGCCGGTGTCACTGCGCGAACTGAAGGGCGATCCGTTCATCCTGGTCCGCCGGCCCGGCGCGCCGGGCATGTACGGCGACCTGCTGCGCGAATGCGAGGCGCTGGGCTTCACGCCGCGCATCGGCGCCGAGGTGGAACGGATGCTGACCAACCTCAATCTGGTGGCGGCTGGCGCCGGCGTGAGCGTGGTGCCGGCCTCGATGGCCGGCCTCAACCGCCACGGCGTGGCCTACTGCCGCATGGTCGAGACCGACCGCCTGCGCGCCCCGCTCACCCTTGGCTACCGGGCCAACGACGCCGACCCGGCCGTTGCGGCGCTGGTGGCGCTGACCCATCGGATTGCGGCCAAGCACAGGAAGGATCGGGACGCGGTGGGCGAGGCGTTGCCGGACTGAAATCGGCCCTTCAGTAATGTCGGCCTTCAACGCGTGACTAGGCGTCCTAGCGCGCCTGGCGCCGCAGGATCACATG
>NZ_JBFTSI010000035.1:0-531 GCF_056399945.1 Dyella sp. 01L423 | reverse complement strand
CCCGTTCACTCCGCCGATGCCCACCAGCGCGGGCACCACCGGCTGCATCAGCGCCACATAGGCCCGGAAGCGGCCCATGCCCTGCGGCGCGGTCGGCATGACCTTGGTCGTGGTCGGGAAGATCGCCCCGAGCGCCAGATAGCTGGGGCCGATGGCGGCCACGCGCAGCATCTCGGCGTAGCCGTGGGTGGACACGCCCAGACGCAGCCCGGAGGCGCGAATCGCCTCGAGATCGGCCTCGTCGAGGTCTTCCTGACCCAGGTGGATGCCGTAGATGCCGCTGTCGCCACCCATCGCCGCATGGTGGTCGAGCGCCACGCGCCAGTGATCGTTGATGAACAGGCGCGATGCCTGCCCCTTGGCGGCCTTGGCGGCGCGGGCCACTTCGGCCTTGACCGCCGCCGCGTCATCCGACTTGAAACGCAACTGCACGGTCGGCACGGCCAGCGGCACCAGCCGCTCGATCCACTCCGCGCTCGGCACTACCGCGTACAGGCCGAGGTCCGGCGGGCACGGCGCGAAGGGCTTGGG
>NZ_JBFTSI010000034.1:0-548 GCF_056399945.1 Dyella sp. 01L423 | reverse complement strand
GGGCGGAGGGGCCCCGTTCAAGCCATATCGTTCAGATGGCACGCCGAGAAGCGTAGCGGCGCGATCTCCTTCAGCATCGGCTGTTCCTCCCGGCAGCGCGGCATCGCGTGCGGGCAGCGCGGGTGGAAGTGGCAGCCCAGCGGCGGGTTCAGCGGCGACGGGATCTCGCCCCGGATCGCCACATAGGTCTTCTTGCCCACTTCCAGCTTGGGCGCCTCGGCCAGCAGCGCCTGCGTGTACGGGTGGTTCGGCGCTGCGAACACGTCCTCGGTGGGCGCCGACTCCACCACCCTCCCCAGATACATGATCACCACGCGGTCGCTGATGTGCTTGACCACGCCCAGGTCATGGCTGATGAACAGGTAGGTCAGGTTCAGGTCTTCCCGCAGGCGCATGAACAGGTTCAGGACCTGGGCCTGGATCGAGACATCGAGCGCCGCCACCGATTCGTCGCAGACCAGGAATTCCGGCTTCACGGCCAAGGCCCGGGCGATGCCGATGCGCGCCCGCTGTCCGCCCGAGAACTGGTGCGGGAAGCGGCGCAGCAC
>NZ_JBFTSI010000033.1:0-566 GCF_056399945.1 Dyella sp. 01L423 | reverse complement strand
AGGCCGGCGTGATCCGCCGCTTCGGCGCCATTCTCCAGCCGGGCCAACTCGGCTTCGTGCATAACGCGATGTGCGTATGGAATGCGCCCGACGCACGTGTGGATGTGCTGGGCAAGCGGCTGGCCCGCCTGCCCGCGGTGGCACTCTGCTACCGGCGCGCGCGCCGAGGTGCGGCATGGCCCTTCAACCTGTTCGCGGTGGTGCGGGCGCGCAGCGCGGCAGACCTCCAGGCGACGCTCGATGGCTTCACGGCGATGCCCGCGCTCGCCAACCTCCCCGGTGCCGTGCTCCGCGCCCGTTGCTGCTTCAAGCCACGCGGCGTGCGCTACGGCGATCTGGCGCCCGAGGCCTGACGGGCCAGCCCGTCGCTCTCACGCGGCACGGACTTCGGGAAACAGCACCGCTAGCCGCGCCACCCAGGGCTCGACCCAGGCCGGACGCGGCGTGGCGTCGAGCCAGTACTTGACCTCCAACCCCAGCGCGGTGTCCCCGCAAATCGAGAGCCGGCGCTGGAAGAACAGCGTGTCGGTATCGGCATGGCCGGCGAGCAGTTGCAGGTAATCGGC
>NZ_JBFTSI010000032.1:0-580 GCF_056399945.1 Dyella sp. 01L423 | reverse complement strand
ATCCCGCTGTGATCTTCATGCTGCAGCGCGCCATTTCCACGGCGCTACGCCTCGACAAGTACGTCGGTATCTGCGGTCAGGGCCCTTCGGACCATCCGGATTTCGCGCTGTGGCTCGCCAAGGAAGGCATCAAGTCGATCTCGCTGAATCCTGATTCGGTGGTCGAAACCTGGAAGCAACTGGCTTCGTAAGGCATTTGGCGTCACAATAGCGATAACTCATCCAAAGCGGTGCCCGGCTGAACCCGGGACGCCGCGTGGCACCGGCCCTGCGGCAGGTGTTGCAACAGCCCCCGCAGGCGCCTATGGCGCGGCGGGGGTTTTTTATTGGGAAAAGGAGCGGGATGTCGTCTTACTACATATGGTTCGCCGCGGCAGTGGTGCTGGTGATTGCCGAGATGGCGACGGGCACCTTCTATCTGCTGATGATCGCCGTGGGCGTGGCGGCCGGTGGTGTGGCCGCGCTTGCCGGCCTCGGTGTACCGGCGCAAACGGTCACGGCGGCCCTGGTAGCCATCGCGTGTATCGCGGCCTTGCGCCGCACACGCTATGGCACGCTGCGTCGGGGTACGGCATCGACG
>NZ_JBFTSI010000031.1:0-589 GCF_056399945.1 Dyella sp. 01L423 | reverse complement strand
CAACGGCGCGCGGCCCGAAGCGCGGCGCAGCATACCGCCTTCCCCATGTGACCTCTCCCCAGGTCGTGTGTGCTGTGTCGTCGCCGTAGAACGCATACGTATTCGGGTGATATCGGTTGGCGATGGCAAGATGAAATGGGCGGACTCGCTTCTGAATGGTTTGCACATATTGTTTCCAGTCCTTGTCGACCGTCTTCTTGCGCGTATCGAGCGGATTGATAAGTTTTTCGTGGCATAGCGCCCACCACTTTCCCCGCACGGTGTAGATCTCGTTATAGGGGTCGGATCGTGGAAGCGAGACCATGCGATTGCCATCACGGATCTTCAGCCAATGGGAGCCGTACTCGGGCGTCGGGAGCAATTGCAGGGGTCCGGGAGCCTGTGCGAAAACCGCCGTCACTTCTTCGGCATTACGACCCAGGACGCTGCCCGCCGCACCCTCCGTACCGGCTTTCACCCGCTTGTAGGCGACCGCCGCACCGGTCGCCGGCATGACTCCATTCACCACCCCAAGGATGACGTCCTTGACGCCCATCGATTCAGTGAAGTAGCGCCCGACAAGCCCCCCCATCGAATGCGTGACGAGGAT
>NZ_JBFTSI010000030.1:0-604 GCF_056399945.1 Dyella sp. 01L423 | reverse complement strand
TCGCCCCACTGTTCGGCGAGGAAATCGACGAAGGCCCGCACGCGCGGCGGCACCAGCCGGCGCTGCGGCATCACCGCGTGGATGCCGCTGTCGGCCAGCGGGTAGTCGGGCAGCACCGGCACCAACCGGCCAGCCCGCAGGTCGGCGCTGACATGCCAGACTGAATGCATGGCGATGCCGAAGCCGGCGAGCGCCGCATCGGCCAGCAACTCGCCCGTATTGGCCTCCACCCGGCCCTGCACGCGCACGGCCACCTCGCCGCCGGCGCCATCGCCCATCCGCCAGACATCGGAGCGGCCCTGGCTGCCGACCAGGATCAGGCATTGATGATGGGCGAGGTCCTGCGGCGTCTGCGGCCAGCCATGCTGCGCCAGGTAGTCGGGCGAGGCGCACAGCAGACGCTGGTTGTCCGCCAGCTTGCGCGCTACCAGCGTGGAGTCCGCCAGTGTGCCGATGCGGATGGCGAGGTCGAAGCCGCTGCTGACCAGATCGAGTACATGGTCGGTCAGGCTGATGCTGAGGCGCACGCCGGGATGGGCGCGCAGGAAATCCGGCAGCAGCGGCGACAGATACTGCCGGCCGAACGAGGCCGAGGTGGTAATCC
>NZ_JBFTSI010000029.1:0-618 GCF_056399945.1 Dyella sp. 01L423 | reverse complement strand
TGTTGAGTTTCATCCAAACCTGAGCCACTTCCCGGGGTGATTTTCGTCGAATTTTGAGCCACCTCCTACCACCCTCCGCTCACGACACGAGCGGGAGTAACGGGAGTGATCGACGTGGCCCTATTGAGCGTAATCCGACGCTGGCACCTTCGCGACAAGATCTCGATCCGAGAGATCGCCCGACGCACGAAGCTGTCACGCAACACCATTGCCAAGTACCTGGTGAGCGGTGAGACCAGCCCGCACTATCCGCGCCGCAAGAGTCCCAGTCAGCTGGATCCGTATGCGGCCGAGCTGGTCCGTTGGCTTCGCGCCAACCAGCAACAGCCCCGCAAGCAGCGCCGCACGTTACGACAGATGCACGCCGCCCTGTTGATGAAGGGCTACCCTGGCTCCTATGGCCGGGTCGCCGCGTTTGCCCGCGAGTGGCGTCGGGTCGAGCAAGAGCGGTCCCGCACGGCCGGTCGGGGCACCTTCGTGCCCCTGGTGTTCGCCCCGGGCGAGGCATTTCAGTTCGACTGGAGCGAGGATATCGCCCGTATCGGTGGGGAGCGCGTAAAGCTGCAGATCGCGCAGTTCAAGCTTTGCCATAGCCGCGCCTTCCTGCTGCGCGCCTAT
>NZ_JBFTSI010000028.1:0-627 GCF_056399945.1 Dyella sp. 01L423 | reverse complement strand
CGCCTGCGGCAACCGTGCCAGTGGCGCCTGCTGCGCCACCCGCCGCCGCGCCGCAGAAGCCCGCGCGCAAGTATCCGGCCGGCTTCCTGCCGGCGCTGGCCCGCATCGACACCCAGCCCGTGACCTTCTTCGTCTTCGACAGCGTGCTGGTGACGGTGCGCCCCGGGCCCTCCCGGACCGTCGACCAGGTCCGGCAGCGGCTGCTCGAACTATGCGGCGCCCCTCGCCCCGTCTCCGCGCGCGCCAATGGCCAGACGCCGCTCGTGCATGGCGTGCGGCCGCCCACGCGACCCGAGGACCTGATGCTGCGGCTGCTCAATGCGATGGTGGACCGCTACCTCGACCTGCGCGCGCCACTCACTCGCCAGCTGGACCGCTGGCAACGCGCCCTGCTCAGCACCCAGAAGAACTTCTCGAGCTGGGAAGGTCTGCTCGACGCCCGGATCCAATTGCGCCGGCTCGAGCACCTGAGCGAGGAGCAGCGCGACGCGCTCCAGGAATTCCGCGACAGCCTGCTCGACAATCGCTACAGCAGTAATGATCCTGCCGTCGGCGACGGCGGCGAAGGCACGGTGGTGGCGGGCCGCGATGAGGTCCTGCTGGTCCGCATCGCGGACCTGATGGAGC
>NZ_JBFTSI010000027.1:0-671 GCF_056399945.1 Dyella sp. 01L423 | reverse complement strand
ACATGAGGCATTCACATGAACGAAGCCACCTTCACCTTCCGGGTCGATGAGGGCCTGAAAAGCGAGTTCACGACGGCGGCTAAGTCCAGTGATCGGAACGCCGCCCAGGTGCTGCGCGGCTTCATGCGGGACTACGTGCGCCAGCAGCAGGAGGCCGCCGAGCATGACGCCTGGTTCCGTCGCCAGGTGCAGAGCGGAATCGACGCCGCCAACGCCGGTGATCTGATCTCGGCCGAGGAGGTCGAGGCCGAGGCGACGGCGTGGCGCGAGGCGACGCGGCAACGGTTGGCGTCGCACTCGTGAGGCTGGTCTGGACCCGGCCAGCGAGCATCGACCGGAAAGACATTCGCGAATACATCGCGGCGGACAATCCAACCGCCGCCCTGGCGTTGGACGAGCTGATTTCCGAGAAAGCCGCTCGCCTTGCCGATGATCCCGGCCTTGGCCGGATAGGGCGCGTCCCTGGAACACGCGAGCTGGTGGCGCACCGAAATTACGTCCTGGTCTATGACACGGCCGACGACCAGGTTCGCATTCTTCGGGTGCTGCACGCCGCCCGCCAGTGGCCGGCGCCTTAGGGGTTCGGGGGCCGCGCCCCTGACGGCCCAAAGGGCCGCCTTCCCCCGTAGGGGCTCACCTTTGCGGCACGCAAAGTATAGTGAGTATATTTC
>NZ_JBFTSI010000026.1:0-771 GCF_056399945.1 Dyella sp. 01L423 | reverse complement strand
GGCGGAAGCCACCGGCGACCGCATCCGCGCGCGGGCCGGCATCGACGTGACGCCGTTCGGCAAGGTGCCGTTCACCCACCTGCTGATCGATGGGGACCGGATCAACCCGCGCCTGTTCAGCCCCACGGCGCCGCAGGCCAACCTGACCGTGCATGCCGAGCTGCGCCCCGTGGAAGCGGTGGCACCGCCGCCGCAGATCGCCCAGCCGGCGCCGGGGCAGTCCACGGCGAGTGCGGTGGCGGCGGCTTCGGCGGCATCGGCCTCCGCGCCGGTGCCACAGCCGGCGCCGCGCACGCGCAACCCGCTGGCCGTGGCTGGCGAGGTCACCGTGCGCAACCTCGAGCCCGGCCCCCTCGACAAGGAACGGCTGCCGGTGCACAGCGTGCGGGCGCGCGTGGAGRTCAGCGAGATGGCCCAGACGCTGCGCGACCTGCGCATCGCGCTGCCGGGCAAGGCCGAGATCGTCGGGCAGGGTGCGCTGCACGACGGACGCGGCGGCTTCGACCTCGACGTGCACCGGCTCAACGCGGCCGATCTGTATACAACGCTGGTGCCGACCAATCTCTCCGGGCCGGTGATCCTGCGGCTGGAGCCGGGCCGCCAGAGCGTGGCGCTGGACCTGGCCGGCGGCGAACTGAAGCTGTTCGCCGATGCGCGCGTGGACGAAGACGCCGTGACGCTGTCCGCGCTGCGCGCCGGGCTGGGCGCCGGCACGCTGACCGCCGAGGGCAAGCTCGGCCTCAAGGACACCCAGCCGTTCAGCTTCAAGGG
>NZ_JBFTSI010000025.1:0-806 GCF_056399945.1 Dyella sp. 01L423 | reverse complement strand
TTGCCGAGCGCTGCCGCACGATGATCGCCGACGCGGCCATCCCCCACCTGCGCTCCCCCTACGAACAGCGCGTAACGGCCAGCTTCGGCGTGGGCACCACGCTGCCGGTGCCGGGCGCGGAGCCCACTGCCTTCATCAACCTCGTGGACGCGCAGTTGTATCACGCGAAGGACAATGGCCGGAACCGCATCGCCGCCGTGGATCGGGCCGGCATGCAGGGCGAAGGCTTCCGGACGCACTCGCGCTGAACCTACCCCCAACGGGTGTTGGCGCACGGCCATCGGCACGCGCCGCACCTGTTGGCTGGCACCCGCCAGCCAGGCGCCCGATAGCGCGGTTTTGCGCCAGCCACGGCACATTCGGGCGAGATTTTCGATTGGCACGGCCCCTGCGTAGGAAGGGAGGAACGCGCGATTGCGTTCCTTGCCCTTCCTACCCTGTCCCAATCGGAGTTCGACCCATGTACTACCGCTTTCTTCCCTTCCTCATCGGCGTCGCCATCGCCACCGCCCTTGCCGCCCAGCTTGCCCAGGCCGCCAGCCCGCGTGACAGCCTGTTCGCCGGCGACAAATACGGCTACAACTTCCGCGTCGATTCGCGCGATGTCTACAGCGACGGCGCCCGTGGCCGCTTCGACGTCTACACCGACGGCGCCCGCGACGTGACACCGCCCTCGCGCGACCAGGACAGCTCGCGTTTCCTGTCGGGCATGGACCGGCGTGGGGTGTCCGCCGAGCCGTCACGCCAGTTCGACGTCTACACGGATGGCGCGCTGGCTTGACTGCCCCCCGCCTGCGCCAGCGGCT
>NZ_JBFTSI010000024.1:0-830 GCF_056399945.1 Dyella sp. 01L423 | reverse complement strand
TCTAACCGCAAGGGGGACGACGACCACGGAGTGGTTCATGACTGGGGTGAAGTCGTAACAAGGTAGCCGTATCGGAAGGTGCGGCTGGATCACCTCCTTTCGAGAACGACATCAGTTTTCCCCGCAAGACGTCCACACAAGACACCTGCCTTTAATTTCACGCGACATCCGTGTCGCGAGGGATCTGACTTTCTAAGCAAGCTGCTTTTTAGCGGCTTTGTTTAACGTCAGAAGCGGCCATCCCTGGCCGCACTCCTCACGAAACGCCGCTTTGGCCCTGCCCTTGAGTCAACACTCATCAAAGCAGGCCGCCAAGGATGGCGGCACGGAAATATGCTCCCGGGTCTGTAGCTCAGGTGGTTAGAGCGCACCCCTGATAAGGGTGAGGCCGGTGGTTCGAGTCCTCCCAGACCCACCACTAAATCACTTGGGGCCATAGCTCAGCTGGGAGAGCACCTGCTTTGCAAGCAGGGGGTCGTCAGTTCGATCCTGACTGGCTCCACCATTTTGGTGATACGTCGTGAAATGAAAGCAGCGCACACATAAGATTTTAGAAAACGAGGCGGCATTGAGGCCGCTCTTGTGTTCATTGAAAACGTAAACGAGTGACAAGCGTCTTGGTTCGAAACCGAATCGAGATGTGTCGTTGAGGCAATTAAGCGAACGCGTTGTTTGGACAGTACGATGATTATCACCTCGTAAGTGATGGTTATCGGCCCTGAGGCGACTTGGGGTTATATGGTCAAGCGACTAAGCGTATACGGTGGATGCCTTGGCAGTCAGAGGCGATGAAGGACGTGGCAGCCTGCGAAAAGTGTCGGGGAGCTGGC
>NZ_JBFTSI010000023.1:0-863 GCF_056399945.1 Dyella sp. 01L423 | reverse complement strand
CGGAGGACACGCCATGTCGCATGACGCCGTGATCACCACACTCAAATCGCTGCGGCTGCATGGCATGGCGCAGGCCCTTGATGAGTTGGCCCAACAGGGCGCGCCGCTGTATCGCGAGGCCATGCCGCTGATGACCACGCTGCTCAAGGCCGAGGTGGCCGAGCGCGAAGTGCGCTCCGTGAACTATCAACTGAAGGCAGCCCGGTTCCCAATCTACCGAGACCTGAGCAACTTTGACTTTACCCAGAGYGCCGYCGATGAAGCGCTCGTRCGGCAATTGCACCGCGGCGATTTCATGGACCCTATGCAGAACCTCGTCTTCGTCGGCGGGCCCGGCACCGGCAAGACTCATCTGGCCACGGCCATCGGTGTGCAAGCGATCACGCATGGACGCCGACGCGTGCGCTTCTTCTCGACCATCGAACTGGTCAATACGCTGGAGCAGGAGAAGGCGGCCGGCAAGCAGGGACAGCTGGCCTCGCGACTCATGGACGCCGACCTGGTGATCCTCGATGAGCTGGGCTACTTGCCGTTCTCACAAGCCGGTGGCGCCTTGCTGTTCCATCTCATCGGCAAGCTCTACGAGCACACCAGCCTGGCCATCACCACCAACCTCAGCTTCGCCGAGTGGGCCAGCGTCTTTGGCGATGCCAAGATGACCACCGCGTTGCTCGACCGCCTTACGCATCGCTGCCACATCCTGGAAACCGGCAACGACAGTTACCGCTTCAGGAACCACGTTACGGACACCGGAAAGGAGCGCTAAACCTCACCTTCATCTATCACCTGAGCTAACCTGACGCACAAACGGGTGGCTCACTTTTCGATGAAAAGCCCGGCTCAGTTTTCGGCGGAAATCAACA
>NZ_JBFTSI010000022.1:0-1006 GCF_056399945.1 Dyella sp. 01L423 | reverse complement strand
TGGCTGTGGCGTTGATTTGTCTTTGTATGGCCGGCGGCCTGTATTTCTATGGTGGTTCACGCCCGAAGAGCGACGCGTTAGTACCTCTAGTCATAGCCGCTGCGTCGGTATTGTGCTCTCTTGTTTGGAGCATCTACGTTGTACGCCTGAGCGATTCTGGGCTAAGGGTCGGCCTCTTTGGCATGAGATCGGTCTCGTATAACTCCATCGCACGGATTGTCGAGATCCGAAATCAGGGCAGCCCGCGCGTCCTTCTGGTGACTCATGAGGGTAGGATGGTTGGCATTTGGAGCAACCTGGTGGGTTTCGACGCGCTTGTACGGAAACTGTCGGCCGCTTGTCCGAGCGCGACTCACGACCGCCTCGACCGGCCTGGTCAAAAGATTTAGTGGCGGGCCAAAGGTCCGCTTACGACCCATAGCGGTCATTGCGGGGATACCAAGCCAGGAGGCGTATGCGTTCATTGCTATTGTTGGGGATGCTATTGGTTAGCGGTGTTGCCGTGGCCTCACCGTGCGACTCGGTTAGGCGTGACTCCCCGGAATCGCAGAGGGCAAAGTGGGCTGGTGCAATCGCAAAGCAGCTCAACGTAGCCAGTGTGACGGTTCTCCAAACCTTCGAGCTGGGCAATTGGAGGATCGTTTACGTCGATGCCCCGAGCTTTGATCCGCCCTTCGTCTTCTTCAATGGCGAGCCAGGAAAGGTGCATTACATCACTCTGTGGAGCGGCGGAGCTCGGGCCGATGAGGAGTCCAGTATTCGTGCTTGGGCGATCAAAAGTGCCCCTGGAATACCAGCCGACCTCGCGGCATGCTTCGCTTGGCACGTAACCAAGGCCCGTGATCTCTAGACTACGGGTAAGGTCCGCTTTCGACTCGAAGCGGACCTAAGCGATTGGGCGACGTAGCCTTAGGAGAACTGGCCGTGAAGGGAGTGACCATCTTCTGCAACCCTAGGAGCTTCCCCAGCTTCGAGCTCGCCCATCGCGTTGAATCGGACGGCCATC
>NZ_JBFTSI010000021.1:0-1175 GCF_056399945.1 Dyella sp. 01L423 | reverse complement strand
ATGGCAAAGGGTAAATTCGAACGCACCAAGCCGCACGTCAACGTCGGCACGATTGGTCACGTGGACCACGGCAAGACGACGCTGACGGCTGCACTGACCAAGGTCGGCGCAGAGCGCTTCGGTGGCGAATTCAAGGCGTATGACGCGATCGACGCGGCGCCGGAAGAGAAGGCACGCGGCATCACGATTTCGACGGCCCACGTCGAATACGAATCGCCGAACCGCCACTATGCGCACGTGGATTGCCCGGGCCATGCCGACTACGTGAAGAACATGATCACGGGTGCCGCGCAGATGGACGGCGCGATCCTGGTGTGCTCGGCCGCTGACGGCCCGATGCCGCAGACCCGCGAACACATCCTGCTGTCGCGCCAGGTGGGCGTGCCGTACATCGTCGTGTTCCTGAACAAGGCCGACATGGTGGACGACGCCGAGCTGCTCGAGCTGGTCGAAATGGAAGTGCGTGAACTGCTCTCCAAGTACGACTTCCCGGGCGACGACACCCCGATCATCAAGGGTTCGGCSCTGAAGGCGCTGGAAGGCGACCAGWSSGAAATCGGCGTGCCGGCGATCATCGCCCTCGTCGACGCGCTGGACTCCTACATCCCGGAGCCGGTGCGTGCGATCGACAAGCCGTTCCTGATGCCGGTGGAAGACGTGTTCTCGATCTCCGGCCGCGGCACCGTGGTGACCGGTCGTATCGAGCGCGGCATCATCAAGGTCGGTGACGAAGTCGAAGTGGTGGGCATCCGTCCGACCCAGAAGACCACCGTCACGGGCGTGGAAATGTTCCGCAAGCTGCTGGACCAGGGCCAGGCAGGCGACAACGCCGGTCTGCTGCTGCGTGGTCTCAAGCGCGATGACGTGGAGCGTGGTCAGGTGCTGGCCAAGCCGGGCACGATTACCCCGCACACGGACTTCGAGGCTGAGGTGTACGTGCTGTCGAAGGACGAAGGTGGCCGTCATACCCCGTTCTTCAAGGGCTACCGTCCGCAGTTCTACTTCCGCACGACCGACGTGACTGGCGCCTGCCAGCTGCCGGAAGGCGTGGAAATGGTGATGCCGGGTGACAACGTGAAGATGGTGGTCAGCCTGATCCACCCGATCGCGATGGACGAAGGCCTGCGTTTCGCCATCCGCGAAGGCGGCCGCACCGTCGGCGCCGGCGTGGTGGC
>NZ_JBFTSI010000020.1:0-1285 GCF_056399945.1 Dyella sp. 01L423 | reverse complement strand
CCTTGAGCAGCGTGGTCATCAGCGGCATGGCCTCGCGATACAGCGGCGCGCCCTGTTGGGCCAACTCATCAAGGGCCTGCGCCATGCCATGCAGCCGCAGCGATTTGAGTGTGGTGATCACGGCGTCATGCGACATGGCGTGTCCTCCGCAGACCGTCATAGCGCGCGACGTTGGCCTCCGGTTCGATCTGCAACGTCAAAGACGGCGGTGCATCCACCGGCGCCGGTGGGATCTCGCTCACCAGCCGCGCCAATAGATTGAGCACATGGGGCTTGGACGGTGCGTTGGCCTCCAACGCCAACTCCACTGCGGTCAGCACCGCCTGCTCGTCGTACTGCAACACCAGCGCGAGGATCTCGACCATCTCCCGGTCGCCGCCGGGGCGCGGGAGCAGCAACGCCTGCAAGCGCCGAAAACCCTCGGGCAGATCGGCAAACGGCGCGCCGTTGCGCAGGGCGCCCGGCTTGCGCTGGAGCACGCTGAGGTAATGGCGCCAGTCATAAATTGTCTGGCCACCATCGTGGCTGCGGTTGATCCGACGAGGGTGCTCGGCAATGACCTGACCCTCGGCCGCCATCACCACGCGGTCGGCGTACAGGCGCACGCTGATGGGCCGGTTCGCATAGCTGGCCGGCACGCTGTAGCGGTTGCGCTCAACGTGCACCAGGCATGTCGGCGTCACCCGCTTGGTCTGCTCGACGAAGCCATCGAAGGGCGTAGGCATGGGCATGAGGAGGGGCTGCTCGTCCTGCCAGACGGACGCGATCGTGCGATCGCGCCATGCGGGATGGGTGAACTCCTGCCAGAGCGCCACGCAACGTGCCTGCAGCCAGGCGTTGAGCGCCTCCAGGGTGGGCATCGCCGGCACCGTGGGCCAGAGCCGATGACGGGCATCCTGCACGTTCTTCTCGATCTGGCCCTTCTCCCAGCCGGAGGCCGGATTACAGAACTCCGCCTCGAACAGGTAATGACCGACCATCGCGGCAAACCGGGCGTTGACGTCGCGTGCCTTGCCTCGGCGCACCTTGTCCACGGCCGTCTTCATGTTGTCGTAGATGCCGCGGTGGGGCACGCCACCAAACACCGCAAAGGCGTGTTGGTGCGCGTCGAAGAGCATCTCGTGGGTCTGCAGCGGATAGGCGCGCAGCAGGAAGGCGCGGCTATGGCAAAGCTTGAACTGCGCGATCTGCAGCTTTACGCGCTCCCCACCGATACGGGCGATATCCTCGCTCCAGTCGAACTGAAATGCCTCGCCCGGGGCGAACACCAGGGGCACGAAGGTGC
>NZ_JBFTSI010000019.1:0-1552 GCF_056399945.1 Dyella sp. 01L423 | reverse complement strand
ATATAGGTATTCCGTTCCGCCTTCCATGACACTGGGCGTAGCTGGCAGATCACCGCCAGTGAGGGCGGGACTTGCACCTGCGGGTTACGAATATTTCGACCCAAACATTCGATGTTCGCCGCTTTGGCTTCGATCTCGCCGGTGCGCTTGAGCTCCTCAACGAATACTCAGGGTACGCCGAGCCATCGGCTCTCTATATTGCCTTCGCCGAGCTCGGGCACGCAGGTCTCGTAGAGCGAGACACGCCGCGAGGTGACGCATGAGCACGCATCGGGATGACGATTTCACAGCCTTCGTTGGTCTGGACTGGGCCGACGCAAAACACGATTTCTGTTTACAGCCGTACGGTAGCGAGGCCCGCGAGTTCGGCACGTTTGCCCATCAGCCTGAGGCCATCGAGGCGTGGGCGCGAGGATTGCACCAGCGCTTTGGCGGGCGCATCGCCATCGCCTTGGAGCTCGCAAAGGGACCGGTGGTCTATGCGCTGCAGAAGTACGATTTCTTCGTGCTGTTCCCGATCAACCCGACCTTGTTGGCGAAGTATCGCGAAGCGTTCAAGCCGAGTCGGGCCAAGGACGATCCGACCGATGCGCAACTCGCTCTGGATTTGATGCAGCGTTATCCGCATCGCTTCACGCCACTCAARCCCCAAAGCGTGGCGATGCGCACCTTGGGTTTCCTGGTCGAGCAGCGGCGGTTGTTAGTTGATGACAAGAAGCGCTTAGTCAATCGCCTGGGCAACACGCTCAAACAGTATTACCCGCAGGTTTTAGGCTGGTTTGAACAGCATGACACGGTGGTCTTCAGTGACTTCCTGCAGCGCTGGCCCACGCTCAAGCAGGCCAAGCATGCACGCCAGGCCACGCTTGAAGCKTTCTTCCGAGACCACAACGTGCGCTCATCCAGGCTCATTGCCGAGCGCGTGCAAGCGATCCGAGCGGCGCTACTACTGACGGACGATCCAGCCGTCATCACCACTCACCGGCTACTGGCCATCGCCTTGGTCGAGCAACTGCAAGTAGCGCTGCGCGCCATTGATCGCTTCGATCAGGAGATCGCGGCCTTGGCGCCCACGCTTCCCGATTACGCACTGTTCCATGCGTTGCCGGGTAGTGGCCCGATCCTCACGCCGCGCTTGCTGGCCGCCTTCGGCGAACAACGCGAACGCTTCGCCCGCGCCGAGCAGTTGCAACGCTACTCGGGCGTCGCGCCGGTGACACAGCGCAGCGGAAAGAAGAGTTGGGTCCACTGGCGTTGGCAGTGCCCGACCTTCGTGCGTCAGACCTTCGTGGAGTGGGCCGCGCAGACCATCAACAAGTCCTTTTGGGCCGGCGCCTTCTATCGCCAGCAGCGCGCCAAGGGCAGTCCGCATCAGGTCGCGGTACGTGCGTTGGCCTTCAAATGGATCCGCATCCTGCATCGATGCTGGCTGTCCCACACGCCCTACGATGAGTCGCGCTACCTTATGGCCTTGCAGCGCCGTGGCTCGCCCTTGCTTGCTGGTCTAGCTTCGTCGGATAGTTGACGGAACGGCTCAGGGCGTGAAGCGGAC
>NZ_JBFTSI010000018.1:0-1987 GCF_056399945.1 Dyella sp. 01L423 | reverse complement strand
AAGCGCACCGGCGAGATCGAAGCCAAAGCGGCGAACATCGAATGTTTGGGTCGAAATATTCGTAACCCGCAGGTGCAAGTCCCGCCCTCACTGGCGGTGATCTGCCAGCTACGCCCAGTGTCATGGAAGGCGGAACGGAATACCTATATTGGGTCGTAAGCGGACCATTGATCAGTAGGGTATCCAGTGCTCGCGGCCAACGAATTCGAACGATAGACCGGCCGACTGCCCACCAATGCCTTCCAGTCGAGGCCAACAGAAGGTGAAGTCGTAAATGTAAGTTGGCAGAACGAGGTACTTCCTCTTGGCCATGTCGATTACGGCTGTCTTGCGTTCGATGCGCTGCGCCATCCAACTGAGCGATAGATACCGCCCGTCGTCGGTGCAAGCGAAGTTGCAGCCCCAAGCGTAGCCAGGAAGGCTCGGGCCATCATCAACGGCGATCTCATGAAACGAATCGCCGTGGGGCGGCTCGCCGCGATACCAAATCTGGACACGGTGCTCGCTATCAGGGGTCAGGAGCTCAAAATCTCCCATGCCTACGGAAATTGACTTGCCATTTCGAGGCATTTTCACGCATTTCAGGACCATTCCGAATCCATCACCTAGTTGCCATCTTGGTTAGGTCCACTATGGGTCGGAAGCGGACCTAAGACACGCCTTTAGATTCCGTCCTGAATGTCGATCTTTTCGGTCTTTTTGTCCATCGACACAATCCAGTGTGACCGGACCTTTCTATACGCCAGCCTCGCCTACCAAGCGCTCTTCCGGGAAGCCGGCTCGGATGGCGAATTGCTAGACATTCGCGCCCACCTTCAACAACAGCGCGCACTCGGGCATGACACTTTCAGAGCCAAGGTCGAGGCCAAGACCCAACGCTTCGCCGGCATCCAACCTGCCCACCGCCCATCTCGCCATAAATGAACCTGACCCCGTTATTGCTGGAGGCGATCATGGGTGTATAACCGGACTACAGGGTCCGTATCTTCAGTAGGTAAGCGCCTTAAGGTGGCTAAGGGCGACGGTGATTACCATGCGGGTTGACGAGATCTGGCGATATCCTGTCAAGACGATGGCCGGAGAGCGATTGCAGCGTGTCCGCATGGGACAGCTGGGGATCGTGGGCGACCGAATCGTGCACGTTGAAAACGCGGCTGGACGTGTAATCACCTCGCGGACTCATTCGCGTTTTCTTGGCCATAAGGGTGTGCTCGGTCCGGATGGGGAGCCTCTGGTCGATGGCAGGCGATGGGACTCTCCGGAGGTCGCTGCCGATGTTGCGGACATCGCTGGACCTAGCGCGAGGTTGGTCCGCTACCTGGGTGTAGAACGCTTCGACGTCTTGCCGCTATTGGTGGCCACCGATGGGTCGATCGCTGCCTTCGGTCATGACCGTCGACGCTTGCGGCCTAACATCGTAATTGCGGGCGTTGAAGGGTTGACCGAACGTATCTGGCCCGGCTGCTGCCTGCGGATAGGCAAGGTGCTCATTGGTGTCCAAGATCTGCGCCTCCGCTGCATCATGACCTCGTACGATCCGGACACGCTGATGCAAGACAAAGAGATCACCCGTGATATCTATCGCCGCTTCGAGGGCAAGTTGGCACTCAACTGTTTCGTGATCGATCCGGGCTGGATCGCGGTAAATGACGACGTACAACTGGTGCGTGGCCGCGCCTGCATCGAGCCCGCCGACACTGGAGTCTTCGAAGAGCATTCCCGCAGTTAGGTGGCGCTGGCGCCGATACCAAAACAGGGGTCAAAAACAGAGGTCAGAGTGGACTTTCCTCTGGTGACGACGCCGGCGCATAAAAAAAGTGCACTCTGACCCCGGTTTCCAGGCGTACAACGTAGATGCTCCAAACAAGAGAGCACAATACCGACGCAGCGGCTATGACTAGAGGTACTAACGCGTCGCTCTTCGGGCGTGAACCACCATAGAAATACAGGCCGCCGGCCATACAAAGACAAATCAACGCCACAGCCA
>NZ_JBFTSI010000017.1:0-2800 GCF_056399945.1 Dyella sp. 01L423 | reverse complement strand
GGCGAGCTGGTGAAGCAAATGGACCGGGCCGGTGCAGGTTGGCTCCCCGAAGTTTTGGTCGAGTTGTCGGAAAATCCGTCCAAGTACTCGCACTCTGACATCTGCGAGATGGCTAGGATGGCGACGAAATGAATGTCCGCTTCCGACCCATAGCGGACCTTGGGGTAAGCGATGGGCTGTGGCAGACTTTCGCGATGAGTTCATGCAGGGAGGCGGTCAGAGCATGGCAACGATTTTGGATTTTGCGTGTGCCGGCACGTTCAGCGCCGGCCTTATCATCACGATCTTCAACAAGGCCATTTCCGACGGCGCTCGCAATTGGGCGGCAAGGCTAGCCTGGGCGCTCATCGGCACGGCCTTCGGCATCTATGTCTTCGGCTGTATCCGCGGGATGCTGTATTCGCTTGATGCCGGTGTCGTGGTCGCCGGAAGTCGTGGTGGAGGGAGGGCTACCTTCCATCGTGACGAGCATCCGTTGCTCTTCGGAATCACGTTTCTCGGGCTCACCTGCGCAACGGGAGTCATTGCCTTCCTTTCAATCGTTTGTCTATGGAAGGCAGTAAAAAAGGACTGAAATCCGATTTGTTTGATGATGACGACGCATGTCCGCTTTCGACTGCGACTTCAGGCGGTCGACGCAACACACTATAGACGCGCAAGCGTAAGGAGTGTTGCCCATGGCTATGCCCCGGAAGCATTTCACGGAAGCAGATCGGACGCTGATTTGGGACCGATGGCAGCGCGGTGAGTCGCTGCATCAGATCGCCCAGCGGTTGGCCACCCGCCATTCCTCGATACGTCAGGTTTTGGTGCGAACCGGCGGAATCAGGCCGCCATCACGCCATCGTCCTGCACGCGCCCTGACCTTGGCCGAGCGGGAAGAGATATCCCGCTCGGTGGCACTGGGACGTTCGCTGCGATCCGTCGCCGAGCAGCTTCACCGAGCGCCTTCCACGGTTAGTCGCGAGATCCAGCGTAACGGCGGGCGCGAACGATATCGAGCCAACCGAGCCGACGAGCGTGCCTGGGATTGTGCCTGCCGCCCTAAGCGCTGCAAGTTGCGCATTCATCCTATGCTGGCCAAGCGCGTGGCTGCCAAGTTGCAACAACAATGGTCGCCGGTGCAAATTGCCAGTTGGCTAAAGAAGCGATCCAAGGGCCATGAGGAGCGTCAGGTGTCGCACGAGACCATCTACCGCAGTCTCTTCATCCAGGCCCGCGGTGCCTTAAAAAAGGATCTATTGGTGCATCTTCGGCGCTCTCGCGCCATGCGGCGGTCGCGCCACCACACGCAAAAGACGGCCAATCACGGCCAACTCACGGACATGGTTTCCATCCGTGAGCGACCGGCCGAGGTCGAGGACCGGGCCGTGCCCGGCCATTGGGAAGGCGATCTGCTGATGGGTAGCTACCACAGCCAGATCGCCACGCTGGTGGAACGGCGCACGCGCTACGTCATGCTGGTAAAGGTGCCGAGCAAAGACACCAAGACCGTGATCGATGCACTGATCAAACACGCGCACAAGTTACCTCGCGAGCTCTACCGGTCGTTGACCTGGGATCGCGGCAAAGAGATGGGCGAGCATCGACGCTTCACGCTGGCCACGGATATCCAGGTGTACTTTTGTGATCCGCAGCATCCGTGGCAGCGTGGCTCGAACGAGAATACCAACGGCCTGCTCCGTCAGTACTTCCCGAAGGGCACTGACCTGTCGGGCTACTCGCAGGCTAAGCTTGATGCGGTTGCGCGGCGGCTCAATGAACGGCCGCGGCAAACGTTGGATTTCGATACACCGGCCGAACGATTCCAGCAATGTGTTGCAACGACCGGCTGAAGTCGCAACCCATAGCGGACCCTACTGATTGCGGGTATTTCAACTTAGCTGCGATCTGAGATCGAACGACAGGGATGCAAAAGGGGAAGCAAATGAGAGGTTTATGGTTGCTGCTCTACGCGGCGCTGTTCGCTATAAGTCTGTTAGCTAGCGCAGGCGCATTTGGTGAGGAAGACCTCTCGCGCGCCAACATCGACTGGTACTTTGTGGCCTTCTCTTTGCTTGGCTTCTTTGTATTTCCCTCCCTAGCTATGTGGCAGGCGCGCTCAAAGAGGTTGACGCCTGTTCCACGCCCGTCCTTACTTCGCGGTATTCGGGGTGGATGGTGGAGTGATCCTCTCCAGTGGCTGCGAATCTCCGGTCTGTCACTGGGTGCGGCATTTTTGGGTGCCCTGGTTAACGCGAGGGGTGCCACTGGCCAGAGCGAGATGGCTATCTATTGGAAGGGGGCTATGGCACTCGGCTTAGTCATGGGTGAGTTGCTGGCTCGCAACGCATTTCGCAAAGACATAGCGAATTGACACCTGAAGGGTCCGCTATCGACCCAAAGCAGACATCTACGAAAAGGATCTCCTGCAGTGTGTCGACCGTTTACGTTGCTCTTTTGAACGAGGGGACCACCGTATGGCGCCCCGTTCAAGCACGTTGTTTAGCCGACTCGAGGTTCGTGCTGCTTGGGATAGTTCCAAGCCAAGAGGAATGGCAGTTTTTGCCTGGCCAGACAGTCGAGTGTGAAGTGCGGACCATGTCAGGCGAAGAAGCGCTTGTGGCTGTTAGTTTGACCAAAGAAGAATAGGTCTGGGTAAGGTCCGCTTCCGACCCAAAGCGGACGCTCATCGTGCCGAGTCTTGTCTTGAAGCAAGCCCAAGGGGAGGGCTCATGTTTCTCTGGTTGACGCCTGTTGTAGTGGCCGTCCTTCTGGGTGTTGTCTCGTTCCTGTCCAGGCGAGAACAGAAAGGTGCGCA
>NZ_JBFTSI010000016.1:0-5192 GCF_056399945.1 Dyella sp. 01L423 | reverse complement strand
CACAAAGACAAACGCCTTCCCGGATGGGAAGGCGTTTGAGGGATAAAGCCCCTGGCGGTGACCTACTCTTGCATGAGAATTCACACTACCATCGGCGCAGCTGCGTTTCACTTCCGAGTTCGGGATGGGATCGGGTGGGGCCACAGCGCTATAGCCGCCAGGGAAGGGGTGGGAACAGCGCAGGGTATGCGCCAGTTCCGCAAAGGGGTAAACGAGTGACAAGCGTCGAGGTGAAATTGTTTTGAGATGTTTCGTTGAGACTAACGTCTCTTGCGAAGCGTCTTGGGGTTATATGGTCAAGCCTCACGGCTCATTAGTACGCGTAAGCTCAATGCATTGCTGCACTTCCACACCGCGCCTATCAACCACCTAGTCTTGATGGTGCCTTAAGGAGACTCGAAGTCTCGGGAGATCTCATCTTGAGGCGCGCTTCCCGCTTAGATGCTTTCAGCGGTTATCGCTTCCGTTCGTAGCTACCGGGCAATGCCATGGGCATGACAACCCGAACACCAGCGGAACGTCCACTCCGGTCCTCTCGTACTAGGAGCAGCCCCTCTCAAATCTCCAACGCCCACGACAGATAGGGACCGAACTGTCTCACGACGTTCTGAACCCAGCTCGCGTACCACTTTAAATGGCGAACAGCCATACCCTTGGGACCGGCTACAGCCCCAGGATGTGATGAGCCGACATCGAGGTGCCAAACACCGCCGTCGATATGAACTCTTGGGCGGTATCAGCCTGTTATCCCCGGAGTACCTTTTATCCGTTGAGCGATGGCCCTTCCATACAGAACCACCGGATCACTAAGACCTACTTTCGTACCTGCTTGATCCGTCGATCTCGCAGTCAAGCACGCTTATGCCTTTGCACACAGTGCGCGATGTCCGACCGCGCTGAGCGTACCTTCGTGCTCCTCCGTTACTCTTTGGGAGGAGACCGCCCCAGTCAAACTACCCACCATACACGGTCCCTGATCCGGATTACGGACCTAGGTTAGAACGTCAAGCACTTCAGGGTGGTATTTCAAGGATGGCTCCGCCGAAACTAGCGTCTCGGTTTCATAGCCTCCCACCTATCCTACACAGAAGAACTCAACGTTCAGTGTAAAGCTATAGTAAAGGTTCACGGGGTCTTTCCGTCTTGCCGCGGGAACGCTGCATCTTCACAGCGATTTCAATTTCACTGAGTCTCGGGTGGAGACAGCGCCGCTGTCGTTACGCCATTCGTGCAGGTCGGAACTTACCCGACAAGGAATTTCGCTACCTTAGGACCGTTATAGTTACGGCCGCCGTTTACTGGGGCTTCGATCAAGAGCTTCGCCTTGCGGCTGACCCCATCAATTAACCTTCCAGCACCGGGCAGGCGTCACACCCTATACGTCCACTTTCGTGTTTGCAGAGTGCTGTGTTTTTGATAAACAGTCGCAGCGGCCAGGTTACTGCGACCCTCTAACGCTCAGTCACGCATGTGACCACGTCGGAGGGCGCACCTTCTCCCGAAGTTACGGTGCCATTTTGCCTAGTTCCTTCACCCGAGTTCTCTCAAGCGCCTTGGGATTCTCACCCTGCCTACCAGTGTCGGTTTACGGTACGGTTTCTCTGTAGCTGAAGCTTAGTGGCTTTTCCTGGAAGCGTAGTATCAGTCACTTCGTCCAATAGGACTCGTCTCGGTGCTCGGCATAAAGAAGCGCGGATTTGCCTACGCTTCATGCCTACCGCCTTTCCCCGGGACAACCAACGCCCGGTAGACCTAACTTTCTCCGTCCCCACATCGCACTACAGACAAGTGCAGGAATATTAACCTGCTTCCCATCGACTACGCATTTCTGCCTCGCCTTAGGGGCCGACTCACCCTGCGCCGATGAACGTTGCGCGAGGAAACCTTGGGCTTTCGGCGTGGGGGCTTTTCACCCCCATTATCGTTACTCATGTCAGCATTCGCACTTCCGATACCTCCAGCAGACTTCTCAATCCACCTTCACAGGCTTACGGAACGCTCCTCTACCGCGCATTACAAAGTAATGCACCCCGAGCTTCGGTGTATCGCTTAGCCCCGTTAAATCTTCCGCGCAGACCGACTCGACCAGTGAGCTATTACGCTTTCTTTAAAGGGTGGCTGCTTCTAAGCCAACCTCCTGGCTGTCTATGCCTTTCCACATCGTTTTCCACTTAGCGATAACTTGGGGACCTTAGCTGCGGGTCTGGGTTGTTTCCCTTTTCACGACGGACGTTAGCACCCGCCGTGTGTCTCCCGTACATTCTGTCCTGGTATTCGGAGTTTGCCATGGTTTACTAAGCCGCGATGGCCCGCTAGCCATAACAGTGCTCTACCCCCAGGAAGATTCATACGAGGCGCTACCTAAATAGCTTTCGAGGAGAACCAGCTATCTCCGAGTTTGTTTAGCCTTTCACTCCTATCCTCAGCTCATCCCCATCTATTGCAACAGATGTGGGTTCGGTCCTCCAGTGCGTGTTACCGCACCTTCAACCTGGCCAAGGATAGATCACTCGGTTTCGGGTCTACTGCCAGAGACTATGCGCCCTATTCAGACTCGGTTTCCCTTCGCCTCCCCTATACGGTTAAGCTTGCCACTGACAGTAAGTCGCTGACCCATTATACAAAAGGTACGCAGTCACCCTTGCGGGCTTCCACTGCTTGTACGTATACGGTTTCAGGGTCTATTTCACTCCCCTCTCCGGGGTTCTTTTCGCCTTTCCCTCACGGTACTAGTTCGCTATCGGTCAGTCAGGAGTATTTAGCCTTGGAGGATGGTCCCCCCATATTCAGACAGGGTTTCTCGTGCCCCGCCTTACTCAATTTCATCTCTAATGCCCTTTCGCCTACGGGGCTATCACCCGCTATGGCCGGCCTTTCCAGCCAGCTCCCCGACACTTTTCGCAGGCTGCCACGTCCTTCATCGCCTCTGACTGCCAAGGCATCCACCGTATACGCTTAGTCGCTTGACCATATAACCCCAAGTCGCCTCAGGGCCGATAACCATCACTTACGAGGTGATAATCATCGTCTGTCCAAACAACGCGTTCGCTTAATTGCCTCAACGACACATCTCGATTCGGTTTCGAACCAAGACGCTTGTCACTCGTTTACATTTTCAAAGAACACAAGAGCGGCCACAATGCCGTCTCGTTTCTAAATCTTTTGTGTGCGCTGCCTTTATTTCACGTCGTGTCATGGTGGAGCCAGTCAGGATCGAACTGACGACCCCCTGCTTGCAAAGCAGGTGCTCTCCCAGCTGAGCTATGGCCCCGATGACGGTGGTGGGTCTGGGAGGACTCGAACCACCGGCCTCACCCTTATCAGGGGTGCGCTCTAACCACCTGAGCAGGTGTCTTGTGTGGACGTCTTGCGGGGAAAACTGATGTCGTTCTCGAAAGGAGGTGATCCAGCCGCACCTTCCGATACGGCTACCTTGTTACGACTTCACCCCAGTCATGAACCACTCCGTGGTCGTCGTCCCCCTTGCGGTTAGACTAACGGCTTCTGGAGCAACTCACTCCCATGGTGTGACGGGCGGTGTGTACAAGGCCCGGGAACGTATTCACCGCAGCATAGCTGATCTGCGATTACTAGCGATTCCGACTTCATGGAGTCGAGTTGCAGACTCCAATCCGGACTGGGATCGGCTTTCTGGGATTGGCTCCACCTCGCGGTATTGCAACCCTCTGTACCGACCATTGTAGTACGTGTGTAGCCCTGGCCGTAAGGGCCATGATGACTTGACGTCATCCCCACCTTCCTCCGGTTTGTCACCGGCAGTCTCCTTAGAGTTCCCACCATTACGTGCTGGCAACTAAGGACAAGGGTTGCGCTCGTTGCGGGACTTAACCCAACATCTCACGACACGAGCTGACGACAGCCATGCAGCACCTGTGTTCTGATTCCCGAAGGCACTCCCGCATCTCTGCAGGATTCCAGACATGTCAAGGCCAGGTAAGGTTCTTCGCGTTGCATCGAATTAAACCACATACTCCACCGCTTGTGCGGGCCCCCGTCAATTCCTTTGAGTTTCAGTCTTGCGACCGTACTCCCCAGGCGGCGAACTTAACGCGTTAGCTTCGACACTGATCTCCGAGTTGAGACCAACATCCAGTTCGCATCGTTTAGGGCGTGGACTACCAGGGTATCTAATCCTGTTTGCTCCCCACGCTTTCGTGCCTCAGCGTCAGTGTTGATCCAGATGGCCGCCTTCGCCACTGATGTTCCTCCCGATCTCTACGCATTTCACCGCTACACCGGGAATTCCACCATCCTCTATCACACTCTAGCTATCCAGTATCCATTGCCATTCCCAGGTTGAGCCCGGGGATTTCACAACAGACTTAAATAACCGCCTACGCACGCTTTACGCCCAGTAATTCCGATTAACGCTTGCACCCTTCGTATTACCGCGGCTGCTGGCACGAAGTTAGCCGGTGCTTATTCCTCAGGTACCGTCAGCCCCACCGGTTATTAGCCAGTAGTATTTCGCTCCTGATAAAAGTGCTTTACAACCCGAAGGCCTTCTTCACACACGCGGCATTGCTGGATCAGGCTTGCGCCCATTGTCCAATATTCCCCACTGCTGCCTCCCGTAGGAGTCTGGACCGTGTCTCAGTTCCAGTGTGGCTGATCATCCTCTCAGACCAGCTAGCGATCGTCGCCTTGGTAGGCCATTACCCTACCAACTAGCTAATCGCACATCGGTTCGTCCAACCGCGCGAGGCCTTTCGGTCCCCCGCTTTCTCCCRTAGGACGTATGCGGTATTAGCGTAAGTTTCCCTACGTTATCCCCCACGTTTGGGTAGATCCCGATGCATTACTCACCCGTCCGCCACTCGCCACCCACAGTATTGCTACTGCTGTGCTGCCGTTCGACTTGCATGTGTTAGGCATGCCGCCAGCGTTCAATCTGAGCCAGGATCAAACTCTTCACTTAAGTTTTCGACCTCATCCCTGCCGAAGCAGGAAGGCGATCTATCTTTCTGAAGCGTTGTTCCTAACCGTAAACGTCAAGCTTTTATACTTTGACTTTTATGTTAGGCGCTTGCATTTATTGGACATTCAATCGTCCGTCGCAAGACGCCCACACAAGTCACCTGCGCACACTGTCAAAGATCTCAATCACTTACCGAACGTTGCCGTTTCGGCGTTGGAACATTTCGTTCCGAGTGAGCCGCTCATCTTACATC
>NZ_JBFTSI010000015.1:0-4406 GCF_056399945.1 Dyella sp. 01L423 | reverse complement strand
GGATCCGCATCCTGCATCGATGCTGGCTGTCCCACACGCCCTACGATGAGTCGCGCTACCTTATGGCCTTGCAGCGCCGTGGCTCGCCCTTGCTTGCTGGTCTAGCTTCGTCGGATAGTTGACGGAACGGCTCAGGGCGTGAAGCGGACATTGTCGTTAGGCCGAAAACTCCGGAGGCTTGGATGAATCTGGCACCTTTGACACCAATGGTGGTTTCGCTGGGTATTGCTGCCCTTGCGGCTCTCGGCTCCAGGGAGCATCGTCGAGTGCAGGATGACGTAGAGATCTACAAATTCCCCTCCGTCTACACCTATCTGTTCGCCGGCGTATTCGCACTGTTTGCAGCCGTTGCTTGCATGCCATCACTGACTGGCCACGATCCGGCCACGATGGCAGCGTTCTGGTTGTTTCCCGCACTAGCACTTGTTGGCGGCTTGTACTTCTTTAGGTACAGGCTCGTTGTCGATCAAGGCGGGATTACAGTAGGAGCGTTCGCTCGCCGTCACATCGACCTTCAACAGGTTGTCGACACAAGGCTGCAGACTGGCCGGGGCGCAGAACTGACTTTAGTTTTAGAGGACGGAGCTAAAGTACGGCTCTCAGGACTGCTCACCGACTTTGACCTATTGTCGCAAACCTTGCTTGAGCACATCAGAAGTCGGAAGTAGATGAGCCAATAGTCAATGTCCGCTTCAATCCGAAGCGGGCAGTTGGCAGAGGTGAGGAAGGCATTTTTTTCGTTGGCTGGCTCAAAGAAGGATCGCTGCCATGGCGCTTTTTCGCTGTCTGGTTGTGGGAGAGAACTTTCCGGGAGTGCTGGCGGGCCTGCAGGAGAACGTAGGTTTTTATGCGACACGCTTTGTCGAGGCGCCTTCGGAGACCGAAGCGGAGACGAAAGTATTGGAGTTGTTGCGGAGTGACGAAGCGTTGGACGCACCTTTGGATGTTCGGTCTGCAACGGCACGGGTGTATTTTGAACAGATCCATGAGGTAGCCGACGACACAGAGCGAGCTCCCAATGGAGGCTTCACGTTCTTTCCAATGGGAACGTAAGACGAAGCGATGCATTGCTAACGCCTTTGAGGTCAGCACCGATACGCCTGCTTTTTTTACCCACAGCGGACACTTGATGAACGCGCAAGGAGAACGGCCATGAGTCGATGGATTCCCGCGGCATGCGTATATTTGGCGACGGCCATGGCTTTGGGCCCCGCATTCGCTGGGCCGTCCGGATTCGGTCTGCCAGCAATATCAGGCTCACGTGAATTGCAGCAGGTCTTGAGCCTTCGTGCGGTTGAAGTAGTCAAGTTGGCAGCAAGCTCGGATGAGGGGCTCGCGGCGTTGGTCGCCCCCTCCGCGAGTTTCAATCTTGGTGGCGGCGACGTGGGCCGTCCCTTGGGAACGGGAGTCAATGGCGCTCGCATGCTTGCGCAAACGATGAGGGCGGATACTTATCGTTTCCTTGGCTGGGACTACATGGACGTGCCGGCGGATCCTTGCTCAAAGCGCAAAGTTGAAGTCGAGTTCACCGATAGCCGAGGCAAGAGCGTGTCCCGCGTGGAGTTCACGTTCGAAGCAGGTCGCGTGGTGAATGCCGATGGTTGGGAAAGATCGTTCGAGACTGGGCGGCTATAAGGGCCACCTGTAGCCGGGCCGCTAATATCAGCTTTCGACCCGCAGCGGACCTTCCTGCGCTTTTAGCGTTACCCGTCCTGCGGATAGGCACTACAGTCGTTTGGTTGAACGCCCAGGGGGAGGTGCTCAAGCGCTTGGTCGCATCCGGCATTTCTCGACGAAGAAAAAAGGCCCGCGATAGGCGGGCCTTTTCATTCTCAATGGGTCATGCCCCTGGATGCCCTCGGGACACTTGATACCAACTCGCGGTGGCTGGTCGCTGAAGCAAACGCGACAGCCGTCCTGCTCAGCGCAGAACCAACGGCGCCGGTGCCTTGCTGCCGGGCCGCGCGATCGCGTACATCTGCCAGCTGATGTCCTTCAACAGCGCGTAGTGATCGTCGCCCAGCGTGTAAAGATCGAAGTGGCCCTTGTCGGGTAAGAAGCGGAAGTCCGACTTGGCGCCCAAGCCATCCAGCAACGCTTTCAACTTATGCGCGGGGCCTTCCAGATAGGCGCTATCGACGCTGCCCACATAGAGGTGGATCTTGCCGTCCAGATTGCCCTTGACCTGCGGCCATTGCTGCTGCAAGCGATAGGCGATGTCGTAATGCTCATGCCAATAGCTCATCACCTTCGGATCGACCGCGCCGGTGTCGCGATCGAACATCGGCATCGGTCGACCGTCCTTGCCGCGCGGCGAGAACACCCACTCGAACGAGGCCATCTGGCCGCCGTACTCGCCGATGACCCGCTCCTGCTTGGAAAACTCTTCAAGCGTGACCAGCACCTTGCCCTGGTCACGAAGAAACGGCCGCGGCTTGCCCTGCGCATCGCGATAGAGGTTGGCGTTTGGCGCGTACAGATCCACGCCAACGAAATCGTGGAAATCGCTTGGGTCCGGCGAGGTCGACCAGGTGCCACCGAACATGGACGGGTAGTTCGTCTGCAGCCATAGCGTGGCCCAGCCGCCAGACGAATGACCGTTGAGGAAGCGCCCGTTCGGCGTGGCGTCCATGTGGTACTTCGCCTCCAGCGCCGGGATCAGCTCGGCAGTCAGCGCCTGCCCCCAGGGGCCGTTGTTGACCGAGTCCGCGAACTCAACGGTGCCGGTGTAGCCAGACTCATCCAGGAACACCCAGATCATCGGCGGCATCTGGCCCTTGCTCATCGCCGAATAGACACTGGCCAGCACGGGAACCATGCGGTCGTTATTGCCACTGAAACCATGCGTGTAATACACCGTCGGGTAGCGCGTGGCGGCATGGGCGTCGTAGCCCGGCGGCAGCAGTACGCGGCCACGCATGGCGATCGGGCGGCCCCAGAAAGCACTCAGTGCAGGGCTGGTGAAGTCGATCGCCTGCGTGTGCGCGCGCGCTTGCGGCAGCAGTTGGCGCACCGCAGCCGGCGTCTGGGCCGACAACGTCCACGGATCGCTCGCCGGCAACGCATGCGTGAGCTTCAACACCGGCGCTGAAGTGGCCGGCAGATGCACCGACACTACCTCGCTGACCAGATCGCCGGCGCCACGACCGTCCACTACGTTATAGCTGTGATCCACATCGAGCACCGCCTGCATCAGGTAGTCGCCCGGCGGCAGCTTGGAAAAAGCCGCCGGAAATGCCTGTTGATCGGCGTCAAGCGTCACCGGCTGGCCTGGCACCAGATGGTTGACCTCGCGCGCCGCTACCGCGGTTTGATCGGGGAAAAACGGACTCGCATCGACCACCTCGACCTTGCCGTCCTTGGCCGCCGCCTGCGCCGCCTTGGCGTCGCTGGCGAATAGCAGCAGGCGACCGCTGGCCGGTTGCTGGGAGGCGCCATCCAGTTCGATCTGGAACAAGCTCTGCGTCGGCGCGGCCGGCTCGGCCCGTGCCAGCTCTGTCCACGCCATCCCGGTGCCAGTGACGCACACTGCCAGCAGTGCGGTGGCGATCTTCATTCGATATTGACCCACAAACTCTCCTAGGCGGCCATATGCACCGCCGATGAAAACGTCGCTGATTCAGAAGCCAGTACGAGCCGGCGTCCCGAGTGTTCTTATTTGGCGTCGACTGGCGCCAATGACTTCAGTTGCAAGTCTTGAACGTTTGCTTGCGCGTGCGCGGCAATCCTCGTCGTGGCAACCGCAGCCCACCAATCATCGGTCGTAAGTACTTGTTCATGATTTCTCTCTAGGGAAGGCCATTGGGGCGATGGCTCTTTTCTACTTCGCTGGCAGCACGCACCCGGTTACGTGCTTCTTTTGTCGTCTGAAGTGAAAGCCGCTCCCAACGCTTCCTGTGTGACGAGGCCGGAATTTTGTACCTCATGCAGCTATGGGGAGACCAAGCGTCGCCTCGGGCCCAACCCGCGCCAAGACCGACCGAGCGGAAGAACTTGCTGTCTTGAGGTGCATGTGCGCCAGCCTCGCAGCGGCGTGATGTCGTTGGCCGGAATCGACCGTCAGACCAAGACGAGATCGCTCAAGGAATGCCAGTCACGTGTTTCACCTGTAGCGCACGGCGCAGCGATCGGCCACTAAACATGCGGCCGTTGCGGTCACCCTGCCAAGGCGCGAGAGCACAGCGTTCGATCACTACGGTCTGGCAAGTTTTCTCGCGGCAGATGACCTGCTACGGTCGGAACCATAAGGTCCGCTTTCGACCCAAAGCGGACGCTCATCGTGCCGAGTCTTGTCTTGAAGCAAGCCCAAGGGGAGGGCTCATGTTTCTCTGGTTGACGCCTGTTGTAGTGGCCGTCCTTCTGGGTGTTGTCTCGTTCCTGTCCAGGCGAGAACAGAAAGGTGCGCA
>NZ_JBFTSI010000014.1:0-16178 GCF_056399945.1 Dyella sp. 01L423 | reverse complement strand
ATCGCGTCATACGCCTTGAATTCGCCACCGAAGCGCTCTGCGCCGACCTTGGTCAGTGCAGCCGTCAGCGTCGTCTTGCCGTGGTCCACGTGACCAATCGTGCCGACGTTGACGTGCGGCTTGGTGCGTTCGAATTTACCCTTTGCCATGACTAAAACCTCTAAAAAAGAACGGTAGTTGGAGGAAGAAAGCCTTATCAGGCCTTCTTCATGACCTGCTCAGCGATGTTGTTCGGCGCTTCAGCGTAGTGGTCGAACTCCATCGTAAAGGTGGCGCGACCCTGGGTCAGCGAACGAATGGTCGTCGCATAACCGAACATCTCGCCCAGCGGGACCATCGCGTTGATGGTCTTGCCCGACGGCGTGTCGTCCTGGCCCTGAAGCAGGCCACGACGGCGGCTCAGATCGCCCATCACGTCGCCGACGTAGTCTTCCGGCGTCACGACTTCGACCTTCATGATCGGCTCGAGCAGCACCGGCGACGCCTTCGCGAAGCCCTGCTTGAACGCCATCGACGCGGCGAGCTTGAACGCCATTTCCGACGAGTCGACGTCATGGTACGAACCGAAGACCAGCTTGACCTTCACGTTCACCACCGGGAAGCCAGCCAGCGGACCACTGGTGATGGTTTCGCGCAGACCCTTTTCGACCGACGGGATGAATTCCTTCGGAATCACGCCGCCCGTGATGTCGTTGATGAACAGGAAGTCGTTCTTGACGTCCGTGCTCTTGCGGTCTTCTTCGGTCATCGGCGACAGCTCGATCACCACGTGACCGTACTGACCCTTACCACCGGACTGCTTGGCGTGCTTGTAATCCGACTTGACGTCCGACGAACGAATCGTCTCGCGGTAGGCGACCTGCGGCTTGCCGACGTTCGCCTCGACGTTGAATTCGCGGCGCATGCGGTCCACCAGGATGTCCAGGTGAAGCTCGCCCATGCCCGAGATGATGGTCTGACCCGACTCTTCGTCCGTACGAACGCGGAACGACGGATCTTCCGCGGCCAGACGGCCGAGGGCGATGCCCATCTTTTCCTGGTCCGACTTGGTCTTCGGCTCCACCGCCATCGAAATCACCGGCTCCGGGAACGTCATACGCTCCAGAGTGATGATGTGATCCTGCGAGCACAGCGTGTCACCGGTCGTCACGTCCTTCAGGCCGACCGCTGCGGCGATATCGCCAGCGCGGACTTCCTTCAGTTCCTGACGCTCGTTGGCGTGCATCTGCAGGATGCGGCCGATGCGCTCCTTCTTGGACTTGACCGGGTTGTACACCTGGTCGCCCGCGTTGAGCGTGCCGGAGTAGACGCGGAAGAACGTGAGCGAACCCACGAACGGGTCGGTCATGATCTTGAACGCGAGCGCGGAGAACGGCGCGGCGTCGTCGGCCTTGCGCGTAGCTTCGTTCTCGTCTTCGTCCAGACCGGCGACCGGCGGACGGTCGATCGGCGACGGCAGCAGATTGACCACCGCGTCGAGCATCGCCTGCACGCCCTTGTTCTTGAAGGCGGTACCGCAGAAGACCGGAATGATTTCGCTGGCCAGCGTGCGCGCACGCAGACCGCCGATGATTTCTTCCTCGGTCAGCTCGCCGCCTTCCAGGTACTTGTTCATCAGCTCTTCGGACGCTTCGGCGGCCGACTCAACCATGTACGCGCGGGCTTCGGCGGACTTGTCCGCCAGATTGGCCGGGATCTCGGCGTACTCGAACTTCATGCCCTGGGACTCCATGTCCCACACGATCGCCTTCATCTTGAGCAGGTCGACCACGCCCTCGAAGTTGTCTTCGGCGCCAATCGGCACCTGCATCGGCACCGGGTTGGCACCCAGGCGAGCCTTCAGCTGGTCGACCACCTTGTAGAAGTTCGCGCCAGTGCGGTCCATCTTGTTGACGAACGCGAGGCGCGGCACCTTGTACTTGTTGGCCTGACGCCAGACAGTTTCAGACTGCGGCTGCACACCACCCACCGCGCACAGCACGAACACCGCGCCGTCGAGCACGCGCAGCGAACGCTCCACTTCGATGGTGAAGTCGACGTGTCCAGGGGTGTCGATGATGTTGAAGCGGTGCTCGGGCAAGGAACGATCCATGCCCTTCCAGAACGCCGTCGTTGCCGCCGACGTAATGGTGATGCCGCGCTCCTGCTCCTGCTCCATCCAGTCCATCGTTGCTGCACCGTCGTGCACCTCGCCAATCTTGTGACTGACGCCGGTGTAGAACAGGATGCGCTCCGTGGTGGTGGTCTTGCCGGCATCGATGTGAGCCATGATGCCGAAGTTGCGGTAGCGCTCGATAGGAGTGGTGCGTGCCACGGTCTTAACCTCTGAAAGTTCTAGCTGTACTGCTTACCAGCGGTAATGCGAGAAGGCCTTGTTGGCCTCTGCCATACGATGCGTCTCTTCGCGCTTCTTGATCGCGCCACCGCGATTTTCCGAAGCTTCGAGCAACTCGGCGGCCAGCTTGCGCGGCATCGAGGTCTCGCCGCGCTTGCGGGCGGAGTCGATGGCCCAGCGCATGGCGAGCGCCATACGGCGACCCGGACGCACTTCGACCGGCACCTGGTAGGTGGCGCCGCCGACTCGGCGGGACTTCACCTCAACCGCCGGAGCGATGTTGTTGAGCGCCTTTTCGACCAGCTGCACCGGCTCGGCGTTCTTTTCGCCGAGGTGGGCAAGCGCGCCGTAGACGATGCTTTCTGCGACCGACTTCTTGCCGCTCTTCATCACCATGTTGATGAAGCGGGCGATCAGCTGGCTGCCGTGCTTGGGATCCGGCAGGATCAGACGGGCGGGATGTGAACCTTTACGCGACATGTTGGAAGTCCTTTACTTCTTCGGGCGCTTGGCGCCGTACTTGGAGCGCGACTGGCGGCGCTTGGTGACACCGGCGCAGTCGAGACTGCCGCGGACCGTGTGGTAACGCACACCCGGCAGATCCTTGACGCGACCGCCGCGGATCAGGACCACGGAGTGCTCCTGCAGGTTGTGGCCTTCGCCACCGATGTAGCTGATGACTTCGTAGCCGTTCGTCAGGCGCACCTTGGCAACCTTACGCAGCGCCGAGTTCGGCTTCTTCGGGGTGGTGGTATAGACGCGCGTGCAGACGCCACGACGCTGCGGGCTGTTCTGCAAAGCCGGCGAAGCACTCTTATAGGTCTTCGGGCTGCGGGATTTGCGAACCAACTGGTTGACTGTCGTCATTGAAGCTGTTCCTGAGAAACATAAAGGCAGACCGAACCGGCTCGGTCTGCCAAGAAGCGGGAATTTAACATGGGCAGCCTGTCACAGACAAGCTGACGCCCTGCCGGCCCTGGCCCGAACACGAGGCGCACTCCTTGCGCCTCTTTTCGTATGTCAGCGAGTAAAGCCCGGTGAGGGCTTACTCCACACCAATGTCGCTACCGGTGGTGGCTTCTGCGAAGGAAGCCGATGAAGCGGAGCCGGAAAGAGTTTCGAGCTCCGAGGCGGTAAGACCGCCCTGGCGATGACGCGCTGCGTGATACGCCAGACCCGTACCAGCCGGAATAAGACGGCCGACAATAACATTTTCCTTCAGGCCACGCAAGGTATCGCGCGTGCCGCGGACCGCAGCTTCCGTCAACACTCGGGTGGTTTCCTGGAAGGAAGCCGCCGAGATGAAGGATTCCGTGGCCAACGACGCCTTGGTGATACCCAGCAGCACCGACTGGAATTCAGCCGGACGCTCACCACGGTGGACAGCACGGTCGTTTTCGCCGTTGATGCGAACACGCTCGACCTGCTCACCGCGCAGGTAGTGGCTCTCGCCCGGATCGGTGATCTCAACCTTGCGCAGCATCTGGCGAATGATCGCTTCGATGTGCTTGTCGTTGATCTTCACGCCCTGCAGGCGGTAGACGTCCTGGATTTCCTTGACCAGGTAAGCGGCCAGCGGCTCGACACCCAGCAGGCGCAGGATGTCGTGCGGGCTGGGCTCGCCGTCCACGATGGTTTCGCCCTTCTCCACGTGCTCGCCTTCGAACACGATGACCTGACGCCACTTGGGAATCAGCTCTTCGTGCTCGTTGCCGTCCACGTCCTTGATGATCAGGCGCTGCTTGCCCTTGGTGTCCTTGCCGAAGCTGATCACGCCCGAGCGCTCGGCGAGGATCGCCGGTTCCTTGGGCTTGCGTGCTTCGAACAAGTCGGCCACGCGCGGCAGACCACCCGTGATATCGCGGGTCTTGGAGGTTTCCTGCGGGATACGTGCCACCACGTCGCCCACGCCCACCTGCGCACCGTTCTGGATCGACACGATGGCGCCAGCCGGGAGCATGTACTGCGCCGGCACGTCGGTGCCCGGCAGCTTCAGCTCGCGACCCTTGGCGTCTTCCAGACGCACGATCGGGCGCAGATCCTTGGCGGCCGCACCACGGCGCTTCGGATCGGTCACCACCGCCGACTCCAGGCCGGTCAGTTCGTCGGTCTGGCTCTGCACGGTGATGCCATCGATGAAGTCGATGAAGCGCACCGTACCGGCCACTTCCGACACGATCGGATGGGTATGCGGATCCCAGTTGGCCACGGCCTGGCCAGCCTTGACCGGGTCGCCGTCCTTGACGGCGATGGTGGCGCCGTAAGGCACCTTGTAGCGCTCGCGCTCGCGGCCGTTGGCATCGATGACGCTCACTTCGCCCGAACGCGACACCGCCACCAGGTGACCCTGGTTGTGGTGCACGGTCTTGAGGTTGTTGAACTTCAGCGTGCCGGTGGTCTTCACCGTCACGTTGTCCACGGCAGCAGCACGGGAAGCCGCACCACCGATATGGAAGGTACGCATGGTCAGCTGGGTACCCGGCTCACCGATCGACTGCGCAGCCACCACACCCACGGCCTCACCCATGTTCACCAGGTGACCACGGGCCAGGTCGCGGCCGTAGCACAGGGCGCACACGCCGTGATCGGCGGCGCAGGTGATGGGCGAGCGCACCTTGACCGACTGCACGCCGGCCTTGTCGAGCTTTTCGACCAGGGCTTCGTCCAGCAGGGTGTCGCGGGTGACCAGCGGCTCGTTGTCTTCGCCCGGGCCGTAGACGTCTTCCAGCGCCACACGACCGAGCACGCGGTCGCGCAACGGCTCGACCACGTCGCCGCCTTCAACGATCGGCTGCATGGTCACGCCATTGTCGGTACCGCAGTCGTCGAACGTGATGACCACGTCCTGCGCCACGTCGACGAGACGACGGGTCAGGTAACCGGAGTTAGCCGTCTTCAACGCCGTATCCGCGAGACCCTTACGGGCACCGTGGGTGGAGTTGAAGTACTGCAGCACGTTCAGGCCTTCGCGGAAGTTCGCCTTGATGGGCGTCTCGATGATCGAGCCGTCCGGGCGAGCCATCAGGCCGCGCATACCGGCCAGCTGACGAATCTGCGCGACCGAACCACGGGCGCCGGAGTCAGCCATGATGTACAGCGAGTTCATCGACTTCTGGTTGACCGTCTTGCCTTCGGCATCGGTGACCTTCTCGGTACCGATACCGTCGATCATGGCCTTGGCGACCAGTTCGTTGGTGCGCGACCAGATGTCGACGACCTTGTTGTAGCGCTCGCCGGCGGTAACGAGACCGGACTGGTACTGCTCCTGGATCTCGACCACTTCCTTCTCGGCTTCTTCCAGGATCGGCTTCTTCTCGTCGGGGATGATCATGTCATCGATACCGATCGAGATGCCCGCACGGGTGGCGAAGCGGAAGCCGGTGTACATCAGCTGGTCGCCGAAGATCACCGTGTCCTTCAGACCCAGGCGGCGATAGCACTGGTTGATCAGGCGCGAGATGTTCTTCTTGGTCAGCTCGGTATTGGCCAGCGCGAACGGCAGGCCTTCCGGCATGATTTCGAGCAGCAGCGCGCGACCCACGGTCGTGTCCACGATCGAGGTCTGCTCGGTGCGGCCGCCTTCTTCATCGATGTGCACCTGCTTGATGCGCACCTTGACCTTGGCATGCAGCTCGACCGCACGGTTGTCGTAGGCGCGGCGAACTTCGCCGATGCCCGAGAACACCATGCCGTTGCCCTTCGCATTCACCAGCTCGCGGGTCATGTAGTACAGGCCAAGGACGACGTCCTGGGTCGGCACGATGATCGGCTCGCCGTTGGCGGGCGACAGGATGTTGTTGGTCGCCATCATCAGGGCGCGCGCTTCGAGCTGCGCCTCGATCGACAGCGGCACGTGGACAGCCATCTGGTCACCGTCGAAGTCGGCGTTGAACGCCGTACACACGAGCGGATGCAGCTGGATGGCCTTGCCTTCGATCAGCTTCGGCTCGAATGCCTGGATGCCGAGACGGTGCAGCGTCGGTGCACGGTTGAGCATCACGGGATGCTCGCGGATCACCTCTTCGAGGATGTCCCACACCTGGCCTTCTTCGCGCTCAACCAGCTTCTTGGCAGCTTTGATCGTGGTGGCTTCACCACGAGCCTGCAGCTTGGCGAAGATGAAGGGCTTGAACAGCTCAAGCGCCATCTTCTTCGGCAGACCGCACTGGTGCAGACGCAGGGTCGGACCGACCACGATCACCGAACGACCGGAGTAGTCCACGCGCTTGCCGAGCAGGTTCTGGCGGAAGCGGCCCTGCTTGCCCTTGATCATGTCGGCCAGCGACTTCAGCGCGCGCTTGTTCGTGCCGGTAATGGCACGACCGCGACGGCCGTTGTCGAGCAGCGCATCGACCGATTCCTGCAGCATGCGCTTTTCGTTGCGCACGATGATGTCGGGCGCATTGAGTTCGAGCAGGCGACGCAGGCGGTTGTTGCGGTTGATGACGCGACGGTACAGATCGTTCAGATCGGACGTGGCAAAGCGGCCGCCATCGAGCGGCACCAGCGGACGCAGATCCGGCGGCAGCACCGGCAGCACGGTCAGCACCATCCACTCCGGCTTGTTGCCGGATTCGAGGAAGGCTTCGATCAGCTTGACGCGCTTGGTGAGGCGCTTGAGCTTGGTCTCGGAATTGGTCGAGCCAATTTCTTCCTTGAGGCGAATCACTTCGCCCGGCAGGTCGAGCGACTTGAGCAACTCATAGACGGCCTCGGCACCCATGCGGGCGTCAAACTCGTCGCCGTGCTCTTCGACGGCTTCCAGGTACTGGTCTTCGCTGAGCAGCTGACCGCGCTCAAGCGCGGTCAAACCTGGATCGATCACCACGAAGGCTTCGAAGTACAGGATGCGCTCGATGTCACGCAGGGTCATGTCCAGCATCAGGCCGATGCGCGAGGGCAGCGACTTGAGGAACCAGATGTGCGCGGTCGGCGAGGCCAGTTCGATGTGGCCCATGCGCTCACGGCGCACCTTGGCCAGGGTCACTTCCGTGCCGCACTTTTCGCACACGACGCCGCGGTGCTTCATGCGCTTGTACTTGCCGCAGAGGCACTCGTAGTCCTTCACGGGACCGAAGATGGCGGCGCAGAACAGGCCGTCACGCTCAGGCTTGAAGGTGCGGTAGTTGATCGTTTCCGGCTTCTTCACCTCGCCGTACGACCACGAGCGGATCAGCTCCGGCGAAGCCAGAGCGATCTTGATCGCATCGAAGTCAGGCGCGGTGCGCTGCTGGTTGAACAGATTGAGCAAGTCTTTCATGGATGTCTCCGAAGATCGGGAATAGGTAATGGAGAATCAGGAATCGGGAGAACGAGGAACGAAAGCTCGCTCCTCGTCCCCGCCTCAACTCACTTCACTTCTTCCAGATCAATATCGATACCGAGCGAGCGGATTTCCTTCACCAACACGTTGAAGGATTCCGGCATGCCCGCTGCCATCTCGTGGTTGCCGTCGACAATGTTCTTGTACATCTGGTTACGGCCCTGCACGTCATCGGACTTCACCGTCAGCATTTCCTGCAGGGTGTAGGCCGCGCCGTAGGCTTCCAGTGCCCAGACTTCCATTTCGCCGAAGCGCTGGCCGCCGAACTGCGCCTTACCACCCAGCGGCTGCTGCGTGACGAGCGAGTACGGACCAGTCGAACGCGCGTGCATCTTGTCGTCGACCAGGTGGTTCAGCTTCAGGTAGTGCATGTAGCCCACGGTGACCGGGCGATCGAACGCTTCGCCGGTACGGCCGTCGTACAAGGTGGTCTGACCCGATTCCGGCAGATCGGCGAGGCGGAGCATCGCCTTGATCTCGGTTTCCTCGGCACCGTCGAACACCGGCGTTGCCATCGGCACGCCTTCCTGCAGGTTGTTGGCCAGCGCGAAGATTTCTTCGTCGGTCAACGACTTCAGGTCGACATGCTGCACGGCGCCAGCGACGTGGTGGTTGTACACCTGGTCGAGGAACTCGCGGATCTGCGCCACCTTGGCCTGCGCTTCGAGCATCTTCTGGATCTTCTTGCCCAGGCCCTTGGCGGCCCAGCCCAGATGCACTTCCAGAATCTGGCCGATATTCATACGCGAGGGCACGCCCAGCGGGTTCAGCACGATGTCGACCGAGGTACCGTCTTCGGAGAACGGCATGTCCTCCACCGGCACCACGTTGGACACCACACCCTTGTTACCGTGGCGACCGGCCATCTTGTCGCCCGGCTGGATGCGGCGCTTCACGGCCAGGAACACCTTGACCATCTTGAGCACGCCCGGTGCGAGGTCGTCGCCCTGGGTGATCTTGCTCTGCTTTTCCTTGAAGCGCTTGTCGAACTCTTCCTTGTGACGCTTGATCTGATCGGCCGCGCGCTCGAGGAACTCGGTGACGTCCTCTTCCTTCACGTTGATCTTGAACCAGTCGTCCTTCTTCAGGCCGTCCAGGAACGCGTCGGTGATTTCAGCGCCGCGCTTGAGACCCGCCGGACCGCTCATCGCGGTCTTGCCGACGAGCTGGGTGCGCATACGGTTGTAGATCGCGCCTTCGAGGATGCGGAACTGGTCATCAAGGTCCTTGCGGATACGCTTGATTTCCATTTCCTCGATCTGCTTGGCGCGCTTGTCCTTCTCGATGCCGTCGCGGGTGAAGACCTGCACGTCGATGACGGTGCCGTCCATGCCCGGCGGCACGCGCAGCGAGCTGTCCTTCACGTCGGACGCCTTCTCGCCGAAGATCGCGCGCAGCAGCTTCTCTTCCGGGGTCAGCTGGCTTTCGCCCTTGGGCGTGACCTTGCCGACCATGATGTCGCCGGCCTTCACTTCCGCACCGATGTACACGATGCCGGATTCGTCGAGGCGAGCCAGCGCCTGCTCACCCACGTTCGGGATGTCGGCGGTGATTTCCTCGGCGCCCAGCTTGGTGTCACGTGCAATGCAGGACAGCTCCTCGATGTGGATCGAGGTGTAGCGGTCTTCCTGCACGACGCGCTCGGAGAGCAGGATCGAGTCTTCGAAGTTGTAGCCGTTCCACGGCATGAAGGCGATCAGCATGTTCTGGCCGAGCGCGAGCTCGCCCAGGTCGGTCGACGAACCGTCGGCCAGCGTGTCGCCCACCGCCACGATGTCACCCACGTTCACCAGCGGACGCTGGTTGAGGTTGGTGTTCTGGTTGGAGCGGGTGTACTTGGTCAGCGTGTAGATATCGACGCCGGCATCGTTGTCGCCGACTTCCTTCTCGTTCACGCGCACCACGATACGGGCCGCATCGACCTGGTCGATCACGCCGCCGCGCTTGGCGGTGACGATGACGCCCGAGTCACGCGCCACGGCGCGCTCGATGCCGGTACCCACCAGCGGGGTCTGCGAACGCAGGGTCGGCACGGCCTGACGCTGCATGTTCGCGCCCATCAGTGCGCGGTTCGCGTCATCGTGCTCAAGGAAGGGCACGAGTGCGGCAGCCACCGACACGGTCTGCATGGGCGAAACGTCCATGTAGTCGACTTCGGCGGACGGACGCAGCTCGGACTCGCCACGGAAGCGGCAGGACACGAAGTCTTCGACGAACGCGCCATCCTTCAACGGCGAGTTGGCCTGCGCGATCACGTGATCGCCCTCTTCGATCGCCGACAGGTAATCCACCTGGTCGGTGACCTTGCCGCCCACGACCTTGCGGTACGGCGTCTCGAGGAAGCCGTACTGGTTGGTGCGCGCGTACACGGCGAGCGAGTTGATCAGGCCGATGTTCGGGCCTTCCGGCGTTTCAATGGTGCAGACGCGGCCGTAATGGGTCGGATGCACGTCGCGCACTTCGAAGCCGGCGCGCTCGCGCGTCAGGCCGCCTGGGCCCAGCGCCGAGACACGACGCTTGTGCGTCACTTCGGACAGCGGGTTGTTCTGGTCCATGAACTGCGAGAGCTGCGACGAACCGAAGAACTCCTTCACCGCCGCCGCAACCGGCTTGGCGTTGATCAGTTCCTGCGGGGTCAGACCCTCGGACTCGGCCAGCGACAGACGCTCACGCACGGCGCGCTCGACGCGCACCAGGCCGATGCGGAAGGTGTTCTCGGCCATTTCGCCGACCGAACGCACGCGACGGTTACCCAGGTGATCGATATCGTCGACGGTGCCATGACCGTTCTTGATGTCGATCAGCACCTTCAGCACGTCGAGGATGTCGGAGCGGTCGCCCTGTGCGGCAACCAGCTTCTGAGCTTCCTCTTCCTTGCGGTCGGTGAAGTAACGCTTGTCGTACAGCACGCCCGGACCGACGATCTCCTGACGGCCAACACGACGGTTGAACTTCATGCGACCCACGCCCGACAGGTCGTAGCGGTCGAAGGTGAAGAACAGGTTGTAGAACAGGTTCTGCGCGGCATCCTTGGTCGGCGGCTCGCCCGGACGCATCATGCGATAGATTTCCACCAGCGCCTCGAGCGGCGTCTTGGTGTTGTCGATGCGCAGCGTGTGCGAGATGTAGGCACCGCGGTCGAGATCGTTGACGTACAGCGTCGGCACGACTTCGATACCGGCCTTGCGGAAATTCTCCACCTGCTCGGCGGTGATTTCGTCGTTGGCCTGGGCCAGCAGTTCGCCGGTCTTGGGGTCGACCATGTCGATGGCCAGGATGCGGCCGACCGGGTAGTCGTCCGGCACTTCCAGCGCGGTGATGTTTTCCGCGGCCAGCTGGCGCACGTGGCGCGCCGTGATGCGCTTGCCGGCTTCCACCAGCACCTTGTCGCCGATGGTCAGGTCGAAGGTCAGCGTTTCACCGCGCAGACGCTCGGCGACGAGCTCCAGCGTGGTACCGCCCTTCTTGCCCAGGTGGAACACGTTGTGCTCGAAGAAGATGCCGAGCATCTCTTCGTTGGTGTAGCCCAGCGCGCGCAGCAGCACCGTCACCGGCAGCTTGCGGCGACGGTCGATACGGGTGAACAGCGCATCCTTCGGGTCGAACTCGAAGTCGAGCCACGAACCACGGTAAGGAATCACGCGAGCCGAGAACAGCAGCTTGCCCGAGCTGTGCGTCTTGCCGCGGTCGTGATCGAAGAACACGCCCGGCGAACGATGCAGCTGCGAAACGATGACGCGCTCGGTGCCGTTGATGATGAAGGTGCCGGTGTCGGTCATGAGCGGAATTTCGCCCATGTAGACTTCCTGTTCCTTCACGTACTTGACGGCCTTCTTCGACGCCGGGCTGTCCTTGTCATAGATGACCAGGCGCACGGTGACGCGCAGCGGCGCACCGAAGGTCATGCCGCGGTTGCGGCATTCGCGTTCGTCAAAGGCGGGCTCGCCCAGGCGATAGTCGACATACTCAAGCGCGGCGTTACCCGAATAGCTAACAATCGGGAATACTGACTTCAGCGCGGCGTGGAGACCCTTTTCGTCGCGCTGCTTGGGAGCAACGTGCTCCTGCAGGAATTCGCGATAGGAATCGGTCTGGATGGTCAGCAGGTTCGGCACGCCCAGTACAGGGGGACGCTTGCCGAAATCCTTGCGGATGCGCTTCTTCTCGGTAAACGAGTAGGTCATGGTGGGTACCGCCTCGGTTGTGTATTCGATGAATCGGGAGTCGGGAATAGAGAATCGGGAATAGAGAATCGAAAGCTACCCACCTTCAAGGGCTGCTCCCTAATTCCCTATTCCCCATTCCCTGCTTACAACGGGCAAAGCCCGGGGGCTTACGCCCCCAGGCTCGCTTGACGCTAGATCAAACTGACGGCGCGCAAGAGCGCCAATTACTTCAGTTCGACCGTGGCGCCGGCAGCTTCGAGGTCCTTCTTGAACTTCGCAGCGTCTTCCTTCGAAGCGGCTTCCTTCACGACGCCACCGGCTTCGGTCAGGTCCTTCGCTTCCTTCAGGCCCAGGCCCGTGATGGCGCGGACGGCCTTGATCACGTCGACCTTCTTCTCGCCGGCGCTCTTGAGGATCACGTCGAACTCGGTCTGTTCTTCAACAGCCGGGCCAGCAGCGGCCGGGCCGGCGGCCATCATGACCGGGGCGGCGGCGGTGACGCCAAACTTCTCTTCGATGGCCTTCACCAGGTCCATCACTTCCATCAGCGACTTGGCGGCGACGGCTTCAACGATCTGTTCGTTGGTCAGGGACATTTTCATTTACCTCTGGAAATTGATTCGAATGGAACAGTCAACGAACTTAGGCGGGCTCGGCTTCGGCCGGGGCTTCGGCGGCGACGTCGCCACCACCCTGCTGATCGGCCACAGCCTTGACGACGCGGGCGAACATGGTGGCCGGCTCGGCCAACACACGTGCCAACATGGCCAGGGCCTGCTCGCGGGTCGGCAGCGAGGCCAGCACTTCGACGTGGGAGGCGGGATGCAGCTTGCCTTCCACCGACACGAGGCGTGCCTTCAGCTTGTCGTTGCCCTTGGCGAATTCCTTGATCAGGCGACCGGCGGCGCCGGGCTCCTCGGTCGAGAATGCGTACAGCAGCGGACCGGTCAGGGCGTCCTTGACGACCTCGAACTCGGTACCGACCACAGCGCGCGAAGCCAGCGTGTTCTTGACAACTTTCAGGAACACACCCGACTCACGGGCCTTCTTGCGCATCGCGGTCATTTGTTCGACCGTGGTGCCCGCATACTCGGCAGCGACCAAGGAGTGAGCCTTCGCGGCAACTTCTGCCAGTTCGGCGACTACTTCTTGCTTCTGAGAGAGATTCAGAGCCATTTTTCACTCCTCTTATGAATTCCGCTTACGGCTCCTGCCGCTTGCGGTCCTGAGCGACGCCATCCGTGACGTCGGGGATCGCGAGATCCCGGGTGGTGGCCTTTCCAGAAAACATTCCAGAAGGGGCATCACCATCTACGCAGGCCAGATCCGCTAAGGAATCCGATTAAGCGAACCCGCTTGCAACGACGGCGGTTCCTTGCCAACACGAGCTCCCTGCTCGTCGTCGTCGCGCGCTGATCGCGCCTGCGGTCTTTGACGGCGGCCACGGCGTGAGCCATGGCTACCTTCAAAAACTTGCCCATGCCGGCGTTGAGACCGGCATGGGACTTGAAGCCTTACTTGGTCGACACCGTCAGGGTCGACACTTCGACCGGCACGCCAACGCCCATGGTGGACGACAGCGCGATCTTCTGCAGGTACTGACCCTTGGCGGTCGACGGCTTGGCCTTCAGCAGGTCGTTGACCAGGGCGTTCAGGTTGTCCGCCAGCTGGGCAGCGTCGAAGCTGGCCTTGCCGATGGTGGCGTGGATGATGCCCGCCTTGTCGTTACGGAACTTCACCTGGCCGGCCTTGGCGTTCTTGACGGCCGTGGCGACGTCGGCGGTGACCGAGCCGTCCTTCGGGTTCGGCATCAGGCCACGGGGACCGAGCAGCTGACCGAGCTTACCGACCACGCGCATGGCGTCCGGCGTAGCGATGACGCGACCGAAGTCGAGATCGCCAGCCTGCATGCGCTCGGCCAGGTCGTCCATACCGACGGCGTCGGCACCGGCGGCCTTGGCAGCCTCGGCCTTCTCACCGGCCGGCACGAACACGGCGACCTTGATGGTCTTGCCGGTGCCGTGCGGCAGCAGCGAGGAGCCACGCACGCCCTGGTCGGACTTCTTGGCGTCGATGCCGAGGCGGACGGCGACGTCCACGGACTCGGCGAACTTCGCCTTGGCGTTGTCCTTGACGATCTTGAGGGCTTCATCCAGGCCGTAAACCTTGCCCGGCTGCACTGCGGCCTGAGCGGCCTTCAAACGCTTCGTGAGCTTTGCCATGTCTTAACCCTCCACTACCAGGCCCATGCTGCGAGCGCTACCAGCGATGGTGCGCACTGCGGCGTCCAGATCAGCAGCCGTGAGATCCGGCTCCTTCTGCTTCGCAACGTCTTCAAGCTGCTTGCGGGTGATCTTGCCGACCTTGTCGGTGTTGGGCTTGGGCGAACCCTTGGCGACGCCCGTGACCTTCTTGATCAGGATCGTGGCCGGCGGGGTCTTGGTGATGAAGGTGAAGCTACGGTCGGAATATGCCGTGATGATGACCGGGATCGGCATACCCGGCTCCATCTTCTGCGTGGCGGCATTGAACGCCTTGCAGAATTCCATGATGTTCAGGCCGCGCTGACCGAGGGCGGGGCCCACCGGCGGCGACGGGTTGGCCTGACCGGCCTTGACCTGCAGCTTGATATAGCCAGTTACTTTCTTTGCCATTGGATTTTCCTCGCGAGTTCAAGCGCCTTGCGGCTCCTCGCAATGTTGTCGTCCTTGAAGGAGGAAGGTTCGCCATCCCGCGAACCCCAGAAACACGGACACGCCGGGGCTAAAATCCCAGCGTGAACCGCATAATATATAGATTGATCAGTTTTTAAGCAAGCCCCGTGCCGTAGGGTGGCACAGGGGCTCCAGGCGGGCTACGAAATCCGATTTTTCGCTCTATGACAGGCTTTCAGAGCGAAAAGCTTCGCACCCTCTTGTCGAAAAGGCCTAGGCCTTTTCGACCTGGCCAAATTCCAGCTCGACCGGGGTCGAGCGACCGAAAATGAGCACCGCAACGCGCAGGCGGCTCTTTTCGTAATTGACTTCCTCGACCACGCCGTTGAAGTCGTTGAACGGACCCTCGGTGACGCGAACCATCTCACCCGGCTCGAACAGCACCTTGGGCTTGGGCTTCTCGACGCCTTCGCGGACGCGGCTGAGAATCGCATCGGCCTCGGAGTCGCGGATCGGCAACGGGCGGTCGGCGGTACCGCCGATGAAACCCATCACCTTGGGCGTTTCCTTGACCAAGTGCCAGCATTCGTCGTCGATGCGCGGCGCCTTGCCCTCGGTGTCCGTCTCGATCTGCACGAGAACGTAACCCGGGAAGAACTTGCGCTCGCTGCGGCGCTTCTGGCCGCTGCGCATTTCGATGACCTCTTCGGTCGGCACCAGCACTTCGCCGAACCTTTCTTCCATGCCAGCGCGACGGATCCGCTCATCGAGCGAACGCTTCACCTGGTTCTCGAAGCCCGAATAGGCGTGCACCACATACCAACGCTTGCTCATGCCATCACCTCACGTACCAAGCTTGAGCAGCCAGTCGAGCACGACCGACTTCAGGATCAGGTCAATCAGGCCCAACAGGAGCGAAAGAACAACTACAACCACCATGATGATGCCGGTGGTCTTGAGCGTCTCGTCGCGGGTGGGCCAGACCACCTTGCGCATTTCAAATTGCGATTCGCCAAGGAAGGCGCGCACGCGTCGGCCGGGAGCGGTAAACGCACCGATGGCCAACGACAGGACCAGCGCGACGACCACGCCCAGCAGTCGCACCGACTGCGGGATGGAACCGTCACTGCCGAACCACGAATACGCAAAAATGCCGGCAGCCAGCACGATAACGGCTAGCACCAGCTTGGCGATATCGGCGCCAGAGGCGCCCTTGGTCGATTCTGCCTTCGTATTCATGCGACGTGATCGGATGATAGAGACATCGACCGGATTACGGTCTGCATGCCATCCACCACCCGTCGTGGATCCTCGGGAAGATGGCACGCCAGGAGGGACTCGAACCCCCAACCTGCGGTTTTGGAGACCGCTGCTCTGCCAATTGAGCTACTGGCGTATCTAGAAAATGGGTGAAGTCGCTCGCCTTGCTGCCACAAGGTGGCGCCTTTTGGGCGCCTTTCCAGGGGTGGAGCGATCAAACCGCCCCGCCCCGGATCCTTGCGGCCCGCAACGCGGGCGACTTCCCAGTGTACAGCTTACTTGATGACCTTCGCCACCACGCCGGCGCCGACGGTGCGGCCGCCTTCGCGGATGGCGAAACGCAGGCCTTCGTCCATCGCGATCGGGTGGATCAGGCTGACCACCATCTTCACGTTGTCACCCGGCATCACCATTTCCACGCCTTCCGGCAGCTGGCAGGC
>NZ_JBFTSI010000013.1:0-19224 GCF_056399945.1 Dyella sp. 01L423 | reverse complement strand
GATCCGCATCCTGCATCGATGCTGGCTGTCCCACACGCCCTACGATGAGTCGCGCTACCTTATGGCCTTGCAGCGCCGTGGCTCGCCCTTGCTTGCTGGTCTAGCTTCGTCGGATAGTTGACGGAACGGCTCAGGGCGTGAAGCGGACCTTCTTGAAACGGCTAGCGACGCGTGTTTCGCCAATCATGAATATGAAATCTTGGGAAAAAATGGATAAGTCTTCACTGCAAGGGCAGGAATACCGAAGCGCGTCCACGCTCTACAGCGTGGACGGAAAGCGAGCTGCGGCGGTGCTGGAATTGCGCAGTGGCGAGGCATATCTCGACGAGCAGGAATGGGTTGAAGGGACCACATTCAAGAATAGGCATTCCGGTAGTTTGGTTGGCCCTTTTGCCTCGCCAGAAGAGGCGGAAAAATTCATAGTGGCGACTTCCTGGTTTCGTGGTGATTCGGCATAGGGGTCCGCATTCGACTCGACGCGCATATCGCATGTGTTGCTTGACATCCTTTCGCACGTCGTAATTTTACGGAGTGCTTTTCCCGTAGGTTTTCGGTCGCAAAGACGGGTGTTTGGACGCATCCTCGGAGCGCGTAACTTCTTGCACTCATCGCTCCAGGAAATAACGTCGTCCGACGGGAAATGGCAGTCCGGCTTGATAGCCGAACCCCGCGCCCAGTTACGCGTCCGTAGGAGAACCGACTCTTAGCCGTTGCGAGGGAAGCCATGATGCGTGGTATCCGTTTATTCGTTGCCGCTCTGTCTTTGTTGAGCGCCAGTGCCGCCTTCGCCCAGGAGGTCACGTGCGAGTCTCAGGGAAGCAAGCGCACGGAGTGTCCGATGGACACCGATGGCGCCGTTCGCCTGGTCAAGCAACTCAGCAACTCGCCCTGCACCGAAGGTGTCTCGTGGGGTTTGTCCAAGCACGCGGTGTGGGTCGAGCGTGGATGCCGCGGGGTGTTCGCCAAGGAAAAAGTGTCGTCCACCTCGGTGGCAGCAAGCGGTGGCTTGCAGCTGGTAAATGCCACGTGCCCTGGCCATATCGATGTTCACTCGGATCGCGGCGGACCCGTTTACATCAATGGCAAGGAAGCTAAGTTGAAGAAATACAACGAGAACTATTTCGAGGCTCGCGATGAAGGGACCGGCACGGTGGTTTCCATCAACAACAACCCGGATGGGTCGGTGGGTGTCTCGTACACTGGGAAAAACCGTGCGAATGGTATCTGCCAAGTCTCTGCTCAGTGATCGGCGGTGCCTAAGGCTCGTCACTGGGTGACCTGGCAGGCAGACTAAGTCCCGATGTCGACTCGAAGCGGATCTATAGTAGGCAGTCATTGGCCTGCCCGCCGACAGTCTGTCGATGGCGGGCCTTGCCCGAGTTTGGAACCGGCGCCAGGTTCCGTGTCGATCCCGCAAGCGCTCGTTCGTCGCCTATGTGAAGGCGGCCATGCCGGCCGCCGTTTCCGCCAAGGAGATAGCAATGTCCTATATCGATGGTTTCGTGATCGCCGTACCCGACGCCAACCGCGAGAAATTCATCGCGCATGCCCGTACCTTCGACCCCATTTTTGTGGAATATGGCGCCATCCGGGTGGTGGAGTGTTGGGGCGATGACGTTCCCGACGGCAAGCTCACCGATTTCCGCCGCGCCGTTCAGGCGACGAAGGATGAGTCCGTGGTGTTCTCCTGGGTGGAATGGCCTGACAAAGCCACCCGCGATGCCGGCATGGAGAAATTCATGAAAGATCCACGCATGGATGCCGCCAGCGAGTGCCCCTTCGACGGCAAACGCATGATCTTCGGCGGCTTCAAGGCAGTGGTCAGCCTACCGGAATAGGGCGGCCATACAGGAGGGCTGACGGATGAACACATCTGCCTTGGTACTGACGCTCTTCATTGCATGGGCACTCGCCTTGCTCGTGCTCATGGAGGTCATTCGCTCTTATCTGGTGATCTCCGGGCGCGCCAAGTCCAACGAGTTCAAGCCGGATAACGCGAACCTCTCGCCATTTTTGCAGCGACTGGCTCGGGCACATGCCAACTGCATCGAGAGTCTTCCTGTCCTTGGCGGTCTTCTTCTCGTAGCCATCGTCACCTGCCGAACCGAGCTCACCGATCCGCTGGCCCCGTGGCTCCTGGTTGCCCGCATCGGCCAATCCATCACTCACCTGATCTCCGTGAGTGTTGTTGCGGTCAATGTCCGCTTTTTGTTCTTTGCCGTGCAGCTGGCGATTGCGATCTACTGGATTTGGGGCTTGCTCGCGCGATAGCTAGCGTGCCTGGACCCAGACAAACTCGATGTCGTCTTGAACGGCTTCGCTGATCTCACCGGCGGGAACGCCGGTGAGTTCGCTGACGCGGCCATGTCGCATGCCGAAGAACACACCGCTCCGCCGAAAGATGGCAGTCCACGTGACGCGATCGGGGTTTGCGTGTTCGTAATCGCCTTCGTACGTGAAACCATTGGTGGTCTTGCCCGAAACGCTGGTCATGAGGCTTTCCTTCTTGCTTGCTTGGTTGATCGGGATGTAAAGAGATTTGGCGATCAAGCAATCATTGATCGCCCTTCGACAATTTCGAGGGGTGCAGCTTGTACGGGTGCACCGTCGTCATCCATGCGCGCATCGTCGACCTCCTGACCTACCTTGTCACAGTTTCGCGAATCGCGCTCAGAAGCGCGCCGGGCTTGCGCTACTGGCGCCTTGCCCCGCGGTCTTGCGGTGGATGCTTTGTAGCTCGGGAACCAGCGATTGCGTTGCTCGCTGTCTTGCGCATCCGAAACCGGAGCGAAGTGCAGCGTGTGCGGATAGAAGTAGAGCGAGTTCACTTGATTGGGGTTGTACATGGCGAGGCCTCGAGTATTGACCTGCGTCGGGCAAGTCATGAGCAAGCGCTAGCCTGCGGCTCCGACATAAGCGGAGAAAGCTCAGAGGACCAACAAAGCCATGCATACAATCTGAGGCGCGCGTAGCGGGGCTAACCATGCTTCGGCGCACCATCAACATGCGCCTTCTTCTGTTACGCCGCTGTAAGGTGGCAGGTTCGATATCAGGCAAAACGGGGCGGCGATGCTCAAGCCCTATAGCCCTCACGGGCTGCTTGGTCGAGGGCTGGTACTGCATTGTCGTCCTGCCGGGTTACGCGTGCTGCCTGCCGCCAGGGTCGACGTGGGCGTAGCGCTTTGGATGTGGGTGATCTAGTTCCACAAGGTTGGGCGGTAGGGCCAGCTTCCGGCCGGAGGCTGGGTCCGAGGGTATCGCCAGGATCTTGATATGGCCTTGATATCGGGCACCGCTATCTCCGTGCCATCTTGAAATGCGCCGACCTACGCTGGGCGCCTCGTCATTGAAGAGGTATTCCGCCATGCGCCTGGCCCCTGCCGCGGGAACGCCGTCATGGTCGTGACTGGCTGCGTGCTGTTGTTCGCGTTGTTCGCCTATCTGCTCTACGCGCTGATCAAGCCTGAGCGATTCTGAGACCACTCTCCGAGGTATCCCATGTACGACATCGTCTTCGTGGCGGTGGCGGCGCTGTTCTTTGTCGTCACCGCCTGTTTTGTCATCGCTTTGGACCGGATCTGAGCCATGTCCATCGATATCGCCCAATTCGTGTTGCTCCTGGTGCTGATGGCCGGTCTGGTCGTGGTGGCAGGGCGCTGGCTCACCCGCGTGCTCACCGCCCGCGGACATTGGCTGCCCGAGCGCATCGGCTATCGACTGCTGGGAATCAACCCCGATGCCGGCATGGACTGGAAGTCCTATGGCCTGGCGCTGGTGCTCAGCAACGCCGCCATGATGCTGCTGGGTTACCTCATTCTTCGCATGCAGTCCTGGCTGCCGTTCGATGCACTGCATCGCGCGGCGCAGACGCCTGACCTTGCCTTCAATACCGCGGCGTCGTTCATCACCAACACCAACTGGCAGTCGTATTCCGGCGAGTCGAGCCTGTCCAACTTCTCGCAGATGGCGGTCATCACGTTCCTGATGACGGTGAGCGCTGCGTCGGGCATTGCCGGTTGCGCGGCTTTCATTCGCGGCCTTGCGCAGCGCGAATCACGCGTTGTCGGCAACTATTGGGCCGATTTCAGCCGCGTCACGTGGCGGCTGTTGTTGCCGATCTGCCTGGTTCTGTCAGTGGTCTACGTCTGGCAGGGCATCCCGCAGACACTGTCGAGCGCCGTGGATGCCACGACGCTGGAGGGCGCCACGCAGCATATCGTCACGGGACCCGTGGCAAGCATGGAAGCCATCAAGCACATCGGTACCAACGGTGGTGGATTCTTCGGTGCGAACGCGGCGCACCCGTTCGAGAATCCCACGCCGCTGACCAACCTGTTGCATATGTTGGCGATGTTCCTGATCCCTTCGGCGCTGACCTATGCGTTCGGCCGCATGCTGTCGCGCCGTGCGCAGGGCTGGGCGTTTCTGGCCGCGTTCCTCGTCATGTTCGTGGGCTTTCTCGCGGTGGAATACCCAGCTGAGCGCGCCGGCAACCCGATGTTTGCCAGCTTGTCCGTCGACCAGGCGCCCGGTGCCTTGCAGCCAGGCGGCAATATGGAAGGCAAGGAGATGCGCTTCGGCATCGCACAGACCAGCGTGTTCGTCGCCGTCACCACTGCCGCCACCACGGGCTCGGTCAACGCGATGCACGATTCGTTGACGCCGATCGGCGGCATGGTGCCGTTGTTCCTGATGATGCTCAACAACGTGTTTGGCGGTGTGGGTGTCGGCTTCATCAACCTGGTGTCGTTCGCGATTCTCACGGTGTTCCTGGTGGGCATGATGATCGGGCGCACGCCGGAGTTCCTCGGCAAGAAGATTGAGGCGCGCGAGATGAAGCTGGTGATGCTGGCGGTGCTTGCGCATCCGTTCTGCATCCTTGGATTCACGGCGCTGGCGGCGCTTTGGCCAGGGGCCGCGTCGAGCCTCGGCAATGCCGGTCCGCACGGCTTCAGCGAATTGATCTACGCGTACACCTCGGGCACCGCCAACAACGGTTCGGCGTTCGGTGGCCTCAACGCGAACACGCCGTTCTACAACACCACGATTGGCCTTGCGATGTTGCTGGGTCGCTACTTCACCCTGCTGCCCATGCTGGCCGTGGCCGGATCGCTGGCGGTCAAGCGCTCCGTGCCGGAAAGCCCGGGCACGCTTCCGACCGCTACGCCGCTGTTCACGGTGCTGTTGATCTTCGTGATCGTCGTAGTGGGCGGCCTTACCTTTCTGCCGTCGCTGGCGCTGGGCCCGATCGTCGAGCACCTTGCCATGTCCGTCGGCCAGTTCTTCTGAGGCATGACCATGAGACATTCCCTTGTTCGTCCTGTTCTCGTGTCGGCGGTGCTGTTCATGGCCATCACCGGCATCGCGTATCCCTTGGCCAGTACCGCGATCGCGTCTGTGGTCTTTCCGCATCAAGCTGGCGGCAGCATGGTACGTCAGGGTGGCGCCGTGGTGGGTTCGGCGGTGCTAGGCCAGGACTTCCGTGCGCCGCGCTACTTCCATCCGCGCCCCAGTGCGACCAGCGACCAGCCCTATAACGCCGCCGCCAGCGGTGCCAGCAACCTTGGCCCCACCAGTGCGAAGTTGCGCGACGCCGTGCGTGATCGCGCCGCGGCATTCCGCATGGAAAACGGACTTGCCGGCAACGCGCCGGTGCCGGTCGACGCAGTCACGGCCTCTGGGTCGGGCCTTGATCCGGATATCAGCCTAGCCAACGCGCATAGGCAGGCGGGGCGCGTGGCTGCCGAACGCCAGTTGCCGCTGGGCGAGGTCAACGCATTGATCGATCGCCAGGCGCAGGGTCGCCAACTGGGATTGCTGGGCGAACCGCGCGTCAATGTCCTTGCCTTGAATGTCGCGCTTGATGGCGCGCGCTGAACGGAGCTTTCCATGAGCACTCCCCGAATCTCTATTCCCGAAAGCCTTGATACTCCGCCGGCCATCGCCTTGCCGGGGTGGGGCGCGATCATCTGGGATGCGTTTGCCAAGCTGGCGCCTGCCACGCAGTGGAAGAACCCGGTGATGTTCGTCGTGTATCTGGGCAGCATCCTCACCACGCTGCTCGGCGTGCAGGCGTTGCGCGGCCACGCCGATGCACCGGCTGGCTTCATCTTCGCCGTCGCTGGCTGGCTGTGGTTCACGGTGTTGTTCGCCAACGCGGCCGAGGCACTGGCCGAAGGGCGCGGCAAGGCCCAGGCCGAGGCATTGCGCGCGGCAAAGAAGCGCGTACACGCCAAGGTGCTGAGAGAGCCGCGTCTGGGCAGCACCTGGCACATCGCCAATAGCGACGAGATCATTGCCGGTACGTATGTACTGGCCGAGGCCGGCGACACCGTTCCCGCCGACGGCGAAGTGGTAGAAGGCGTGGCGTCGATCGACGAATCGGCCATCACAGGCGAGTCCGCGCCGGTAGTGCGCGAATCCGGTGGCGACTTCTCGTCGGTCACGGGTGGCACGCGCGTCTTGTCCGACTGGATCATCATGCGTGTCACTGCCAATCCGGGCGAAGCCTTCCTGGACCGCATGATTGCGATGGTCGAAGGCGCGCGTCGCGGCAAAACACCCAACGAAATCGCGCTGACGATCCTGCTGGTGGCGCTCACCGCGATCTTCCTGATGGTGTGCGCGAGCCTGCTGCCATTTTCCGCACTGAGCGTTGCGCTCAGCGGCCACGGCAGCGTGGTCAGCGTGACGGTGCTGGTAGCGCTGCTGGTGTGCCTGATTCCCACCACGATCGGGGCGTTGCTCTCCGCCATTGGCATCGCAGGCATGAGCCGCATGCTGAAGGCCAATGTCATTGCGATTTCAGGTCGCGCCATCGAGGCCGCCGGCGATGTAGACGTGTTGCTGCTGGACAAGACCGGCACCATCACGCTGGGCAACCGCCACGCGCATGCATTCCATCCCGCCACAGGGGTTAGCGAGTCGACTCTTGCAGAAGCCGCACGCTACGCGTCGCTGGCCGATGAAACCCCCGAAGGCCGCTCCATCGTCACGCTGGCGCGTGACCGGCTGGGCGCCGATGATCCCGGCCTGCCCGAGGGCAGCGTCGCCGTCCCGTTCACCGCGCGCACCCGCATGAGTGGCGTCGACATGGGTGAGCGTTGCATCCGCAAGGGTGCAGCGGCTGCGGTGCGTACCTATGTGGAGGCGATGGGCGGGGCATTCACCGCTGATGTCGAACGTACCGTCGAAGACGTCGCCCGACGCGGTGCCACGCCCCTCGTGGTGGCGGACGGCCGTCGCGTGCTTGGCGTGGTGGAGCTGAAGGACATCATGAAGGAGGGGATCAAGGCGCAGTTCGCGGAGTTGCGCCGCATGGGCATCGCTACCGTGATGATCACCGGCGACAACCGCCTCACCGCGGCCGCGATTGCGGCGGAAGCGGGTGTCGACGACTTTCTGGCCGAGGCTACGCCCGAGGACAAGCTCGCCCTTATCCGCCGTTACCAGAGCGAGGGCCATCTCGTCGCCATGACCGGCGACGGCACCAACGATGCGCCTGCGCTGGCCCAGGCCGATGTGGCGGTGGCGATGAATAGCGGCACCCAGGCAGCGAAAGAGGCCGGCAACATGGTCGACCTGGATTCCAACCCGACCAAGCTGTTGCGCGTGGTCGAGGTCGGCAAACAGATGATCATGACGCGCGGGGCGCTGACCACCTTCAGTGTCGCCAATGATCTGGCGAAATACTTCGCTATTGTGCCGGCGGCGTTTGTGGCGACTTATCCGTCGCTGGATGCGCTGAACATCATGCACCTGCATTCGCCGGGATCGGCCATCCTCTCGGCCGTCATTTTCAACGCCCTGATCATCGTGGCGCTGATTCCGTTGGCGTTGCGCGGCGTGCGCTACCGGCCGGCCCCCGCCAAGGACCTGCTTACCCGCAATCTGCTCATCTACGGCGTGGGCGGCATCATCGCACCCTTCCTGGGCATCAAGCTGATCGACCTGCTGCTGACGCCGCTGATGTGAACATGCCGAGATCCACCGCGATAGCCGTTCCTGCAAGGGGGCGGCTATCATGGCCGGCGATGATCCCGCACCCTGAACAGGTACCACCGCGCCCTTTCCAGTATCGCGTGCTGGCCTACGCCGTAGCGGCCTGCGCCTTTACCACCGGCATCGCCGCCTTGCTGCTGCGCGTGTTCGACCTGTCGAACGTGGTGATGGTTTTCCTGCTGACGGTCATGCTGGTGGCGTTGCGCTGGGGGCGTGCCGCCGGCGCCCTGGCTGCCGTCGTCGCCGTGGGAAGTTTTGATTTCTTCTTTGTGCCGCCGGTGTGGTCGTTCCACGTCTCGGATACGCAATATCTCTTCACGTTTCTCCTGATGCTGGTGGTGGCGCTTGTGACGGGCCAGCTCGCCGCTCGCCTGCGCGCGGAAGCGGTTGGCGCGGCGGCGGGTGAGCGGCGAGCGAATGCACTGGCGGCAGTGGCCACTGATCTTTCCGTGGCCGTGCGCGACGAGGACATCGCCCACATCTGCGCCGCACGCATCGGTCCCTTGCTCGACGGCAAGGTCAGCCTGCTGCTTCCCGGCAGGGACGAACGCATGCCCACAGCTGGCCACGGCGATACGGGCATCGCCCAATGGGTGCTTGAAGAAGGTCTGCCGGCGGGACATGGCACCGAGACACTGCCCGCCAACAACGCTACCTACCTGCCATTGACGACGCCCCTGCGCACGCGCGGCGTGCTCATGCTCGAACGCGGCGCGGCACCGGCGCTGGATACTGAGCAACTGGGCCTGCTGCGCGCCTTCCAGTCGTTGATCGCGCTTGCCATCGAGCGTGTGCACTTCGTGGAGGTCGCGCACGAGACGCAGCTGCGCGTCGAAGGAGAGCGTCTGCGCAACGCGCTGCTGTCTGCCGTGTCGCATGACATGCGCACGCCGCTGACGGCCATCCGTGGCATGGCTGGCATGCTGGGCGAAAGCGACGTGGCACAAGCCATCGTCAATCAGGCCGATCGCATGCAACGCCAGGTGGCGAATCTGCTGGATGCCGCGCGCCTGCAGAGCGAAGGCGTGCGGCTGGACCTGCAATGGCATGCATTGGACGAACTTGTCGGATCCGCACTGGCGGCGACGCCGCTGGGCGCACGGCAGGTGGTGGTCGATATCCCGGCTGAGTTACCGCTGGTGGAACTGGACGCCACGTTGTTCGAGCGCGTGCTGGTGAACCTGTTCGACAATGCAGCGAAGTACACGCCGGACGATGCCACGCTTTATATCCGAGCCGACCACACGGGCTCGAACCTGATCCTGCGCGTGGAAGACGATGGCCCGGGCTTCCCGCCTGGCATCGACATCAACGCATTGTTCGCCCAGTTCACCCGGGGCGCGCGTGAGTCGGCTGTTCCCGGCGTGGGGTTGGGGCTGTCGTTGTCGCGTCGCATCGTCGAGGCTCATGGGGGCAGCATTTCGGCCTCGCGCCGCAAGCCGAACGGGGCCCGCTTCGAAATCATCCTGGCCGCTGGCGAGCCGCCGACCGTCGACCTGGAAGATCCCGCATGACCAAGCCGCGCATCCTGGTGGTGGAAGACGAAGCCGACATCCGCCGCTTTCTTCGCCTTGCGCTGGAACGCGAGGATATGATGGTGTTCGAAGCCGGCGATGCGCTGCACGCGCGTATCGACGCGGCCAGCCGTCAGCCCGACTTGATCGTGCTGGACCTTGGCCTGCCCGACGACGACGGCAAGGCGGTGATTCGTGACGTGCGCGGCTGGTCGTCCGCACCGATCATCGTCTTGTCTGCGCGTGAGAGCGAGGCGGAGAAAGTGGCTGCACTGGAATCGGGTGCCGACGACTACCTGGTCAAACCCTTTGGCGTGCCCGAGCTGGTGGCGCGCGTTCGTGCCCAGTTGCGCCGAGCCAGCCTCGCGGGTGCACGCGGGCAAGCCAGTGCGGTGGTGCGCTTTGGCGATATCGAAGTGAATCTGGCCACGCACGAAGTGTGGCGCAGCGGCGATGTGGTGCACCTCACGCCCATCGAGTTTCGCTTGCTGGCCGCACTGGTGCGAGGGCAGGGAAAAGTGCTCACGCATCGCCAGTTGCTGATCGATGTGTGGGGGCCAGGCCATGCCTCGCGTTCGCATTACGTGCGCGTGTACATGGCCAATCTGCGGCAAAAACTGGAAGAACAGCCTGCGCGTCCGCGTCACCTTGTGACGGAATTGCAGGTTGGCTATCGCCTGGCGGGCATCGCCGAGTCGTCTTGATGGCGTTTTGATATCGCCTGCGCGAATGCTGCACCGTCCTTAGACGCAGGTGCCTAGCATGCGTGGTCATCCTTGATCCAAAGGCGTGACCATGACTCTCCGATCCATCCTGCTTTTTCCGCTTGCTTTGGCTATCTCCGTGCCGGCCGTCACCGCACGCGCAGACGATATCTCGCCCATCTGCACGGACCGGCCCACCAAGGCCAATGCCACCTGCACCGTGCCCCAAGGCATGTGGCAGCTGGAGACTGACGTTGGCAATTACACTCGCGACGCACGCGACGGCAGCAGCACCGAAACGCTTTACTTCCTCAATCCGTATCTGAAGTACGGCATCGGCAGCCATACCGACATCGAAGTGAATTGGGCGCCGGATATCCAAGTGCGCACCGCCGCCGATGGCGACCACCACACCACGAACGGCGCAGGCGATCTTTACGTGCGCGTGAAGACGAACCTGTATACCGGCGATATATTCAGCGCCTCGATCATTCCCTTCATCAAGGCGCCGACGGCATCGCATCGCATCGGCAATGGAAAGTGGGAGGGCGGCGTGGCCATGCCGATGAGCGCAGCCGTGGGCGGTGGTTTCACCGTGACATTGGGGCCGGAGCTCGATGCCTTGGCCGACACCGACGGACATGGCCGTCACCTTTCAGTGACGAATCTCATCAATGTCTCCCATTCGTTGACCAGCAAGCTCTCGGTGGCCGTTGAATACTGGCGCGGGGACAACCATGACCCTTCGGGCCATGTGATGCAGGAATCGGGTGATATCGCCTTCGTCTATGTGGTGAATCCGGATCTGCAACTGGATATGGGCGCCAATATGGGCTTGAATCGTGTGACGCCGGACACGCAGGCGTATCTGGGCCTGTCGTATCGCTGGTAATGCGGCGAGCGATCGCTGGCAATGGAGCTTGTCCAGCTGTCGCTGACAGCTGGGCATCGCCAAAAAGGAGCTGTCAGCGGCCATCCGTTGCCAGGTAACTTCACGACAAGGCAAGATGAGAACCCTCGGGCAACGCGATGTCACCTGACGGCACTTTTTGCCACGGTGATTGGCTCGTCTGCAGATCGGAGGCATTGGCTTGAAAACCATCCACCGGCTCGTGTGTTCCACGCTGTTGTTGACGTCCGCGGCCATTGCCGATCAATCGCCGGCAGGCGCGCCCGTAAATCACGATTCGCTACAGACAAAGGACGTGCGCAACCTCAGGCCCGTGACCGTCGTCGGCGTCGTGCCGGGGCCGGACATGTGGCGCGTACGCAAAGGCGAACATGTGTTGTGGATACTCGGTACGCTGGATGAGCTGCCGGAAAGGATGCAGTGGCGTGCGCGCGAGGTACGCCAGGTCATTGCACAAGCTGGCGAGGTGCTGGATGTGCCGCGTGTGCGCATCCACGCCAGCATCGGCTATTTCGATCGGCTTGCATTGAATCCAGGGGGCCGCAAGCTGCGTGATGTCGTTCCGCCGCAGGACTACGAAAAGTGGCTGACCCTCAAGGCTGCCTACATGGGCGATGATGAGGCTGTCGAAGACCGGCGCCCCGTTTACGCGGCCATCCAGCTGTATTTGACGTCGCTCAGGCGTGCCGGGCTTGCCCCGGACATGATCCAGCCGGTGATCGATGATCTTTTGAAACAGCGGGAATTGGCGCTGACCCCAGTGATCTACCGCGAAGACGCTGTGCGAAGCGGCGACCCCATTGGCGATACGCACGTCATGCCGGTGATGGAACTGGGTTGCTTCGAGGCGACCATGAACCATCTGGACGGTGATCTTGGCGTCATGCAAAAGCGCGCCGAGGCTTGGTCGTCCGGTGATCTTGAGGATCTCTCCAAGTTGCCCATGAGCGACCAGCTGGACAAGTGCCGCGATACGCTGCTCGCATCTGGTGCCAGCTTCAATCCGGATATTGCGTATGTTCATGCGAGGCTGCGCGACACATGGCTTTCGGCGGCGCGCGATGCCGTCGCATCGCAAAGCGTGAGTTTCGCGATGCTGCCGATGGCTGATCTTTTTGGCCCCGATAGCTATCTCGAAAAACTGCGGGCCGAAGGTTATCGCGTCGATCTGCCCGATAGCCTCGCGGGCAACTAGACAGGCCTTGCGATGAGGGCTGCCTTCGACAGCGGATTCGGGCGATCGTTGCAACACTTCTGCTGCATGCGCACGGGTCGGATGTCAGACCATTCCTGGAGGTAGCTGCCATGAGCCATCCCTTCCGTGTTGGCGACCACGTGACCTGGAACTCAGAAGCCGGGCATGTATCTGGCCACATCATCGCGATCCATACCAACGACTTTGTCTATAAGGGCTACGTGCACCACGCCACGGAAGACGACCCGCAATACGAGATCAAGAGCGACACGACTGACCATATCGCCGCGCATAAAGGTAGTGCGCTCAAACCCGTGCGATGACGGGATCAGGTATGAAACTCCCGTTCTTCACTATTGGCCATTCCGATCGAAGTCTCGACGTGTTCGCCGAGTTGCTGATCGAAGCAGGGGTAGCCCTTGTGGTCGACATCCGCAAAATGCCTCGATCGCGATCGCATCCCCAGTTCAACGAAGATATGCTCCCCGCGTCGCTGACATCGATGGGTATCTCTTACCAACATATCGCCGCACTGGGTGGCTTGCGCAAAAAGGCAGCATCCATTCCGGGTGAGACCAATGGCTTCTGGACAAATCGCAGTTTCCACAATTATGCAGATTACGCATTGTCCCCTGAGTTTCGCGCGGGTCTGGCACAGCTGACCGAGGACGGACGCAAGCGGCAGTGCGCAATCATGTGTTCGGAGGCAGTGTGGTGGCGCTGCCATCGGCGTATCGTCGCCGACTACCTCATGGCGGGCGGCGAAGAGGTTTTCCATATCATGGGCGGTGGCCGTATCGAGCCGGCGCAGCTCACGCGTGGCGCCATCATTCAACCCGATGGAACGGTCATCTATCCTGGTAACCCAGGTGAAACCGTGGTGGCGATCGACGAGGATTGATTGTCTCGCAGCTTGGTCGGCAGCACGTACGACGCATTCGGTCAGCAGCCCTGGGGAACGGGCTATCGACCGCGGGTTTGATCGCCACTGAAAATGCCCGTTTCCGATCCGTAGCAGGTACTGTGGCGGGGAGACGCGCATGGGCGGCGGGGAGCTTGGCGGGACACTACGGGGGGGGATATGCAGATCAGCTATCAGTTTCAAGCCAGCGCCGAATACTTCAGGGCTGTGATTGATCGGCAATATCGACAAGGTCCGTGGCTGTTAAGACTCCCGGTCCAGTTCGGGATTATCGGTGCCCTAGCCGCGACCTGCGCAGCCCTTATTGCCCCAACTTCCCTTGCGGGCAAGGCGGTCCTGTTCTTCGTCATTGTCGGCTTGGTGGTCATCCCTTCGGTCTGGGCGACGAAGCGAGGCCTGATGAAGAAATTCAGGAACAGGGCGGGCTTTGGGTCCGAGGTGACGGTGACGCTTTCCGATGCTGGCATTGCACTAGGTGGCGACCATTCCCAGGCGACATCGGCATGGTCGAGTTACCCAACGGCTATTCGTTTCCCTGATGGAATCCTGCTGAAGAGGCCCGGTTCCATCAGGTGGCTACCGGACTCGGCGATTATGGCCGGGAGCGCGGCCGAAGCCACCGAGCTAGTCGCCGCGAGGACGTCGCTTCGCCGCGTCAACTAGCTTCCGTGGCTTCAAGACATCCTGCGCCAGGACATCTGCCTCCGATCTTGGCAGTTGTTCGCGCAGCAACAGCTGGCGGTTACCGGCGGCGAAGGCGCCAGGTGCGCCAAGCTATACCCGAACGACCTTCGTTGTGGCCCGGGACGTGAACTTGAGCAAGGGCGTTGGAATGGGGCTCGCGTTCTGGAATAGTCAGAGGTGCGTGCTTTCGGGCGGAAGCAGACATCCCGGGCCTGGGTTGCGACTACATCGCAGTGGCTCGACTTGATCGCGAGACCCAGCGGACATTTGTGATCACATCGGTATGAAGGGAAGGGGCGAATCGTCATGCAATGGAATTGCGGTAGGTCACCCATCGTTGCCAATGCACTCATGGCACTGTCCATCCTTTGCGGCGCATCGTTGTGCCGGGCAGCGACCCCGCCAGGCAGCGCGCAAGCGCAGGAACACTGGCGCGCCTTGGCTGACATCGATAGCCAGGCAGCGGTGGCGCTCATTGAAGATAGTCATCCCGGCGCCTCCGTCGAGCTCCATGATGTCGAGTTCACGTCGCTTGTCGCGGCTGCGAAGCAGCACTTGAGTGAAAGGATTCCGCAGGTCATCGACTACCCGGGTTATCGCGCTGTCATGGATGGGTTGGCCGCCGATTTCAGGGATGGGCACATTTGGGCGCATCCCACGGCGCTGCCCATTTACGTCAAGTGGACAGGCATCGTGCTGTCCCGCCAGGACCACCAATGGGTTGTCGCATCCCAGCTTCCGATACCAGGCAAGCCGGACGTCACCAATGCGCGTCTCCTTAGCTGCGATGCCTTGGATGCCGAGTCCTGGGCGAAGGAACGCATTGCTTTGTTCCAAGGCAATGCACAGATCGAGGCAGAGCTGGTCAACGCGGCCCCTTGGCTTCTTCTTGACGAAGGCAACCCATTTCTCAAGAGGCCGAGTACGTGTGTATTCCAACGCACGGGAGAGCCGCCAGTGCAGATGGCGCTGCATTGGGGCGGCGCTTCCCAGGATGTCATCGAAGACGCCATCGAGAAGGCAGGTACAGAGAGTCAGGTCGGCTTGGCAGTGAAGACATTTGAGGACGGCTATTGGATCAGCCTCGGGACGCTGAAGGCGGAAGCGGCCTCTCTGGTCAAAGAGGCAGCGGATCAGCAGGCAATGCTCAGGGCCGCGAAGTTCGTCGTCGTCGATCTTCGCGGCAACGGCGGGGGAAGCTCCAGGTACGCCGAACAATTGACAAAGATACTCGTGGGTGAAAAGCGCGTGGCCGCCACCGATGTGAGGCAAAGTTGCAGCGGCGACTACTGGCGAGCATCTGAAGGCAACCTCGCGGCGAGGTTGGCGGCTAGAGGTGCCTTTGGAAACGCTTCGCAAGGGCCTGAGCTGGCCGAATATGACGCTACGACCCGGATGATGCAGGACGCGTTGAAGGCGGGCCGGGCTTTCTCGCCGACACTGCCACTGTGTTCCTCCCATGCTCCTGCTACGAAACCATCGCCACTTCCAGCGCTGCCGCGCTCTCTGATGAAAGGGCGCCTGATCATCATCACCGACCACTCGTGCTTCAGCTCATGCCTTCTCGCCGTGGATTTGTTTCGCAAAGTGGGCGCCACGCAGGTGGGGGAGGCGACCGACATCTCCCGTCGATACATGGAGGTTCGCCAGATAATGCTTCCGTCCGGACTAACCTACTTTTCGACGCTTCAAAAGGTCGCGCTCGGCGAAGGAGACTTTGGCCCCTATGTGCCCGATCTATCATTCCCGGGCAGGATCAACGACTCTGCATCGCTCCGGGCGTGGGTCAGAACGGTCGCGAAGTAGCATGTACAAGTTGCACGATTAGCAGCTTGTTCGCTGAAGCGAAAATGGCCTCCAAGAGCGAACTTCGGTCTATTTGCCGCCGAGCGAACATTTGCCGAGCAGGAGTTTGCCATTCCGCTTCCGACCCAAAGTGGCCTCGGTAATCCAGGGAAATACTGGGTCTTGTCGTTTAGTCCAGGGACTAGGATGAACTACAGTTTGCACCTCGCGCTCATTCGCACTGCATTTGCCATCGCTTTCATAGGCGCGCTTGGCGGGTGCACCCGCAAGAAGGACTTGTCTCCGCCCCCTCTGAACCCAAGTCCAAGCAACGTCCTGCAAATTTCCATCGAAGCAGACTCGACCAGTCGCTACACGGCAAAGATTGTGGCTCAGTACGGCAACCTGAGCGGCGATTGCGGATACGTCGATTATGGGAAGGCCTTGGGCGGAGCCATGGTCGTTCCGACCGCCGATATACCTATCGATCAAGTGGACGATGCATTCCCCGTCTATCTTGACCGGTATGCTGAGCAAATAGAGTGTCTGTGGAAGTTGTTGGGGCTTGGCATAGACGTCGTGGCTCCAAACGGACGGGTCGCATTTTCTGGATTGTCTTCGCGCGACTTGAGAGTGGGTGCCCGAAAAGAGGTCATGTGCAACTTTTCCAGGCCAGATGTGAACTCTTGTCTTGCTGGGGCCAAGCACATGAGCGGACCCGGCGTAAAAGTGACCATCTCGGTTCACTGATAAGGAGACGGTTCAATGCCGGCCTCATCACGTGACTGTGGAGCGACCGCTTTCAACCCAGGGTAGCCGTCGGGCTTTGCTGTGCCCAGGCACCACCATGACGGATTGGCAAGTGGTCGCGACCCGGCAAGTTGGGTGAGACCACTTTCAATGGTCACTGGAAACACGGCCAGAGGGAGTTGCAGGGGGCGAAGCAAATTTGCACGTATCGGTGCATAGACGCGACATATGAAAGGGGGGGAGGGGATGAAACGAATTGCCATAAGCCTGCTTTTTGCAGGGTGCCTATTGTTTGCGGGATCAAGTGTTGGCGACGTCGCTCAAGGAGATTTGAGCCTCCTGGTCGACGGCACCATCATTGTTGCGTCCGATGGGAGCGTTGCTTCGTACACTCTGAAACAGCGGGAAAAGCTGCCCGCCACGGTTGTTGATCTAATCCAGAAGACTGTTCCGGCATGGCACTTCAGGCGAGTCGTCGACAGCCCGGCCGAGCAAGAAATCAAGAAGCGTATGAGCCTTCGTGTCATGGCCAGGCCAGACGGCGGTGGCGGCTATGCCGCTAAGGTTTCAGATGCCTATTTCTACGATGTCGTGACCAGAAATCCTCTGGACGATGAGAAATTGACGCAGCCCGAATATCCGGCACGCGCGCTGCGCTATATGGCTTCCGCCATGGTTTATGTGTTGGTTCGCATCGATGACGCCGGACACGTTACCCATGCCACGACACAGCAGGTCAACGTCTACGCAGACGCCTCCGGGGGCGAGCTCGCCGGCCTGCAGGTGCTATTTGCGAAAGCAGGTCTGGCGAGCGTGGTTCGTTCGCCCTTTCCTGCGGCGAGCTCACCTTTGGCTGGTGGTGGCGGTACTGGAGAACACGCGCGGTTTGTGCGGGTGCCGGTGGCGTTCGACGCGGGCAAAGGCTTGCCGAAGGATTTGGATTATGGCCAATGGATGCCCTATCGACCTGGTCAGTCGCAGTCGATCTCCTGGGCAAAAGCTGCCCATGGCACAAGCACTGCCGACACCGTCGGTGAGCGGTCCATGCTATCTGGCGGTGCCCTCATGCTCTCGACGCCGCTTGAGTAGCTCACAATTCGCAAGGCATTCTGCGGCGATCTTGCAGATGGCCGTCGATGGCCGTGGCGCGGTGCCTGTGCGCAGTGTCATGGCCACCGACGAGCTGATTACCGGCCGACTCATCCGATTGATTCCGAAGGTGAACCTGGCATCGTAGCTGGATCATTGCGTGGTCTGCCGGGTCGAAAGTTCTCGCTGCGCAAAATCGCGGCATTTCGCGAATGGTTGAGGAAGGAGGCAGCAGTAACCGACCGAGTGGCCGAGGGCCTGACTTTCGACCCATGGCAGGCGAGGCAAGGTGTGGTTAGGTGGGGGTTTGTGCCGTCCACTGGGGAACTCCTGATGCCACGTCTTCGTACGCTTGTCATAGCCACGTCCATTGCGCTGGCCGCCTGTTCGCAGCAATCGAACGAACAGGCTGCGCCGCCTTCTCCCGCTCCCGCCGGCACCGCGCCGGCCAAGGCATCCACGGCGCCGCCGGCCGCCGAGGTCAGTGCCGTCAACCCGTTCCTCTCGCCCAGCACGCTGCCGTTCGAGGCGCCGCCGTTCGACAAGATCAAGGATGGCGACTACCAGCCGGCGCTGGAGGAGGGCATGAAGCAGCACCTGGAGGAGATCAACAAGATCGCCGACAACCCGGATGCGCCAACCTTCGAGAACACTTTCATCCCCATGGAGAAGTCGGGCCAGCTGTTGTCCCGCGTTCGCCGCGCTTTCTTTGCGGTGACGGGTGCCAACAACAACGACGTACTGCAGAAGGTTCAGCAGGACGAAGCGCCCAAGTTTGCGGAGCATCAGGACGCCATCGTCCTCAACGACAAGCTCTTCAAGCGTATCGAGACGATTTACAACCAGCGTGATTCCCTCAAGCTCGATGCGGAGTCCAAGCGCCTGGTGGAGGTCACCTACAAGAACTTCGTGCGCGGCGGCGCCAAACTTTCCGACGCCGACAAGACCAAGCTCAAGGACCTCAACAAGGAAGAGTCTGGTCTGCGCGCCCAGTTCACCAAGAACCTGCTTGCCGCCACCAAGGCCGGTGCGCTGGTGGTGGAGGACAAGAGCAAGCTCGACGGCCTGTCCGATGGCGACATCGGCGCCGCGGTGGAAGCGGCCAAGGCGCGCAAGCTCGACGGCAAGTGGGTGCTGCCGCTGCAGAACACCACGCAACAGCCGGCATTGCAGAACCTCAACGACCGCGCCACACGCGAGCAGTTGTTCAAGGCGTCGTGGAATCGCGCGGAAAAGAGCGACGCCAACGACACGCGCGAACTGATTTCCCGCATCGCGCAGATTCGCGCCGAGCAGGCCAAACTGCTGGGCTTCTCCAGCTATGCCGCGTGGAAGCTGGAAGACCAGATGGCCAAGACGCCGGAAGCGGCGATCAACTTCATGGATAAGCTGGCCCCGGCTGCCACGGCACGCGCCGAGCGCGAGGCGAAAGATATCCAGGACGTGATTGACCAGCAGAAGGGCGGCTTCAAGGTCGAGGCATGGGACTGGAACCACTACTCCGAGCAGGTGCGCAAGGCCAAGTACGATCTGGACGAGTCGCAGATCAAGCCGTACTTCGAGCTGGACAACGTGCTGCAAAATGGCGTGTTCTACGCCGCCAACCAGCTCTACGGCCTGACCTTCAAGGAGCGCAAGGACATCCCCGTCTGGCAGCCTGACGTGCGCGT
>NZ_JBFTSI010000012.1:0-41498 GCF_056399945.1 Dyella sp. 01L423 | reverse complement strand
ACAGTTACCGCTTCAGGAACCACGTTACGGACACCGGAAAGGAGCGCTAAACCTCACCTTCATCTATCACCTGAGCTAACCTGACGCACAAACGGGTGGCTCACTTTTCGATGAAAAGCCCGGCTCAGTTTTCGGCGGAAATCAACAATTTGTCGGCTGCCTTGATAGAGGTGTGATGGACGAGGCGCTCAGTAGATTTCCAAGAAACAGAAGTCTTCCGCAAAAGAGAATTCGCGAGCTAATAGAAGCCTGGAAGAGCCCCGCTTAGCGCGGGGTTTTTTATGCGGAAACGTCTATGCAAAGATGAAGTATGCCGCCCTTTTAGCGATTAACTTTTGCTTGGGGAACGGTGCATTGGTTGGGCCGAAGGCCCAGGCGTATAGACCTCCTGAAGCGTATTTTCCGGCCTCCCGGAGGGCCTTGTTGCACGTTTTTGGCTCAAAACGCATGCCTGAAAGGGTTGGTAACACCCTGATTTACAGGGCTTTTGCGCAAGAAATCAAAAGGCATAGTTTGTTCAAGGTCCAAACGCCAAAGTTTGTAAGACCTGCACAAACTATGGGCCTGAGAACACCGGCAACCTCACGATCCGACCACCCCCATGCGGCATTGCACCAAGCCGGCGCATTGTCCATGATGGTGCAATGAACGATACGGTAGCGCGTGGGTGGGCGGAGCCGTTGGCGACCGGGATGGCGCTGGCGGATGCGCGGCTGCGCCTGCTATGGGTGAATCCGGCTTTGGCGGAGCTGCTGGATATCGGTCCGCGCAGCGCCGTGGGGCAATCGCTGGCGGTGTTGTTGCATCGGCCGGAGTGGATGGCGCAGGCCGAGCGTGCCTTGCAGGAGCCCTCGCCGCATCAGTTGCGCGGCATCGACATACCGTCGGCGCGCGGCGAGATGGCGCGGGTCGATGTGTCGATGCAGCGCCTCGCCAGCGGCGAGCTGTTGCTCGAAGTGCATGCACTGGCACCGCCTGCGCCCTCGGGCACGCCGCTCTCAGCCACGTTGCGCGGGTTTGCGCATGAAGTGAAGAATCCTCTGGCCGGTTTGCGCGGCGCGGCGCAGTTGCTGCAGCGGCGGGTCGAGGACGAACAGCTGCGTAGCCTTGCCGGCCTGGTGATTGCCGAAGCCGATCGGCTGGCCGCCCTGGCCAATCGTCTGTTGCACCATGACGGCGCGGCTGCGCAATTGGGCGACGTAAATATCCACCTGCAACTCGAGCGCCTCGGCGACCTGCTCTTGGCCGAGCCCTCGCCTCCGACGCTTCGCCACGACTACGACCCGAGCCTGCCGGATATCTACGGCGACGCCGACCGCCTGTTGCAGTTGCTGCTCAACCTGGCGCGCAACGCCGTTGAAGCGGGCGCGAAAACCGTGTTGTTCCGCACGCGCGCCGAACCATCGGTACGGCTGGGCGAACGCATGGCCCGCATGGCGCTGCGCGTCGATGTGGTCGATGACGGCCCGGGCGTACCCGAGCATCTGCGCGATACCTTGTTCGAACCGCTGGTGTCCGGTCGCGCCGATGGCAGTGGGCTTGGTCTGGCGCTTGCGCGGGAGATCGCGCGTGAACACGGTGGCGAGCTGCGCCATGTGGATCGCACAGGCGAAACCACGTTCTCTCTTTATCTGCCCATGGGGCACGCGCATGACTGAATCAGCCCACGAGATCTGGATTGCGGACGATGATCGCGGCGTGCGCTTCGTGCTCGCCGAAGCGCTGCGCGACGCCGGCCTCAACGTGCGCGAGTTTGGCGACGCGGAGGCCGTACGCGAAGCACTGCGCTCGTCCTCGCCCGCCTTGTTGCTCACCGACGTACGTATGCCGGGCGAGGGTGGTCTGGCCCTGATCGCCGCGCTGAAGGCACAAGGCTTGGGCCCGGTGATCGTGATGAGCGCTTTTACCGATGTGGCGACCACGGCGGCGGCCTATCGCGCTGGCGCCGTGGACTATCTGGCCAAGCCGTTCGATCTCGATCAGGCGGTCGCTGCCGTACAACGTGCGCTGGCCGATCTGCCAACCGCGGCGACGGCGCCCGAAACGACACCCGCGCCAACCCATGCCTTGCTGGGCGATAGCCCGGCCATGCGCGAAGTGTTTCGCCTGATCGGTCGCGTGGCAGCGAGCGATCTCAACGTGCTGATCACCGGCGAAACCGGCACCGGCAAGGAACTGGTGGCGCGTGCGCTGCATGACGAAAGCGCGCGCCGCGGCAAGCCTTTCGTGGCGCTCAACACGGCGGCGATTCCCAGCGAACTGTTGGAAAGCGAATTGTTCGGCCACGAGGCAGGTGCCTTCACTGGCGCCACGCGCCGCCATGCCGGTCGCTTCGAGCAGGCCGAAGGCGGCACGCTGTTTCTCGATGAAATCGGCGATATGCCGCTGGCTCTGCAGACGCGTCTGCTGCGCGTCCTGGCGGGCGGCGAGTTCTATCGCGTGGGTGGCCGCGAGTTGATACGCGGCAACGTGCGCATCATCGCCGCCACCCACCAGGACCTGGATGCGCGTGTCGCCGCCGGTCAGTTCCGCGCCGACCTGAAGCATCGCCTTGATGTGGTGCGCATCGAACTGCCGCCGTTGCGCCAGCGCCGCACCGATATCCCGCTGCTGGCGCGGCACTTCCTCGCCAGTGCCGCACAGGAACTGCATCTCGCGCCCAAGCGCTTCTCCAAGGCTGCGCTCAAGGCAGTGGCGCAACGCGATTTTCCGGGCAACGTACGCGAGCTGGAAAACCTGTGCCGTCGGCTGGCGGTGATTGCGCCGGGCAACGAGATTCTTCCCTCGGATCTGGGGGCGGGCGCCGCGAACAGTTCGGCCGGCGGCTGGACCGATGCCTTGCGCGAATGGGTGACGCAAGCCTTGGCCGATGGCGAGGTCGACATCCACACGCGTGCCCGGGCAGCGCTCGACCAGACCTTGCTGCAAGTTGCGCTCGAAGCGCACGAAGGCCATCGCCAGCACGCGGCCGCCGCGCTCGGCGTTGGCCGCAATACCTTGACCCGCAAGCTCGGCGCGTTACGCACGCGCGGGCCCGCCAAGCCGTGAGAGATCCCGCATGAGCATCGAGATACGCATCGCCAGCCGCGACGACATCGCGCACATTGCGCAGTGGAATACGGCCATGGCGTGGGAAACCGAGCAGAAAGCGCTATCGCCGGCCGTGATCGGGCGTGGCGTGACGGCGGTGTTCGACGAACCGCGGCGCGGGTTTTACCTGGTGGCCGAACGCGCCGGCGAGCCGGTCGGTTGCCTGTTGGTGACCTACGAATGGAGCGACTGGCGCGCGGGTGATTTCTGGTGGATCCAGAGCGTCTACGTGGTGGAATCGGCGCGAAGGGAAGGGGTGTTTCGCAGCCTTTACGACGATGCGAAGCAGCGTGCGGGGCAGGCTGGCGCTGTCGGTTTGCGTTTGTATGTGGAGACGGAGAATCAGCGGGCGCAGCGCACCTATGCGGGGCTGGGCATGGAGCGGTGTCATTACTTTATGTATGAAGCGGAGTTTTGAGGGGCTGGTCGCGCACAGGGTGCGCTCCTACAAGGGGCGCGGTGTGGTTTAGGCGGGCAGCAGTTGTTGGCTGAACTGCTCTGGCGGTATCGCGGTGCCGAACAGGAAGCCCTGCAGCAGTGAGCAGCCGGCGCGGCGCAGATGTTCCGCTTGCGCCGCGGTCTCCACGCCTTCCGCCACCACGCTCATGTCCAGGCCGCGCGCCATGGTGATGATGGCGTCGGTGATGGCGGCATTGTCCGCATCGGTGGCGATGTCGCGCACGAAGGTGCGGTCGATCTTCAGTGCGTCGATGGGGAAATACTTCAGGTAGGACAGGCTGCAATAGCCGGTGCCGAAGTCGTCCAGCGCCAGGCTGACGCCAAGATCCTTGATGCCCTGCATCAGCGCCCGGCTCTGGTCGCCGGCGGACATCACCATGCGCTCGGTCAGCTCCAGCTCGATCAGCGATGGCGGCAGCTGCGCGTCTTCCAGCGCGCTCTTGAGCGTGGCGTGAAAACCGGGGTGCTGGAACTGCGGCGCGGCGACGTTCACCGCCACCACGATGGGCCTGCCGGCGCGATGCCACGCACCGGCCTGGCGACAGGCCTGGCGGATCACCCATTCGCCGATGGGCACGATCAGGCCGCTTTCTTCCGCCACCGGGATGAACTGGTCCGGCATGTACACGTCGCGGCCTTCCACCTGCCAGCGCAACAGCGCCTCGGCGCCGACGATGACGCCGGTGCGCGCATCGACCTTGGGCTGGTAGTGCAGATGCAGGTCGCCGCGCTTGAGCGCCTTGCGCAGATCCTGCTCGATGCGCAGGCGCGCCGCCGGCAGCTCGCTCATCTGCGAGGTGAAGAAGCGATAGTCGTTGCGACCCTTCATCTTCACTTCGTACATGGCGATGTCGGCGTTGCGCAGCATCGCTTCGGCATCGAGGGCATCGTCGGGATAAACGCTGATGCCCACGCTATAGGTGATGTTGAACTCTCCCATCTTGCTGGCCGGCGAGGCCTGCCACAGGCGCATAAGCTTCTCGCACAGCTGGCTCGCGCCGGAGCGGCCGTCCACGTGCGAAAGCAGCACCACGAACTCATCGCCGCCGATGCGGCTGACGGTGTCTTCGTTGCGCAGGTGATGGCGCAGGTGCGCGGCAAACGCACGCAGCAGATCGTCGCCGGCCGTGTGGCCGAGCGCGTCGTTGATCAGCTTGAAGTGGTCGATGTCGATATGCAGCAGCGCGGCTTCGTCATGACGGCGCACCGCGGCTGCCAGCACCTGTTCCAGCCGCGACTGCAGCAGGCTGCGGTTGGGCAGGCCGGTGAGCGTGTCGTGCTGCGCCAGGTGCGCCATCTTCAGCGCCAGCGCGCGCGTTTCGCTCACGTCGTGGAACACCAGCACGCCGCCGATCACGCTGCCGGCATGGTCGTGGATCGATGCGGCGGAATCTTCGATCGGCGTTTCGAAGCCATTGCGATGCAGCAGCACCGCATTGCCTTTCAGTTCCACGATGGCGTCGCGCGTGATGGCGTCGAGCAGAGGGCTGTGCAGTGGTTCGCGCGTGCGGCTGTCGATCAGGCGGAACACTTCGCTCATCGGCTTGCCGACCGCTTCGGCCTGGCTCCATCCGGTCATCGCCTCGGCGATCGGGTTGAGCGAGGTCACGCAATGCCGCAGATCCGTGGTGATCACCGCGTCGCCGATGGAACGCAAGGTCACTTCGGCCAGCTCGCGTTCGCGGAACAGGGCTTCCTCATAGGACTTGCGCTGGCTGATGTCGAGGATTTGCGCGACAGCGTGATACGGCTCGCCATTGATCGCACGCACCAGCGAAACGCTGAGCAGCACGTACACCACATGACCGTCGCGGTGGATGTAGCGCTTCTCCAATTGATACGTCTCGCGCCGGCCCTCCCGTAGTGAGAGGGACAGTTCGCGCGAGGCGGGCAGGTCGTCGACGTGGGTTAGGTCGGGCAGGGCGCGCGTCAGCAGTTCCTGTTCGCTATAGCCCAGCATGTCGCACAGCGCGGCGTTGACGCGGAGCATCTGGCCTTCGGTGGTGACCAGCGCCATGCCGATTGGTGCATGCTGGAACGCACCGAAGAAGCGCTGCTCGCTTTCGCGCAGCTGCAGTTCCAGCGCATGTCGCGCGGTGATGTCGGTGAACACGGTGAACACGCCGCGCACGTGGCCCTCGTCGTCCACGTCCGGCTGGAAGTTGCCGTGCACATAGCAGCGCGCGGCGCCGGCAAACAGTTCGCCTTCGTAGACGGCAGGCTCGCCGGCCAGGGCTTGTTCAAGACAGGCGCCGGCGCGTTCCAGATTCCACATGCCGATGACTTCGTCGACGGTGCGGCCCATCATGCGTGCAGGATCGATACCCAGCCAGGTGCGATGGGTGGCGTTGACGAATCGAAAACGCCGATCGCGATCCACATAGGTGATCAGAGCGGGCGCGCCATCCAGCACGTGGGCGGGCCAATGTGCCTCGCCTCCTGCTGGGACGAACTCGTGATCGGTTTCGCGCATCTTCGGTTCGGCCCGCTGGCGCACCCCCCGCGCCTTGTCAGCGCATCATGCGCCAACTGAGGCCGGCTGTGCAGGGTCCTTGCTGAACTCCAATGCGCCAGCGTTCAGTGCAAGGCCTGGGCGGGAGCGCCGAGCTGGCCATCGGCGTCGAGCAGGATGCAGCCCAGCGCATGCAAATCGGCGGACACACTATGGCGCTGCGCCAACTCGGTCACCAGCGGACCCAAGGCCTTGGGATGCAGCGGATAGCCGTGCGCCAGCACGCGGGCACGGCCGCCGTCGCCACGCTGCGCCAGCGTCACCGCCACCACACCGAGACCGGGTGCTTCGTGCGCATAAAGCATCGGTGCGTCGTAACCGGCATCGGCACTACCGAAGGTTTCGAGCAAGTAGCCCGAGCCGGGCTCGCCATCGGCAAACACCAGCGGCACGTGATGCGCATCGAGCAGTGCGGCGTATTGGCGCAGTTCGAATACCGCACCGGCGAAATCATGGGCGCGCTGATTCGGATCCATCGGCTGGCTGCGCAACCAGTCGGCAGGCGATTGCACTTCGACCTTGCCCTGGTGATAGCGCAGCGCCAGGCCGCGCGCACTCAGCGTGCTTTCATCGCGATAAGGCGTCAGCAGGGCGGCCTCGAGCAGGCTCCATAGCGGTGCGAGGTTCACGTGTTCGTACTGCACGCAGGTGAGCGCGAGCAGGTCGTTGCGGCTCAGATAGCGCGCGTGTTCGAGCTGCACGCCAAACGTGCGCATCAACCAGTCCGCCGTCCGGGCGCCGGCTTCACCGCGGCCCACCAGTTCCACTTCAAGCTTTTCCGAGAGACTCTCGGCCAGCGCCTCGGGTGCCAGCAGCGAAATCGGCAGCAGGCGCATCGGGCCATCGGCGAAGGCGGCCTCCGGTTCGAGCGGCTGGGCAGGCATGTGGCCCTCGTGGGTGCCGAAGGCCACCACGTTCTCCAGATGACCGCGCGGCACGCGGCGGGCGAGCTCGTCCAGCGTGGTCCACACCGGGAAGCCCGGGCGCAGCAGTTCCACCGCGTCGAACAAGGCGCCGGCCAGGGCGAGGCGGGCCTCGTCCACCTGGGGTACCAGCGTATGCAGGTCGGCGGCGACCAGCGCGGCCAGTTCGGCGGCCTCATCGCGGCTCAGCGTACGGTGCGAGGGCGAGTCACCCGCGGAGAGCTCCAGCGCGAGGACCACGGGGAGGGCGACGAGTGTTTGTGCTTCCACGGTTGACGAACCCGAACAGCAAAGAACTGGATTCTAGCATTTGAGGCATTTTGGACTTTCTTGGCATGCCGGGGCGGGTTAGCCTTGACGACTCGGCTCTTCGGACTGTTCCAGCCATGGAAAACACGCTCAAGCGCGTCGGTGTGATCGGCGGTGTACGTATCCCGTTCTGCCGCAATAACACCGCCTACACCGACGTCGGCAACTTCGGCATGTCGGTCAAAGTGCTTGGGGCCCTGGTGGAACGCTATGGCCTGCACGGCGTGGAGCTGGGCGAAGTGGCCATGGGCGCGGTGATCAAGCACGCTTCGGAATGGAACCTGGCGCGCGAAGCGGTGCTGTCCTCGGGACTGGCGCCCACCACGCCCGGCATTACCACGGCCCGCGCCTGCGGAACCTCGCTGGACAACGCCATCATCATCGCCAACAAGATCGCCACCGGGCAGATCGAAGCGGGCATTGCGGGCGGCTCGGATACCACCAGCGACGTCCCCATCGTGCTGGGCGAGCGCCTGCGCAAGCGGCTGCTGGCGGTCAATCGCGCCAAGACCTGGCAGGAAAAGCTGCGCACTGCCACGCAAGGTTTTTCGCTGAAGGAACTCAAGCCGGCGTTCCCCGGCGTGGCCGAGCCGCGCACTGGCATGTCGATGGGCGACCACTGCGAGAAGATGGCCAAGGAGTGGCACATCGCGCGCCAGGCGCAGGATCAGCTGGCGCTGGACAGCCACCGCAAGCTCGCCGCGGCTTATGACGCCGGCTTCTTCGAGGATCTGGTGGTGCCGTTCCGCGGCTTGAAGCGCGACGGTTTCCTGCGTCCGGATAGCACGCTGGAGAAACTCGGCTCGCTCAAACCGGCGTTCGACAAGAGCTCCGGGCATGGCACGCTCACCGCAGGCAATTCCACGGGTCTGTCCGATGGCGCCGCCGCTGTGCTGCTGGGCACCGAGGAGTGGGCAAGCAAGCGCGGCCTGACCGTACAGGCGTGGTTCCGCGATGCGGAAGTGGCCGCGGTCGATTTCGTGCATGGCGAAGGCCTGCTGATGGCGCCCACCGTGGCCGTGCCGCGCATGCTGGCGCGCCATGGACTCAGCCTGCAGGACTTCGACTTCTACGAAATCCACGAGGCGTTCGCCGCCCAGGTGCTGTGCACGCTGCGTGCGTGGGAAAGCGCGGAGTACTGCAAGAACCGTCTCGGCCTCGACCAGCCGCTGGGCGCGATCGATCCGGCCAAGCTCAACGTCAACGGTTCCAGCCTCGCCGCCGGTCATCCGTTTGCGGCCACCGGTGCGCGTGTCGTCGCCACGCTGGCCAAGCTGCTCGAGCAAAAAGGTTCGGGGCGCGGTCTGATCTCCATCTGCACCGCCGGCGGCATGGGCGTCACCGCCATCCTCGAACGCTGAGCGATCCGCTCGGCCCGCTCATCGCGATGTTTCGACTGCGCACCACCGTCAGCCTGAGCCTGCTCGCGCTGGCGATCGGCGTGGCGGGTACGGCATGGCTCAGCACGTTCACCGGCGACTGGCAGGGCCCAACGGGCGCATCGTCTGCCCGCAACGACAAAGTCCGCCGGGTGTTGCGTCGTCATGCGCGCGCACCGGCCGCGCGTGAACCCCTAGCTCCCACGGCCATGGCGCGTACGCGTCTGCTGACCGCCGCCGCACGAACCGCCGACGATCTGCCCACGCTCACACCTGTCGATATGCCGCCGCTGGCGACGCCATGGCTGAAGCGGGCTGTCTTCATCAGCGGGCGCGTGGTGTTGCAGCTCACCATCGATGGCGAAGGTCGCGTGGGCCACGCTGCGGTCGCCGAATCCAGCGGCAACGCAGGGCTCGACGATCGAGCTCTGCGCACGGCGACGAACTGGCGCTTCGCCGTACCCGGCGATCATCCCAACGGCCTGATCGGGCAATTGGTCATGCGCTTCGACGACACCCCGGCATCGCCAACCTTGTAGGAGCGCACCCTGTGCGCGACCGCGGCCTCGATGTTCGCCGCGCGGTGGGGTTGTCGCGCACAGGGTGCGCTCCTACAAAAAAGAGGTTCCGGGTTGCAGCACGCCCTGCACGCTGTTTTCGGGCGTGTATCGACAAGTCCAGGCAACGCCGCCCCTTGTGGGAGCGCACCCTGTGCGCGACTGCGGCATCGATGGTTGCCTCGTAGTGGGGTTGTCGCGCACAGGGTGCGCTCCCACAGGTAAAGACCGACGCTACAGCACGCCCTGCACGCCCGCACCAAACGCCGTAATCAGCCGCGTATAGATCAACTTCGGCGACACATCGACATCGGGGAAATCGCCCACCGGCGTGTAGCAGCTGAGAAAGGCCGGGTCGCTCGGCCGCATCGGTATGCAACCGGCCTTGAGGTCATAGCTGGTGGCGTAGCGGTACGGCCACAGGTCGAAGATCGGTAGGCTGGCGGAGAAATCGCCGATCGCCATGCTCAGGCTGCTCTGCTCGCGCTTGGCGATCACCCATGCATTCTCCGGCTGCGTATCGCGCAGGATGCTGTCGCGCAATTCGCTGGCAAAGCGGGCGTCGTAAACGATCACGCCCGCTTCGGTGTTGTAGTGGTCCGAGCGGGGATCGAAATTGTGCGAGCCGACCATGGCGAAGTCGTCGTCGACCACCAGCGACTTGGCGTGCAGGCCGAAGCGGCGACCGGTCGTGGTCAGCGGCGCCGGACGGTTGCGCCGCGCGCTGCTGCGACTGCCGAGCAGGCCGCGCTCCGTGCCGACCCGATGGCGCACCTGCGCGCCGCCTTGCGCGGCCGGCTGCGGGCCTTCGTCGGCGGCCGCATCGGCGTTGTCTTCGGCCGGGCCTGCCGCATGCGGCTTCATCTCGTAGATCTCGAAACCGAAATCCTTGAGGTAACGCTTGCGGTGCTTGTACGAGAGCGCATACACCGCGAAGGCATCGGTTGAAGCGAGGGAGTTGGTCGACACCACGATGCGCGGCGGCGAGTCGCCCTGATGCAGTCGTTCGAAGATCGCCTTGGCCCGATCGCTCATCACTAGGTACGGCGTCTGCAACACCACCTCGTGCTGCGCCGACCCGACCATGCGCATGAGATGCGTGGTGAACTCGTGGGCGCTGCGCTTGCCGGGTTCGTCGGTCTTCGCCGGGAGATCGCTGAAGTAATCGACACGGCCAGTGCGCAAGGTGTCGGACACCAGCACGTCGTCGATCCAGTCGGCATCGCCGGCTTCCTCCACCACGCGCGCCACGCGCTGCGGATGCGCGTAGTGCGGGCCCGGCAGGGGGCCAGGATGGATGTCGTCAAGCAGGTAGCGGTTGACGTCGCGCAAGTGAGTGAGCGGCGTGGAGCGCTTGTGGTTCCAGAAGGTGTCAAAGCTCGAGGCCATTTCGCGTGCGGCCGGCCCGCCCACCATCACGTCGCGATCGACATAATCGAAGTCGTCGTCCCAGTCGAAATAGCGGTCCTGGTAGTTGCGACCACCGGTGATGCCGATCGCGTCGTCCACCAGCAGCAGCTTGTTGTGCATGCGCTGGTTGAACGTCATGAAGCAGCACACGATGCTGGCGCTGAATTCCACGACCGAAGTCTGCGCCTCATGGAACGTCGGGTTGTACAGGCGCACCTGGAGGTTCTCGTGCACCGTGGCCAGCCGTTCCAGCAGCACGGGGTCGCCGAAGGAGAACAACTGGTCAGCCAGGATGCGCACCTTCACGCCGCGGCGCGCGGCCTTGATCAGTTCGTCCAGCACCAGTTGGCCGGCATCGTCCTGGTCCCAGATGTAGGTCTGCACATCGATGCTGTGCTGGGCGGCGCGGATCAGGTTGAGGCGCGCCACCATCGCCGCCTCGCTGTCGTTGAGCAGGGTGACCACATGCACCGGCTCATCAGGCGTGGAATCGCTGATCGCCTGGTGCGCGGCATCGAGCAGCGGCGAAGCGATGGCGCAATGATCGGGATGGCCGCAATTGAGCTGGCGCTCCACGCCCGCGGCGACGGCGTCGTCGGCGCGCCGGATGCGCGAGGGCGAGACGCTGCATCCCGACAGGATCAGGATCGCTACAAGCACAAAGGAGACGGCGATCCAGCGTTGGCGCATGCCGCGATGATACGGGAGACCGCGGCGTACTCAGTCAGTGTTGGCTGAACGCGCGGCGTAATCCAGACTAATCATCATGCCCAGTTGCACCTGGTCCGAAATGGCCGTGCGGTGGTTGCTCATGCCGAAATCGCTGCGCTGGATGGTGCCGCGCACCGAGATCACGCATTGCTGCGGCAAGTCGAGCGGGCAGTGCGAGGGCAGTACCTCGAAATGCGCAGGCTTGGTGACGCCGCGCATGGTCAGCTCGCCATCTAGGTCGCCGCCTTTTTCCAGCATGGCGAGCGAGATCGGTTCGGACACGAAATGGATCGAAGGAAAACGCGACGCATCGAAAAACTCCGGCGCCAGCACCCAGCGGCGGATGCGGTCGGAGTTCATGTGGATGCTCTCCACCGTGATATGGGCGTCGACGACGGCGGTGTCATGCAGGCTGCTGAGCGTGACGTCGCCGTCGATCTCCTGGAAGCGGCCGTTGAGCTGGGTCAGCCAGAACAGCTTCACGCCGAAATCGGCGTGCGAGCGGGCGGGATCAATGCGGTAATCCGCTGCTTGTGCCGGCAGCAGGGTGAGCAACAACAGCACAAGACAGCAGCTGACGTACGGCAAACTCATGGGGACCAGAAAGCATCCAGGCGGGCGTTGCCGGGTTCAAGTGCGCCATCGAGATGAAGCACCGCCAGGGCCGCGGGCGGCATGCCGCGGAATTCGTCGGAACGGCCTTCGACCAGCAGCGCCACTAGCCGTTCGATGCCGGGATTGTGGCCGACCAGGACCACCGTGCCGGCATCGCCGTGCTGGTCCAGCAGGGCCAGCAGTTCGCCGGGCGTGGCGTCGTAGATGTCGTCGGCAAACTCGGTGACCGGGACGTAGGGGTAGGCGGACAGCGCCAGCGCCGCCGTGGCACGCGTACGTTCGGAGGGCGAACACAGCACGCGGTCGGGCTTCACGCCGTGCGATGCCAGCCATTTGCCGGCGGCCTTGGCTTCCTGCTCCCCGCGTCCGCTCAGGCGCCGGCTGTGGTCGTCGCCGCCGGTGGGAGCCGGCTGAGCTTCGGCGTGACGCAACAGGATGAGTTCGTGCATGGTTGGCTCCTGGGAATACGCTGTACTACGCAGTGACTGGGCCACTGCTTCCGTTGGCCCGCGGGTCGCGATGCTCGACCGGCCCAGGCCAACCGCCTGCGCCACGCCGCGCCTCCCACCTCGCCGACTTGCTGGACATCATGCCACCCTCGCTGAGCAGAACAGAGCACCGTTTGGCCGCACCGGATCACGGTTAGCCCAATCAGTGCTGGCGCTTGATCCAGCGGAGCAGATGTTTCCAGTCCTCCTGATGGCTACGCACGTTTTCCGACCCGTAATCGAAGATCCCCTTGCCCAGCGCCGTCAGCAGCACATAGGCCTGGCTGTCACGCAACTGCGCCACCAGCGGAAACGGCGCCTGCTCGGACAGCTGCGACATGGCGTCCTGGCTGGCGTTGGTCCACGGCTTGAGGCGGTTGCCGACCAGGCCGACCGGCAACTTGCCTCGTTTGACGCGATTGATCTGCTTGAGTTCCTCGAGAAAGCCGAACGTGGCATCGAGGTCAAAGGTTGACGGCAGCACCGGCACCAGCACGATGTCGGCTTTCTCCAGATAGGGCTCCAGGTCTTTTTCCTGCGAGCCGGCCGGCGTATCGATGAGTACGCGCTGCGTGTCGGGAGGGAGTTTCTCCATCGAGCGGCGGCCGCCTTCCACGGCCAGAACGCCGGGGACGTTGTCCGGGCGATTGGCTGCCCAGCGGAATCCCGACTTCTGCCGGTCGGCGTCGACGATGGCGGTGTGCTTGCCATCCTGCGCCCAGTGCGAGGCCAATTGCGTGACCAGCGTGCTCTTGCCACAACCGCCTTTGCTGCTTGCTACCAGTACCGTCAGCATGATGCCGCCCCAGTGTCCAAGCCGGGCCCCAGCCTACACGATGGCCGGGGCGCGGATGCAAGCAGTGAGTGTCGTTCGGCGGGGCTGGCGTTGCCTGGATCGGCGTGGCGATCAGCCGGCCTTGCCCGGCTCCCAGTCGGACGGCGCGTCGACGGGCATGTTGTAGTCATGCAGGGCGGTGAGCACCAAGCTCATCTGGGTGCCGCCAGAACGGGCGAGCTTGAGCAGATGCTGGGCCACGGCCGTATCGCCCTTGGCGCGTACGGAGAGCTGGGAGAAGCTCTGCACCTGCCACACCAGGTTGCGGCGCAGGCGCTTGGCGTCTTCCTGCTGGGAGGCATCCTCGGCCAATACCTCGCGCAGGTGCAGCCCCAGGGAACGGGCCAGCGGGCTGGAGCCCCATTCCAGTAGCTTGCCCAGGGTCAGGCAATCCGCCTTGATCTGGGGTTTGTCGGCGTTCTCTTCGCAAAGGCGCGCGGTGGCCTGGAGGGCAGGCTGCGGCTGGCCTTCGGCCAGACCGAATACCAGGGTCAGCTGCACGTCGGCGCCATTGGTGGCCGACAGCGGTCCCACCACGTTGGTGGGCGGCGGCAGCACGGTTACCGTGCTCGACAACGCCTTCAGCGTCGCCCCGGCGTAATCGTCATAAACCTTGGCCGCGGCAGCCTTGGCCAAGTCCTGGCGGGCGTCGTCGTTCTTGCCGTCGCGCAGGTCCTGGCCCAGCTTGAGCAGCCACACGGCCGCATTGTCCGGCGCCTGCTGCACCAGTTTGGCCAGCGCGTCGGCATTGGGGCAGTCCGAGGCCTTGGCGTCGCAGTCGCTCAGGCGGGCCCAGCTGATCTCCGGACCGGCGCCCTGCGCGGCAGCAGCCCGGTCGATCAGGGTGTGGTAGCTGTTGAAATCGGGCTGGTCGGACAGGGGCCGGGCAAGCAGGGCGGCGCCCATCAGCGGGATAGGGTCGGCCTGCGGGGCGGTCACGCTGACCAGGTCCTTCTGGTATTGCAGCAGGGCCTGGCGGCGGGCGGGCGACGAGGCATCCGTGGCGGCGGGCGGCGTTTTTGCGGGGGCCTTGGCCGCCAAAACCGGGCCGGAAGCCGCGGCCAGCAGCAGGGCAAAGGTGAAAAAGCGCCGTCCAAGCATCGAGTAGTCCTTACACTGAGCCAACAATCAGGATAACGTCCAAGGATTAAGCTCGCCTGATCCGCTGGACGCGATGGGCGGGAGAATGCGTCCCAGCTTGCTAGCATGGCCGCTTCGCGACGCCCCGGGGTGATACGTCATCCTGCGCAGCACAGGAGAAAACCACGTGAACGATATTTCCTTTTTGGCCGACGGCCGTGCGGCGCCCTGGTTCGTGGGCTGGGGCACGCTGGCGTTGATCAATGCGGGCCTCGCCCAGGGCAAGAACCGCAGCGGCCTGCTGTGGTTCCTGCTGTCCCTGGTGCTCGGGCCGCTGGCCACGCTGGTGCTGGTATTCATGCCCAAGGCGCGCCAGACCCTGTTCTGAGCAGGGCCCAGAAACGAAAAAACCCGGTGCGTTGCCGCACCGGGTTCGGGGAACCGGTAGAACTTATTCGCCCAGCGCTTCGCGCATGAATTCCGGCTGGGCCAGCGCCGCCTTGTGGATATCGGCGTTGTAGTAGCGGGTCGGGAAGTTCTTGCTCAGCGCGCCGCGCTCGCGGAAGCCGGCCAGATCGCCGCCCTTGCGGACCATGGTGCAGCTCCACCAGCCGGTGGGGTAGCACGGCTGCGGGAACGGCAGGGTCTTCACGGCGCTGAAGCCGGCGGTGCGCATGGCCGAGCGCATGGACTTGATCAGTTCCAGGTGCGCGATCGGCGACTCGGACTGCTGCACCAGGATGCCGCCGTGGCGCAGGGCCTTGTAGCAGCTGCTGTAGAAGGCCGCGTTGAACAGGCCCTCAGCCGGGCCGACCGGATCGGTCGAGTCCACGATGATCAGGTCGAGCGATTCGGGCTCGGCTTCGGCCATGTACTTGATGCCGTCGATGAACAGCAGCTCGGCGCGCGGATCGTTGTTGGACTCGCACAGCTCCGGGAAATACTGCTCGGCCAGGCGCGTCACGCGCTCGTCGATTTCCACCTGGACGGCGTGCTCCACTTCCTCGTGCTTGAGCACTTCACGCAGCGTGCCGCAGTCGCCGCCGCCGATGATCACCACGCGCTTGGCGCGCGCATGGGTGAACAGGGCCGGGTGCGTCATCATTTCGTGATAGAGGAAATTGTCGCGGCTGGTCAGCATCACGCAGCCGTCGATCACCATCAGGTTGCCCCAGTCGGTGGTCTGGTAGATCTCGATGGTCTGGAACGGCGTTTTCTCGGCGTGCAGCAGCTTCTCCACGCGGTAGCCGATGGAGGAGCCGGAGGCCTGGTGGGCTTCGGTGAACCAGCTGGGATGCTGCGACATGGGGATGTTCCTGACGAAAAGATGGATTCAAAGAATCCGTAATTGTAGCCGAACGGGGTCGCAGAGGCGGTCCCGGGTGATCGGACATTGTCACAAGAGCCCGTTACAATAGCCGTCCGAACCGTCGCGCCAAGCTGCTGGCGGTTCTAAAGAAGCGCCGACCGGAATGGTCGTCATCCCAGCGAAAGCTGGGATCCAGCGACTTTCGCAGGGTGCCCAAAGGCACTGGATTCCAGCTTTCGCTGGAATGACGGCTTGGATGGCCGGCCTTTTTACGAGTCAGCCGCGGCCCCGCGGCGTGCGAGGCTTCCGGCCCGGCTGACTTTGTTTCGTCAAGGCTCGCCGCTGCGACGACATGTTCAGGGTGTTACACGCCCGTTGCATAAGGAACCCTCCATGTCGAAGCACTGGAACATCGACGCTGCCCGTCATACCTACGCCGTCCCGCACTGGGGCGACGGCTACGTCGACATCAACGAAGCCGGCCATATCGTGATGCGTCCCAAGGGCGCCACCGGCCCGGCGCTTTCGCTGCCGGCGATCGTGGATCGCGCTCGTTCGGAAGGCCTGCGCCTGCCGCTGCTCGTGCGTTTCCCCGACATCCTCGCCGATCGTTTGAAGCGCTTGCGGGAGGCCTTCGCCAAGGCCATCGGCGAATGGAACTACACGGGCGGGTATACGGCCGTCTATCCGATCAAGGTGAACCAGCAGCGCGGCGTGGCCGGTGAGCTGGTGGCCGCGGGCGAACATGGCTTTGGCCTCGAAGCCGGCTCCAAGCCCGAGCTGATGGCGGTGCTGGCGATGGCGCGCCCGGGCAGCATCGTGATCTGCAATGGCTACAAGGATCGCGAATACATCCGTCTCGCGCTGATCGGCCTCAAGCTGGGCCTGCGCGTGCACATCGTGATCGAAAAACTTTCCGAACTCGATCACGTGTTCACCGAAGCGAAGGCGCTCAACGTCGAGCCCCTGCTCGGCGTACGCGTGCGACTGGCTTCCATTGGCGCCGGCAAGTGGCAAAACACCGGCGGCGACAAGGGCAAGTTCGGCCTGTCGCCCAGCCAGGTGCTCACCCTGGTGGAACGCCTGGACCAGGCCCAGCTCAAGCACACGCTGAAGCTGCAGCACTTCCACATGGGCTCGCAGATTTCCAACGTGCGTGACATCGCCAACGGCATGCGCGAAGCCACGCGCTACTTCGTGGAACTGAAGCGCATGGGCGTGCCGCTGGACATCGTCGACGTCGGCGGCGGCCTGGGCGTGGATTACGAAGGCTCGCGTTCGCGCAGCCACAATTCGATCAACTACTCGATCGAACAGTACGCCTCCACCATCGTGCAGTCGCTCGCCGAAGCGGTGGCGGAAGAAAACCTGCCCGCGCCGCACATCATCACTGAGGCCGGCCGCGCGATGACCGCGCACCATGCCGTGATGGTAGTGAACGTGACCGAGGTGGAGCCGGTGCCCGAGGGCAATATCCCTGACGCGCACGACCACGAACCTGCCGTGCTGCGCCGCCTGCGCGAAACCTGGGCCGAGCTCGACACGCGTCCCGCGCTGGAACTGTTCCATGAAGCCCAGCACCATCTCGCCGAAGGCCAGACCTTGTACGCGTTGGGCCAGCTGAACCTCGAACACCGCGCGCATTTGGACGACATGTATTACGCCATCGCCAATGCCGTGCGCACGCGCCTGCTGCCGGCGGAGCGTTCGCATCGCCAGGCCATGGATGAACTGGACGAGAAGCTGGTCGACAAGTACTTCGCCAATTTCTCGGTATTCGAATCGGTACCGGACATCTGGGCCATCGACCAGATCTTCCCGATCGCGCCGATCGCGCGACTGGACGAGGAGCCTACGCGCCGCGGCGTGATCGTCGATCTCACCTGCGATTCCGATGGCCGCATCGATGACTACGTCGATGCCGAAGGCGTAGACGTCAGCCTGCCGCTGCACGCACTGAAGGAAGACGAGAGCTATCGCCTCGGCATCTTCATGGTCGGTGCATACCAGGAAACGCTGGGCGACATTCACAACCTGTTCGGCGACACCGACGCAGTGAACGTGCGCGTCGATGGCGATTCGTATGTTTTCGCGCACAAGCGCCGCGGGGACACCACCGACCTGATGCTCGACTACGTCGGCTACGACCTGGAAGCCCTGCGACGCAGCTATCGCGAACGTATCGCGGCGGCCGGTGTCGAAGGCGCTGCAGCGGAGCAGTTGTTTGTCACATTGAATGAAGGTCTCACCGGCTATACCTATCTGTCGGAAGGTGTGCGCTGAGGCGATAGGACGCAGACAGCTCCACGTTCGTCATCCCTGCGAAAGCAGGGATCCAGCGCCTCTTCTGCGGCGCGCGCAAGTCACTGGATTCCTGCTTGACCAGCTTCGCTGTTGTGAAGCTCCTCGCAGGAATGACGAACGGGTGAATCCGCGTTTCAAGCTGTCCATTCGTCGCATGGATGAGCACCCTTGAGCTGTGACAGCCTGTGTCGTTCCAAGCGGCACAGGCTTCCAGCCTGACAACCGTTTCTGCTTTCCCCGTTCCCCATCGACAGGAGTGGTTATGGCAAGTCTCGACGGCAAGGTGGCACTCATCACTGGCGCGGCCAGTGGGCTAGGCAAGGCAATCGCCGAGCTTTACGCGAAGAATGGTGCGGCGGTCGGCATCGCCGACATCAACCAGCAAGCGGCCGATGCAGCGGCCAACGAGATCAATGCGGCGGGCGGCAAGGCCATCGGCATTGCGATGGACGTGACCAGCGAAGACGCCGTCAACGCCGGCACCGACAAAGTGGTTGCTGCGTTTGGCCATCTGGACATTCTCATTTCCAACGCTGGCGTGCAGATCATCAATCCGATCGAGCAGTTCGCCTTCGCCGACTGGAAAAAGATGCTGGCCATCCATCTCGATGGCGGTTTCCTCACCACCAAGGCCGCGCTCAAGCACATGTACAAGGACGACCGCGGTGGCACCGTCATCTACATGGGCTCGGTGCATTCGCACGAAGCCTCCAAGCTCAAGTCCGCCTACGTCACCGCCAAGCACGGCCTGCTGGGCCTGGCGCGCACGCTGGCAAAGGAAGGCGCCTCGCACAACGTGCGCTCGCACGTGATCTGCCCGGGCTTCGTACGCACCCCGCTGGTAGAAAAGCAGATCCCCGAGCAGGCGAAAGAGCTGGGCATCAGCGAAGGCGAGGTGATCAAGAACGTGATGCTCAAGGACACCGTCGACGGCGTCTTCACCACGGTGGAAGACATCGCGCAGACCGCGCTGTATCTGGCCAGCTTCCCGTCGGCCGCGCTCACGGGACAATCGATCGTGGTCAGCCACGGCTGGTACATGCAGTAATCGCGGTGACCCTCCCGGTTACGCCGGGCGGGCGCCAATGCAGTGGGTCGATACTGCGCCACGCGCCGCCAAGAGCCGCGCGTGGCGATCTGTCCGGAGCCTTGCCATGAAGATTGCCGACGTGAAAGCCAATGCTTTCGCCATGCCGTTGACGAGCCCCGCGTTTCCCGTGGGTCCTTATCGTTTCGTCAATCGCGAATTCCTTGTCATCACTTATCGCACCGACCTGGACGCCTTGCGCGCGGTGGTGCCCGAGCCGCTGGAAGTCACCGAGCCGCTGGTCAAGTACGAATTCATCCGCATGCCGGATTCCACTGGATTCGGCGATTACACCGAATCGGGACAGGTGATCCCGGTCAGCTTCCAGGGCCAGCATGGCGGCTACGTGCATTCGATGTATTTGAATGACCACCCGCCGATCGCCGGCGGGCGCGAGCTGTGGGGCTTTCCGAAAAAACTGGCCAGCCCGCAGCTGGACACCGAGATCGACACGCTGGTCGGCACACTCGATTACGGCAAGGTGCGCGTAGCCAAGGCCACCATGGGCTTCAAGCACCGCGAGGCCGACCATCAGGCCGTGCTGGCCTCGTTGGCGGCGCCCAACTATCTGCTTAAGATCATCCCGCATGTGGACGGCACGCCGCGCATCTGCGAACTGGTCCGCTACTTCACCACCAACGTGACGCTCAAGGGCGCATGGACTGGGCCCGGTTCGCTGGAGCTGCATCCGCATGCGTTGGCGCCGGTGGCCGACCTGCCGGTATTGAAGGTGGAATCGGCCCTGCACTTCATCACGGACCTGACGCTCGACCTGGGCACCGTGGTACACGATTATCTGGCCGAGTGAGTCGAGGCTTATTCGTATGGACGTCCGAAAGAAATCCGCGAGCGACAAGACTGCCGCGCTCAACCTGCTGCAGGAGCACCACCAGAAGTACCAGACGATCGCGCTGGTGCTGCAGGGTGGTGGCGCGCTGGGTGCCTATCAGGCCGGTGTCTATGAGGCCTTGGACCAGGCGGGCCTGCATCCGAACTGGGTCGCGGGCATCTCCATTGGTGCATTGAACGCGGCGATCATCGCCGGCAACGCGCCGGAACACCGAGTGGAACGCCTGCGCGAGTTCTGGGAGAGCATTACCCGGCCGCAGTTGTTCCCCGCCTGGTTCACGCCACCGCTGGACCCGGCCGCATGGGAACTTCCCTGGCAAAACGGCCTGAGCGGCCTGGCCGCGCTGCGCGCATTGACCGAGGGACAACCCGGCTTCTTCACGCCGCGCCCGTTTCCCTTGATGCCGTGGCGGGCATCGCCTGCCTCGGCGAGCTGGTACGACACGGCGCCGTTGAAGACCACGCTGGAACGCCTGGTCGATTTCGACCGCATCAATCACAAGACATCGATGCGTGTCTCGGTGGGCGCCGTCAACATACGTACCGGCAATTTTGCCTACTTCGACAACACCGAAGGGAGTTTGCGCGTCGAGCATTTCATGGCGTCGGGTGCGCTGCCTCCCGGGTTCCCGGCCATCGAAGTCGACGGCGAGTTCTACTGGGATGGCGGCATGGTGTCCAACACGCCGTTGTACAAGGTGCTATCGGATCCGGCCTGTCGCGATTCGCTGGTTTTCCAGGTGGATCTGTGGAGCGCTCGCGGCGAACTGCCGCGCGACCTCGCCGAAGTCACCACGCGTTCCAAGGACATCCAGTATTCCAGCCGCACGCGACTCATCACCGAATACATGGCGCAGCGGCAGCGCCAACAACGCATACTTCACGATCTGATGAAGCTGGTGCCGGAAGACCAACGCAACCATCTCGCCTACAAACAGGCCGAGGTCCACGCCAGTGGTGCGCTGATCAACCTGTTCCACCTCATCTACCGAAACAAGCCGTACGAAGGGCACTACAAGGATTACGAGTTCAGCGTCGACAGCATGCGGCTGCACTGGACCAGCGGCATGGACGACATGTTGTGCACGCTCGACGAACCGGAGTGGTTCGAACGACCAACGCCCGAACACCCCTTCATTACGCACGACGTACACTGCGAAGATTGAAAACCCAGGAACACTCATGAGTCTCAAGGCAGCATTCATCGGACTCGGCGCCATGGGCACGCCGATGGCCGGTCATCTGAAAGCCCACGGCCTGTTGCACGCGGTCGCCAGCCGCACCCAGGCCAATGCCGATGCGGTGGCCAAGGAGCTTGGCGTCCTCGCGCCGTCGCTGGCGGAGATCGCGGCACAGTGCGATGTGATCGCGCTATGCGTCACCGCCGATGCCGACGTGCTCTCCACGGTCGATGCACTCCTGCCGCATCTGAGGAAGGGCGCAATCGTGGTGGATCACTCCACCGTGGCGCCCGATACGGCCAAGCAAGCCGCCGCCAAGCTGGCCACCGTTGGCGCGCAATTCCTCGACGCACCGGTATCGGGCGGCGTGGAAGGTGCAAAGAACGGCAAGCTTTCCGTGATGGTCGGCGGCGCGGCCGACGTGCTCGAACGTGCGCGCCCGGTGCTGGAAGCGTATGCCTTGCGCGTCACCCACCTGGGCGACGTTGGCGCCGGCCAAGCCACCAAGGCAGTCAACCAGGTGCTCGTGGCAGGCATTGCCCAGGGCGTCTGCGAAGGCCTCGCCCTGGCCGAAGCGCTCGGTCTCGATCCGGAGCGTCTGCTTCCCACGCTAGGCGCAGGCGCGGCCGGCAACTGGTTCCTCGAAAAGCGCGGCGCCACCATGCTGCGCAACGAATTCAGTGTCGGCTTCAAGCTGGGCCTGTTGCACAAGGACCTGGGCATCGTCCGCGGTATCGCCGAGAAAGCCGGCACCAACCGCAGCGTGATCGAACGCTCGCTCGCCGACTATGCCGAGCTGATGAAGCAGGGCCATGGCGATGACGACATTTCTGGTTTGATCAGGCTCAAGCGTAAGGGCTGATTAGGACGACTGTGGGAGCGCACCCTGTGCGCGACGGCGCCACGTTGTATCGAGACCGTCGCGCACTGGGTGCGCTCCCACAAATACACGCACATAAAAAAAGCCGCTCATTGCGCGGCTTTTTTTGGCTGCGTTGCAAGATCAGGCTTATCTGCCTTCCTTCAGCGCAATCGCGTTGATCCCCGCCGAGGTCAAACGCTGCTTGGCCGATTCCAACTCGGTGGCCGAATGGAACGGACCCAGGCGTACCCGGTTGTAGGTCTGGCCGTTGACGTTCACCGGCGACACGTTGGCGACGAAGCCCTGCATGGCGAGCTTGGCCTTCAGCGTTTCGGCATCGGACGGGCTGGGGAAGGCGCCGACCTGCAGCAGGTAACCACTGGCGGCTGGAGCAGCTGCCGCAGTCGGCGCGGGCGCCGGTGCATGCACCGCGGATTCCGGCGCAGGCGTGATGGCTTCGGCGACGGCGGCCGGACCCGGCGCCGGCTTCTGCGCAGCGGCCTGAGCCTGCTGCTGCGCGGCCGCCTGCTGGGCAGCTTGCTGCTTCTGCTGCTGTTCGGCCTTGGCCTGCGCGCTGATCACCGCATCGGGGATGCGCACTTCCTTCTCCGACAACACCGAGTAGAAGTCGTATTGCGGCTTCTTCGCGGCGGGCGCGGCATCGGTGGCGGAGGTGGATTCCGTGCCGGCGGCGCCGGCATCGCTGCCGCGCTGCGCCGTGGCCTGGGCATTGGGTTGCGGGCCGTCGCCGGCGCGCGGCGCCATCGGCAGATGGCCGCGCATGGCGAACATCAGCACGGCACCGATCAGGATGCCGATAACCGCCCAACCCCAGCCCGGCATGCCACCGCTGTTATTGCGGACGGCCTGTCGACCCTTGCCCTTGCGTGCTGCCATTTACATCTTCTCCGGGGCACTGAGTCCCAGCAAATCCAAACCGTTGCGTATGACCTGGCGCGTGGCGAGCACCAGCGTGATGCGCGCATTGCGCAACTCGGCGTCGTCCACGATCCATTTGTGCTCGTGATAGTAACTGTGAAGCGAGCCGGCGAGTTCGCGCAGATATTGCGCGATCAGGTGAGGTTCCAGATTGGCCGCAGCCGCCTCCACCACTTCGGCGTAGCGCGACAGCTCGGTGAACAGCGCCTGCTCGTGTTCGGTGTCCAGCCGCGACAGCTGGGCGACGCTGGCCTTCGCGTCCACCGGCGGCAGGCCACGCTCGGCCAGCTCTTCCAGCACGCGGCAGACGCGGGCGTGGGCGTACTGGATGTAGTACACCGGGTTGTCGTTGCTCTGCGAGCGGGCCAGGTCAATGTCGAACACCAGCTGCGAATCGGCCTTGCGCGCGATCAGGAAGTAGCGGGTCGCGTCGCGGCCGGCTTCTTCGATGAGGTCGCGCAGGGTGAGGTAGCTGCCGGCGCGCTTGGAGAGTTTCACCTCTTCGCCGCCGCGCATCACTGTCACCATCTGGTACAGCACGTAGTTCGGGTAACCCTTGGGAATACCGGTGTCCAGCGCCTGCAGGCCCGCCTTCACGCGCGCCAGCGAGCCGTGGTGATCGGAACCCAGCACGGTTACCGCGTTCACGTAGCCGCGCTGCCACTTGGTCATGTGGTAGGCCACGTCCGGCACGAAATAGGTGTAGGTGCCGTCGGACTTGCGCATCACGCGGTCTTTGTCGTCACCGTAGTCGGTGGAGCGCAGCCACAGCGCGCCGCCGTCCTCGTAGGTATGGCCGTGGGCGACCAGCTCGCGCACGGTCTCTTCGACCTTGCCGTCGTTGTAGAGCGAGGACTCGAGGTAGTAGACGTCGAAGCCGACGCCGAACGCCGCAAGGTCCAGGTTCTGCTCGCGGCGCAGGTAGGCCACGGCAAAGTGACGGATCGCTTCTAGATCGTCAGGATCCTTGGCGCCGGTGACCGCATGGCCTTCCACTTCGACCGTGTCGCCGTTGAGGTAGGACTTCGCCACGTCGGCGATGTAGTCGCCGCGGTAGCCGTCTTCCGGCCAGCCGGCGTCGTCCGGCGTCAGGCCGCGCACGCGCGCCTGGGTCGACACGGCCAGATTGTGGATCTGCACGCCGGCGTCGTTGTAGTAGAACTCCCGCCTCACCTTCCAGCCGGTGGCGTCGAGCACGCGGGCGATGCAGTCGCCCAGCACGGCGTTACGGCCGTGGCCCACGTGCAGCGGGCCGGTCGGATTGGCGGAGACGAATTCCACGCCGGCCGTCACGCCCTTGCCGGTGTTGCTGCGGCCGTAGGCGTTGCCCTCGGCGAGCACTTGGCCCACTTCGGCGTGGTAGGCGCCCGGCGCCAGGAAGAAATTGATGAAGCCCGGGCCGGCAATCTCGACCTTGCCCACCAGCCCATTGGCCGGCAGCGCCGCGACCAGCTTTTCGGCTAGCTCGCGCGGCTTGGTGCGGGCCGGCTTGGCCAGCAGCATCGCCGCGTTGGCGGCAAAGTCACCATGATCGCGGCTGCGCGTACGCTCGATCACGAAGTGGGGCACTTCGAGGTCGGCGGGCAGGGTGGCCTCATTCTGCAGGGTACGGATGGCCTGCAGCAGCAGTTCGCGCAGCTGTTCTTTCACGGTAAGTGTCTGACGGCGATGGAACCCCTAATCCTATCAGACCAGGGCCGGTCGAGCCGGCTCCCGCGTCGCGCGCCGCCGTGCTGCGATGCGGTGGGGAAGTCTGTGGATAACTCTGTGGGGAATGTTCGCTGGCGCAAGAGCTATCGCAGGGTTTTCCCGACAGAAATGTCACCGTCACAAAAAATATTCAACTAAATCAGATTATTGCAATGCACTTCTGCGGGGTTCAAGAGAATGTGAACGGAAAGTGCCGTCTCAGGCCAAATGTGCATAAGTCACAGGACGAATCATTCGTGCCGGTCTCATGCATTTGTCTCGATCCACGTAACGGCCCTGTCATGCGGCGGCGCCACACTATCTCTCGTCCCTCAGGCACCTCCCCGCCGACAGGGGCAGGAGCACGCCGTTACTCTCCTTTCTCCCCACAAGACGGCCATACGGCGCGGATCTCCCCCCGCGCCGTTGTTTTTTTTGAGCGTCGGGAAAGTTTTGACCTAAGTCGGCGCGGCGCCTCCGCGGCTAGATCAACCCCAGCATCGCCATCGACACCGGCTCGCCACTGCCGATCACCAGATGATCAAGCACCCGCACGCCGACCAGCTCGAGCGCGTCCCGCAGTTGCCGGGTAATGGTGCGATCGGCCGCGCTCGGTTCGGCGACGCCGCTGGGATGGTTGTGGGCAAGGATCACGGCCGAGGCGTTGTGGCGCAGGCAGGCGCGCACTACCTCTCGTGGATGCACGTTGGCGCTGTCGATAGTGCCGCGGAAAAGTTCTTCGAATGCCAGCACTCGGTGGCGATTGTCCAGGAACAGGCAGCCAAATACCTCGTAAGGTAGGTGCCGCAGCTTGGCGCTGAGGTAGCTGCCGCTTTCGCGTGGGTTGCCCAGCGGCCGGCGATCGGTGAGCTGCTCCGCCAGCGTGCGCCTTGCCAGTTCGAGGGCTGCGATCAGGCGGGCACGCTTGGCTGGGCCGATACCGCGCAGGCGCAAGGTGTCGCCCGGATCGGTGAGCAGGCAGCCAAGCCTCCGCTGACCACCAGCAGTTCTCGGGCCAGTGCGATGGCATCTTTGCCGACCACGCCGCTGCCCAGCAGTACGGCGATCAGCTCGGCGTCGGACAAGGCGCCGCAGCCGCGCGCCAGGAGTTTTTCTCGTGGGCGTTCGCCCTCAGGCCATTGATGGATGCTCATCGGGTCAGCCTGCCGCCCGATAACAAGCGTGGACATCAGCGCCCAGCGGAGCGCACGTGGGCATGCGCGCCGACGGCGCGTCAGATTGCTGGTGGAAACCGGGCTGCGAATTCGCCGCTCAACCAGTCGATGAAGACCCGCACGCGCGGTGAGAGCTGGCGGTTCTGCGGATACAGCACATAGACCGGCGACGGTGTGGGCGGGCATCGCGCCAGCACTTCCACCAGGGTGCCGCGGGCGAGGTCGTCCTGGACGCGATAGCAGGGCACCTGGATCAGGCCCAGGCCAAGTCTGGCGGTGGCCACGTACATTTCCGCGCCCGCCACGCTCACGGCATGGGGCAACAGGCGTTCGCGCACGGCGCCATCCACGCAGAATTCCAGCGGCAGCGCACTACCGGAGGCGGAGGACACGAAGGCCACCATCTGGTGCCCGTCCAGATCATCGGGCGATGTCGGCGTGCCATGGCGTTCCAGATATTCCGGGCTCGCGTAGGTGCCTTCCACTAGGGTGGCGATCTGACGGCCGATCATGCTGCTGTCGGTGGGCTTGCCCACGCGCAGGACGCAATCCACCCCTTCACGGACGAGGTCGACGTAGCGGTCGCCCTCGCCGATGCGCAGCTGGATGTCCGGATAGCGCTCGAGAAACCTGGGCAGTCCCGGGAGCATGAAATGCCGGGCCAGCACGCTGTGCACATCCACCCGCAACAGGCCGCTCGGACGTGCCCCCGTAAAGGCGGCTTCGGCTTCCTCGATCTCGGCCAGGATGCTCAGGCAGCGCTGGTAATAGGCCTCGCCGTCCAGTGTGGCCCGCACCTGCCGGGTGGTGCGTTCGAGCAGTCGCACGCCCAGCCGGGTTTCCAGCCGTTTGACCACCTCGGTGACGGTCGAGCGCGGCAGTTCCAGGTCCTGCGCGGCCAAGGTGAAGCTGCGGCGCTCCACGATGCGGGCGAACAGGCGCATGGCGTCGACCTTGTCCACTGTTCGCTCTATCCGAATGATGATGACGGATTTAAGCAGATTATCCGGCGGACGGAAAAGACCATCCTTTGCTCACCCCGACAAGCAGTCGGCCCCTTCCAAAGGATGCTCCCCATGTCTGCACAAGCTTCCAAAGTCGCCATCGTCACTGGCGCTTCCCGTGGTATCGGCGCGGCCGTGGCCGAACGTCTGGCCCGCGACGGCTTTACGGTCGTCATCAACTACGCCGGCGATGCCGCTTCCGCCGAGGCGCTGGCCCGCAAGATCGAAAATGCCGGCGGCCATGCGCTGACCGCACAGGCCGATGTGGCCGATCCGGTGGCGGTGCGCCGGATGTTCGATGCGGCCGAGACCGCGTTCGGCGGCGTCGATGTGCTGGTCAACAACGCCGGCATCATGCAGCTGGCGCCGCTCAGCGATACCGACGACGCGCTGTTCGATCGCACCATTGCGATCAACCTCAAGGGCAGCTTCAACACGCTGCGCGAAGCGGGCAAGCGCCTGCGCCAGGGTGGTCGCATCGTCAATTTCTCCACCAGCGTGGTGGGGCTCAATTTCCCCAACTACGGCGTCTATGTGGCCACCAAGGCCGCCGTGGAAGCGATGACGCACGTGCTGTCCAAAGAGCTGCGCGGCCGGGCCATCACCGTCAATGCGGTAGCGCCGGGTCCGACGGCCACTGATTTGTTCCTCAAGGGCAAGACGCAGGAACAGATCGACCAGCTCGCCAAGGCCGCGCCGCTAGAGCGCCTGGGCACGCCCGATGACATCGCCAGCGTCGTGTCCTTCCTCGCCGGCCCCGACGGCAGCTGGGTCAACGGCCAGGTACTGCGTGCCAACGGCGGTCTTGTCTGATTCCGCTTAATCGCATCGCCACCCTTCTGGAGAACGCATCATGAAGTACGTCATTGTCATCACCGGCGCGTCGAGCGGTTTCGGCCTGATGAGCGCCCGCGCGCTGGCCCATGCGGGTCACACCGTCTACGCCGGCATGCGCGAAACGGCTGGTCGCAACGCGGATCGCGTAGCCGACATGCGGCGCTATGCGCAGGAACAGGGCGTGGACTTGCGCGCCATCGAGATGGACGTGGCCTCACAACCCTCGGTGGATGCCGCCATCGCCCAGATCGTGGCTGAGCATCAGCAACTCGACGTGGTGATCCACAATGCGGGGCACATGTCCTACGGTCCGGCCGAAGCCTTCCTGCCGGAACAGTTCGCCCAGCTCTACGACACCAATGTGCTGAGCACGCAGCGTGTGAACCGCGCCGCCCTCCCGCAATTGCGCAAGCAGGGGCGCGGGCTGGTGGTGTGGGTGTCTTCCAGTAGCGTACGCGGCGGCACGCCGCCGTATCTGGCACCTTATTTTGCCGCGAAAGCGGGCATGGATTCGTTGGCGGTGAGCTATGCCGGCGAGCTGGCGCGCTGGGGCATCGAGACGTCCATCGTCGTGCCCGGCGCCTTTACCAAGGGCACCAACCACTTCGCCCATGCCGGCGCGCCGGCGGATGAGGCGGTTGCCAGGATCTACGCGGAAGGTCCCACCGCCGATTTCAGCGAAGTCGCCTTCAAGGGACTCGCCTCGCTGGAACCTGCCGATGCCGACCCGGAAGCCGTCGCCCGGGCCATCGTCGAGGTGGTGGACAAGCCCTTCGGCAAGCGCCCGTTCCGCGTACACATCGATCCCTCAGAGGATGGCGCCGAGATCGTCAACGGCGTGGCCGATCGTGTCCGTGCGGAGCTGCTGCGCCGCATCGGTCTGGATGACATCCTCCATCCGCGCGTGACGGCTTGAGCGCATGGCGGGCGGTGATCAGCCGCCCGCTTCACTTTTACCGAGCAGGACGAATGATTCCGGTAAGCTACCGCCCCAAACGGTAGTCAGGCCCAATCACATGAGTCTTGCCCAACGCCGCATCCTGCTGGGCGTGTCCGGCGGCATCGCTGCCTATAAATCCTGCGAGCTGGTCCGTCGCCTGGGCGACCTCGACGCCGAGGTCCGCGTGGTGATGACCGAGAACGCGGCACACTTCGTCAGTGCAACCACCTTTCAGGCGCTGTCCGGCCAGCCGGTGCGCACCAGCCTGTGGGATGCCGCGGCCGAAGCAGCGATGGGCCATATCGAGCTGGCCCGCTGGGCCGAGCGCATCATCATCGCGCCGGCGAGCGCCGACCTGATTGCCCGCCTCGCCCATGGCATGGCGAACGATCTGCTCACCACCGTCTGCCTGGCCAGCGCCGCGCCGCTGTATGTCGCGCCCGCCATGAACCAGCAGATGTGGGCGCATCCGGCGGTGCAGGCCAATGTGGAAATACTGCGCCAGCGCGGCGTGCATATCCTCGGCCCCGCATCGGGCGACCAGGCCTGCGGTGACATAGGCTCGGGTCGCATGCTGGAACCGTTGGAGCTGCGCGAAGCGATCGTCAGCTCCTTCAGCGCACAAGTTCTGCGCGGGCTGAAAGTGGTGGTGAGCGCCGGTCCTACGTATGAAGACATCGATCCGGTGCGTTTCATCGGCAACCGCAGTTCCGGCCGCATGGGCTTCGCCGTGGCCGAAGCGGCCGCGCAAGCCGGTGCGGCGGTGACCCTGGTGGCCGGCCCCGTGAGCATGGCGACGCCGCCTGGCATGACGCGCCGTATCGACGTGCGCAGCGCCGAGCAGATGCGCGACGCGGTGGTGACTGCCTGCGCCGGCGCGGACATCTATATCGCCGCTGCGGCGGTGGGTGACTACCGGCCGGCCGAGGTGGCCGATCACAAGCTGAAAAAGCACGACGGCGCGCCCCTGGAACTGCGTCTGGCCGAGAATCCGGACATCCTCGCCACGCTGGCTGCGCAAACCGTGCGCCCCTTCTTGGTCGGATTCGCCGCGGAAACGCATGATGTGGAGCGATACGCGCAAGACAAACTCAAGCGCAAAGGATTGGACATGATTGCCGCCAACCAGGTGGGCGGTGGCCTCGGATTCGAAGCCGCCGACAACGCCCTTATGCTCTACGGTCCCGACGGGGCCATCGAACTGCCGCGCGCTTCCAAGACGGAACTGGCACGCCAGCTGGTGGCCAAGGTGGCCGAGCGTTACCGGGCGGTGCGCCAGTGACGGGCGGCAACGGAGTCGACGTCGAGCTGAAGATCCTCGATCCGCGCCTGGGAGATTCCATTCCCTTGCCGCAAGCCGCAACCATCGGCAGCGCCGGCATGGACTTGCGCGCCGCCATCGAGGCACCGCTGACCCTGCAGCCGGGCGACAGCGTGCTGGTGCCCAGCGGCATGGCCATCCATATCGGTGATCCGGGCTGGTGCGCGCTGATCGTGCCGCGCTCGGGCCTGGGCCATAAGCACGGCTTGGTGATGGGCAACCTGGTGGGCGTGATCGACGCCGATTACCAGGGCCCGCTGATGATTTCATGCTGGAACCGCGGCACGCAGCCTTACACCATCGAGGTGGGCGATCGCATCGCTCAACTGTTGCTGGTGCCGGTGGCGCAGGCACGGCTGAAGGTGGTGCAGGAGTTTGCGCCGTCGCAGCGTGGCGAGGGTGGGTTCGGTTCGACCGGGGTCAACTGAGTGCAAAGTGGTGCGGGCGCTTGCGCTCGCATGGGAAGCGACCAGATCGCCTGTGCGGGGACAGGACATGGCCAACATTTTCAACGTCGGTAGCCGAAGTTTTGCCGGATCCATCGACGGACGCCGGCTGCTGCCATTCGCCGCGGGCACCTTGCTGGTGCTCGGCGGTTTGTTCTGCCTCTGGCAGGGTTGGCAGATCTTCGACGAAGGCAATGTCGTCGAGCGCGTGCACGCTGCCCAGAAGCAGGCAGCGGACGCCCTGGCAGCGGACATCGCCAGCGAGCGCGGTCGCGTGGAAGCGGCGGTCCACTCGCTGGACCCGGCTGCGATCGTGGCCGATCCAGCGCAGGCCGCCACTGAACTGCGTCAGCTCATTCCCCACGCGCTGGCGGTGGATGTTTACAGCGGCGGCCTCGACGAAGTGGTGCACGCGAACTATCGCGTGTTCGGCTACGGCAAGGCAGCTCAACTGATGACGGCGCAAACCGCCGACGGCAAGCCCCTGGCCCAGTCGGTGCCTGATGCCCAAGGCATGCGCGTACTAGCGCTGGTGGTTCCGGTGGGGCCGGCGGCGCACCCGCAGGCGTGGACCTGGGTGGCACTGCCGTTCGCTCCGCTGCAGGAGCGCTTTGAATCTATCCCCACGGGGAGCGGACGACTGGAATTGCGCCAAGGCGATGACCGCGGTGACCTGCGTCTGCTGGCTGCGGGCAACGGCTCGGCCGAACGCGAAGCGAGTGGCAGACCAGTCGAAGGAAGCACCTTCAGCGTGCTTGCTGCCTTGCCCTCGGCTTTTATCGTGATGCCCCGTGTATGGCCGCTGGCAGCCCTGCTCGGACTGCTGTGCCTGGCCGGTGGCGTCTATTTGATCTGGATGCGCGATCGACTCGGGACTCGCCGCGTCCGCAACGACACATCGGAGCCGGTGTTGTCGGATCTGCTTGAAGCCGAACAGGCCGCGGAAACGCCTGTGGCACCCGCACGCATCGCAGCGCCCAAGCCCGCCCAGCCCGCGCCGGTCACCGTCGACCCAGTGATCTTCCGTGCGTACGACGTGCGTGGCGTGGTCGGCAAGTCGCTGACCAAGGAAGTGGCTCGTCTGCTGGGCCAGGCCATCGGCACGGTGATGCACGAGAAAGGTCTGCCGGAAATCGTGGTCGGGCGCGATGGCCGCCTGTCGGGCCCGGAACTGGCGAGTGCCCTGTGCGACGGCTTGCGCGAAGCGGGCATCGACGTCATCGAGCTGGGCACAGTCCCGACGCCGGTGGTTTATTACGCCGCCTACCGCTTCAACACGGGTTGCGGTGTGGCAGTGACCGGGAGCCACAACCCGCCCGACTACAACGGCTTCAAGATTGTGGTCGGTGGCGAGACCTTGTCCGAAGGCGCCATCCAGGATCTCTATCAGCGCATCGTCGGCAACCAGCTGGAGCGCGGCGGCAAGGGCAATCTTCGCCATATCGATGTGATCCCCGACTACATCGACCGGATCACTTCAGACGTGCAAGCCGAGCGCCGCCTGAAGGTAGTGATCGACAGCGGCAACGGCATCGCCGGCGCGGTGGCGCCGCAGGTGCTGGAGGGCATTGGCTGCGAGGTCATTCCGCTCTACTGCGACGTCGACGGCACGTTCCCCAATCATCATCCCGACCCGTCCGATCCGCACAACCTGGAAGACCTGATCTTCGCGGTGAAGCAGACCGGCGCGGATCTGGGCATCGCATTCGATGGTGACGGCGACCGTCTTGGCGTGGTCACCAAGGATGGCGAGATCATCTTCCCCGACCGCACGCTGATGCTGTTCGCACGCGACGTGCTGTCCCGCCAGCCGGGGGCCACGGTCATCTACGACGTGAAGTGCACCGGCCATCTCAAGGGCGTGATCCTGGACGCCGGCGGCAGTCCGATGATGTGGCGCAGCGGCCATTCGCTGATCAAGGCCAAGATGCGCGACACGGGCGCGGAGCTGGCTGGCGAAATGAGCGGCCACTTCTTCTTCAAGGAGCGCTGGTACGGCTTTGACGATGGCATTTATGCCGGCGCGCGCCTGATGGAAATCCTTGCCGGCGATCTGGAAGAGCGCACGCCGGAGGAGCTGTTTGCCACCTGCCCCAAGGGCGTGTCCACGCCGGAGCTGAAGGTGGAGATGGGCGAAGGCGAGAACTACCGCTTCATCGATGCTTTCCGCCAGAAGGCATTGATGGGCGACGCCACGCTCACCACCATCGATGGGGTGCGTGCGGACTGGTCCGATGGCTGGGGCCTGGTGCGTGCCTCCAACACCACGCCGACCCTCGTGCTGCGCTTCGACGCGGACAACGAGGCCGCGCTCGCACGCATCAAGAAAGTCTTTCGCGCGCAGCTGCTGGCGGTCGATCCGTCACTCAAGCTGCCGTTCTGAGAAAAAAAAGCCCCGGCATGCCCGGGGCTTTTTGGCAGATCGGGGATTACAGGCCCTTGGCCTCGGCGGCCTTGAGTTCGCGGTAATGCACCAGATCCTGCGCGTTCTTCTGCACTTGGGCATCGCGGGCGTTCTGCTGGTGTTCCAGCGTATCGCGTTGATGTGCCACCACGTCGCGCTGCTTGGCAATACTGTCGCCAAGATATTTTGGCACCGGCTGCTTGGCGCGCTCGGCATCGCCTGCTCGCGTCAACAGATCGGTCAGCGCCTTTTCCTGGCTGCGCAGATTGGAGCGCGTGGTCGCGATCTGCTGATCCATGCTGTCGAGGTTTTCCTGCTGGGATGTCTTGTAGGCCGCCTCGGTGGGGTAGGCCGCGAGCATCTGCGCGTCGCTGCGTTTGCGTTGTTCGGCGGCGCGATCCACCGCCGCCTGCTGTTCCGCGACCTTCTGGGCGGCGGCACGCTCCTCTGGGGTGAGCTGGCGGTCGACGTGCTGCACGACGAGGCCGCGATCGTTGACCAATTCGTAGCCGAACTTCATGGCATCGGCAGTGAGGCTGTCGCTGTAGTGCGGCAGCCCGGCCGCGTCCTTCCAGCGATAGCGATAGGTTTGCGCCTTGTTCTGTGCCTGCACGACGGTGGTCAGCGCGAGCAACGCGATGACGAAAGCTATTTTACGCATGGAATTCCCCCTTGTAGGCGGAAGTATAGCGGGCGACATCGTGACACCATGACGTTGGCACGATGTCCCTGCATGCGGTGTGACCGGCTTCGCCAACTGCCCGCGATTCAGGCGTTCACGCCGTAGCGTTCGCGATAAGACACCAGGCGGGCGTGCTCCGCGGCCAGGTCCGGGTGGCCGCCAGCGTAGGCCAGTACGTCGCCGAGACTGGTGATGGCAATCACCGGAATGCCGTAGTCGGCCGTGACTTCCTGCGCGGCAGACAGCTCGCCCTGGCCGCGCTCCTGGCGGTCGAGCGCGATCAGCACGCCCGCCGGCGTGGCGCCCTGCGCCCGGATCAGTGCCAAGGACTCGCGTACGGCGGTGCCCGCCGTCATCACGTCGTCCACGATCAGCACACGCCCCTTCAGCGGAGCGCCGACCAGCACTCCGCCTTCGCCGTGATCCTTGGCTTCCTTGCGGTTGTACGCCCAGGGCAGGTCGCGACCGTGCTGGTCGGCCAGGGCGATCGCGGTGGCTGCGGCCAGCGCAATGCCCTTGTAGGCCGGACCAAACAGCATGTCCACCTCGATGCCGGAATTCACCACCGCGGCAGCGTAGGCGCGACCCAGCTGGGCCAGCGCGGCGCCCGAATCGATGCGGCCCATATTGAAGAAATACGGGCTCTGGCGGCCGGACTTCAGGGTGAACTCGCCGAAGCGCAGCACGTCGCGCTGCAGGGTGAGTTCGATGAATTCGCGCTGGTAGTCGTGCACGGCAGCTTTCTCTCGTTCGGATTCAAAGGGGCAGGGCGCCCAGCATCACGTGCTGAGGCCCGGAACGCCCGCCATGGTACAGCCCGCCGGTCTCCCGGAAGCCGGCGCGACGATACAGTGCAAGCGCCGATGTGTTGCGGACGTTGACGGTGAGCACGAGGTTGCGTGTCCCAGGATGGCGTTGCGCGAGATCGCGCATCACCGCAGCCAGCGCGAGCGTGCCCAGGCCCTGGCCCTGCCACCGGGCGTCGATGAAGAACGAGCGCAGGCCCAGGGTGGGCTCATCGAAATCCATGTCCGCGATGCTCCGGGCCTTCTTCTCGATGCGATAAAAGCCGATCGGCTCGTCGTTGTGCAGGATCGCCATGGCTTCGCTGCCTTCGCACAGCAGCGCATCGGCCAGCGACACGGCAATAGGGCCGACGAAATCGCGCTGCGGCTCGTGCACCTGAAGCTGCAGCAACGTCGGGTAGCGCGTAGCGTCGGCAGGCACGACGCGGATATCGGGACGATCGGACATGGTTGCTATGATGGCGCATCCCTCGCGAGCCCGGGCACCTTATATGCGCATCATCAGTCTCAACGCCAACGGCATCCGTTCCGCCGGTACCAAGGGCGTGTTCGAATGGCTACGCAAGCAAAAGGCCGATGTGGTCTGCCTGCAGGAGACCAAGGCGCAGGAAGACCAGCTCTCCGATGCCATGTTCCGTCCCGACGGCCACCATTGCTTTTATCGCGATGCCAGCAGCAAGAAGGGCTATAGCGGCGTGGCCATCTACGCCAAGCGCGAACCCGATGCGGTGCTCACCGAGCTGGGCTGGGACGCCTTCGACAACGAAGGGCGCTACATCGAAGCTCGCTTCGGCAACCTGAGCGTGGTGTCGCTTTACGTGCCATCGGGTTCGTCGGGCGACGAGCGCCAGCAGTTCAAGTTCAAGGCGATGGAGTGGATCGCACCGATCTTCGACAAATGGATGAAGAGCGGCCGCGACTACGTGCTGTGCGGTGACTGGAATATCGTGCGCAGCGAGTTGGACATCAAGAACTGGAAGTCCAACCAGAAGAATTCCGGCTGCCTGCCCGAAGAGCGCGCATGGCTCAACGACCTGGTCGACAAGCACGGCTGGGTCGACAGCTACCGCACGCTGCATCCCAAGGGCGAGGACTATACGTGGTGGTCCAACCGCGGCAACGCGCGGGCCAACAACGTGGGTTGGCGCATCGACTACCAGCTGGTCACGCCCGGCCTGCGCGATCGCCTGAAGCACTGCTCGGTGTACCGTGATTCCTGGTTCTCGGACCACGCGCCGTATACGGTCGACTATGCCGACTGAGGCGGCGCCGCCCAAAAAGCAGAAGCTCGCGGTATGGCATGCGTTTACCCAGCCCGCTGCGTGGACGATGTTCCTGCTGGGCTTTTCCTCGGGCCTGCCGTTCCTGCTGGTGTCCTACACCGTTGCCATCTGGCTGCGAAAGCATGGCATCGTGCTGAAGGAAATCACCATGATCGCGAGCGCGGGGATGTTCTACGCGCTCAAGTTCCTGTGGGCTCCGTTGCTGGACCACGTAAGACTGCCTGGCGCATTGGGGCGTCTGGGCCAGCGGCGCAGCTGGCTGTTGCTGGCTCAGTTCGCCGTGATGGGCGGTCTGCTGGCGATGGCCCAGTTGACGCCGTCGCAATTGCCTTTGTTCGTGGCGGCGACCCTGGTCGTCGCATTCTTCGGCGCCACCCAGGACATCGCGGTCGATGCCTATCGCATCGAGATCGCGCCAACGGCCACCCAGGGTGCGTTGGTGGCTACCTATTCGCTGGGCTACCGCATCGCGCTCATCGTCACCGGCGCCGGCGCGCTGATTCTGGCCGACCATCTGGATTGGCCCGTCATCTATAGCGTGTTCGCGTTGGCCATGCTGATCCCTATTTTGGCCACGCTGTTTGCGCGCGAACCCGATGTGGTGCGGACAACGCCGCCCAGCTGGCGTGCAGCGATGCAGCTGAGCGTGATCGATCCCTTCGCGGATTTCTTCCGACGCTATGGCTGGGCGTTGGCGAGCATCACTTTGCTTTTCATCCTGCTGTTCAAGATCCCCGAACAGGCGACGGTGGGCGGCGTGATGGGCCCGTTCTATCTGGACATGGGGTTCACCCAGACGCAGATCGGCACGATCACCAAGCTGTGGGGCGTGTGGATTGGCATCGTGGGTGTCTTCGTCGGCGGTGCAGCCGTGGCGCGCTGGGGCGCGTGGCGTAGCCTGGGGGTGTCGATGGTGTTGGCGGGCGCCAGCAACCTGGGCTATCTGTGGCTGATCGCGCACCCCGGCAACCTGGCGGTGCTGACGGTCGTCATTTCGGTGGAGAACTTCACTCTCGGCGTGCTGGGTCCGCCGATCGTGGCCTATCTTTCCTCGCTGGTGAGCCGCGAACACACGGCGACGCAGTACGCCCTGCTCAGTTCCATGGTCAATCTACCCGGCAAGGTGCTGGGCTTCTTCGCCGGCGGCATCGCCATGACCACGGGTTATGGCGGGTATTTCGTGTTGACCGTGATCTCCATCGTTCCTGCCACGCTGCTGTTCACCTACCTGTGGCCGCGCTACAGCAAGGATCGCCCCGGCGATCAGGCGCCCGCGCTGGAAGAGAAAGCCAGCGTGTGAATCAGCCAAGCGGTCGATAGTCTCGCCCTTGACCCTGTGACAAGATGAAGTCACAGGGGGCTTATGACTGTCGGAGGAAGCGTCCGTGCCGGACCTCGTCATACGCCATATCGACAACCTTATGGCCGAGCGCATCAAGACGCTCGCCAAGGAAAGGCAGTGGTCGATCAATGACGTGGTGCTGCATGCACTGCGCCATGGCCTTGGCATGGCCTCATCCAATGTGTTCGCCGAAACCATGCTCGATCCCGGCGACCTGACCACCCTGGGCGGTCAGTGGGACGCCAAGGAAAAGGCCGCCTTCCAGGAAGCCGTGCAAGCCCTTTCCCGCGCTCCAACGGCAGCGTTGGCGCAGGCGCACAGCGTATTGGGCGACGACAGCTTCTGATCAGCGCGGTGCGGGATAGACCGCACCGAGCACGCGTGGACCCCGCGCCCCGGTGACCGCGGGAAGATTCCCCGGCAAGCCCAGCAGACGTTGGCGCGCGAGCCACGCAAACGCCGTGGCTTCCAGATAGTCCGGATCCACGCCATGAACGGCGGTGCTGGCCAGCATGCGCGTACCCAGCAGCTGCCCCAGCCGCCCCATCAGTACGGCGTTGTGCACGCCACCGCCGCAGGCCAGCACGTCGACGGCGGCTGGCGCATGGCGTTCGATGGCCTCGGCGATGCTGCGGGCCGAAAGCTCCAGCAGCGTGGCCTGCACATCGGCAGGCGGTAGCGCCGTCACGCCGGCATGTTGTTCCAGCCAGGCGAGATGGAAGTGTTCGCGTCCGGTGCTCTTGGGCGGCGGCAGCGCGAAATAAGGATCGGCGACCAATGCACCGAGCAGCGCCTCGTCCACGCGACCCGAAGCCGCGAAAGCGCCGTTGGCGTCGTACGCCGTGCCGCGATGGCGCTGATGCCAGGCGTCCATCAGTCCGTTGGCCGGGCCGGTATCGAAACCGAACACCTTGCCGGCTGGATCGAGCACGGTGATGTTGGCGATGCCACCCAGATTGAGCACCACGCGCACGCCATCAGCGCGACCCAGCAGCATGGCGTGGACCGCGGGCAATAGCGGCGCGCCCTGTCCGCCGGCAGCCACGTCGGCACGGCGGAAATCGGCCACCACATCGATGCCGCAGCGTTCGGCGATCACCGACGGATCACCCGCCTGGAGCGTGAAAGGAAACTCGCCGGCCGGGCGATGCCGCAAAGTCTGCCCGTGCGAACCGATGGCGCGCACCCGCGGAGCATGCGTGGCGTTGCGGGCCAAGAGCTGTTGAGCCGCCTCGGCGAAACATTGTCCGATCGCGACATCGAGGCGCCCATAGGCATCCAGGTCGAGCCGTGTTTCGTCCTGCGCTACAGCCAGCAGTCGCGTGCGTAATTCGTCCGGCCACGGATGGGCCAGCGCATCGACCAGCTGCGGCCTGTCGTTGTCGAAACTCACCAGCGCGGCATCGATGCCGTCGGCGCTGGTGCCCGAGATCAGGCCAAGGTAAAGCGCCTTCGAGTCATCCACGGGATCAGTCGTCGTTGCGCTTGGTGCCGCTGGCCTTGGCCAGCTTCATATTGGCGTCCAGCGTCTTCAGGCGGGCCAGCTGCGGCTGCACCACCTGCGACTTGAACTTGGCCAGCTGCGCGCCCGGCAGCGGTTCCGGCTTGGGCAGGGTGACCTTCTGCGGATCGCGCTGCACATTATTGACGCGGAATTCGTAGTGCAGATGCGGCCCGGTGGCCAGACCGGTCATGCCCACATAGCCGATCACTTCGCCCTGGCCCACATGCTGGCCCACCTTTTCATTGGCGAACTTCGACATGTGTCCGTAGGCCGTGCTGATCGAGCCGTTGTGCTGCACGATCACGAAATTGCCGTAGCCGTTCATCCAGCCCTTGAACTTGATCACGCCGTCGCCGGCCGCATGGATCGGCGTGCCAGTGGGCGCGGCATAGTCCACGCCCTGGTGGGCGCGCATCAGGCCGAGGACCGGATGCATGCGAGCCGCGCTGAACTGCGAGGAGATACGGGTGAAGTCCACCGGAATGCGCAGGAACGACTTCTGGATCGGGCGGCCGTCCTCACTGAACCAGCCGTAGCTGCCGTCTTCCTTCTTGAAGCGGTAGGCGGTGTAGCGCTCGCCCTGGTTCACGAACTCCGCCGCCACGATGTCGCCTTCATGCAGATAGGCGCCGTCGCGGTACACGTCGTCGTAAATTACGGTAAAGCTGTCGCCTTCGCGCAGGTCCTGCACGAAGTCGATGTCGTATTTGAAGAGCTCGGCCAGCTTGAGCACCATCTGGTTGCTCATGCCCGCCTTGGAGCCGGCGGCAAACAGCGAGCTGTCGATGCTGCCGTGGGCCACGTGCTCGCGATGTTCCACTTCGCGCGCTTCCGCGGTGATGGTGGCCTTGTCGGCCTCGAAGCGCATGGTGGTGCGGTTGGATTCGTCCTTGTCGAAGCGGATGCCCTTGAGGCTGCCGTCGCTGTCGAGCAGAAAGTCGAATTCCTGGCCGGGGCTGATGTGATGCAGCGCCTTGGCATCGCCCGACTGATCCACCACATGCTGTACATCGGTAAGGCTCAGGCCCTGGCTCTGGAACAGATCCGACAAGGTCTGGCCGGGCTGGACCTGCACGATGTGCCAATCTTCCACAGTCGGTGCCTGGGCGGTGACCGGGACGGCCTTGGGCAGTTCCAGCGGCAGCACGGCGTGCGCGGTCGAAATGGTGTCCGGGCGCATGGCGCTGGCCCAGGCAGGAATCAGGAAGCCGGAAACGGCCGTAATAAGGAGGGCGGTGCCAGCGAGGATCCAGCGTTCGCGATGCCAGCGGATGGGCTCGGCCTCACCGTGGCAACCGAAGGACCAATGGGAACACCGCTCGTAAAAATGAGAATGACGCTGCTGCGCCTTTCGACGCATAGCCTGTTTGCGCGCAGCGCGCGCGTTCTCGTTTCTCTCACCCATGCCCGGTGTTCCCCAGGTACTACATTTCTAATTGCCGCGTACCATAGCGGCCCTGTGTAAAGGGCGTCAACGCCTTTTCCATCAATGGGTTGCGATAACTTTTCGGTTAACGCACACTTAACGGAACCGGCCGGGAAGCTAAGCTTTCCGGTGCCGCCCAGACAACGAAAATTTGAGGAATACATGAACGAGCTTGAGCAGGCGCTGGCCACCATCGCGCGCGGCGCCGACGAAATCATCAAGCAGGAAGAGCTGGTCGCCCGCCTGAAGCTCGGTCGTCCCCTGCGCATCAAGGCCGGTTTCGACCCGACCGCGCCGGACCTGCACCTGGGGCACACCGTGCTGCTCAACAAGATGCGCCAGTTCCAGGACCTGGGGCACCAGGTCATTTTCCTGATCGGCGACTTCACCGGCATGATCGGCGATCCGACCGGCAAGAACGTCACGCGCAAGCCGCTTTCCCGCGACGACGTGCTGGCCAATGCCCGGACCTATGCCGACCAGGTCTTTAAGGTGCTGGACAAGGAGCGCACCGAGCTGCGCTTCAATTCCGAATGGTTCGGCCAGATGACCGCGGCCGACATGATCAAGCTCGCCGCCCAGCACACCGTGGCGCGCATGCTCGAGCGCGACGACTTCTCCAAGCGCTTCGCCGGCCAGCAGCCCATCGCCATCCACGAATTCCTGTATCCGCTGGTGCAGGGTTATGACTCGGTCGCTCTCAAATGCGACGTCGAGCTGGGCGGCACCGACCAGAAGTTCAATCTGTTGATGGGCCGCGCGCTGCAGGAGCATCACGGCCAGCCTCCGCAGATCGTGCTCACGATGCCGCTGCTGGAGGGCCTGGACGGCGTCAACAAGATGTCCAAGTCGCTGGGCAACTACATCGGCATCAATGAGCCGGCCATCGACATGGTCACCAAGACGCTGAAGATCGGCGACGAGCTGATGTGGCGATGGTTCGAGCTGCTGAGCTTCGACACCTCGCTGGAGGACCTCAAACGCATGAAGCACGAGGTGGAAACCGGCGTGCTCAATCCGCGTGACGCTAAGCTGCAATTGGCACGCGAATTGGCGACGCGATTCCACGGCGCCGCCGCCGCGGAACAGGCGATCGCCGGATGGCACGCGGTCGTGCGCGGCGAGGGCGATACCAGCCTGTTGCCGCTCACTGAAATTGCAGTGCCTGCGGAAGGCCTGCGCTTGCCAGCACTACTTACTGCTGCGGGCCTCACGCCAAGCAACGGCGAAGCGAATCGCAAACTCAAGGAACGCGCCGTGCGCATCGATGCAGAAGTTGTCGAAGATGCGCAACGCGTGTTTTTGCCGGGTTTTGAAGGGGTTTTGCAGATCGGCAAGCGCAACTTCGCTCGCGTGTTGTTGACGCAAGCGTGAGTTGATCGCGGTGACGCAACGTCATCGCGATGCGTCGATCAACAGAGTTTCGCGTGAGAACAACGTCTTACGCGAAACATCAAAAATAATTTCAAAAATTGCTTGTCAAAGGTGGGGTGCCTGCCTATTATTCGCCTCCCCGCCGCTGGCAGCGTCTTCCAACGGCAACAACGACAGCAAAAATTCTTCGCTGAAGGTGTTGACGGACAGGGAAAACGATGTAAGATGAGCGGCTCACTCGGAACGAAATGTTCCAACGCCGAAACGGCAACGTTCGGTAAGTGATTGAGATCTTTGACAGTGTGCGCAGGTGACTTGTGTGGGCGTCTTGCGACGGACGATTGAATGTCCAATAAATGCAAGCGC
>NZ_JBFTSI010000011.1:0-41941 GCF_056399945.1 Dyella sp. 01L423 | reverse complement strand
GGTGCCAGCGTCGGATTACGCTCAATAGGGCCACGTCGATCACTCCCGTTACTCCCGCTCGTGTCGTGAGCGGAGGGTGGTAGGAGGTGGCTCAAAATTCGACGAAAATCACCCCGGGAAGTGGCTCAGGTTTGGATGAAACTCAACAGTCTAGCGGTTCTGTTGTTCGCGTTCATTTCCTTTGCTGCTGAGAGCCAGCCTTCCAGCTTTTTTCCGGAGGATGTCAAACCCGCTGCGCGCGAATACGCGCGTGCCGCCGGGCTTGCACCGTTAACGTCGACCGCCGACTTTGAGCTCCGCGTCTGGACCCGCGATTACATGTCCGGCGCGGTCACCGGATCTATAGTGTCTAATCGCATGCAGCGCTCATTCGAAAGCGTGTCGACCCATGATCAGGGAAGGTTGCTCGTCAAAGCGGCCAGTCTAGGAGCCGAGAAACCGGTGCACGATCTGGTTCGACTGAAGAAGCTCACTGAGGTTTTGAAGGCTTACAACGGAAAAGCTGTGTCGTGCGGTGTTATGGATGGCGAATCGGATCTGGTGGACGCGGTTGTGCAAGGCGAGGTTGTTAAAGTCAAAGTCGACAACCCAAGATTTTGTTCCGACAAGGCGTCTAAGACTGTGGCACTTCTTCTCGATGCACTTCGGGGGCCATAACGGGGTCAAGTTCACTTATATCGCGGCCTTTGGTTCGAGAAGTGAACCTGACCCCGTTATTGCTCGTTTCCCACGCTGACCCTCGTTTCCGTCCATTGATCTGAAGCGCGAGCGCCTTCGGGTACGTTCAGCCTTTCCCCCGTACGCGCAGCGTCAATCCCTTAAGGAAGTTTCGAAGCAGCTGGTCTCCGCAGAGGCGGAAATTCTTATGACCGGGCTGGCGGAATAGGGCGGTGAGTTCCGGCCTGGAGATCGGGAAACCGGCATCGTGGAAAGCTTGGTGCATGTCGACATCCTTGAGCTGGAAGGCGACACGAAGCTTTTTCATCACCACGTTGTTGGTAACGCGTCTTTCAATCGGTCGTGGCGGGAGGCTTTCATCTTTACCGCGATAGTAAAAGACCAGGCCATCAAGAAAGTGTGCGAGTACCTGATTGCTGCACTCGGCATAACCCTCTTCATCGTCCTTCTTCAGGAACGCTTGCACGTTCAATCTATCGATCGGGATGTCGGCATCAGACAGTTTGGTGATTTCGACAACTTTGTTGTCGCTGAGATCGAGCATGTAGCGAACGCTTCGTAGTACGTCGTTGTTGATCATTGCTTGTCCTGTCGTGCCGCGCCCCATGGCCCTTGGGCGTTGCACTTGTCAATTCGTGATCCTGGCTGGGACCAAGCCCACGTCCATGTTGTCGGTATGCGCCGCGCCTGGCGAAGACCGCTTTCGCCGGTCATCCGGAAACCGGGCTCACTTGGGGTGGCCCAATTTTAGCTCAGTCGCGCTCACATATCCGACTTCGCCGGTGTGCATGTATCAAGAAAGTGCCGGTCGCCTGCAATCAATTGGGCAGCGCTAAACGCGGCGGGGCGGCGTGCGCATTCCTTGCGGTGCATTCTGGGTATTCCGGTAGGGCTTAATATCAAATCCGGCAAACACTGAACGCCCGGTTGGTGCTTGGCAGGGTTGCGGTCGGGTACTGTTGGCTATGTTCTAGGAACGTCCGCTTCCGACTCGGGGCGGACATTTCCCTTAACGGATACATGAGTTCTGGCCAACGCTTGACTTTAAGGGGGAAGAGGGTATGGCGACTCTCGAACGCGCAATAGCAATTGCGGCTACGGCACACGCGGGCCAGGTCGATAAAGGCGGGGAGCCTTACATTCTCCACCCGCTTCGCGTAATGCTTCGAATGCAGTCAGTGCCTGAAAGGATCGTCGCAGTGCTTCACGATCTTGTCGAGGACTCCGACGTGACGCTGGAGATTCTAGGGGGCGAGGGGTTTTCGCAAGAGGTGCTCGCTGCTGTCGATGCACTGACGAAGCGTAGAGGCGAATCTCGATTGGATGCAGCCCGCAGAGCAAAGAAAGATCCTATTGCGCTCGCCGTAAAGCTAGCCGATAACGCCGAGAACATGGATCTTTCGCGGATAGCGGCGCCGACAGAGCGAGATTACGTGAGGCTAGAGGAATACAAAGTCGTCCGGGCAATTTTGCTTGGAACGGCAGAGTAAGCCAGTCTGTGTACGTCTAATCTCGACGTGCCTGGGCTGAGCACATCATCAATCGCAGGCCCGGGAATCCAGCATGAGTGACTACAATTACTACGCAGTCAGCTACCCAACGGGGAGCGTGCGAGAAATCTATAGAAGCGTGAGCACGTCGCCTTCCGACTTTGGACTGCATGGTTTGTGGCGAGCTAAGAAGGACGGCACTTGGTCAGATAGCCATACTGATGTTGAGCCGCTGTTGAACGATTTCATGAGAGGCGACTTTGATCTGGTTGATGACGAGATCACTGAGGAGCAAGCGAACGCATATTTAAGTCAGTGGCGCTCAAGTGGCTCCTGGCCAGGCCGCGAGTAGAGAGTGGGCAATCTATTGGGGTGCATAAGGTCCGCTTTCGACCCGAAGCGGACATGGATGGAGCGCACAGCTTGAACGTCACTGCAATGTACAGGGCGATGACCACTGAGGAGGAGAAGCTCCTTCGATGGCTACTAGTCAATGGTATTGAGTCCGCCAAGACCTATCTGCCGCAGGTTGAGTTGGTGCGGGTGTCGCCTCGAAAGTGCCCCTGCGGTTGTGCAAGCTTCGATCTAGTTATCCCCGGAAAGCCTCCCGCAAAGGGGGGCATGGGTGTACTTTCCGATTTCGTATTCGGGGAGGGTGGAGAGCACAGCGGCATTTTTGTTTTTGAGCGCGACGGAGATCTTGCCGGCCTCGAGGTATGTGGCTACTCCGGGGATGCTCCAAAGTCACTCCCATCTGTAGAAGCGCTTAGACCCTGGTGAGATCTGCTTCCGACCCGCAGTGGACCCTCCCACCCAGTGCCGCATGGACTGCCTGGTAAGCCCAACCTTCCGTAAAACTACGGTTTGCTCAAGCACGGCTTTGCGGGACGATGAGCCGCTGCGGTCGTATGGCCGCGGAAAATCGATGATCTTGACCCCGGTCACCGTCATCAGGACTTAGGTGTTGCGTCATCCAACACGCGATGGATAGCTGGAACTTCCACCCTCAGTCACGGAGTCATCCTATGAAAGGTCGACGCCTCGTTCAGACATCCTTGGTGATGTGCGCGCTAACCCTCTCGCAAATCGTCAGTGCCGCTGCCCTGGAATGCACTATGCGGTTCAGCCTGTCCGGCTGGTCGGTGATCTACAAGCACACGAGCGGTCAAGGTGTGGTTACTTGCACCAACGGTCAAACCATGAAGGTCAAGATCGAAAGTCATGGCGGTGGGCTGACAGCTGGTAAATCGCGCATTGACAATGGCATCGGCAATTTCAGCGATATCACCAAGATCAGCGATGTGCTCGGCACTTACGCGCAGGCGGATGCCAGCGCAGGTGCCGTGAAATCCGGCACGGCACAGGTGCTCACCAAGGGCCAGGTCTCACTCGCGCTATCAGGCGCGGGCCAAGGCATCGATCTTGGCGTGAGCATAGGTGGCATGACGATTTCGGAAGACAAGTAGAGTTGAAGCCCTTCTCGAAATGACCGGCCCAAAAGCGGACGTTCCGGGAAGGGCACTTCAATTCGCGAGCCGAGCATGAGAAGCCTCTTGCCACAGCGCTTTCAGGCAGAGAAGGATCGCGTCGACCAAGCGCGCCATGCATGGGCTATCGCTAGCTCTTGAAGACAATCATCTTCTCGGCCGTCATCTCGTGCATGGTGTACGGAATGCCGCCGATGCCGTGCCCCGATACATGGCGGCCGGCGAACGGCATCCAGTCGACGCGGAAGGCCGTGTGGTCGTTGATCATCACGGCTGATGCGTCCAGGCGTTCGGCGGCTTCGAAAGCAGGGGCGAGTTCGCGCGTGAAAATACTCGATTGGAACGCGACGGGAAGCGAGTTCGCGGCTGTAATGGCGTCGTCCAGCGTTCGAAACGGATAGACGCAGGTAAGCGGGCCGAACACCTCGAGCGTGGACACCTTGGCGTCTTTGGGCGGATCAACCAGGATGGATGGCTTCAACGTCGTTTCGCTGACGCGGCCACCTCCGATCAGGCGCCCGCCGGCCGCTACAGCCTCGTCGATCCAGCTTTGCACGCGATCGGATTCAGCAGGCAGGATGAGCGGCCCCACTTCCGTTTGCGGCAGCACCGGATCGCCGACATTCAAGGACGTCACCCGGCGTGCGAATCGTTCGAGGAATTCCTGCTGAATATGCTCATGGACGTAGATGCGCTGGACGGATACGCAAACCTGCCCAGCATGGTAGTAACCGCCCTTGGCAATGGGCTCGATGATCTTGTCGAGATCGGCGCTCCTGTCGACGATCACAGGGGCTGCACCACCGTGCTCGAGTGCGCAACGGGCGCCGGGAGCGAGCTTCGAGCGAAGGTACCAGCCGACCCGCGCCGAGCCGATGAAACTGAGGAATGCCACCCGCGAATCCGTTGCGAGCGCTTCGGCGAGGTCGCGTTCCTCGGGCAGGAAGGTTTGCACCCAACCCTCCGGCATGCCTGCTTCGTGCACCAGCGCGACGAGATCCAGGCAGCTGAGAGGCGTGGTGGTCGCGGGCTTGACGATGACGGGGCAGCCCGTCGCCATCGCCGGCGCAATCTGGTGAACGATCAGATTCAGCGGATGGTTGAAGGCTGAAATGGCAGCGACCACTCCAATGGGTTCCTCAATCGTCCACGCCCGGCGATGGTCACTGGACTTGGTGATCCCCATGGGAATCTCACGGCCCGCACTGGTTCGAAGAATCTCCGCGGCGTTTCGAACGCCATCGATGGCCCGATCAGTCTCCACCAGCGCATCGGCGTAGGGCTTGCCGCCTTCTCGAGCGATCTGTTTGGCAAAGTGCTCGCGCTTGCTTTCCATGAGCGTCGCGAGCTTATGCAGAATCTCTATGCGTTCATACGGCTTGAGCCAGCTGGATCGGTCTTTGAACAGCCGGTACGCCGTGGCGAGCTTCGCCTCCAGGGCCTTGGCGTCATCGCTCGGCAGCTCAGTCATCAGTTGGCGATCAAACGCCTGCACCACCTTGATCATTTCATCCTCCTCGCGCTGGTTGGGTATGGGGAGCGCGTGGCAACGACTTCACCGGAGCGCAGCTCCGGAACGTTACTGGTGTCTCGGCGAAGACGAGGTGAGAAGTGGCCGGCGAATCGCTTGTCGGGCCGGCCGTTGCCGAAGGAGGCCGCTCGCTTCATCGTTCAGAGGTCCGCTTTCGATCGTGGATCGCAGGACAGTGCGATGCGATAGCTGGTCACCGCGAAGGCTCTTTCGGCGTCCCTTGCCATTTGGCCAAGTGGTGACCTCTGGGCCTATTTTGCGTTGCAGCAAGCATCCCGGCGGCAAAGCAGGTTAGAGTTGGGGACAGGCACAAGTCGCTGTCATCCGTGAACCGGGTCCATCACTTCGTGGCCTTTTTTTAGATGCTCAATTTAGATCGATCTAAATACGTGAAGACGGCTAAACGTCCGTCGGGGAGAGGTGGCATGGGGCAGGGCTTGTCGGGTAGGCAGGGGCTTCGTCGCGCGTGGATCGCGGCGCTGGCGTGTGGCGTGTCGATGGCGGCCGCGTCGCCTTTGCTGGCGCAGGGCGCGAGTCAGCCGGCGGACGAGGTCAATCCGTTGATCGGTAGCCGCCATGGCGGCAACACCTATCCGGGTGCGGTGCTTCCGTTCGGCATGCTGCAGTGGAGTCCGGAGAACACCCGCGGCAAGCACACCCGTACTGCTTCGCCCAGCGGTTATCTGTACGACGCGCCGCGCATCCGCGGCTTGAGTCTCACGCATATCTCCGGCGCCGGTTGTGCGGGCGCCAGCGGCGATGTCCCCTTCATGCCGGTGACCACGGCCGTGCAGAGCTCGCCGTCGGCTGATCTCACCGACGCCACCTATGCCAGCGATTACACGCACGCCAACGAGCAGGCCACGGCCGGCGCGTATCGCGTGCGCCTGGCCAATGACGTGCAGGTGGCGCTGGCCGCGGCGACGCGCAGTGGCATCGGCAGCTTTACGTTCCCTGCCAACAAGCCGGCCAATCTGCTGATTCGCACCTCCGATTCCGAAGTGGGCAGCAGCGATGCGAACGTCAGCATCGATCGCGCCACGCACACCGTCACCGGCTCAGTCACCAGCGGCAATTTCTGCGGCTATCTGGCCAAGGCCGATCAGCGCAGCTACTACACGCTGTACTTCGTGGCGCAATTCGATCAGCCGTTCGCCTCCACCGGCGCCTGGCATGACGGCGACGTGCAGCCCGGAAAGACGGCGGCGCAGGGCGGCACGGGTTACGACGCGAAGGGCTTCCCCACCGCGGGCAAGGGCTCGGGCGTATGGCTGGGTTTTGATCCGGCCAAGGGCGCCGTGAACGTGCGCGTAGGCATCTCGTACGTGAGCCTCGACAACGCCAAGGCCAATCTCGCGGCGGAGATTCCCGCGGGGCAGTCGGTGGCGCAGGTGCAGGCCAAGGCCCGCCTGGCATGGAACGACGCGCTCGGCAAGGTCGCCATCACCGGCGGCAGCGCCGATGAGCGCACGACGTTCTACAGCGCGCTCTACCACTCGCTGCTGCATCCCAATGTGTTCAGCGACGTCAACGGCGAATACCGCGGTTTCGACCAGCAGGTACATCGCGTCGAAGGCAAGCAGCGCGTGCAGTACGCCAACTTCTCCGGTTGGGATGTGTACCGCTCGCAGTTGCAGCTGGTCACCTGGCTGTATCCGGACGTGGGCAGCGATATCGCGCAGTCGCTGTTCAACCAGGCCAAGCAGAACAACGGCGAGTGGGATCGCTGGACGCATAACAACGGGGGCACGCACGTGATGAGCGGCGACCCGGCGGTGCCGGCGCTGGCGGCGATCGATGCGTTCGGCGGCCACGATTTCGATCTCAAGGGCGCTTACGCCTCGCTGCTGACGGCTGCGACCGTGACGACTGCCAACGATCTCTCCGATGACGGCTGCAACGTGGAGTGCGTGGGCCAGCGTCCGTCACTGGACCAGTGGCTCAAGCTGCACTACATCGCCACCACCTCGCATGCCTGGGGCGGCGCAGCGGAAACGCTGGAAGACGTGACGGCCGATTTTGCGCTCTCGCAACTTGCTGCCCGCGTCGGCGACAAGAAGAACGAAGCGCAATTCCTGACCCGTGCCGGCTACTGGCGCAATCTGTTCAATCCCAAGGCGGCACCGGACGGCGGCTATATCCAGAACCGCAACGCCGATGGCAGCTGGCCGGCGTTCAAGCCCGAGGCCGACGATGGCTTTGTCGAAGGCAGCGCGGCGGTCTATCTGTGGATGGTGCCGTTCGACGTGCGTGGCCTGTTCGACCAGATGGGTGGCATCGAGAAGGCATCGGCTCGTCTGGATCGGTTCTTCCACGACGACAAGGGCAAGTGGGCGCTGACTGAGGCCGGCCCGTTGCATGCCGAGCTCGACAATGAGCCGTCCATAGGCACGCCGTGGCTGTACGCCTTTGTCGGCCAGCCGTCCAAGACGCAGGAAGCCGTGCGCATCGTGGTGAACACGCTGTGGAAGAACACGCCCGAAGGCATTCCCGGCAATGACGACCTGGGCGAAATGTCGTCCTGGTATGTGTGGTCCGCGCTCGGCATGTATCCGGCCATTCCGGGGCGTGGCGAACTCATCCTCGGCAGCCCGTTGTTTACCCATGCAGTGATTCATCGCACACAGGGCGACGTGGTGATTGCCGCACCATCGGCTTCGGCGCAGACACCGTTCGTGCAGTCGCTGAGCGTGAACGGCAAGTCGCACGATAGCCCGTGGTTGCCGGCAAGTTTTGCCGAGCATGGCGGGAAGCTTGAATTTACCCTGGGTGCGCAGGCCAATAAGGCATGGGGCAGCGATATCGCCAAGGCGCCGCCGTCGTTCCCGCCGCCGAAAGCGTAAGCGGCAACGAGCGTGCATCACCCGATGTTGGGCGGACTGGATTGCGGAGAGCGTGGATGAATAAGCGGACGGCTATGCATGGCATCACGGTGGCGCAAGGCATGCGTCGCCAGGTGATGAGTCTCGCTGTCGCCTTGGGCCTTGCGTCAGTAGCGCACGCGGCGACGACGCCGCCCCAGGGCTTTGCCACCTCGTTCGAAACCGGCGACGCCCAACCCGATTCGGCCAGCGTCAAAGGCTGGCGCATGAGTGTGGTGTCCGGCCCCGGCAAGGAGGAATCCCTCACCTCCAAGCCGGGAGTCGGTTTCACCGGTACGCACAGCCTTCGTTATGACGCGGACGCGGTCAGCGACGCGCACGATCGGCGCACCGTGCTGTTTCACGCGAAGCAGCCCGTGACGGCGAACACGCATCTTTCCTATGTCGTGCTTCCCGCCGATCCGAGCGGAGAGGCGCGTGGCCTGGCGCAATACGTCGCGGTGGACCTGGTGTTCACCGACGGCACGCGGCTGTCCTCGCTGCAAGCCTACGATCAGCACCGCGTGCCCGCGAGCCCAGCCGCGCAGGGCGCTGCGCGCATGTTGCACGACAACCAGTGGAATGCGCTCGACATCAACGTGGGTGCGGTGGCTGCCGGCAAGACGGTGGCCGCGATCGAACTGGTGGAAGCGGCGCCCAAGGGTACGGCGGCCTTCCACGGATATATCGACGATATGCGCCTGGGCGATGTCGCCGCAGTGGCCGACGCGTCGCCAAACACGTATGTGGACACGCGTCGCGGCAGCAATGCGAACGCGCATTTCTCGCGCGGCAATAATTTTCCTGCGGTGGCATTGCCACACGGCTTCAATTTCTGGACGCCGACGACGCAGGCCGGCTCGGACTGGATTTACCAGTACCAGGATCGCAACGGCCCGGATAACCATCCCCGCATCCAGGCCTTTGCACTGAGCCACGAGCCCAGCCCGTGGATGGGCGATCGCCAGACTTTCCAGATCATGCCGGCGGCCGTGGCCAGCGGGGCGCCGCCTCTGGATCGCGACGCTCGCTCACTGAGCTTCACCCACGATCACGAAACCGCACGCGCCGATCTGTATCAGGTCACCTTCGACAACGGCATCAGCGCGGCGATGACGCCGACCAGTCATGCGGCCATGATGCGCTTCACCTTCAAGGGTGGTCGCTCGCAGCTGGTGTTCGATAACCGCAATGACAAGGCCGGGATCGAGCTCGATCCGCAGCACGGCAGCATCAGCGGTTATTCCGATGTGGCCAGCCATCTGTCCACGGGCGCGACGCGCTTGTTCTTCTTCGCCAGCTTCGACCGGCCCGTCACCGAGAGCGGCCGACTGAGCGCGCAGGGCCGCGATCACGTGGGCGCGTGGTTCGGCTTCGACACGGGCGCGGAAAAGACGGTGACGATGCGTATCGCCACCTCGCTGATCAGTCTGGAACAGGCCAAGTGCAATCTCGCCCAGGAGATTGCGGACAACGACACCTTCGACAGCGTGCAGGCACGTGCTGCGACGCGCTGGAACGAGATGCTCGGGCACATCGAGATTCCCGGCGCCGGCGCGTCCGACAAGGTGACGCTGTATTCCAACCTGTATCGCCTGTTCCTGTATCCGAACGAGGCGTACGAAAACGTCGGCACGGCGGCGAAGCCGGATTATCGCTACGCCAGCCCGTTCTCTGCCGCCACGGGTGCCAATACTCCGACGCAGACTGGCGCGCGCATCGTCGCTGGCAAGCCTTATGTCAACAACGGCCTGTGGGATACCTATCGCACGGCATGGCCGGCGTATGCGCTACTGACGCCAACACAAGCGGGCGAGATGATCGACGGCTTCGTGCAGCAGTATCGCGACGGCGGTTGGATCGCGCGCTGGTCATCGCCGGGTTACGCCGACCTGATGGTGGGCACGAGCGCCGATGTCGCGTTTGCGGATGCCTGGAACAAGGGCATCCGTAACTTCGACGTGCACTCGTTCTATCAAGCCGCCCTGAAGGATGCGACGGTCGTCAGCGAGATTCCCGGCGCCGGCCGCAAGGGCATCGAACGCTCGGTGTTCAAGGGTTATATCGACAACAGCACCGACGAAGGGCTGTCGTGGTCGATGGCCGGTTATCTCAACGACTTCGGCATCGGCGAGCTGGCGCAGACCTTGGCCGCCGGGCATGAGGCGAACGATCCCTATGCCGCGCACTATGCCGACGACGCCCGCTACTTCCACAGCCGCTCGCTGAACTTCGTGAACCTGTTCGACGCGGCAGTCGGCTTCTTCGTGGGCCGCAAGCCGGACGGTTCCTGGCGCACCGATGCCGAGCATTTCGATCCCAAGGCATGGGGCGGCGATTACACCGAAACCAATGCCTGGAACATGACCTTCGAAGGCGTGCAGGACGGGCAGGGGCTGGCCAATCTCTATGGCGGCCTCGATGGGCTGGCCAAGAAGCTCGACGCGTTCTTCGACGCCGGCACCGATTTCAACGTGGGCGAATACGGCGGGATCATCCACGAGATGCTCGAAGCGCGCGACGTGCGCATGGGCCAGTACGGCCACAGCAACCAGCCGTCGCACCACATCCTCTACATGTACGACCTGGTCGGCCAGCCGTGGAAGACGCAGGACAAGGTGCGCGATGCGCTGTCGCGCCTGTATATCGGCAGCGAGATCGGCCAGGGTTATCCGGGCGACGAAGACAACGGCGAGATGTCCGCATGGTGGGTGTTCAGTGCCGCGGGTTTCTATCCGCTGCGCATGGGTACGCCGACCTATGCGATTGGTGCGCCGTATTTCCCGCACATGATCATTCATCTGGATAACGGCAAGACCATCGATATCCGTGCGCCTGATGTGAGCGATCGAAATCGCTATATCCAGAGCATGACGCTCAACGGCAAGGCTTACGACCGTAGCTGGCTGGCGCATGCCGATCTGGCCAGCGGCGCGGTGCTGGACTTCCGCATGGGCGCGGCACCGTCCCAGTGGGGCAGTGCGGACGGCGACGCGCGACTGCCGTCGCAGACGTCGGGCTCGAAGGCGCCGGCGCCGCTGGTCGACTTTGCCGACAGCAAGGGGGCGCACGTCGTGGTCGCGGGCGACGACAGCGCAGCGCACGCGTTGAGCGACAACACGTCCGATACCGAAGCGTCGCTCAAGGGTTCGCAGCCCACCGTACAACTGGATCTCGACCAGCCGCGTGAAATTTCGATGTACACGCTGACGTCGTCGGCGAAGGCGGGTCGCGATCCGAAGAGTTGGAAGTTCGAAGGTTCAACCGATGGCGTTCACTGGGTCAGCCTGGATGAACGTCGCGGCGAAGCATTTCCATGGCGTCGACAGACGCGCGCATTCGGTGTGGCGCACCAGGGGACTTACGCGCACTACCGGTGGCGTGCGGAACATGTCGAAGCATCGCAAGGGGTTGCATTGTCAGAGGTGGAATGGCTTGGGTTAGCGCCTACGCCCTGAGTTGATCCAACAAGGAAAGGCCTGGCCCGCGGAAGGCGACCTTCTGCGGCATAGGGGAGTTTTTGTCTTCGTTTTGCCGTCGGCCAGAGACGGTGGCGAGGTTTGTCTTAGCAAGCCGTCTTAGAGGGGCGGTGAGCACATTCCGGGGAGAACCGCTGTTTATGAAAGCTCACGTAGTAAGTGCATTTGCAGTCAGTTTGCTGGCCTTGTCGATCGGACAGGCGCTGGCCGGGGACAACGATGTTGCAGCGCCAGCGCCGGCCGCACAGTCGACTTCGGCGCAGGACAACAGCACGCCGCCAGTCGCCACGGCCACCGATGAAAAGAAGACCAAGAAACTCGAAGCGGTGACGGTGACCGGCTCGCTGATTCCGCGCGCGCAGATCGAAGGGCCGTCGCCCATCACCACCATCACCGCCAAGGACATCGACCAGCAGGGCTTTACCGATACATTCGACGCGCTGCGTTCGCTGCCGATTGCCAACGGTTCCGTGCAGGACCCGCAGTTCACCGGCGGCTACACGCCAGGCGCCAAGACCGTCAGCCTGTTCGGCCTCAATCCCAGCTTCACCCTCACCCTGCTCAACGGCCGGCCGATGGCGAGCTATCCGCTCGCGTACAACGGCAACAACAACATCACCGACATCGCCAATATTCCGGTGGGCCTGATCGACCATATCGACGTGCTGACTGGTGGCCAGTCCTCGATCTATGGCTCGGCGGCGATCGCCGGCGTGGTCAACATCGTGATGAAGGATCACATCGACGGCACGCACGTCAGCTTCCGCTACGGCGACTACAGCGACGGCGGCGGCGCCAGCAAGCGCCTGCAGGTGAGCTCGGGCCACACCTGGGGCAATTTGGAACTGAGCGGCGGCCTGCAGCTGTCGCAGGAAAATCCGATCTGGGCCTATCAGCGCAGCTACATCGATTCCTATAACGACGATCCGACCGGCAAGCCCGGCGTGCCCTCGCGCACCTTCCTGCGCCTGGCCGAAGGCGACAATCCGCACTACGTCGATCCGGGCGCGGCCACCTGCGCGCCGCTGAGCTATCTGTACAACGGCACCACTGCGTACAGCTACCGCGCCGGCTCCAGCCTGGGCTATTACTGCGGCAGCCCGAACAACGTGAGCTATGCCACGCTGGCCAACAAGAGCACCGATGCGAACGGATCCCTGTTTGCGCGCTATCACCTCAACGACAGCACTGAGCTGTATGCGGACATGCTGTACAGCTACAGCAATCCGACCTACAACGGCGGCAGTCCGTTCTGGAACAACACGTTCTACAACAAGACCAGCGGCCAGTACGAGGAATGGCAGCGCATCTTTGCGCCCGAGGAAGTGGGCTCCGATGCGCAGGACCAGCACGTGTTCACCCGCACGTACAACGTGAGCCTCGGCGTGCGCGGCAGCATCGGCAACTCGAGCTGGAACTACGACGGCTACTACAACCGATCGCAGTCCAACGTGACGCGCAAGTCGACCGACTTCCTCGCCGCCAACGGCATCGACGATTACTACCTCGGGCCGCAGCTGGGCACCGACCCCAATGGCTACGCTATTTACGCGCCGAATTTAGATCGATTGTATCAACCGCTGACGCGTGCCCTGTACGATCAGTTCACTGCGCCCAACATCTCCCAGTCGATGGCCTGGACGCAGAACGAAACCCTCACCGCCAACACCACTTCGCTGTTCTCGCTGCCCGCGGGCGACGTGGGCTTCGCTGCCATCGTGCAGAACAGCAACGAGCGTTTCGACAACAGCTCGGCCAGCCCGGCAGCCGCCGAGGGCTACTATCGCGGCGTGACCGGCAGCACCACCGCATCGGGCAAGCGCAGCCAGTACGCCTTTGGTGGCGAGATGCGCATTCCCTTGTTTGAGACGCTGATCGCCAACGTGTCCTCGCGCTATGACAAGTACAGCTACGCGGGCACCGGCAACGGCAAGGCCACGTACAAGCTCGGCCTGGAATATCGCCCGATCGACACGCTGCTGCTGCGCGGCAGCTACGCCACGGCCTTCCGCGCACCGGACATGTTCTACCTGTTCTCCTCCCATAGCAGCGGCTATTCGCAGTCGACCGACTACTACAAGTGTCGCCAGGAGGGCTACAACTCGCAGAACTACGGCGATTGCGCGCAGTCGGGCACGTCGATGTTGGCGGTGTCGTCCGGCAACACCAACCTCAAGGACATCACGGCCAAGTCGTTCACCTATGGCTTCGTCTGGTCGACGGCGGACAACAACCTGAGCTGGTCGGTGGATTACAACGCCATTCGCATCTCCAACGAAGTGGTGACGCTGAGCAGCGACGAAATCCTGCAGCAGGAGGCCAACTGCCGCCTGGGCACGTCCGAGAATGGCGAGACCAAGTTCGACATCAACTCGCCGACCTGCCGCGAAGTGCTGGGTGAAGTGAAGCGCCTGCCGTCCACCGATCCGGTGAATCCGGGCGGCGTGTCGGAAGTGGATACCTATCCGATCAACGTGGCCACGGAATACCAGACCGGTATCCAGTCCAGCTTGAACTATCACTTCAAGACGTCGTCCATTGGCAGCTTCCTGTTTAGCCTGGACTACTACGACGAACTCAAGCACACCTATCAGGAAAAGGCCGGCGATCCGGTGACCAATTACCTGTGCTGCGCCAACTCGGACGAGTTCAAGAGCAGGGTCAGCGGCACGGCCACCTGGAATATCGGCAAGTGGAGCAGCACGCTCTATGGCATCCGCAATGGCCGTTCCTGGAACTCCATCGGCACCGAGAAGGACATCGGCCCGTGGATCACCTTCAACGGCAGCGTGAACTACAAGATCATGCCGAAGACGACGATCTCGCTGGTGGTCAACAATATCGCCAACAAGCGTCCGCCGACCGACACGACCAACGGCAACTGGCCGTACTACGACGTGACCCTGTACAACGCGCTGGGTCGCTCGGTGTATCTCGAAGTGGGGTATGACTTCGGCAAGTAAGCAAGAAGACCCGCCGAGCCTGGTGCTCGGCGGGTCGCTACGGAGCTCAACCTAGCCCGTGTTCGTGCGCGTAGTTGTACAGCTCAGGATCGTTGCGTATGCCGAGCTTGTGCATCGCGCTCATCTTCTGATGGCTGATGGTCTTGACGCTGCGTTCGCGCTTGGCGGCGATCTCCGAGATCGTGGAGCCCGCGACAAACAGCCGTAACACTTCGATTTCCTTTTCGGTCAGGGCGAGCAATCCGTCCTCGCGCACGCTTCCGGCGGAAAGGCCGAGCAGGCGCACCACCGACGCGCTCATATAGCCTTCGCCCGCCTTGATCGCGCGAATAGCGCTGGTGATGTCGTCGAGACGGTCCGATTTGCTGAGCAATGCTGCAACGCCCTTGGAACGGATGGCGTTTAGCAGGCCGGCGTTGGACAGCATGGTGAGCACGATGACCTGGATATCCGGCCAGCGGCCACGGATTTGTTCCAGCAGCTCCATGCCGTCATCGCCCGCAGGGCCCGGCATGCTGAAATCCGTGATGACGAGGTCGCAAGGTGTGTTCTGCAACGTCGCCAGGAGTTCCTGCGGCGAGTGTGCTTCGGCAACGACGTCCACGCCGGCGACTTTCTGGATTTCCGCGATGACGCTGACCCGAACGATCGGATGGTCATCGGCAACGATGGTACGCAGAGACATAAAAATACATTTCGCAGTGATGATCTTGCGATCACTTTAATTTGTGCGGCGCATGGTTCGGCGAAAGCCAGCCGCAAATCAGAGGACTCTCAGCGGAGGCTTCGGCGGCTGATCATCAACATGCATCGAGTGGCGGGAACAGGGCCGGTGATCGTGGTGAGTCCCGGCGCATCGTAGGCCTGATCAAGAAGTCGCCCGGGCGGGCGGTGGATACCTCCATCGGAGATCGGAATGTCAATCTCAGACTCATCCGATTTTCCTGTCAGCGAAATCCTGGGAATATGGCGGCCTGTCACGGGACGGACAGAACAAACAGGGATGTCCGACCGCCTCTCACGTAGGGGCGGTCTCTTTTCGCCTAGGCAGCCGGGCTGCGGCCATGTCGGGTCGGCTAGCCAAAGGCAAAATGCACGTGCGTTTCACGGCGTTCGACGATAAATAAAGTCGCAGATCAGGCCCGATACGCGACGAGGCAATCGTATGAAAGCTCATGTCATGGGGTGGTTGGTGATGCTCGCTGCCGGCCCGGCAATGGCTTTTCAGGCAGCAACCCCGCAGGAAGCGGCATCGCAAGTGCATAGTTCCGCCGACGCGCAACTGCAAGCCGCGGTGCGCAAGGCGCTGGCGAACGATGCGTCGCTTTCCGACGCGGGACACCGCGTGGAAGTGATCGTCTCCGATGGCGCCATCGTGCTGCGCGGCCCGGTCAAGAACGATACCGAGTCGTTGCGGGTCGAGACTGTCGCGCGGCAGGTCAACGGCGTCAAAGAAGTCACCAACGAGCTCGATGTGATGCCCAGGGCGCGCTGACGCACGCCCTGGCGGCCGATGACGGCCCCTGCACGCGGCGATTGGCACGATCCGGAGCCTTGAGTTCCGGACCCGAGGAAGCGCGCCATGCCGTCACTCGATCCCGTCCTGATGGACCGGATGCATCGCTATTGGAATGCAGCGAACTATCTCACCGTCGGCCAGATCTACCTGCGCGACAACCCCTTGCTGGAGGAGCCGCTGCGGCTGGAGCACGTCAAGCAGCGCCTGCTGGGCCACTGGGGCACCACCTCCGGGCTCAATTTCATCTACGTGCATCTGAACCGGCTCATCCGGCAGCACGATCTCAATATGATCTACGTGATCGGGCCGGGCCATGGCGGTCCCGGGCTGGTTGCCAACAGTTATCTGGAAGGCTCCTATACCGAGGTATATCCGCACGTCGGTCGCGATCGCGAAGGCATGCACCAGTTGTTCCGCCAATTTTCCTGGCCGTACGGCGTGCCCAGCCATGTGGCGCCCGAGACGCCGGGCTCGATCCACGAGGGCGGCGAGCTGGGCTACTCCTTGTCGCATGCGTATGGCGCGGCCTTCGATAACCCCGACTTGATCGTCACCTGCGTCGTCGGCGATGGCGAGGCGGAGACCGGGCCGCTCGCCACCAGCTGGCACTCCAATAAATTCCTCAATCCCGCGCGCGACGGCGCGGTGCTGCCGATCCTGCATTTGAATGGCTACAAGATCGCCAACCCCACGGTGCTGGCGCGCATCGGTGACCGCGAGCTGAAATATTTGCTGCAGGGTTACGGCCACGACCCGATTTTTGTCGAGGGCAGCGCTCCCGCGCTGATGCATGTCGCCTTTGCCGCCGCGATGGATGGCTGCTTATCGCGGATTCGTCGGATCCAGAGCCGCGCTCGCCGCGCCGGTGCCAGTGCCGCTGCGCGGCCGCGCTGGCCGATGATCGTGCTGCGCTCACCCAAGGGGTGGACGGGACCGGCCTATGTGGACGGCCTGCCGGTCGAGGGCACCTGGCGCGCTCATCAGGTGCCGCTGTCGGACATGGCCAAGCCCGGGCATCTGCAGATCCTCGAGCAGTGGATGCAGAGCTACGAACCGCGGGCGCTGTTCGATCGCAACGGCACGCTGATCGATGAATTGGCCGAACTGCCGCCCACCGGTCATCGGCGCATGAGCGCCAATCCGCACGCCAATGGCGGCAGCTTGCTCAAGCCGTTGCGCATGCCCAATTTCCGCGATCACGCGTTGAGCTTCGAACGACCCGGTGCGCTCAAGGCCGAGGCCACACGCAATCTCGGTCGTTGGCTGCGCGACGTCATGGCGCTCAATCGCGATACCGGCAACTTCCGCCTGTTCGGTCCGGACGAGACCGCCTCCAATCGGCTGGAAGCGGTTTACGAAGTCTCGCCAAAAGTATGGATGGCCGAGACCGTCGATACCGACATGAATCTGGCGCCCGATGGCCGCGTGATGGAAGTGCTCAGCGAGCATCAATGCCAGGGCTGGCTGGAAGGCTATCTGCTCACCGGCCGCCACGGTTTGTTCAACTGCTACGAGGCGTTCATCCACATCATCGACTCGATGTTCAACCAGCATGCCAAGTGGTTGAAGGTGACGCGCACCATGGCCTGGCGTCCGCCGATCGCCTCGCTCAATTACTTGCTCAGCTCGCATGTGTGGCACCAGGATCACAACGGCTTTTCACACCAGGATCCGGGTTTTATCGATCATGTGGCGAACAAGAAAGCGGAGATCGTACGCATCTACCTGCCGCCGGATGCCAACTGCCTGCTGTCGGTGGCAGATCACTGCCTGCGCAGCCGCCACTATGTGAACCTGATCATCTCCGGCAAGCAGCCGGACTGGCAGTGGCTGGATATCGAATCGGCCATCGCCCACTGCACGGCCGGCGCCGGCATCTGGCATTGGGCCGGCCACGGCGATGACGATCCGGACGTGGTGCTGGCCTGCGCCGGCGACGCGCCCACGGTGGAAACCTTGGCGGCAGTGATGCTGCTGCGCCAGCGCATCCCCGACTTGCGCATCCGCGTGGTCAACGTGGTCGACCTGCTGACGCTGCAGACCTCCGACGAGCATCCGCACGGCATGGATCACGACGAGTTCGATCGCTTGTTCACGCGCGACCGGCCGGTGATTTTCGCGTTCCATGGCTATCCGGGCATCATTCACAAGCTTACGTATCGGCGGCACAACCACGACAACATCCATGTGCGCGGCTACAAGGAAGAGGGAACCACCACCACGCCGTTCGACATGATGGTGCTCAACAACCTCGACCGCTTTCAGCTCGCCCTAGACGTTATAAATCGCGTGCCAAGACTCGAGCCCTTGCGCGCCGAAGCGGCACAGCGCTACTGGAGCGATATCGAACGTCATCGCCTCTATGTGAGTGAGCACGGTGTGGATCTGCCGGACATCCTCAACTGGCAATGGCAGCCTGCATGAAGGTATTGACCCTGAATGTCGGCTCCTCGTCGCTGAAGTTCGGCATCTATCAGGTGGACTCCAACGGGCCGCAAGCAATCGCAGTAGGTGAGATCGATACCCGGGGCGAGCGCCGGCAGCTGCACTATCACGATGCATCTGGCTTGGTGGAGCAGGAACTAGTGGGTGAGGGCGACGAAGCGGCGCTGGATGCGCTGCGGAAACTCGCGCGCATCACGACAATCGATGCGGTCGCTCACCGCATCGTGCACGGCGGTCCATGGCTGCGGGAGCACTGCCTGATCGATGACGCCGTGATCGCGAAGATCGAAGCCGCTGCCAGCTTTGCGCCGCTGCATGTTCCCGCGGCGCTTGCATGGGTCAGGCATGCGGCGAAGGTGTTGCCGCAGGCCCCGCAAGTCGCCTGCTTCGATACCGCCTTTCATCGCGGCCTGCCCGATACCGCACGGATCCTGCCATTGCCGCATGCCTTGCTGGCCAAGGGCGTGCAGCGGTATGGCTTTCACGGCCTTTCGTGCGAGTCGATCCTGGCGCAGCTGGAGCCGGTGCCTGCCCGGCTGATCATCGCCCATCTTGGCAGTGGCGCCAGCCTCACCGCCGTGCGCGATGGCCATTCCGTCGACACCAGCATGGGCATGACGCCGACCGGCGGTATCCTTATGGGGACGCGCCCCGGCGATCTTGATCCCGGAGTGATGCTATTTCTGTTGCGCGAGGGACAGACCAGCCCGAGCGAACTGGACGATCTGCTGGAACACCGCTCGGGTCTCCGCGGCATCTCGGACCTCAGTGCCGACGTGCGCGAACTGCGCGGTGCCAAGAATCATCCGCTTGCCGCACTGGCGCTGGAGCAGTTTGCCTTGTCGGTGGCGCGGCAGGCAGCAGGCATGGCGATCGTGCTGGGAGGCGTCGATCTGCTGATCTTTACCGGAGGCATCGGAGAGCACGACGAGCCGACGCGCGACAGCGTCAAGGCCTATCTCGCGCCGTGCTTTCCATCACTACAGACGCGTGTGCTGCCGGCGCAAGAGAACCGCATCATGGCGAGCCACGCCGCCCGCCTGGCGGTGCACTGAATTCTTTGCCCGTCATCCCTGCGAAAGCAGGGATCCAGCGACTTTCGTGCCACCAGGAGAAAAGGCACTGGATCCCTGCTTTCGCAGGGATGACGAGCCTTTTCCCGTTCCATCGTTGACGCGGCCTTACGCGTCACGGTGCCACGCTAACGTTTTTCGAGATCCCCTTGGGCAGCCACGATGAGCAAGCGATTCGATGCCGTAGTAATCGGGGCAGGGCAGGCCGGCCCGTCGCTGGCTGGCCGCCTGGGCGCGGCCGGGCGCAAGGTGGCCCTGATCGAGCGCAAGTTGATGGGCGGTACCTGCGTCAACACCGGCTGCATTCCCACCAAGGCCATGGTGGCCAGCGCAGAGGTGGCCCATATGGGACGCCGCGCCGCGGACTATGGCGTGGGCACCGGCGACATCACGGTAGACATGACCCAGGTTTGGAAGCGTACGCAGGGCATTTCCGGACGCTCTCGCGAAAACGTCGAGAACTGGGTGGCTGGCATGGCCAACGTCACCTTGTTTCGCGGCCATGCCAAGTTCGAATCACCTCACACGCTGCGCGTTGGCGATGAGTTGATCGAGGCCGATCAGTTCTTCATCAACGTGGGCGGCCGTGCGGTCGAACCGGACTTTCCCGGCGTGGGCACGGTGCCGTACCTCACCAATGTCGGCATCCTCGAACTGCAGGAACTGCCCAGGCACCTGGTGATCGTGGGTGGCAGCTATATCGGTCTGGAATTCGGCCAGATGTTCCGCCGCTTCGGCGCCGAGGTCAGCATCGTGGAGCGCAGCCAGCGCCTGTTGCCGCGCGAAGATCCGGATGTCTCCGCCGCCGTGGTGGACATCCTCGAGCGCGAAGGCATCACGCTGCATCTCGGTGCGGAGTGCATCGAGCTGGAGGGCTCGGCGGGCGAGATCTGCGTGATCGCCGAGTGCGCCGAGCCACGCATGAAGGTGCATGGCACGCATCTGCTGCTCGCCGTGGGCCGCCGTCCGAATACCGATGATCTCGGCCTGGACCGTGCTGGCGTCAAGCTGGACAAGAACGGCTACATCGTGGTCGACGATCAGTGCCGCACCAATGTCGACGGCATCTGGGCCATGGGCGATTGCAACGGACGCGGCGCCTTTACCCACACCTCGTACAACGACTACGAGATCGTCGCCGCCAACGTGCTGGACAACGAGCCCCGCCGCATCTCCGATCGCATCCCCGCCTATGCGCTCTACATCGACCCGCCCCTGGGAAGAATTGGCCTCACCGAAACCGAGGCCCTGCAGAAGGGCCATGACGTGCAGGTCGGCGTGCGACCGATGACGCGCGTCGGTCGCGCCATCGAGCGAGGCGAGACGCTGGGCTTCATGAAGGTCATCGTCGATGGACAAAGCGAACGCCTGCTGGGCGCCGCCATCCTCGGCGCCAGTGGCGACGAGGCGATCCACTGCCTTCTGGACGTGATGTACGCCGATGCGCCCTATCGGACTGTAACGCACGCGGTACACATCCACCCCACCATCAGCGAGCTGCTGCCGACCACGTTGCAGGACTTGCATCGGGTGGCGGCGCCGGTAGCTGCAGCCTCTTAGGTGCCCATATCGCACGCCCCATGACCGACGCGCCGCGTCGCCTTTCGCTCGTCATGCCTGCAAAAGCAGGGATCCAGCGCCTTGGCTTTTCGTGGCCCCAAAGACACCGGATGACTCGCTGCGCTGACCCCTTCGGGGCCGCTGCGGGCGTTCTACGCGCTTCGCGCTTATTCTGCTTTCGCAGGGATGACGGATAGCAGGGGTATTACACCTTAGTAGGGCGTCACACCAGCATCACATGGCGCATACTTCCCCCGGGGCGGTACCTACGGGGAATCAGCGACGTCATGGCATCACAGGACGCTTCCGAGTACGTGTGGCCGCCGACCGTGGCGGGATTCGATATGCCGGCGCCTTGCGTCGATGGCGAGGGCAGGGCCGAGCCCCTCATGCTCGCCTTCCTCAGCGCACGACCCGATCACTACTGGATCGAAGCCTTCGCTGCCGAAGTCGATGAGTTCAAGGCGCAGCACCAACTGCATGATGTGCGCATCGATGCGCGCCAGCTGGTCGTGACCGGCCCCGCCACGCAGCTGCGCAGTGTGGCCACCGATCTGCGCGACTTCGTGCATCGCGTGTCGCGCCTCAGCCTGCAGCGCCGCATGCGTGAGCGCCTGGCACCCGGCTCCAGCCTGGCTAAAGGAGAAAACGCGACAACCAATCGCGATGTCGCCCTGATAGCCCGCATGCCCGGCGTAGCAGCCATCCTCGAAGCGGTGTCGCGCGAGACCAGCATGCGCTTCGTCACCGTGGCCAAGGTATCGGACACGCGATGGACGGCATGCGCGGTGTACGACGCGATCCAATTCGGATTGCGGGCAGGGCAGGACCTGGTGCTGGAAACCACCATCTGCAACGACATCCGCCAGCATGGTCAAACGGTGACGTTCAACCATGCGAGCACGCACCCGGTGTTTTCGAGCCATCCCACGCCGGCGCTGTATGGCTTCGAGAGTTACATCGCAGTGCCGATCTATCGCGCCTACGGACAATTCTTCGGAACCTTGTGCGCCGTCGACCCGCAACCGCGGCAACTCGATACCGCCACCATACAGACGGTGGAAAAATTCGCACGCGCCATTGGCATGGAGATCGACACGCAGCTGCGCCTAGTCGAGAGCGCGCTGGATCAGGCCGTCGCCCGCAACGAGTGAAGCTTCACGGCCAGCCATCCACTGCACTTCAGCGTGTAGTACTTGCACCACGCAACGCCTTCCATGAGCCTCGATTTCCATCAGAAAGGCTTGCCTGGCACGCACATCAAAGCCGATGAGGCTGTAGTTGCTCTTCGATTCGCGAGCCACCCGATGATGCGCCACCCTTTGTGTGGCGTGCTTGCCGCTTCCTATCCTTGGCGTCTTCTATGGATCGTGCCAGAAGCGGCCTAAGACCCTTCTCGTTGCAAATATCGAGTCCGCTGCGACGATGACGTGCGGTCGTCATCACGACACGGCGTTCGGTGTCGTCGCGGCGTGTGCGCAACGGCGATCGGCCTGGATGAAAAACTCACTCGTAAGGAAACCATCGATGCAACGGACCCTCTTTTCTGCCGCCTTGGCGGCTGCGCTGAGTCTTGCAGCGCTCGCTCCCCAGAACTCCCACGCTGAGGACGGCACCGTCAACTATAACGGCGCGGTGACCGACACCACCTGCACGGTGACCGGCGGCGGCGCAGCGACCGGCACGGGCGACGTCACCGTCCAGTTGCCTGATGTTTCCCGCAGCACCCTGGCAATGGCGGGGTCGACCGCGGGCCAGACGCCTTTCTCGTTGATACTTGGCGGCGGCGCCCGGTGCACCAACGGAAAAACGGCTGCACTGTGGATTGAAACAACGCAGACGCCGGCACTGGATACTGCCACCGGCGCATTGCGCAACCAGGCATCTGGCGGAGCGACCAACGTGCAAGTGCAGCTGATCAATCCCGTCAACGATCAGCCGATCAACCTTGCCGTGAATGCCGCCGTCACCAGCGGGGCCACGCTCATCGCAGGAAGCAACCAGCCTGCAGCGACCATTGCAGGCAACACGGCCACGCTGAACTACGCCGCGCAGTACCTTGCTACCAATACGGGCGCCACGTCCGGTTTGGTCACGACCTACCTGACCTACTCGATGCAGTACAACTAAGGCACAAAGCCTGTCTTCACTCGGCGCATCCGCGTCATACGAATGGGACGGAAGAAGGGGCCGCCAAGAGCCCCTTCATCTGCAAGAGCTGAGCGTTCCTCTCGAACCCGCTTGCTTCCAGTCGATGCTTCGTACCCGACGTGCAACGCGAGCCAGCGTTGAATGGCGGTCAGTTCGGCTGTCGATGCCTTCACGAGCAGCGCGCATCTACTTGTATCCACGCACGCGAAGGCACGTTTCCTCCAGCACGGCACTGCACACGGAAGGGCGATGGGTCATTGGCTTGTGTCAGCGCGCAACGCTTTTTGAGAGTGCTCTGATGTTTTCCCCAAGCTGTCATCAGGATCATACGCAGGTCGAACAAGGCCCCCCCTGTCGACGAGTTGCCTCACCCCAGCCGGGGATATCGGATCGCGAGGCCATCCCCAACCTTCCAGCCGATCCCTGGAAAGACGACTTTTAAACCTAGGAACTATTTATGAAGAAGACTCTTTTCTCCGCCGCTCTGGCTCTGGCGTTTGGCCTCGTCGCTGTGCAGGCTTCCGCTGCTGACGGCACCATCACGTTCAACGGCCAGATCACCGACACCACCTGCACCATCACCGGCGGCGGCGCTGCCACCGGCACGGGCAACATCACCGTGACCCTGCCGACCGTCAGCACCTCGGCCCTGGCTGCCGACGGCAAGACCGCTGGCGACACCAACTTCTCGCTGATCCTCGGCGGTGGCACCAACTGCACCAACGGCAAGACGGCTGCTCTGTGGGTCGAAACCACTGCCACGCCGGCTCTGGACACCGCCACGGGCGCGCTGAAGAACCAGGCTGCTGGTGGCGCCACCAACGTGCAGGTCCGCATGGTGAACCCGGCCAACAACCAGCCGATCAACCTGGGCATCAACGCCGCCGTGACCAACGGCGCCACGCTGATCGCCGCCAGCAACCAGCCGGCCGCCACCATCGCCGGCAACACCGCGACCCTGAACTACGTGGGCCAGTACCTCGCCAAGGGTGGCGCGTCCACCGCCGGTGCGGTCACCACGTACCTGACGTACTCGATGCAGTACAACTGATCGCTCTTTAGGGCCTTCAGGAGCAAGGCCGGTTCGCCGGCCTTGCTCAACCCGATCCGGGTCAATGTTGTTCGTCTCCAGCCTAGAGAGCAGTGATATGAAAGTCTTCAGCCGCGCCTTGTGCGCCGTGACCGTCATCGCCGCGAGCCTCAGCTCCGCCTATGCCGGCGTCACCATCAACGCTACGCGTGTGGTGTATCCCGCCAATGAGCGCGAGGTTTCGTTGAGCATGGTCAATGATGGCAAGGAAGCACGTCTCATCCAGGCATGGATCGATACCGGCGACGCCAGCGAGCGGGCCGAAACCAGTAAAGCGCCGTTTGTGATCACGCCGCCGATGTCGCGCGTCGATCCCGGCAAGGGCCAGACCCTGCGTCTCATGTTTACCGGTGCGGGCAATCTCCCGCAGGATCGAGAAACAGTGTTCTGGCTCAATGTTCTCGAGATTCCGCCCAAGCCCAAGGCTGGCACGGAAGCAGCGGACAACTTCATGCAGCTTGCGGTGCGTTCGCGTCTCAAGTTGTTCTACCGTCCCAAGGGCCTGCAGGGCACGGCGGACGAAGCGGTGGATCAGACCCATTGGCGGCTGGTGTCCAACGGCAAGGGATACGACGTGGAATGCACCAACGACACGCCGTACAGCGTCTCCTTCAGCGATGTTTCTTTCAAGGGCGCGCCGGAAGAGCCTTCCGTCAGCAAGGGTGGCATGTGTCCGGCCAAGGGCAAAGGCACGTTCCCGATCTCGGGCACGCCGGATGCCGGTGGAAAGCTCGTGGTCACGGCCATCAACGATTTTGGTGGTTTCAACCCGCACGAGATCAGCTACACGCGCTGATCACTGGCGCGAAAACGGCGCACTTCCCGCCATGGAGGAAGAGCTCGGCAAGGACGCGACCGCGCCATTCGTCGATTGAGCGAATGGAGGGCAGGGCGCGGCGTCGGTCGGGTCGTCTTTCATTGAGACGATTCTGAAGGCTCTGAAAAGTGGTGGTTTTTAAGACGGCTCTTATGTTTCAGAGGCAGCCGCGGCGCGATCCTAATCAGGTCGGGAAACACAGCAAAACACCTCCGACGCTGATCTAGCGCGACGCACCAACCGAGCATCAAGAGCTAACTCCAGCAAGCCGCCCGCCAGGGCATTGCCCCTCAAGACTGTTTACCGGCGCCGCAACCGTGGCTCGTCCGGCGGGGAGTCTTTGTCCCAAAAACCCGGTGACATCCATGAACGCGACGAGCATCACTTCCATGTATTCCATGCACTCGACGGAAGCCACTACGTGCCACACGCCGCGCCCACGCTTTCTGAGCTGGTCGGTGATGTTGGCGTTGGGCTTGGCACCGGCAGCTCTGCTGGCCGCGCCGGCTGCAGCTGTCGCGCCTGCCGCCGATCCGGGTGCCGTGGAATTCAGCAGCGCCTTTACCGCCTCCAGTCAGACGGTGGACGTATCGCGTTTCGAAAAGGGCAACCCGGTGCTGCCTGGCAGCTACAACGTCGACGTGTTCGTCAACGACGGTCGCGTCGCGCGCAAGAACATCCAGTTCCACGCGGTAGATGGCAGCCAGGTCGCGCAGCCGTGCTTCGACTACGCCACGCTCGTGCAGATGGGTGTGGACGTGAGTGCGCTCGATCAGAAGGTGGTCAATCCGCAGAACGTCTGCGTGTCGATTCGCGACATCAGCGCCGATGCCAACGTGACCATGGACGTGGGCCAGCTGCGCCTTGACGCGTCCATTCCGCAGGAATCGCTCAAGCGCCAGGCGCGCGGTTACGTGAGCCCGGAGCTGTGGGACCAGGGCGAAACCGCCTTGCTGGTCGGCTACAACTTCAACGCCTACTCGCTCAACCAGAACTATTCCGGCCCGCGCAATCCCGGCTTCGGTAGCGCCCTGGCCGAGGATGGCAGCCTGGTGCAAGTGCAGGGCAATCAGTATTACGTGCCGGGTCCCGGCGGCTCGTACACGGCCGCGCCTTCGGGCAACTACATGCTCAACGCCGCTGGCCAGTACGTGCCGGTGCAGCGCGGCTCGTTTGCGCCTGCGCAGTCGGCCGGCAACAGTTCCAGCGACATCAATGCCTATCTCGGCCTCAATCTAGGCCTGAATGTGGCCGGCTGGCGTATCCGCAGTCAGGAAAACGTGCAGTGGGATGAGCGCACGGGCCAAAAGCACTGGACCAACGTCAACACCACCGCCACCCACGACATTACGAAGTGGAAGGCGCAGATCACCCTGGGCGACAGCTACACCCAGGGCATCGTGTTCGACACCACGCCGTTCCGCGGCGTGACCGTGTACAGCGATGACCGCATGCTGCCCGATTCGCAGCAGGGCTACGCCCCGACCGTGCGCGGCACTGCCAATACGCAGGCTCGCGTGGAAGTGCGCCAGAACGGCAACCTGCTGTACCAGACCACGGTGGCCCCGGGCCCGTTCGTGGTCAACGATCTGTATGCCACCGGTTACGGCGGCGACCTCACCGTGAGCGTGTTCGAAGCCGATGGCAGCGTGCACAGCTTCGTGGTGCCGTATTCCGCCGTGCCGATGTTGCTGCGCCCGGGCGTGGGCCGCTGGGCGGTGACGGACGGCCAGGTGCGCAACGACGCGCTGCGCAACGACAAGCCGTACTTCGTCGAAGGCACCTACCAGCGCGGCATCAACAACTGGCTGACGGTTTATGGTGGCGTGCAGTCCACCTACCGCGATCTGTACCACTCTTACCTGGGTGGCGCGGCGGTCAATACCTCCATTGGCGCGTTTGCGCTGGACGTCACCAATTCGCACACCACCTTCAAGGGCACCCAGTCGCTCTCGGGTTACAGCTACCGCGCGTCGTATTCGAAGGCGATTCCCACCTCGGGGACGACGTTTGCGCTGGCTTCGTATCGCTACTCCAACGGCAACTACCTGTCGCTGAGTGATGCCGTGCTCACGCAGGACATGATGACGTCCATGCATACCACCAGCATGGACGTGGTCAACACGATGCGGCAGAAACAGCGCCTCAACGTCACCATCAACCAGGACTTTGGCGGCAAGTACGGCCAGCTGTACTTCAATGGTTCGCGCAACACCTACTGGAATGGCATGACCGATGCCACGACGTACCAGATGGGTTACAGCAACAGCTACAAGCGCGTGAACTTTGGCATTACCGCCAGCCGCACCTACTCGGCTGGACCGATGTACAACGGCTCGCACTACGACAACCAGTTCGGCCTGAACGTGTCGATTCCGCTGGGTGGTCCGTCCTCGCGCAACGCGCCGCAGCTGTCGTTCAACGCCACCCACGACGATGTCATGGGCGACAACGGCCGCGTCGGCGTCACTGGCACCTTCGGCAAGAACAGCGAGTTCAACTACGGCGGCAGCGCCACCTACAGCGACTACAACAACGGCGGTTCGCAGGCCTCCGCCAGCGGCACGCTGGGCTGGCAGGCGCCGTACGCCAATCTCAACGGCAGCTACTCGTACTCGAGCAACTATCAGCAGGCCTCGGTCAGCGCGGCCGGTGGTGCTGTGGTGCATCCGGGTGGCATCACGCTGTCGCCGCAGCTGGATCTCAACAGCCCGATCGCCATCATCAGCGCGCCGGGCGCCAAGGGTGCGCGCATCACCAGCAGCGGCCTGACCACGGTCGATGGTCGCGGCTACGCAGTGGCCACCAACTTGGTGCCGTACCGGATGAATGACGTAACGCTGGATCCGGCTGGCACGTCCAGCGACGTGGAACTGCAGACCACGCGTCTGCAGACGGCGCCGCGCGCAGGCGCGGTGATCCCGCTGAAGTTCGAAACGGCCAGCGGTCGCGCCGTGCTGATTCATGCGACGCAGCCCAATGGCGACGCGATTCCGTTTGGCGCGGATGTGCTGGATGCCAACGGACAGAGCATTGGCGTAGTTGGCCAGGGTGGCCAGTTGTTCGTGCGTGGCGCAGAGGAAGGCGGCACGTTGCAGGTGCGTTGGGGCGATGGCGAGACCAAGCAGTGCAAGGTCAGCTACCAGTTGCCGGCGCGCGATAAGGACGCAAAGTCGACCGTCATCGATGGCATTGAGTCGCGATGCCAGTAATCGAGGGCGAGCCTCACGGCGAGCCGCAGTCATTGCGCACTATTCACGTCATCACCCCAAATCAGGTGCGGCGCACCAAAGCCTGCACTAGCAGCCATGCGCCCATTCAAGCCTTCAGCAGGTCACCCGTATGAACCGCACATTCGTATACATCGCCCTTCTTCTCGCCATTGTTCTATCGCCCTTGATCCCTCGAACGGCGAAGGCCAACGTTGTCTGCCCGTATTCGCAGATGTATTACTTCAGCCCTGCAACGATCAACGTTCCCGCCAACGCGGCGGTAGGCAGCGTTATTGGCACGGTTTCCGCGTCATTCCCTGATACGGGGGATTACGCCTTTACCTACTGCTCGGGTGTTGACGCCTATGGCTCCGCCAATTTGGGTATCCGTTACATTGGCGCGCGAACGCCCCTGGGCGGCAATCTCTACGATACCGGTATTCCAGGCGTGGCCTACCGGGTATCCAGCTCCAGCATGGATTGTAGTCAGGGCCTTTGGCCAATCAGCTGCCCCTATCTCTACTACGCCATGGGCTGGTATCCACGAACGATCAAGGTCGAGCTGATCAAGACGGGCCCCATTCCTGCCGGTGGCACTTGGTCGGGTGATATCGCCTATACGCAAGCTCTCAGCAGTTCGGGGGCGGTAACCACGACGTTCATGACCTATCGGTGGTCGGGCCCGCTGGTCATCGTGCCCAGCAACCCGAGCTGTACTGTGTCGACGCCCAATGTCTCGGTCAATTTGGGAACGATGTCGGCGGCGGGTGCCGTAGGTGCTACATCCAATCCTGTGGATTTCAATCTGAAACTGTCTTGTACCGCCGGATCAACGGCTGGCGCTTCCACGAACGTCTACGTGACCGTGACCGATTCAACGAACCCAGGTAATCGCACGAACACAATGAAGCTGGCTTCGGGCTCCACGGCTACCGGCGTCGGGATCCAGGTTCTATGGAATGGTACGCCGGTGACGTTTGGCGCAGATTCGTCCACCATCGGCAATGCCGGGCAGTGGCTGGCAGCAAGCACCACGGGCGCTGACGTCACGATTCCGTTGAAGGGGCGCTACATCAAGACGTTGAGTACGGCCACCGCGGGCACCGCCAACGGGGTGGCGACCTTTACGATCGCCTATAACTAGCCTGATTCGTCACTAGATTCACTATCAAAAAAACGCCGGAATTTCCTTTCCGGCGTTTTTTGTTTTGGCGGCAAAGAGGGCGCAGCGGCGCACTTCGTCCCATTAGATGAGGGTAACTTCAGGAGTAACGATCGATCGGCCGAGCCACCTTGGTCGGGCACGCGAAGGGAGCAATGGTGTCAGGGACAATTCCTGGCACATCCATAGAAGGGGAGCGCCGTTGCGCTCCTTCTTCTTCGGCCGACGAGGGGGAAGAAGTGTGGTCTACACCATTTTTCGACGCGCGTATCACACGGCAATCCGAACCAGACAGGATGAATGTGCACCCGCGATTCATCCTGCCGCAAGGAAACGGGAGGCACACTCCGGTGGTAATGAATCCGGCCTCGTGCCTCGTACGGAGATCGACCCATGCGCCATTCTTCCTTGCTCCTGGCCGCTTCCCTAGCGCTTGTCCTGAGCTCGCACGCCTTTGCATCCGACCGGCCCGACCCCGGCAAGTTGACCACCCGCTGCCTGGATGCTGCAGCGAAGAAATTCGATGTGAAGAACGACTACATCCAGCTGCAGCCGGTGCAGGCTGCGGACGCGGGCTACACGATCACCGGTGTTGCCGACGCAGGCATGGATGGCAAGAAGAATTTCAGCTGCGAGTTCGACAAGAAGGGCAAGCTGGCCAATCTTGTGCCCGAAGGCAAGTAGGCATAGCAATGGTGGCCGCGCGCAAGGCGCGGCCACCGATCACGCGACAGGTCATTGACGCCAGGCGGCGTAGCATGCGTAGGAGTGCCGGGGATTCCCGGTGCACCGCGTTCCCACTGGGAGATGAAACATGCCAACGCCTGCCAAGCTGAGCTTCACCCGCGATATTCTTCCCATGTTCACGGGCATGGATGTCGCTCACATGATCAAGAGCATGGACCTCGGTGACCGCGACAGCGTGTTTCAGCATGCCGACGCCATCTATAAATCGGTCGCCAGCGGTCACATGCCGCCGCCATCGTGCGGTGAGCCTCGCTGGACTGAGGACATGTGCGCGAAGTTCAAGCAGTGGCAGGAGCAGGGTGGCGAGCCGTAACACAGCCATGGCTGTCGAACGAGCGTGGCTCCCGGCGAGCCGCGCCGAAAACACTGCAACGTAACGTTGCATCTGGCCTCTCGCCCCTCAGAAAAGGATGCCGCCGTGCCTGTCCCGAGTGAATTCCACGCTGATCCATGGCCACAACTTTCCTACCCGGACTTTGCTGGCACCCAGTATTTGCTTCACATGGGTTTGCAAGCGGTCGGCAAGTTGAAGCTCAAGGCACCGTTTCAGCCGCAATGGTCCGCAATCGTGATTTCGATGAGTGCGCGAGGTTTGACGACAGGACCGATCGACTATGCGGGTGGTGCGTATGAAATCAGCGTGGATCTGATCTCTCACGAGCTGATCTGCGTCACCAGCTGGGGGCGCTCGGCGCGTTTCACGTTGGTGGCGATGTCCGTTGCCGAGTTTGTGGAGCGGCTCTTCGGCCTTCTGAAAAAGGTGGGCGTCGACGTATCCATCAACCTGATGCCGCAAGAAGTGGCCAACCCCATTCCGTTCGACCACGACAGAGAGCGTCGCTCCTATGAGCCAGCCATGGCCCAGAACTGGTGGCGCATCATGCTGAGCACACAGCGCGTAATGCAGGCTTTTCGCGGTGCCTTTGAGGGCAAGATGCAACCTATCGGCCTGATGTGGGGGACGCTGGATATCCGCGATGTGCTCTACAACGGCAAGGCCGTTGCACCTCCTCCCAAGTCCGACTACATCCGGCGCAATGCCATGAACGCCGAACTTATCGAGATGGGCTGGTGGGCTGGCAGTGCCGCGTATCCCAAGCCGGCGTTCTACTCGTTCACCTATCCGCAGCCGGCGGACATCGAGGGCGCACCCATAAGCCCCGCGAGTGCCCGCTGGGATGCGGCGATGGGCGAGTTCATTCTGGATTACGACGACCTGCGCCAATCGAAGGACCCAGATGGCGATCTGCTGGCGTTCTTTCGGTCTGCATACGAGGCTGGAGCTGAGCGTGCGGGTTGGGATTCGAGCCTGCTTGGAAGCGGAAAGCCTGTCTAGTTCTCTCTGAAACGATGCCATTCGAATCTGGCGAAAAGTCGTACAGCAGTTGAGTCCCCCTTGCTTGTTGCACTGATAGCTTAGGGCTGCGTGCCAGAGCTAACGCGCCTCGCCTTGGTGATCACACCTACCTATGTAGTTCTGCTTGGTTTGCGCACCGTAGTGTTTCTTAATGCCTCTGGCATTCCGACGCGCTTGCTTTCGCCAAGTCATCGAAGTCGGCATCTTCAGCAGGCACGCGCATGCTTGACGCGCTTAGGCCCGCTTCGCGACTGATTCACGCCATGTCGTCGACAATCGCCGGCGCAGTCCGGAGTAAAGCACTCCCACTGCACTCTCACGAGGCTGCTATTACTGCAGACGCCGTTCGACCTTTATCGCCCTTTCAAGGGAGTGGTCGTCATGAGCATCCCATTTCTCCACTATTTCCGCATCCTCATTGCAGGTGATCGCAGCGAAGAGGTCAGCAGCATCATCGAGCAGGATCTGCATTTCCGCACGGTGGTTGCATCGCCAAGTGACATGGCCGAAGCCATTCGATCCGGCGCCGATCTGGGCGCCATCGTGGTGTCGCGGGCACTGGCGCCAATAGCCATCGAAACACGCGATGCGCGCGGCTTGCGCATGCCCATCTTCATGATGAGCGAACGGCACGATGAAACATTCCATGATCCGTTCCTGAAGTCGCTGGACGGCGTCGTGATCGCCGATCTCGAAAGCCGCGACTTCTACGAGAAGCGCCTGGTGGCCTCGGTGGAACAATATGTGTCGAGCCTGCTAACGCCATTCTTTGGCACGCTGATGCAGTACGACTTCGATGCCAATCGCACCTGGGCCTGCCCTGGACATCAGGGTGGGCAGATGTTCATGCGCCATCCGGTCGGCCGGTTGTTCTACGAGCACATGGGCGAGAACGTGTTCCGCGATGACATCTGCAATGCCATGGTGTCCCTGGGTGACCTGCTGATCCACGAAGGTCCCGCACTGGCCGCACAGCAAGCCGCGGCACGCGTATTCCTGGCCGACCGCACATACTTCGTGCTCAATGGCACCTCGGCATCGAACAAAGTGGTCAACACGGCGCTGTTGACCAGCCGCGACATCGTCCTGTTCGATCGGAACAATCACAAGTCCAATCACCACGGTGCGCTGATTTTCGCCGGGGCCATTCCTGTTTATCTCCAAGCCGATCGCAATGGATTCGGCATGGTCGGACCTATCGACTGGGATGCTTTCGACGAACAGTCGATACGCGACAAGATCAAGCATCATCCGCGCCTCAAGGATACCGATGCGTGGAAGCGCGAGCGACCCATTCGCGTTGCCATCATCGAGCAGTGCACGTACGACGGCATCGTATACAACGCGAAGAAGGTGCTGGAGAAGATCGGCCATCTCTGCGAGTACATCCATTTCGACGAGGCTTGGGCGGGCTTTGGCGCGTTCCATCCATTGATGAAAGATCACTTCGGCATGAGCCTGTCGTTGACGGACAAGGACCCTGGCATCATCGCCACCCAGTCAACCCACAAGCAGTTGGCGGGCTTTTCGCAGGCATCGCAGATTCATGTGCGCGACGCGCATATCCGCGAACAGGCATTTCGGGTGAACCATAAGCGGTTCAACGAGATGTTCATGCTGCAGGCATCGACGTCGCCTTTCTATCCCTTGTTTTCCAGCCTGGACGTCAACGCGCAGATGCATGCCGACAAGGCTGGGCGCGTGCTGTGGGATGACATGGTGCGGCTCGGCATCGAGGCCAGGAAGGCCATACGCAAGCGGTTCGCCGGCTTCCTCAATCCGTTTGTACCGGATACGGTGAAGTACCAGGGCGAACGCATCAAGTGGGAAGACGTGCCTACCGATGTACTGGCTGTGGAACAGGAGTACTGGCAGCTCGACCCACAGGAAACCTGGCACGGCTATCGGCATCTGGGTGCCGACGCCGCGATGGTCGACCCGACCAAGCTCATGCTCACGACGCCCGGGATCGACCCAAGAACGGGCGCGTACGCCAGCAGCGGCATTCCCGCCACGGTCGTCGCCAACTACCTACGGGAGAACCATGTCATCCCGGAGAAGAATGACCTCAACAGCATTCTCTTCCTCATGACGCCCGCGGTGGGCGAGGGCAAGATGGCGATGCTTCTCGCGGCACTGGAGCGCTTCCGCGACCACTATGACGAAGACCATCCGCTCGATCAGGTCCTTCCCGCCCTGTCCCGCAAGTACCAGGAGCGATATCGCGGCTACACCGTGCGCCAGGTCGCGCAGGAAATGCACGAGTTCTATGCGTCGAGGAACGTCAAGGAATTGCAGCGCCTGAGCTTTCGCTACGAATCATTCCCGGAACAGGCCATGTCGGCGCGGGAAGCGAACGAGGCCCTGGTCAGCGGTCGCGTGGATTTCGTGCCCATGGATCAGGTCAAGGGTCGCATTGCAGCCACTCTCGCGTTGATCTATCCACCGGGCATTGGCATCGTGATACCGGGCGAGCGCTACGACGATCGCGCCCAACCCATGATCGATTACTTCCTGGCGTTCGAGGAAAGCTGCAACCGGTTCCCGGGCTTCTCCTATGAGGTGCAAGGGGTCTATCAGGTACCCGAGGATGGCCGAGTGCGGTTTTATACCTATGTGGTCAACGAAGGTAAGAGCTGACGGCGAAGCCATGCCGCCATGCTCCCCAGGCCAGGCAATCCGTTGGTCTTGAGCGTGTCATTCCACTCAGAGAGGACGTTTGCGTCACTACCGGAGCACCGCAGAGCCCTCATCTGACAGGTCTCCACCTTCTGTGAGCAAGTGACATGGTTCAAACGATGGATACTAAGAAGCCGATACGGGTCGGCGTTGTTGGTTTCGGCAACTGGGCCCGGCACGGCCATGTGCGCGTGCTTTCGCTGTTGCCTCAATACGAGTTGACGGCGCTCTATAGCCAACGTGCGGATGCCGCGGAGGAGGGCGCCAGGACCTACGGTTTTCGTCATGTGGTGGGGTCGCTCGAGGATCTCGTCCATCATCCCGAGGTCGATTTGGTCGTCGTGCTGACCACGGCGCCGCAACACGAGATGGCCGTTCGCGCCGCCATCGCCGCCGGCAAGGATGTGTATTGCGAATGGCCTTTGACGCTCAATGCTGCCATCGCGCGCGAGCTGGAGCGGGCTGCCCGCGAAAAGGGTGTGCGCCATGTCATTGGCCTGCAGCGGCGTATGGCACCGCACAACCGCTACTTGCGGGACCTGATCGAGCAGGGCTTTGTCGGCAGGCTGCGCTCGGTGCGCATGCATGTGAGCATGAATTACTTCCAGGCCCTGCGATCGCAGTCGCTGCGCTGGACGGTGCCGCCGCAGAATTTCTCTGGCGTCATCCCCATCTACGCCGGCCATTTCCTCGACATGCTGCTGACAGCGGTTGGCTGGCCGACGGCGGTGTCGGCCGTGATGGTCAATCAATTCGATCAGGTCACCATTCGGGAAACGGGCGAGGTCATTCCCACGACCAATGCCGACCAGATGGTGCTCGGTGGCCTACTGCCTGGCGGCGCCGTGCTGTCCGTGCATATCGAAGGCGGAAAGCGCAATGGATCGGGTGTGCAGATCGACATCACCGGTGACGCAGGAGATATCCGCATCACCAACACGTCGGCCTTCAGCGCCGTTGGCGACGACTACCTGATCACCGGTGCGCTTGGGGACAACCAGCCCATGCAAGCCATGCCGGTGCCGGCCCAGTACGACACGCTTCCGGCTTCGGATCTTCCATCGGCGGTACTCGAGCTGGCACATCTCTATGCTGCCTATGCGCACGATGTGAGTGCAGGGACGCAGCTGGCGCCTACTTTCAGGGACGCCATCCGCATGCACGATCTGATCGAAACGGCGGAGCGATCGTCTGCCGCGGGCGTGCGCTTGAGCGTTCCGGGCAGCCTGTAGTCGGCTGCGCCCGGTCTCACATTCGATTGCGGAACCGGCGGCCATTCTGTTCGGATGGCCGCCGGCATTCTCCTGCAACGACCCGGCACCACTTGATTGAGTGCGAACGATGCCCCCGCCGGGGCCACACTCAACGAGGTCTCATCCATGGTCGCCAACGATCAATCGCTGCTTTTTTCCCGCTTCAAGCTTGGCCCCTACGAACTCAACCACCGGGTGGTGCACGCGCCCACCACGCGCCTGCGTGCGGAGGCGGATGAGACGCCGAGTTCGATGATGGTCCAATACTATCGGCAGCGTGCAAGCCTGGGCGGGCTGATCATCACTGAGTCCAGCCATCCGTCCTCCGATAGTCGCGGCTACTACGGTGCTCCCGGCATCCATACGGATCGCCACGTTGAGGCGTGGTCGCGCATCGCTGAGGCCGTCCATGACAAGGGCGGCCGCCTCTTCATGCAGATCTCGCACGACGGCCGGCAATCCCATAGCGACCTGAGCGAAGGCCGGGCACCCATCGCGCCTTCGGTCGTGCCATTCGAAGGCCAGGCGCTGACCCGGCAGGGCTGGGTGCCGGTGTCGCCTCATCGCGAACTCGCGCTGGAGGAAATTCCTGCGCTTGTCGCGTCTTTTCGTCAGGCGGCGGAGCGCGCCAAGCGTGCAGGTCTCGACGGTGTCGAGCTGCACGTTGCCAACGGCTATCTGATGGATGAATTCCTGCAAGACGGCACCAACAAGCGCACGGACGCTTATGGTGGAACGATCGCGAAGCGCGCGCGGCTTCCGCTCGAAGTGGTGGAGGCGTTCAGTGCCGTGTTCGGTGCATCGCGCGTTGGCGTTCGCGTTTCCCCGAGTGGCCGCTGGGGCGCTATCTCCGACTCCGATCCGGAAGCCACCTTCGGCCACTTTGCGGACAGGCTCAACGACTACGGCCTTGCCTATCTGCATGTCATTGAGCCGCGCGTGATGGGCGTGGAGACTCTCGACGAGCACGGCAAACCGGTGGCATCGCAGTTCCTTCGCAGCGTTTTCAAGGGACCGATCATCGCCGCGGGTGGATTCACGCGCGAAGGCGCCGACGCGATCCTTCAGGCCGGCGACGCCGACCTGGTGGCGTTCGGACGCCACTTCACCTCCAATCCCGACCTGCCCGAACGCCTGCGCCACCGCCTGCCGTTGACCCCGTACGTGCGCGAGGCGTTCTGGGGTGGCACGGAAGAGCACTACATCGACTTCGCACCCTATCGGCAGGAGATTGTCGCCTGACCAGCATCGCGCGAGCCTGCCAGCCCGCGGCAGCTGGCTCGTACACTTGTGCGAGTCAGCGACGCCGTGATTGACTCATCCGCTGAAAAACCCGGCAGCGCTCAAACGCACACACACTTCGTCGTGGCCGGCCCCGCTCTCGATGGACAAGGAAGGCGCGATGAAGCTTCTCCTCACTTCCGGCGGCGTCAGCAATCGGAGCATCCGTGACGCCCTCGTCGACATGCTGGGCAAGCCCATTGCCGAGTCCACCGCCCTGTGCATCCCTACAGCGATGTACGGCATGCTGCCCGAGACCGCGGTCATGACGTGGCGGCAGATCGCCGGGCAGACGCCAACGCCCATGGTCGAACTGGGATGGAAGTCCGTAGGCATGCTTGAGCTGACGGCGCTGCCCAGCATCGACGAGGGGAACTGGATCCCCTTGGTGCGGCAGACCGATGCCCTGCTGGTGTGCGGTGGCGATGTCTTGTATCTGCATCACTGGATGCGTGAGTCCGGCCTGGCGGAGCTGTTCCCCTCGCTCAGCGAGATGGTCTACGTGGGGCTTAGCGCCGGCAGCATGGTGATGGCTCCGCACGTCGGCGAGAGGTTCGTGGGCTGGAAGCCGGCCGCTGGCACCGACGGCGCGCTAGGCATGGTCGGTTTCTCGATCTTCCCGCATCTGGACAACGTCATGTGCCCGCAGAACACCATGGCCGACGCCGAAAAGTGGGCCGCGCGCCTGCCAGTGCCGGGCTATGCGCTGGACGACGAGAGCGCTATCAAAGTGGTGAGCGGTGTCGTCGAGATCGTCTCCGAGGGGCATTGGAGGCTCTTCGAGCGCTGAAGACGTGGAAGCAAACTGTTCACCCCTCACATGGGGGTGGCTGAAAGAGTGCGCCCTGGTCCCGGCTTCTCGACGACTTTCAGGTGCCCTTTCCAGACGCATCGGTACGCAGAATGATTTCGGCGGCCGGTCGGATCGCTTCGATGAATTCCGACGATGAGTAGTGTCGATGGGCGGTCAGGCCGAACTGCGCCGGCGAAAGTGGGATGAGCAGGTCCGCATGGGTTCGCGACGTCGATTTCAGCCACAGCGCACGGGTTCCCAGCGCCGATACCTGCAGCAGCCTCGGTTGATAGGTTCGGTCAGCGAACCCTTTGCCGGTTTCGACGGCCGAGCGCAGCTCCTTTTGCACCGAGCGGAAGTTCGAGTTGACGTTGAGTCCGGCGAAGTGCGGCTTGCGTCCAGCCGAGACTTCCGCAGCGACCACTTCGTCACCGCTGGTGAATTCGTGCCGCCAGGCCACGAGCTTGGCTTTGCTTAGACTGGCCCCCGCTGCGATGTGGTCGAGCCCGAGGGCATAGACCGGATAGGACAAGGTCGGATGCGACAGGCTTCGCGGCGAGGCGAGGAGGGTGGCAGCAAAGCGCGGCGCGCGGTGCAGGATGCCTGCGTTTCCAACGAGCGACGGCAGCACGGACTCCAGCGCCTCAATGGAAAGTCGCGGCGGTTCGAGCATTTCGATCGGCATGGCGTTTCACTCGCATCAATGCGTGAAATAGGTGTTGGTCCATGACCCGTTGCCTTCATACGTTCCGCCGGTAAACGTTGCATAGCTGACCAGCGATTGTCCGAAAATGGGATCGGTCACCCAAAGCATATTGGTCGGCTCGATGCCGAACACGCCAATGAAGTGGCCACCCCCGCCGGACCACCCGATGCGGATGCAGGGAGGTGTCCCGGCGTTCACTGCATCCGATGTCGCGGCATAGGTTGCGGCCGAGCCTTGTTCGGATTTGAGATGGCCGACAAAGGTCAGCGCTTTATTGAGATAACCGGCGACATTGCAGTTTTTGGAAGCTGGGTTCGTGCAGCAATCGGTCCGCCCGAGTTGGTTGTTGACCACCTCGCATTGAGTCACCGTACTGCTGCTGTCGTAGTAATGGGCCACGCCCGTCGCGACGGCTGCCCAGCACCAATTGGACTCGAGCTGCGACGGAACCGTGAAGTTCAGGCGATGCGCCGTCGGTAATCCGGCCATGCCATAGGAGCAGCCCTGGTGGCCTTGCCCCGCGATGCCGGGCTGCAGGAGAACGATGGTCCAATCGACTGATGATTGGTTGAGTGTTGCTGCATTGAATGGATATGCCGCGTTGCAGCCGTTGTTGTCCGTATAGCATTGATCGAAGGCGGCGTTGTGCGGGATCGCATACCAGTTGTGCGCAGGATCGCCCGACCAGCACGGCCCATCTGCGCCGTCCGCCTGGGCGAACCAGGCAAAATTGGGATCCGGAATCGTTTGAAGATTCGCGCCGACGATCTCGACCGACGATCCGGGGTCGACCTCGTACCAACCACTCTTGCGCCAGGGTTGCACATTGCAGGCGGGGTCAAACCACAGAATCGCAATGTAGACGGGATCGGTATAGCCGTTCTGGTACCAGAGGCCCATGGACGTCTCCTTCGCTTTCCGAATGTCAGCTCTCGCCTGATGTCTTTCGAGGCGCCTGCTGCGCCGCTGCCGGCAAGGCGTGTCCGGTTCGTTGAGCCACGGGCGAAGGGCTGCCGAACAACCCCGCCGAAATCTTGGCGGCCATATCGCTTCGAGACCGGACCGGAAAAAAAGATTCCGGAATCAGGTGCAGCCAAGCCAAGGCATACGCCGGCGACAGACGCTTCGCGCGCGCCTGAGTGGCTGGAGCGGCGACGCGTTCAACTGGCCTGCGCACGGGCCGCGAATCGTGAGGTTCTTTTGCAGACATTTGCGTCCCTCCGACTAAAGAGACCGCGCGAGTATGCCCCTCCTGAATCGCTGCGAGATATATTGAAAAAGGTGTAGGGGAGGGCGCGCCATGACTGTGGCGAGTTGCAGGGTCGTATCAGTTACGTAGTGCGCTTGGGTAGTGCGCCTGCGGTGGGATTGCCTTACGAGGCATTAACTCGAGCTGCCTGCTTTCACGGTTTTTCGTTGAGGCTGGTGATGGGCGAGCTTTGGCAGTGAGATGTCCGTTTTCGACCCGAGGCACACATGGATCGTGGCACAACTAAGCTAGGCCAACGACCGGGAAGGTGACTTCGATGAAACGCCTCTGGACCATCATTGGGGTAGATGACGTCGCTGCGAGTTTCAAGTGGTACCAGACACTTTTCGGGCAGGAGGCGTCTCAGCCAGGCCATGATTATTTCGGGCAGATTCGCGACAGCGACGGAACCGTTCTCTTGTGCCTCCATGCTTGGGGTGCGCATGAGCATCCCACGCTGACGAGCGCCGGGCTGGCGAAGCCGGGGAACGGGCTAATCCTTTTTTTTCGCGTCGACGATTTTGAAGCGGCGCTGTCGAGAGCTCGTGCGCTGGTCGATCAACTGGCTGGGCAGCCCAGCGAAAATCCAGCCACTGGCACCATGGAGTTTTCGCTCATCGATCCTGATGGCTACTACGTCATGGTCAGTGCGCTTTCCGCCTCGTAGAGTCGCTGCTCGAACGTGTGCGCGACGTTTGGCCGGGAGGCGATGGCTACGGTCAGTTTCCGACCCAGAGCGGGCCCCGGAGGCAATCGACGTCCCATTATTGAGGTGTTTGACTAGATCCATTCATCGAGTATCACACTTCAATGACTTGGGCCGGATACGGGGATCCCGCTCCTTGTAACTTCGCCCCCGGCCGAAACGAAGTACTTTACGCAGGCGCACGCCAGGCGCAGCTGGCGTGACAACCGACTCGAAGAGGGCGTGGCCATGATTGCTCGAGCGTTACTCAAGTTGCTTGTTAGCACCATCGGGCTGGGAGGTTTCGCGGCCCTAAGCCACGCACAGGACGCGCCGCCGACGCAACAGCGTCCACTGGTAGTCGTCGAGCTATTCCAGAGCCAAGGTTGTTCGTCGTGCCCACCAGCGCAGGACAACCTCAATGCCATTGCCGGAAAGCCAGGGATTCTTGCGCTGTCCTTCGCCGTGACCTACTGGGACGCCCTCGGCTGGAAAGATACTTTTGCCCGGGACGCCTATACACAAAGGCAGTGGGATTACGCGCATAACAAGAAGCACGATAACGTCTGGACGCCACAGATCTATATCAACGGTCAGGTCGACCTGGTAGGAACGGATCGCCGTCAACTCAACGAGGCCATTGACCATGCCTCCAGCCACGGCCCCACCATGAGTTGGGACAAAAGCCAACTTGCGATAGGCGCCGGCCAGGCGTCGTCACCCTGCGACGTGTGGCTCGTGCGCTATGACCCTCGTGCGGTCAGCGTCCATATTCGTGCGGGGGAGAACAGTGGCCGTACGCTGCTGCATCGCAACGTTGTACACGAGCTCGTTCACTTGGGAACGTGGAACGGAGCGCCGCTCTCGTTCGCTTTGCCGCCAACTTCGTCGCCAGGTTTGTCGACCGCCGCGTTGGTGCAGATCCCCAAAGGAGGTGACATTCTCGCGGCATCCGAGGAGCCGGGAGAGGGGGCGGAGGTCGTTAAATAGGTTGACGACCTCCGGCCCCTTTCCACTTGAGAGCGATTCAGAACCAATAGTCGGTGACGCATCGACCGTCTTGCGGCAGGTCATCGGTGGTGTTGAGCCCGTCATGACGGATGATGGGAATCGTCGCAACACTCTCCAGGGCGGCCAGCCGAAGGTTGACTCCCATGGGGCGCCGCTCATCTTTGCCGTCGTTCAAGCCTCGCCAGTACGCCACGCAGCCGCAGGCGGGGCAAAAGTGAAAGACGACCCACCGTCCCTGCGTGTAGGTTTGAGTTGGGCCCGAGACGTGAATACCGTCTCCTTCATAGTCATAGGCCCACAGCGCACCGTAGCGGTGACATGCGCTGCAATTACACACCGTAGCTGACTCGGGCATTCGTTTGAGGTGCCACTGAACCGCGCCACAGCGGCATTGGCCATGGATCACTTCCGTCTTGGTCACTTGATTCCTTCCTCCGGTCTTGCCTGACCGAGTTTGCAAGCGGCTGCATTTTCGCAGGCCTTAGTGATCGTAGTACGGTAGTCAAATGTCCTCTTTCGACCCGATATAGGTATTCCGTTCCGCCTTCCATGACACTGGGCGTAGCTGGCAGATCACCGCCAGTGAGGGCGGGACTTGCACCTGCGGGTTACGAATATTTCGACCCAAACATTCGATGTTCGCCGCTTTGGCTTCGATCTCG
>NZ_JBFTSI010000010.1:0-59292 GCF_056399945.1 Dyella sp. 01L423 | reverse complement strand
CGACAGTTACCGCTTCAGGAACCACGTTACGGACACCGGAAAGGAGCGCTAAACCTCACCTTCATCTATCACCTGAGCTAACCTGACGCACAAACGGGTGGCTCACTTTTCGATGAAAAGCCCGGCTCAGTTTTCGGCGGAAATCAACAGTCTGCCCCTCTCACCGTCACACCACTGACGTCGCTGACCGCGGAATCCGCGGGATTCGCATTTTTGGCGTTTTGAGCGACCTTAATTGCCGTGCCTGAGTTGATTGAGCTCGTCGTGAGCGTCAGGTTTCGAACATGGAATGAATTGAAAGGGCTCGCCAGCGTGAGCGATATCCCATCAGTCGCGATCCAACTCAATTCAGTCACGTCAGATCCCGCGCCAATAATGCTGATCGAGCCCGGACCACCGGGCAACGTATAAGTGATATTTGAGCGGAACAGGTACTTTCCTGGAGGGAAGTACACGCAAGCGCGCCCAACAGGCGACGACGCAAGTAGCGAATTTAGGGCGGTCGTGTTGTCGGTGTTGCCATCTCCAATGCCGCCATACGACAAAATATTTGCACAGTCACCCAGGACAATTGGCGGAGTCGAAAAGCTGGGGTCAGAGTGCACCTTTTCCGCGAGCCTTCACGGGAAGCGCACTCTCGCCCGGTTTTGGTTACTTGTTTCAGTCACCGGCCAGGAATGGCAGCACATTGCGCAAGCTGGCTTTGGCTTCCAACAGGCGCGCCTTCACGGTGCACAACGGTATGCCAGTGATCGTGACTATGTCGTCCAAACTATGGCCTGCGGCGTAAACCAGTTCAAATACCAGACGCTGGTCGGAGGTGATGCGGGCCAGGCCATGGGTGATCCGATCTCGCAACTGGCAATTCTTCCCGGAGTTGGCCGAAGGCGTCAGATCTTGGGTGAAGTCATCTCCATCGATAAGTTCGGCACCACGTCGGTGCAGCGCGTTCAACCCCGCGCGATAGGCGATGCACATGATCGAGATGGCGACGGGGGATGCCTGTCGAAACTCGGATGCCTTTTGCCAGACGACCCAGAAGCATTCATTGATTACCTCATCGATGATTTCTGCATGTCGGGTCAGCCGATAGAGAAATACACAAAGTCTCTCGTGATAGTTGTAATAAAGCGTCGCCAACGCGTCTCGATCGCCATCGGCGATGCGCTCAAGGAGCAGCCTATCCGTGGCCTCGGTGTCCTGCTCTCGGTGCGAACGGGTCTTCATGAGTGACCTAACGCCAATACTGAAATATCCGGGGAATAGAAGCCCGTCGGCCGTATCAGCCGGTGTATGGCTCTACTTGTGATGATGGGCCGGGGTAGGGGAGTGAGCCCAAGACATCTTGCGATATGTGCGCATCTTCTTGCGATAGCGCGAAGAAGGCAAAGCATGCTTTTGTGGGGCCCGTCGCATATCGGGCGCCTCGCATTTCTGCAGAGCATATTCTGGTGATGGAGGCGAGCGCGCGCGACCATCTCAGGTTATGGTCAGATGCTTTTGTTGCTGATTTGGGTACCTCGCATCAAGCCTCCCATATCGAATAAAGATTTCGAATGGACGGCCGATACAGGCGCAGATGGCCCGCGCATCTACAGTGGCGCTGATTTAGCCGCGACGTCGCCAACTACGGACAAGCAAGGCCGCTTGCATGGAAATTTCGATGCAGGAGGCCACGCAGATATGCCGGTCAAAACGAGGGTCAGAGTGCACTTTTTCTACCAGCTTTTATGGAAGATCTGCTCTGGCCCCGCTTTCTCAGCACAACGTCAACTTCTTCATACAGCGGTCAAGATTTGCTTGGACCTGGCGCGTGCGACGGAATCACTGAATCGACAGTCGGCTCGCGAGAATTACCAAGTATGCGATTCGCGATGATGGCGAATGAGGCAACCATGTGGGTTGCTCCGAAAATGGCTTGGAAGAGGACGTAGCACTTGCTCGCGTCGTTCGCGGGCGTGAGGTCGCCGAAGCCAAGCGTTGTGAAAACGACACAAGAGAAGTACAAGGAATCGACAAAACTCAAGGATGGCTGCCTCACACCGTTAGCAGCGACGGACGCAAAGGCGTGCCAAGGGAAAGCGAGGAGGATGATAAGGAGTGCTGATAAGGCGAAAAAGACAAACGCCAGCCAAGGTTCCTCGACCTTCTTCTTCGTGTATAGGTTTGTCGCACAATCTTCGAGTAAGAACATATAGCCACAGAAGATCGCACCACAGTAAATCGCCCAAAGCCACCCACTTGCGGGGATGCCAAATTTGCCGACTCCGACGATTATTGAGACAACTATCAAGAGGCAAAGATGGCCTAAGATTCGGGGGCGGTAGCGAGGATTGGTGACTAGCTCCAAGACTTTCATTGAATTTATGGCTCTGTGAAATGGCGAAAAATGGCTTCAGGTTAAGCTCCAAGATCGAAGACAAGGCAGGAAGAAGACATGCCCGTTTTTGATCGTGCGGGAGCCTATCCCGTGGATTGGCACGCAGCAATGGTGCCTGCCGATCGCCAATTTCAACCAACGTCCTATGAAGTGAGGAAGCCGCTTTAATCCCGTTTCCCGTGTCGCCTGCACACGAGCCTGCGCATCTCACTTTCTGGCTATATACGCACCCGGCTGGCGGAGTAACCTCGCCTTGCTACGTTCCGCTGCGGAGCCTTGGCCATGAGCAATCTATTGAAGTGCGCGGTACTTGCCGGGGCTGGTGTCGCGTTCACCAGTTCATCGCTTGTCACGTCTTTTTCATCCGAAGCACGGGCCTTTGATCCTTCTCTTCTGGCTACTTCGATGTGCGGAAGCGGGGTGTCCACATGGTCGCTGACACGTCATCTGGCATTGGCCGCGGTCGTCGCCGGGCCGGTGGGGGTGGCTTCTTCGCCTATGCCGCTCTTCGCCGATCTCACTGCAGCGCATCTGCCGATCACGACGCGAAGCGAGCAGGCCAAGCGTTACTTCAATCAGGGCTTGGTCCTCACCTACGGATTCAATCACGCGGGTGCGGTGGGTTCGTTTCGCGAGGCGCAGCGGCTGGATCCAGGCTGCGCGATGTGCTGGTGGGGCGAGGCGCTCGCATTGGGACCCAATATCAATGCCCCGATGGACGACCGCGATCGGAACGCCGCCCTGGCCGCGATGGATCGGGCGCTCGCACTGCGTGCGCATGCATCGCCTCTTGAGCAGGCGCTGATCGACGCCTTGGTCCATCGCTACTCGCGCGATACGAAGGCCGATCGCGGCGAACTCGATGCGGCCTACGCCGACGCCATGCTGGCTGTCGCGCGTCGATTTCCGAGCGATGACGATGTCGCTGTGCTCGCCGCGGAAGCGGCGATGGACACCAGTCCCTGGAACTACTGGGAAGCCGACAAGCGTACGCCCGTGGGGCGTAGCGGCGAGGCCGTCGCGTTGGTCGAGAAGGTGCTCGCCCGCCATCCGGAGAACCTGCAGGCGTCTCATCTCTACATTCATCTTATGGAGAACAGCGCTGACCCACGCCGCGCCGAAGCGGCCGCGGATCGCTTGGCGCGACCGCTTGCGCCAAGCGCGGGACACCTGGTGCACATGCCAGCACATATCTATGCATTGACCGGGCGTTACGCCGATGCCATCCGTGTCAACGTTGCGGCGGCCCGATCCGACGAAGTGCTGATTCGCCGAACGGATGATCACAGTCTTGTGCGTTATGGCTACTACCCGCACAACATCCATTTCATCGTCGCGTCTGCCCAGATGGCGGGCGACATGGACACCGCGATCCGCGAGGCCGGTCGCCTGCGTACCGTGCTCGATCCGGATACGTCCGCGCGCATTGCCTGGGTGCAGGCGATCGATGCCGCCCCCTATCTGGCGATGGCGCAGTTTGCGCAACCCGAGGCGATACTCGCGATGCCACCGGCGGATGCTCGCCTTCCCTATGCGGCAGCCATGCGCCTTTACTCACGCGCAGTGGCCCATGCCGAGCGACAAGATCGTGCCGCCTTCGACCGCGAGATGTCGGCGCTTGCCGCGCTGCGCACCTCCGATGTGTTCGCGCCGATGATCGAGCAGGGTGTGCCCGCGCCCGATCTCCTGCTGCTCGCCGAAGCCGTCGCACGAGGGCGGTTTGCGCATGCCCAAGGCCGCTTCGATGAAGCAGCGAATCACTATCGGGAAGCGATCACTCTCGAGCGGAAGATCCCTTACCAGGAACCCGCGTACTGGTACTACCCGGTCAGCCAGTCGCTCGGCGCGGCTTTGTTCGAAGCCGGGCGATATGACGAGGCCAGCCAGGCATTCCAGGCGGCGTTGCGGCAAACACCGCAGAACGGCTGGGCGCTTTATGGACTGGCACAAAGCGAAGGCGCGCAGGGCCACCATAGCGAAGCGGCTGCTGCACGCGCTGCGTTTCAGCTCGCATGGCTGGGCGATCCATCCTGGCTGCGCATGGAGCGGCTCTGACGCGCGGTCGATGGCCCTGGCACCGAGCAGCACCGACTGGTGCTGCTCGAGATGCAGCTTGTCAGGCGATGGAGTAACCGCCATCCACCAGCAGCCCGTGACCCGAAACAAACGACGCGTCATCGGAAGCCAGGAACGCCACGACATTCGCCACTTCCGTCGCTGAGCCTGCACGACCGGGAACGGTCGAGGCCGCGAAGGCATCTTTCGCTTCGGCGCTCGGCCAGATGCGATCCTGGAATGGTGTGTCGATGATGCCGGGGTTGACGGCGTTGACGCGGATGCCTTGCTTGAACAGTTCGATCGAGGCGGTCTTGGTCAAGCCGAGCACGGCGTGCTTGCTGGCGATGTAGAGGGCAGCGTTGGCGAAGCCGATGACGCCACCCATCGATGCGTTGTTGATGATGACGCCGCCACCCTGCGCCAGCATGGCCTTGGCTTCGTGCTTCATCGACCAGAACACACCGCGTACGTTGGCGTTGAAGATGGTGTCGTAGGCATCGTTGGACTGTTCAACGAACGGCGTGAACTCGCCTTCGGTGCCTGCGTTGTTGAAGGCGATGTCGATGCGGCCGTAGGAGCTGATGGCCGCGGCCACCAGGTCGATCACGTCCTGCTCGACATTGATATCGGCGACAACTGCGGTGGCTTCGCTTCCTTCGCGCTTGATCTCGTCGGCCAAGGCGTCGATTTCCGACTTCCTGCGGGCGCTGACGATGACCTTGGCGCCGCGGCGGGCCAGTTCGAGGGCCGCGGCTCGGCCGATACCGGAGCTGGCGCCGGTCACCAGGGCCACTTTTCCCGCGAGCGTTTTGTTTGCGGCATGCATGTTCATGTTTGTCTCCAGAATCAGGTGTTTGGGGATGCAGGACGGGGCTTGGATGTTGTCCTTGGTCGCCATTCTGGTCACTTGAACTGCTACGATAAAGTAAGCAATATTTCCTACGGTGATGAGTGAGATTCACTAATGGAAACGACAGAACTCAGCGAACTGGCTGTCTTTGCGGCCGTGGCCCGGCACCGGAGTTTTCGCCATGCCGCCATCGAGCGCGGGACTTCGGCTTCAGCCATCAGCCACTCGATTCGGAATCTCGAAACGCGCGTGGGGATTCGCCTGTTTCATCGCACCACGCGCAGCGTCTCCCTGACTGATGCGGGGGAGATGCTTTTTTCCCGGCTCGAACCGGCTTTGACGGATATGCGCGCGGCCGTCGACGCGTTGAATTCGTTTCGCGCCACGCCGTTCGGTACGATTCGTTTGAACGTACCGAACTCACTCGCGCTGTACATCCTTCGCGATGTGATGCCGGACCTGCTCGCAAAGAATCCCGGACTAAAACTCGAAGTCGTTGCCACCGATTCCCTGGTGGATATCGTCGAGGGCGGCTTCGACGCGGGTATTCGTCCCGGTGAACGCTTGTCGCAGGACATGATCGCGGTGCGTATCAGGCCGAGCTTCCGCTTTACGGTGGTGGGGGCGCCAAGCTACTTCGAGAGAAAGCCGATTCCTCGCACCCCGCACGATTTAAGCGAGCACGACTGCGTCCGCTACGCCTTTCCCAGTGGGGCCATCTTCGGCTGGGAATTCGCCAAGGCAGGCGAAGCCATCCAGGTCGAAGTCGATGGTCCGCTGACGGTGGACAGCCAGGAGCTGATGGTCGAGGCGGCGGCACAAGGCGTGGGGCTCGCTTATGTGTGGGAGGATCGCGCTGCGCCCTATATTGCCGACGGTCGACTTCGGTACTGCCTGGAGGATTGGTGCACGACGGAGGAAAATCTGTTCCTCTACTTTCCAAGTCGCAAGCATCAGTCCGCTGGCCTGAGAGCGCTTATCGAGGCTATGAAGGCGTAGCGCTGGATTGCTGGATCGCGCGCCTGGCGGCGTGCTTGTGGAATGTCACTGAGCCTTGATGCCGATGGCAACGCACACCACCCGGAAGATCGAAGCCTTCCTTGAAGAACTCTACTCGGCGCCGACCGCCGATATGCCGCACATCTTCGATCCATGGAACGCCGTCTCGAGTGATGACATCGCTCCCGCTGCGATCGAGGGGCGTCGCGAACGCCTGCGGCTTCATCTGTCGGCCCCTGCACCGAGGCTGCTGCTGGTCGGCGAGGCGCCTGGCTATCAAGGTACGCGGATCACGGGTTGCCCGTTTACCTCCGAGGCTCTGCTGCTGGAGGACGGTGTGCCGCGCATCGGGATGTTGCACGACCGACTCACCTCGCGGCGGCTGCCTTGGCGTGAGCCGTCGTCCACCATCGTGTGGCGCGCGTTGCGTGAACAAGATTTGATGGATCACACCATCTTGTGGGGCGCCTTCCCGTGGCACCCCTACGGTGCGACGCCCTTGTCGAACCGCGCGCCAAACGAAGGCGAGAAGGCTGTCGGCGCAGTACTTTTGCGCAAACTGATCGCTGCGTTGCCTGGCGTTACCGTGGTTGCGGTGGGCAACGTCGCTGCCGATTCGCTGCGCAAACTAGGCGTGCAAGCCGACAAGATTCGCCACCCTTCCAATGGTGGCGCGACGGCGTTTCGTGCCGGACTTGCCTTGGTGGCGAAGCACCTTTGATGGCAGCTTCGACTGCGTGAATGGTTCCAGCCGTGAGTGGAGCGCGGTCGAAACCGCGCTCCACCATCACGAGGGGCGAACGCTCACCGCCCTTGTTACGAGAGGGGCGGCAAGTAGATGGGACGCGCCGCCACCAGACCTTGCTTCACCTGCACGCTGCGCTCATCGGCGAGCACTTCATCCAGGCCGGCTTCGAGTCCGTCGAGCGCGCGCTTGACGATGTCCTCGGAGGTTGATTTCGGGGCATCGAAATCGCGTGCCAGGTCGGTATCGACAAAACCCATATGCAGCGCCGTCACCTGCGTTTTCTGTCCCGCCAGTTCGAGGCGAAGGGCATTGGTGAGCGACCATGCGGCGGACTTGCTCGCCGAATAGGCGGCCATGGCGCCACTCACCCACGAGACGACCGACAGCACATTGAGCAGGGCGCCGCCGCCGTTGGCCTTGAGCACCGGCGCGAACGCTTTGCTCATGCTCAGCATGCCGTAGAAGTTGGTTTCGAAGATGCGCCGCGTGACGGCTTCGCTGTCCTCTGCAAGAAAGCCGCCGGCCTGGGCGATGCCCGCGTTGTTGATCACCAGCGTCACGTCCGAGGCCAGCTTTGCCGCAGCGGCCACGTCGTCCGGGTTGGTGACGTCCAGCCGCAGGGGCTCAACGCCGGGCTCTGTGATCGTCGCAGGGTCGCGCGCTGCGGCGTAGACCTTGCGGGCGCCGCGGGCGACCAGCTCGCGGGTGAAGACCAGGCCGAGGCCGCGATTGGCACCGGTGACAAGCACGGTGGCGTCTTTGATGTTCATAAGAAACTCCAGGGGATGGGGAATGGCAAATGGTGCCGCCTAAGGCGGATCCGGCCGTGATGAGTTTCGTGACAGTTCCAGAGGGTCCCCCCGGTTGGCCGGTCGTCCCGAGGGAGCGTTTGTTTCAAGGGCTCATCGCATGGGTGCAAAGGCTAGATCCTTTCAAAACGAGGCACTAGACGGTAAATTCGGAAGGCACCCTTTCATCTGGTGAGAGGCCGTGGACCGACTTGAAGCCATGACCGTGCTGCTGGCCGCGGTAGACGCGGGCAGCCTTTCCGCCGCCAGCCGGCAGCTGCATATGCCTCTGGCCACCGTGAGTCGCCGCGTGTCGGAATTGGAAGCGCACCTCAACGTCCGCCTCGTATTGCGCGGAGGACGAAAGCTGGTGCTGACCGATGCGGGGCGCGATTACGTCGCCGCCAGCCGGCAGATCCTGGAAGACATCGAACAAGTCGAACGCGCCGCTGCCGGCGAATACCGGGCGCCGCAGGGCGAGTTGATCATCAGTGCACCCGTGGTGATCGGACGCAATCATGTCGTCCCGGTGCTTGTCGCTTTTCTGCGCAGTGCTCCGCAGATTCGCGCGCACATCCAGCTGAGCGATCACGTCAGCCATCTGTTGGAGGAGCACGTCGATCTTGCAGTGCGCCTTGGCGCCTTGCCCGACAGCGCCTTGGTGGCCACGCGCATCGCCCTCATCAGTCGCGTGCTGTGCGCCAGCCCAGCCTATCTGCAAGCGCGTGGCGTTCCGGAAAAACCGGAGGATCTCGCCGCGCACGATTGCATCACTTACGTGGGGTACTCGGCGGCGGACATGTGGGAATTTGGTGAAGGTCAAACCGCGCGGGTGATCAAGGTGGCGTCGCGACTCAGCGTCAATTCGGCGGAAGCTGCGGTGATTGCCGCCACCGAGGATGGGGGCATCGTGCGTGTCTTGGCCGACCAGGTGGATCATCTGTTGAAAGCAGGGACCCTGGTGCGCTTGCTGCAAACCTATGAGCCTGCCCCCATGCCGCTCAGCCTGGTGTATCCAGGCCAGCGCCAAATGCCCTTGAAACTGCGTGCTTTCATCGACTTCGCCACACCGCGATTGCGGGAACGGTTCGGCTATCAACACCCCTGACACGGGTGGCAACCCGTCGGAGCCATCAAGCTTCGACCATGTCGATAGCGCGCCGTGATCGAAGAGACTGCGCAACGGACGCGAATCAATCTAGACTTGCGTGCTTCGTCCCTTGTGCTGTCCCTGGTTGCAATGAAACGTCGCTCGATCGTGTGGTGGGTGTTGCTTGGATGTGTGGTGTGTTCGTCGGCCATGGCCGCTGGTGCGCCGGCGAGACATGTGCGGCTGGGGCCGTATCGCGTCGAACGCGATGTGAGGCCAGGGCACAATAAAGTCGTGGGAACGCTGACCAATGTGGGACGTGTGCCGGTGCATTCGGCCAGGGTGAGCTTCCGCCTTTTCGACGCCAAGGGGCATGCGATCGGGCGTGCAACCGATGAGGTGCATAACCTGGCGCCAGGGCAGACGTGGAAGTTCCATGCGTCCGCGCGCGGCAACGTGAGCCGCGCCCGCCTGCTGCGTATCGAAGACCGCTAGCTTCCGCGCTGCCGATCGGACCGGGGGATTTGGAAAGTCCGCGCTCGCGGACGGCACGATAATCACGATCCCCCACACCGAGAACAACAAGGCATGGAAACGCGCTATACCGCGTCCGGCGTCCGCATGCGTCTTCATTCGTCGCGAGAAGGTTCGCTCAATTGGCTGCTGCTGCCCGGCGGCCCTGGCATTGGTTCGGAAAGCCTGCAGGAGCTGGCCGATGCCATGGCGGTGCCCGGCAGCATCTGGCTGATCGATCTTCCGGGCGATGGTTCCAATACGGCGCGTGCGGGCGACGATCCCTTTGCCCGCTGGCCGCAGGTGTTGATTGAGGCTGCAGAAGCGGTGAGCGACGCCGTTTTCGTGGGGCATTCCACCGGCGGCATGTATCTGCTGGCCACGCCGGCGTTGAGCGGCCTGGTTCGAGGCCTGGCCTTGCTCGACACCGCGCCCGACAGCGCCTGGCATGCCGAGTACGTGGCGATGACCCAGCGCGATCCGCTGCCAGCTTTCGAGCAGGCCGTCATCGCCTACGCGCAGGCCCCCACCGTCGAACACCTGACCACCTTGGCCATGTCTTCCGCCGAGTGGAACTTCACGCCTGCCGCGCTGGAGGTGGGGCGCGCACTGCTGGCTCGCATGCCCTACAACAGCGCGGCGGTGGAGTGGTCGGACGCCAACTTTGATCACACCTACCAGGCCCGCTGGTGGCCGCTCGACGTACCGGTGCTGCGCCTATGGGGTGAGAGTGACCGGATCGTGAGTCAGCGCGGATGGTCGGATGCGCGATACAACACGCCCAACGTCATGGCGGCGGCGATTCCGGACGCCGGTCATTTCCCCTGGATCGATCAACCGGCCGCCGTGACCGCAGCATTCAAGGCCTACGCCGAGCGCGTGCTCGCGGGCTGAGCTGGGCGCGGCAAACACATCGCGATCACTCGATGAATGGACCATTGGGGAAGGGCGCCACTGAGTTGCGCTCCCCTCGATCACTCCAGGAGTCGCCCATGAAAGTCGTCACCTCGCTCGCCTTGCTTGCCGTCTCCCTGTGCCCCGCACTGCTGCTTGCCCAATCGGGCGGTTGCGATGCCAAGCGCCAATCGATCGAGCAGGAAATTACCTATGCGCAGGCCCACGGCAACGCCTCGCGCGTGCAAGGGCTGCAGACCGCCTTGGCGCAGGTGAAGGCGCATTGCACGGATGCGTCGCTGCGCAGCGATGCCGAACAAAAGGTAGCCAAGGCACAGCAAAAGGCAGTTGCGCGCGATCAGGAGTTGGAGGAGGCCAGGGAGCAGGGCAAGAGCGCCGACAAGATGGCGGACCGCCAGCGCAAAGCGGACGAGGCCCACGCCCAACTCCAGCAAGCCATGATGGATGCCGAAGCGTTGCATTGACCGTCCCGGGAATGCCGCGCGCTGGGTGATACTGCCTTCTTGCCGGCCACCAGATACCATCGCCAGGCCCAGCCTGGGCAGCCGCGTTCCGGTGACGGACGCTTTCCCCGCGGCGTCGATCGATGGCTATTCCTGGTGACACTCGATGCTGAAAACGCTGGCTGTCGCGAACTATCGCTCCCTGAAATCCGTCATCGCTCCGCTTGGCTCCTTGAACCTGGTGACAGGGGCCAACGGCAGCGGCAAGTCCAATCTCTATCGTGCGCTGCACCTGCTTGCTGAAACCGCACGCGGTGGCGTCGGACACGCGTTGGCGCGCGAGGGTGGGTTGAGCTCGGCGTTGTGGGCGGGGCCGGAGCGCATATCACGACAGATGCAACATGGCGAAGTGCCGATACAAGGCGGCCCGCGTCACGAACCGGTCGGCCTGAAGCTGGGCTTCGCCGGTGATGAATTCGGTTATGCGATCGACCTGGGTCTTCCACCGCCATCCCAGGCGCCGACGGCATTCCGCCTAGATCCGGAAATCAAAAGTGAAGCGATCTGGGCAGGGCCGTTCCTGAGGTCGTCCAATATCCTGGTCGACCGCCGCGGCGCTTCGGCGCGCGTTCGGGACGGCCGTCAATGGCGTACGCTGGCCGCGCATCTCAATGTGTTCGAAAGCGTGCTCACGCAAGTTGCGGATCCCGAGCGAGCGCCGGAGATTCTGCATATGCGCGAAGCGATACGCGGCTGGCGCTTCTATGACCATTTCCGCTCGGACCGTGACGCGCCAGCGAGAAGGACGCAGCTTGGCACGCGAACTACCGTGCTCAGCCACGACGGTGCCGACTTGGCGGCGGCCTGGCAAACCATTCGCGAGATCGGCGATCGCGATGGACTCGATGCCGCGCTGGAGGATGCTTTCCCCGGTGCGGCCGTGGAGATTGCGGTCAGTGACGGTCTCTTCAGCCTGCAGTTTTCCCAGCAGGGCCTGCTGCGGCCGCTGTCCGCCCTGGAGTTGTCGGACGGGACGCTGCGCTACCTGTTGTGGATTGCTGCGTTGCATACACCCAGGCCGCCACCGTTGATGGTGTTGAACGAGCCGGAGACCAGCCTTCATCCCGATCTCCTGCCTGCGCTTGCGCGTCTGATCGCGAACGCGGCGACCCGCAGCCAGGTATGGGTGGTGTCGCATGCACCGCGTCTGATCAGCGCCCTGGCTGAGTTTCCCGCATGCGATGTGCTGGCGCTGGAGAAAGACGTCAGTCAGACGCATATCGTCGGGCAGAACGTGCTAAACGAGCCGGCCTGGCATTGGCCAGCGCGATAGCGCGCATTGAGCTTTTCGTTCGCCCCTTCCTCGCCATAATTCCTGAGATCAGTTGCTTATGACGCAAGCCTCAGTCGTCCCAATCGATGTCGCTTCGCTAGAGCGAGATTTCACTGCACTTGGCTTGCCCAAGGGGGCCGTGGTCATGGTGCATGCGTCGCTGTCGGCATTCGGTGCGGTGGACGGTGGTGCAGGGGCGGTGATCGATGCGCTGCGCCGATGCGTGGGTGACGCGGGCACCGTCGTCGTGCCGACCTTCACGCCACAGGTTGCCGATACCGCGCTGCCGTCCGTTCCCCGCGAAGCGGCCATGATCGAGCAGGCTCGCCTGCAGGTGCCCCTATACCACGCGAATTTGCGGACTCCGATGGGCGCCGTGGCCAACGCGCTGCTCGCGCATACCCATCGCCATCGAGGCAGTCATCCGCAGGCGTCGGTGGCGGCGATCGGTGCGCATGCCGAAGACATCACGAGCCACCAGTCCTTGCGCTATGCACTGGGCAAGGGCTCACCGTTCGAGCGGATGTACCAACTTGGCGCCCACATTCTGCTGCTGGGCGTGGGCCATAACCGCAACTCCTTTCTGCATTACGCCGAGTCGCTGCTGCCACATCATCGGACCAAGCTGCGTGGCTTCCCTTATCCGATGGCGGGGGAGCGTGTCTGGCTGGAAGTGCCTGATGTGGGCGATGACAACGGTCGGTATTTTCCAGGTCTTGGCGAGGCGGCTGAAGCGGCCGGACTGATCAAACGCGCGCGTATTGGGCAGGCCGATTGCCAGCTGATGCTCAGCGTACCCTTCGTCGACTTTGCCAAGGCGCGTTTGCATGAATGGCTGGCTGCAGGCCCGTGAAGCGCCGCGCCTTATTCCAGTGATGCGATTTTGTGTCACGTGGCCATTGAATGTCGGGGTTAGAATCCTCATGGTTGAGCTGCGTTCGAATCAAGGAACCTCATGAACGACTCGTCCCACCTGACCCAGCAAGCCGTTTCCATCCGGGGCATCAGCAAGACTTATAAGGGCGGCTTTCAGGCGCTGAAGGCGATCGATCTGGACATACGGCGCGGCGAAATCTTTGCCTTGCTGGGTCCCAATGGCGCGGGCAAGACCACGCTGATCAGCATCATCTGCGGCATCGTCAAACCCAGCGGCGGCGCCGTGACGGTGGATGGTCACGATGTGCTGCGCGACTATCGCGCGACGCGCTCGAAGATCGGCCTGGTGCCGCAAGAACTGTCCACCGATGCCTTTGAAACGGTGTGGGCGTCGGTGCGATTCAGCCGCGGCCTGTTCGGGCGCGAGCGGAACGACGCGCATATCGAAAAGGTGCTGCGTGCGCTGTCGCTGTGGGAAAAGAAGGACGCCAAGATCATGACCCTCACCGGGGGCATGAAGCGCCGCGTGCTGATCGCCAAGGCGCTGGCGCATGAACCCAGCATCCTGTTCCTGGACGAACCCACGGCCGGCGTCGATGTGGAGCTGCGCCACGACATGTGGCAGATGGTGCGCGGACTGCGCGAAACTGGCGTCACGGTGATCCTGACCACGCACTACATCGAAGAAGCCGAGGAAATGGCCGACCGCGTGGGCGTGATCACGCGCGGCGAACTCATCCTGGTGGAAGAAAAGGATGTACTGATGCGCAAGCTGGGCAAGAAGCAGCTTTCCATCACGTTGCAGACGCCCATGCAGGCACTGCCTGAGGGAATGGACGCCACCGGTCTGGCCCTGGCCGACGACGGCGCCACGCTGATCTACACGTTCGACGCCCAGAGCGAAGACACCGGCATTGCCGAACTGCTGCGCAAGCTGGCCGAGCGCGGCGTGGATTTCAAGGATCTGCATACATTGGAAAGTTCGCTCGAAGACATCTTTGTGAGCCTAGTGCGGGGTGCGCCATGAATCTTCCCGCGATCCGCGCCATCTACCGCTTCGAGATGGCCCGCACGTTCCGCACCCTGACGCAGAGCATCGTGTCGCCGGTGTTGTCGACGTCGCTGTACTTCATCGTGTTCGGCACCGCGATCGGTTCGCGCATGGGCGAGATCGGCGGCACCAGCTACGGCGCCTTCATCATTCCGGGCCTGATCATGTTGTCGCTGCTCAACGAGAGCATTTCCAACGCCTCGTTCGGCATCTACCTGCCCAAGTGGTCGGGCACCATCTACGAGTTGCTTTCCGCACCGGTGTCGGCGCTGGAGGCGATCCTGGGCTATGTCGGCGCGGCCGCTTCCAAGTCGGTGATGCTCGGTCTGCTGATCCTGGTGACGGCGCGTTTCTTCGTGCCGTACAGCATCCTGCATCCGGGCTGGATGATCGTGTTCCTGCTGCTGACGGCGGTGACCTTCAGCCTGTTCGGTTTCATCATCGGCCTGTGGGCGGATGATTTCCAGAAACTGCAGGTGATCCCGTTGATGGTGGTGACGCCGCTTACCTTCCTCGGCGGCGCGTTCTATTCCATCGGCATGCTGCCGCCGTTCTGGCAGAAGGTCGCGTTGTTCAACCCGGTGGTTTATCTGATCAGCGGCTTCCGCTGGAGCTTCTACGGTCACTCGGACGTCAACGTGGTGCTGAGCGCAGGCATGACCCTGGGCTTCCTGCTGGTGTGCGCGGTGGCGGTGGCCTGGATCTTCCGCACCGGGTACAAGCTGCGTTCCTGAGTCGACTCCGGGGCGGCCCGTCGCCCCGGGGCGCTGAAAGTTTCCCTCGCCTTGGCCATGACGTCCGGGCCATTGCGCCGCCTCGGCTGCCATGTATACAGTGTATACATGAGTCGCCTGACCACCGCCGAGAAAATCCTCCGGGCCGCGCACAAGCTGTTCGATCGCGAAGGCGCCGACGCCGTCACCATGCGCCGCGTCGCCGAGGCGGTGGGTATCACGCCGATGGCCATTTATCGGCACTTTCCCACCCGCGATGCACTGCTCAAGCAGCTGTCCGACGACAGCTTCAAGGCCGTCGCGCATGAGTGGGAAGCGCATCGCGGCCAGAGTCGCGATGTGATGAAGCGCCTGATGGCACTGGCGGCGCCTTATCTGGATTACGCGTTGGCGCATCCACACCTGTTCGATCACGCCTTCTCCGTGCACCGCGACGACGCCCGGCGCTATCCCGAGGATTTCCGCGCGGGCCGTTCGCCGACCTTCAATGTCGTGGTCGACACGGTGATCGAAGGGATGGCCAAGGGCGTGCTCAAGCAAGACGACCCGCACGATGTCGCCATGGCCCTCTGGGCGCAGCAGCACGGGCTGGTCGCCCTTTATCGCGCCGGTCGTTTCAGTTTGGACGAGGCGGCGTTCCGTGCTTTCTATCTGCAATCGATGGAGAGGTTGATCCATGGCATCAAGGCTTGATGGTTCCACTCTTCTGACCTGGATTGGGGCCACGGCCCTGGCTGCGCTGTGCTGGTGGTTCGGCAGCGGCGTGCAACCGCTGTGGTGGTTCACCTGGCTGGCGCCGCTGCCGGTGCTGTGGCTCGCGCCAAGGGTGCGTGCGCCGATGGCGTCGCTCGCCGCTTTCGCGGCCTTTGCCATCGGTGGCTTCAACCAATGGGACTACCTGCATCACTACATCGGTCTGCCGTTGCCGTTCATTGCGTATGCCATCGGCATGCCGGGCGTGGCGCTGGCTGTGTGCGTGCTGCTCTTTCGTCGATTGCTGCTGCGCGGACGTGCCATGCTGGCGACGCTGGCGGTACCGACCGCCTGGGTCGCCATCGAATACGTCAGCAGCCTGCTTTCGCCGCACGGCACTTTCGGCAGCATCGGCTACACCCAGATGGATGCCTTGCCTATCCTCCAGGTGGCCGCTGTCGCTGGCCTCTGGGGCATCAGTTTCCTGGTTGTGCTCGTGCCCACCGCCATCGCCGTGTTGCTGACGTCGCGGATCGCAACGCGTGACCGCTTGACCGTGGCGGTGTCGACCACCATCGTGCTCGCCGTATCGCTTGCCTATGGCGGCTGGCGGCTGCAGGCGCCAGCCGTGTCCACGATGCGCATCGGCCTGGTGTCGCTGGAAAAGCCCATCCGTCCTGCCTTGGCGGATGCCGACGGCCAGGCCTTGCAGGCGCGCTATGTCGATGCCCTGGGTCGTCTCGCGGACCAGGGTGCACATCTCGTGCTGATACCCGAAACCTCGTTCGCCACGCCCGATGCCAATGTTCCCGCGCTGGCGCAGCTGGCGTCGCAGCGTGACATCACCGTGGCGGCCGGCATCGACTTCAAGGGCGAAGCGAACGCCGAACGCAACATGCTGGCGGTGTTTCAACCCGCCGCCACATCGCCGGCAACGTACAGCAAGCATCACCTGATACCAGGCCTCGAGCGGCAGTACACGCCGGGCGACAGCTACACCATGCTTGGCGGCGATCGGCGCATCGGCCTGGCAGTGTGCAAGGACATGGACTTCCACGACATCGGCCGCGCCTATGCCGCGCGCAATGCGCAACTGCTGCTGGTGCCTGCGTGGGATTTCAGCATCGATGGCTGGCTGCACGGGCGCATGGCCATCATGCGCGGCGTGGAAAGCGGCTTCGCGGTGGCGCGCGCTCCCCGTTCCGGCCGGCTCACCTTGAGCGACGACCGCGGTCGAGTGGTCGCCGAAGCGTCCAGCGAAAAGCACGATGCCGAACTGGTCGGCGAGCTGCCGCTGCGTGAAACGCGCACGCTCTACGGCCGGTGGGGCGACTGGTTTGCCTGGCTCAATCTGCTGGGCCTGGCCGCGTGCCTCGCATTCGCACTGCGGCCGTCGGTGACGCAGCGATGAAACACTATGCGCTGCTTCCGGGCTGGTAGCCGTGACACGCTGCGGACCATCAACTGGTCCGCGTAAAGTTGCGCAGTCGCGAGCTGCACCGTATCTGCCTGCAGGCGAACCTTGCCCGTCGCCTGGGCGGCGAATATCAGGCTCGCCTTGTCCTGCAGGAAGTTGCGTTTTTGCGCTGGAATCTGCCTCTGCTTTCTGGCCTATAGCGGAGGTTGCGGCGCTTCCGCGACGACGTTAATCCGCGACGGCGTACGCGCTCTTGTGACGCAGCGAAGGGCAGGCCGGTGGATGCCCGCCCGGGCCGCGGCACACCACGATGGCTGAAGCCGCAGCGTGCGCCGCCCGATCGAACACGTGGCTCCTGCCGTAGTCCGGCGGCGTCATGCCGAGTCGAAAGAGCATCTCGCGCATCACATGCACCTTGGCGTTCCGGCGCGTGGCGTCGGTGTTATAGGTGAAGCTGATGGTGGTGGAGGATTCGTCGCTGGTCTCCACCATGTGCGGACTGGTGAGCGGCATATACACGCCCATGCCAGGCCCCAACCGGAATACGTGGGCGCGCTGGCGGAACTCCTCGCTCCACAGCGTGCGGCTCAAATCGTGGCGCATGTGGAAGCAATCGCGCGCACGGTCGCTGCATACGGCAGTGTCATCGGCGTCCCAGACGTAGACGGTCTTGGTGCCGCGCACCTGCAAGAGCAGCACGTGGCTGCGATCGATGTGGAAGGGCGTGGCCGTGTTGGGCGAGGCGGAGAAGATCCAGCCAGCGCGGTAGTAGAGCCCGGGATCCTTGCGCTCGATCTGCGCTTTGATCGAATTGATCACCACGTCTACCAGTTCGCGATAGAGCGGGTCCGCCTGGATATGGCGCAGCAGCACCCAAGCCTTGGCCGCGCTGATGTCGCGCAGCGAATCGACTGCCGACCTGGCGGTGGGGAACAGACTGGCAGCGTCGTCGAAATCCGTGCCCGCCGTGACATCGCTGTTGAATGCGTACCAGCGCTTCGTGCCGCGACAGCGCTTGCCCAGTTCCACCAGTTGCTCGGTCTGCAACAGCGGATGCTCGGTCAGGCCGTGCTTCAGCGGCTGGATGCGCCAAGGATCGAACGCATCCCAATCCATCTCGATAACCGGTTTTGTGCTTTCACTCATAGCGGACCCCCAACCCTTGCGATCGCATGCGTCGCGTGTGATGTGTGGCCCCTGTGATAAGTATTTATACGCTGAGGTGTTGCCAGCGAGCAGACGTCTAAACGCAATACGCCGTGAAAGAAACTACGCTTTGATCTGCAGCGATGCGCGACATCGCAAGAGTTTGCAATCGATCAGTGGTCGATTGTGTGGGCGAAAATAATCTCGCTGCGCATTGAAACGAAGCGCGTGGCGCGCGACAAATAATCGCTGTTTGGCGCGCTAAAAGTGCGGCTTACGCGTATCTGTCGATAAGCGTCGCTGATACAACTGTGCGTCACTTGTGCTTGCGCCGGTGACTCGCGATCAGCTTGTGCGCGACTTCGCCTTGGCGCGTTTGCGGGTGCTTGGCGCACGGGTGGCATCACTCGCCGTCGGTGCGTTTGCGTTGATCTGTTCGATCCACGACAAACTGTCCGCGTACGAGAGGAATTGTTCGAGATACCCCGGCGACAGTTCGCGCATCAGGGCGATGGATCGATGCACCAGTGCACCGGAGTTCAAGGGGCCTGCATTCTCCGGCACTTGCTCCAGCGACTGCCGCATCTGGCTGCTGGTGCGCAGCGTGGACCAGAGCTTTTTGAACTGATCGAGGATGTCCAGCGTGGGATAGCTGGCGCTTGGCAGTGCTTCCCGCGTGTCGGCGTGCTCCAGGCGCGCCGCTACGCCCGCTTCGATGTGGGCGAGCAGTTCAGTCAGTGCACTCGGTGGCGTTTCGGCGGTATTTGCGCCAAAGGCCGCGTCGCCCAGTTCGCGCGCATACGCATTGATCAACTCGTCAAGGCGAGCATCGAGGATGCGCCGCGCGTCGCCTTCGTGCCTGGACGCTCGCGCGGCCAGCGCTTGCATCACATGAAAGCGCATGGGATCGAGCCGGTCGGCGCCTTGTTCACGCCACGCAGCGAGCGTGGCTTGAGCCGTCGCGGCATCAAGGCTCATGGGCAACCACGTTGGCATTCGACGGTCGCGGCATCGGCGCCATTTCCACGCGGCGATTCTTGGCACGGCCTTCGTCGTTCGCGTTGGTGCTCACCGGCTGCTCCGCGCCGAAAGCGGCGGCGAATACCGATGACGCAGGCACGCCTTCGGCGATCAAGGCGCGCGTGACGGTCAGCGCGCGCTCGGCCGACAGTTCCCAGTTATCGGCAAACTGCTTATTGCCGTCGCGCACCTGGCGGTCGTCGGTGAAGCCGCTGACCATCAGGATCTCGTCGCGCGATTTCAGATAGCCAGCCAGCGGACCGGCAAGACTCTTCAACACCTCGCGGCCTTCCGGCTGCAGCTGGTCGGAGTTCAAGGCGAACAACACGCTGCCACGAATGCCGATGCGCCCATTGACCAGGGTCACGCGGCCCGCGGCCAACGGCCCGGCCAAGGCCTGTTCCAGCGTCTGGCGACGCTGCGCTTCGGCCTGGCGCTGCTTGACCTCTTCATCCAGTTGGCTCGACAGCTGCAACTGCATGCCGATCACGCCAACCAGGATCAACACGAACGCGCCCAGCAATACCGACATCAGGTCGCCGAACGCGGCCCAGATCGTGGCGCTCGATTCGGATTCGCCTTCCAGCTCGTCGATCATGCCGGTTCGGCCTCGATCGCGGCGCGCTGGCTGGCCATCTGCTGCATGTCCTCGATGATCTGCTTCTGCGACAGCATGCTCAGGTCGACGACTTCCCTGGCCTGGGCAACGTAATAGGCCAGCTGCTCGTCGCTGCGCGCGACCGATTTATCCAGCGCGGCAGCGATCAGTTCCAGGCGCTCCATCAGCGCTTCATTGGAGTGGCCAAACGACTGCACCGCCGCGCCAAACGCATCGCCCAGGCTCGCCACTTCGACGGCGCTGCCGGTGACCTGCGCGGCCACGGCGTTGAGCTTGCCGGTCTCCGCTTGGATATGGTCGGTGAAGCGCGTGCTGACGCGCTCAAGCAGGTCAGCCGAAGTGACCACCAGTGCATCCACGGCGGTGCGCTGCTCGGTGGAGGCGTGGTTCACGGCATCGAGCAGCGTCTCCAGCGTGGCCAGCAGGCGGCTGCGTTCTTCCAGCATGGCGGTGTCGCGCACCATGCTTTCGGAGAGCTTCTGGCGCAGCTCGGCGACGACTTCGGCGGCAGCCTTGGGCGCTTCGGAGGCGGCCTCCACCAGGCGGGAGATCTCGGCGATGGTGGCGCTGGCGTGCGACTGCGTCTGTGCCGAGATATCGGCGGCGGTGCGAGCCAGTGCGTCGCAGACAGTCTGCTGCTGGCTTGCGGCGTGTTCGCTTGCCTGCGCCCACTGCGTGCCCAGCGTGTCCGTCATCGCGCCAAGCGCCTGCGACCATGCGGCCAGGCGTTCGTGGTCGCGCGATTCCAGCGTGGCCTGCAGCTGTGCATGCGACTGCTGCATCAGTTCGACCAGCGACGCCGCGCGTTGCTCGAAGCTTGCCGCAGCCGAGTCCCATGCCTGTTGATTGCGCGCGGCGAGTTCGCCATGGGCGTCCTGCTGCTGCGACAGCGCCTGCTTCCAGGCATCGGCGACGCCGCTGGTGGTGGCTTCCAGCCGTGTGGAGACGTTGTCCAGCAGGCCGGCCGAGCGTTGTTCGAAGGTGTCGGTGAATTGCTGCAGCGTGCCGCGCAGGTCGCGAGTCAGCGCTTCATTGGTCCCGCGATGTTCCGCCAGCGCGGCGCGCCACAGCTCAGCGACCGTCGTGGTGGTCGTCTCCATGCCGCGGGTCAGCGCCTGCAGCTGCTGCTGCACGGCCTGATTCACTTGATCGTGCAGCGATGCCGTTTCGCGCGCGATGCCGTCCATGGTGGCCGTCATGATGGGCTGCAATGCCGACGAAGCGGCACGGGCGCTCTCACTCACGCTGTCCTTCAGCGACGTTTCCACCGAAGCGGCGAGGCGGGTGTAGCTCGCTTCGGTACGCGCGTGGAACGCCTCCTGGCCGATCATCTGGCGCTCGTTCGCGGCGACGCTCTGCTGCTCGATGGTCGCCATCATCGTCTGCAGACGATCGACCAGGGTCGGCATCAGTTCGGTCTGTTGCTGCAGCAGCTTGAAAGCCTGCTCGCGCTGATGGCTCTGCGAGTACACGCGCAGCGTGGTGGCGATCTTTGCGTCAAGCAGCTGCACCGCATGCTGGCGCTCGCGGCGGCACAGCGCGGAGAGCAGGCCGAGCATGGCCGAGCTGGCCACGCCGGCGATGGAGGTGCCAAACGCAAAGCCCAGTCCCTTCACCGGCGCGGCGAGCGAGCCGCGGATGGCCTGCAGATCGGTGGCGCTTTCCAGCGCGATGCCGGTGCCGCGCAGCGTCGCCATCATGCCCAGCAGGGTGCCGAGCATGCCCAGCAGCACCAGCAGGCCGACCAGGTACGGCGTGAGCGAGGGCACGGGCATCGCCACGCGCTCGCCTTCGACGCGCAGGCGCGTCGTGTTGCGCACGCTCGGATGCAGGCTGTCGAGCCATTCGGCGAGACTGGCCGGAGCCGTGGACAGCGCCGTCACCGCCTGCGTCAACGTGGAGGTGGCCTGGCGATAGCGATGCAGCTCCAGCGCACCGGCGAGATAGCACAAGCCAATCAAACCTGCGACGGCAGCGCCCAGCGGATTGGAGCCGATGTAACCGGCGCCGATCCAGCACACCGCGACAAGGCCGGCAACGAACACGGCGAGATGAAGAAGATTTCTGAACATGACTACCCAATTAGCTGGTGCGAAGCGCTGCAAGCAAGCCTTCGACCGGTTGAAAACGAACGTCCAGTTCGGCGAGCAACACGCTCTGCATATCCCTGCGAAACACGTCCAGCCAGGCGCCGCGGATCACCGCGGCGGTGTTCTCTGCGGCCTGCGCATCGTCGAGCGATCTGCTCTCGGCGTCGCGCAGGCGATCAAAATGTTTTCCCAGTACCGCAGGCACCGCAGCCAACAGCATTTGTTCGCGTGGACTGAGGGCCTGCTCCATCACCGCATCCACCGCGGCGAGTCGGGCCATGTCATGGCTCCTTTGCGCGAGCATGTCGCGCAGTCGGCCGCGGAGATGGCCGGTGGTGGCCTGCATCTTTCGCTGCAGGGCGAAGTAGCGTTGGCGAAACACGGCGTAGTCGACCACTTCGTCCGCCGACTGTCGTTCGGTGAACGCCTTGTCGCCGGCAATCGTCTGCGCCAGCGACGCGCGTGCACGCGCGCACTCCTCATCGTCCGCGCTGCCGAAAGAGAGGGTGTCGCCGCCGTCTACGGAAGGCTGGCCATCCAGCACCGTGGACAAGGCCAGCGCATGCGTCCAGTCGAGCCAATGGCTCAGCCGGTCCGAAAGCGACTGTTTGGATTGGGCGACGTCAACGTCCGTCAGGCGTGCAAGCAGGCGAATGAACGTTGGGCCACGGACTGTCGTCCAAGGAGAGGCTGACACCATCAACTACTGGCAATAAAACCGTCATTTTACACGGTAAGCCGACCCGGGCGCCTGCCGGGCGATGCCGGCATCCCGCTGCGCCCGTTTCGGCGTCATGCTGCCAAGAGCTAGCTGTAGTAGGCTTTACACATAGGTTTATTGCGTATCTCGAGGGCTGGCCCAGGATGAGCGTAGTCGCATCCGGCGACATCCATGGGGAAAACCAATGAACGCTCGACTTATCTTCGCCTCCGCCCTGTTCCTGACCGGGACGGGCCTGTCCTTCGCCCAGCCCGCACCTGCTGCCACGATGGATGGCATGGCGATGGCGGAAACCGCTGCGCCGGTCGCCGCGCCCAAGCTGCAGGCCGCCATGCGCTCCCTGTGGCATGACCATGTGGTGCACACCCGCGAATACGCTCTGGCCGTGCATGCTCACGATGCCGCCAAGGCCAAGGCGGCGGAAGACGCCGTGGTGACCAATGCCAAGGCGATCGCCCATGCCGTGGGCGGCTTCTATGGGAAGGCCGCGGGCGAGCAGATGTTCACCCTGCTGGCGGGCCACTGGGCTGGCGTGAAGGCGCTTACCCAAGCCGATAGTACGCACGATACGGCTGCCGAGACCGCCGCGATGAACGCACTGGCGACCAATGGCGGCGAGATCGCCAAGTTCCTCGCCGGCGCGAACCCGAATCTGCCAGAGTCGGCCGTATCGAGCCTGATGGCCGGGCACGTGGCGCATCACTCGGCGCAGATCGAGGAAATCATGGCGGGCGACATGAAGGCCGAAGCCACCACCTGGACGGCGATGCAGCAGCATATGAACGTGATTGCCGATGCGCTGGCCGGCGCCATCGCCAAGCAGTTCCCGGACAAGGCGGCCTGATCGTGAGCGGTCTTGACCATCTCGGTGATACGCAGCAGCGCCTGATGCGGGCCTTGCTGGCGGAACACGCCGGGAGCACGGTCGAGACCCTCTGCGCCAAGCTGCGCATCACCCACAACGCCGTGCGCCAACACCTCAGTGCCCTGATCGCGCACGGCTATGTGGAACGTGCCCGTTCGCGTCCCAGCGGCGGGCGGCCGCTGGCCATCTTTCGCATCACCGAGACGGGCAGCGCGCTGTTTCCCCGCAACTACGCGGTGATTGCCTCTGAAATGTTCGTCGCCCTGCGCAGCCAGCTGGGCGACGAACAGCTCGAAGCGTTCATGCAGCAGATGGGCCGCTCGCTGGGCCGGCGGGAGCTGCCCTTGCCGGCCACGGCGAGCCACGAAGAGGTCGTGCGCGCGCTCGCGGCGCAGCTGGATCGCCTGGGCTACGAGGCGCTGCCAGTGAAATATCGCGACGAATGGCAGATCGAAGCCTTCAATTGCGTCTTTCACGAGGTGGCCAGGCAACACAAGGAAGTGTGCAAGTTCGACCTGGCCTATATGAAGGCGGCCAGCGGCCGCGAAGTGCACCACATGGAATGCATCGTGCGCGGCGGGCAGTGCTGCCGCTTCCGTCTCGGCGTGGCGGCGACGGAGCCCGACCCGCACAACCTTCCGTGACAGGCCGGGCACTCACGCAGAGCCGAGGCGATGCACGCTGCGGACATCGAGAGGGCGGGCGAACCAACCCATGCATACGGGCGAGCAGTACCACCACATCATGCTGAGCTCGCCGCGCGACCAGCAGGTGCGCGACCGCTTTCAGAAGCTGGCGCTGGGGCTGCTGCCCGCCGGCGCCGAGGTGCTCGATTTCGGCGCAGGCACCGGTATCGATGCCAAAACCTATGCGGCCAGCGGTCACCCGATGTTCGTGTACGAACCGTCCGAGGCCATGCGCGGTTACCTGGCTGTGCACTGCCGCGACGACATCGAGCGCAAGGCCATCGTTCCGGTGGCATCGCCGCTGGACTGCAAGGTGGACGCGATAACCGCGAACTTCGCCGTGCTCAACCATATTCCCGATCAGGCGGCGCTGTTCGATCAGCTGTCGGCCGTAGTTCGTCCGGGCGGTTTCGTGCTGGCCAGCATGCTCAACCCGTATTTCCTCGGCGACGCACGCTATGGATGGTGGCGCGCGAACCTGCTCAATCTCGCGCTGCGCGGCCACTACGCGATTTCGAGCGAGAGCAATATCCATCGCTTTGCGCCGCGCATCGTGGCGCGCGCGGCCGCGCCGCACTTCCGGCTGGAGCGCGTGGTTCCACGCGGGCTCGGCACATTCACCGATCTCTACCTGTTCCTGTTGCTGCGGCGGCGCTGATATGTGGAAGGACTGGCTAAGGCCGTTCGTACGCCCGCTGCCGCAATGGTCGACGATTGCCCTGGCGCCGCCGCAGCATGCGGTGGCCGCCAGCTTGCGCTGGGACGGTGGCTCAGCCGATGTCACGAACGACCACACGGTGGCGTCGCTCAAGCCACTGACCATCGCCACCAGCATCGATGCCGGCGAACATGCGGTGATCGAATACAGCGATCGCGCCACCGGCAACGTCGTCGGCACGCTGCGCCTGGCGAAGGCCACGTCGATCGCCGTCGACGATAAGACACTCACGCTTTACCACGTGGCCAAAGGCGAGCATCACTGTCTGCGTTGGCCGCGTCGTCCGTGGAATGCATGGCTGCAAAATCGCCTGATGCGCAAGCATCCTTCCGCGCAACATGCACTCATGACGCCTGAGTCCGTGCAGCAGTTGATGATCGCCTACCTGTGCCCGCGACCGGTGGTACTGGTGTCGCTAGGGGCAGGCGATCACCAGAATATCTTTCCGATGGACTTGATCGGACCGCTGGAACGCAGCGGCTTCTATTCACTGGCGTTGCGCAGCACCAATGTCTCCGCACCCTTCATGCGCGAGCTGCGCAAGGTGGCGCTCTCCAGCGTGCCGGCCACGATGAAGGCGGCGGTCTATAAGCTCAGCGAACACCACAAGCATCCGCTGCAGGATTGGCAGGCGTTGCCGTTTCCCGTTCGTCCATCACAGGCGTTTGGCATACCCGCGGTCGCACAGTCGCTGCGCATCCATGAGCTGAGCATCGTGCATAGCCAGGACGTCGGTTCGCACGTGTTCTTCGTGTGTCGCATCGCTTCCGGCGAAGAGCTGTCCGAAGGTACCCAACTGCATCACACGCCGGCGTATTACCAGGCGTATCGGCGGCAATTGGTGGAGGCGTTTGCGGAGGTGTAGGTTGCGCGCAGGCCTGTGGGTAGGCTCGGTGCCATTTGTGGGAGCGCACCCTGTGCGCGACAGACCTACGGAGCGATACACCGTAGCGTGGCCGTCGCGCACAGGGTGCGCTCCCACAGACCGGCGACCAGCAGGTGCTTACCAGCGATACCGCGCCGACACCGTGATCTCCCGCGGGTACCCGTAGTAACACCAGATCGCACTGTTGCACGCGCTGATGTAATTGCGATCGAACAGGTTCGCCGCGGTCACCTGGAAGCGCCAGCGCTCCACGTCATAGTGCGCGTTCGCATCGAACAACGTATAGCCGCCCGTGCGGAACTGATTGAACGCATCGCCGTAGTGCTCGCCGATGAAGCGCACACCGCCGCCAAAGCCTAGGCCCGCCAGCGCACCTTCGTGCACGTTGTAATCGGCTGACAACGAGGCCTGTTGCTTCGGCACCAGGGCGACTTCCTTGCCCAGCGTGGCGTCGTTTGCATGCGTGACCTTGGCGTCGGTATACGCATACGCCGCAGTCATGTTCAGGTGATCAGTCACCGCGACATTCGCCTCCAGCTCCGCACCCCGCGTACGCGTCTGGCCTTGCTGCAGCGAAAAGAACAAGTGATTCGGATCGACCGTGAGCGCGTTCTTCTGCGTGAGCTGGTAGATGGCGCCGGTGATCAGCGTGCGGCCGTCCGGCGTCTGGTACTTCAAGCCGCCTTCGTATTGGTCGCCGGTGATCGGCTTGAACGCGCTGCCGTCAAAGGTGGTGCCGACGGTGGTCTTGAAGGAGTGCGAATAGGCCACGTACGGCACCAGGCCAATGTCGGTGGTGTAGTTCACGCCCAGGCGGCCGGAGAACGCGTTGTCGTTCTGCTTCTGGCGCGTATTGGCGATCAGATCCTTCACGTCGTTGCTGACCCAGTCCTCGCGGCCGCTGGCGACGATGCCCCACTTGCCGATGCTGATCTGGTCCTGCACGTAGGCACCCAGCTGCTCGAGCAAGCTGTTGGTGTGGAATGTATATGGCGCCGGCGGAATCGGCTGGCCATAGACGGGATTGAAAATGTCGATGCTGGGTGCAGAGCCGAAGCCCGACTTGTAGTCGTTGTGGCTATGCAGATAGTCCACGCCCATCAGCACGTTGTGCTGCACGCTGCCCTGGTCGAATTTCGCCTCGACCTGGTTGTCCACCGCGAACACGTTGGCGTGGTCCACCAGCGGATAGTTGTAGCGATTGAGCGTGCGCAAATCGTCCTGCAGGCCCAGGCTGCCGATCGAGCGATGGTCCACCTTCTCGTTCTGCAGGCGCAAATCCTGGCGGAACGACCACACGTCGTTGAAGCGATGGTTGAAGGCGTAGCCGATCGATTCGTCGGTCTTCCAGTAGTGGTCGTAGCCTGGCTCACCCGGATTCACGTCGCGTGGAATCTGGCCGTTGGGGTTGGGATACAGCGTGCCCTGCGACGGCAGGAAGCCGCCCACGCCATCGGACAGCGTGCGCTGGTAGCGCGGCAGGATGGTCAACGAGGTGTTGTCGTCCGGCTGCCAGGTGAGGCTGGGCGCGAAGTAGTAACGGTCGTCCTTGGAATGCTTGATGTTGGAATCGCCCTGGCGCGCCAAGGCCACCACGCGCCACAGCCAATGGCCGTCGCTGCCGAGCTGGCCGCCGGTATCGCCGGCCAGTTGCTTCTGGCCGAAGCTGCCCACGGTGGCTTCGAGCTCGTGCGGTGCATCGAGGCTCGGACGCTTGCTGGTCATGTCGATCATGCCGCCGGGCGGCAGCTGGCCGTACATCGCCGAGGACGGACCCTTGTTCACTTCGATGCGCTCGAGGCCGTACGGCTCGATACGCGAATCGGCGGTCCAGGAGCCGCTGGGCAGCGCCAGGCCGTCCAGGAATTTCGCCGGGTCATAGCCGCGGATCAGGATCCAGTCGCTGCGCGGATCGGCGCCGTAGCTGCCGCCCACCGCGCCGGCCATGTAGCGCACCGCTTCATCCAGATTCTGCATGCCGTAAAGCGACATGCGATCGGGCGTGATGGTGCTTACCGATTGCGGGATCTCGACGGTCGGCGTCTCGGTCTTGGTGGTCGAGTAGACGACGTTCACCGGTGCGAGAGAAACGCTCTTCTGGTCGTCCGCGTTGGTGGTCTTGGACGCCGTGTTGCTGCTGTCGGTCTGGTCGTCGGCGTGCGCCGGGCCGAGCAGGGCAAACGAGATCGCTACCAGAAGCGCGGTTCTGGAAAAGGACGCGGACATGTTGAGGAAACCCTTGAAGAATCGTGGCCGTGACCGCGGGTGGCGGCACGGCTCGCCCGAGGCGAGTTACACAATGATAATGATTCTTATTTGTAGATCAACTTCTTACGTCAAACGGCCGCGGCGCGATGTCCGGCGCGGGCGTCCGCAGCTCACCCAGGCGTCGCTGCAAGCGACTGATCTTACTCAGCTAAGGCTGGCTCAGAGGGTGGTCGAGGTACGCGACCGGTTCGCTTAAGGGACGGACCGCAGGGCCGCCTCCGCCAGCGGTTCCATTGCCTTGTAACCCTCGCGCGTGGGATGGACGCCGTCCTCGGCCATGCCCGCCTTCATGCCGCCCTCGGGCGTCGCCATGGCGCCGTAGTAGTCGACATAGGTGAACCCGTTGCGCGCGGCATAGTCCTTGATCCAACGGTTCAACGCCTGGATGGTGGGGACGGTTTGCATACCCGGGCGCCAGGGGAAATGGGCCGCGGGCGGAACGCTGGCGAGGATCACATGGATGCCATGCGCCTTGGCCAGCTCCGCCATGGAGGCGAGGTTGCCTTCCACTTGCTCCAGCGTCGCCGGTCCCGTATTGCCGGCCACATCGTTGGTGCCGGCCATGATGTGCACCGCTTGCGGATGCAGCTCGATCACGTCCTGGCGAAAGCGCAACAGCATCTGCGACGTCGTCTGGCCGCTGATGCCTCGATCGACCTTGCCGTTCGTGAAGAACGCCGCGTCCTTCTGTCCCCAGAACTCGGTGATGGAATCACCCATGAAGACCACGCGCGGTGCCGCGTTGCCGGGTTTCATCAGTTCGGCATTCTGCGCGCGGTACTGGCACAGCTGAGCGAAGTCGCGCGCGAAGACGGTCCCCCTCTCTGAGGCCTTCTCCATGGTGCATGGATCGGCAACGATGCCGGCGACGTGTTCCTGCGCGTTGGCCAGTGACGTGGCGAGGCACAGCAGCGAGGCGAGCGTGGAAGCGATCATCCATCGAGCAGTCATGCGCGTGTCCGTGAGGAGGGGCGTAGTCAAACAGCGCGCATGCAAAAGCGCGCTGCCACCTTAATTCACGACGCAGGACGATGGAAGTTGATGCGCGGCATCACGCCCGCGCCAGACCACGCCGCTCGCGCAACAAGCTCCACAACGCGATCGCAGCGAGCAGATCGAGTACGCCAAGGCAGGCAAACAGCGGGTGGTAGCCCAGGCTGTCGGCCAGTGCGCCCACCACCAGGGAGAACGCCAGACCGCCGATCCATGCCGCCGAACCCGCCATGCCGGTGGCCGTCGCCACGATGCGACTGTCGAACACGTCGGCCGACAAGGTCATCAATGCACCCGACAACATCTGGTGCGCGAAGCCACCCACGCAGAACAACACGATGGCCAAGGTGGTGCTGTCGGCCAGGCCGATGCAGGCGGGACCGATCATCAACGAGGTGCCCAGCGTCATGACGAGCTTGCGCGAGGTGAGCAGCGACGCACCGAAGCGACGCATCAGCCACGGCGCGAGATAGCCGCCGCAAAGCGAGCCGGCATCGGCGGCAAGAAAGGGCAGCCACGCAAACGCGGCGACGTGCTTCAAGTCCATGTGACGCACTTCGGACAGATACAGCGGGATGAAGAAGTTGAAGGTCTGCCACGCCGGCTCGGCGAGAAAGCGGGGAATGGCGATGCTCCAGAATTCCCGCGTGGCCAGCACGGCGTGCCACGCATCGGCGCCTTTTGCCGGCGGGTCCACAGCGCGACCGCTCAGGATGTAGGCGCGCTCATCGGCCCCGAGGTGAACATCATCCTCAGGCTTGCGATAGCCCCAGTACCAGAGCGCCGCCCACAGCAAGCCCAGCCCGCCGGTGACGATAAACGCCATCTGCCAGCCCCAGTGCAGGATGCAGAAGATCACCAGCGGCGGCGCGATCATGGCGCCCAGCGACGAGCCGATATTGAACCAGCCGGTGGCGACCGTGCGTTCTTTTGGCGGAAACCATTCGGAGACGACCTTCAGGCCGCTGGGAATCGCCGCCGCTTCCGTGGCGCCGAGCAGTCCGCGAAAGAACGCGAGCCCCATCCAGCTGCCGGCGAGCGCGTGAGCGCAATTGGAAATCGACCAGCCGATGGCGAACAGCGCGAAGCCAAGCCGCAAGCCCAGCTTATCGAGAACCCAGCCGGCAATCGGCTGCATCACCGTGTATGCACCCTGGAACGTCGCCACCACCCAGCTGTATTCGCGCGTGGACATGGCGAACACCGTCTTGAGTGTGGGCGCGGCCACGGCGAGCGACGAGCGCGCAAGGTAATTGAGGATCGTGCCGAGTGTGACGAGGCAAATGATCCACCAGCGCCGGCCGTGCGTGAACATGGGTTGACCTCGCGCCGAATGCGCACCGGTGGATCGTGGAGACGGGTGTGCTGCTTAGCCCGGCGTGACGGTAATGGCAGACACGATGGCAGGGCCGCCCTCGGGTACGAAGTCCAGCACCAACCTACCGTTGTTCACCACCACGGGGAAGCGGCGCTCGACGGCCTTGAGCGCACCGCCCGCGGCCCTGGCCGGATTGAAGTGCGAGAGCACCGCGGTGCCTGCCGCCTTCACCGTGAACGTGCGCGAGGCAGCCAACGCTGCATCGGGTTCGGCGACAAGGAGGGTCACTTCCCAGCGGCCGTTGGGAAGCGGCACGTCGTACTGGAACGCACCTTCTCGGTACGCCTCATAGAGCGCGGCTTCTTTGGCGCCAGCGATGTGCTTCACCGGCACTTCCGTGCCCGCTTCGTTGGCACCGCGGCGGAACGGGTTGAGCGTCTTGCCTTCGCCGCCCACAAAGAAATTGTCCGAGCCGAATCGCTGTCCATCGCTGGTGGTCAAGCCGGTAAGACTGCCGGACTTGATGCGCACGCCGGCGGCGGCATCCGGCGCGGTCCAGTTGACCGTGTCGCTGAGCGGCTTGCCGCTGATGGAAGCGCTCACCTGCACGCTGTTGCTGCCGGGTTTCAGCGCGACATCGTTCCACACGCAGATATGTTCAGGGCAGGCTGCTGCGCCGCGATCCTGGCCATTGACGCTGAGCGACGCACGCTCGGCATTGCTGTAGACGCGCACCTCGGTCACCGGATAGGCGCGATCAACATAGCGCCGTCCCGTGATGTACAGCACCGGCTCGCTCGACCACTGCGCCTTGTAGAAGTAGAACACGTCCTTCTTCACCTTGCGATCGAAGGTGACCAGGCCCTTGTCGTTGAGGTAGATCGCATCGCCTTCCTCGCGCAGGTCGGAAGGGAAGTCGAACATGTTCCAGATCCACACGCCGGAAAGGTACGGACGTGCCGCCAGCGCCTTCCACGATTGCTCGTGTACCCAGCTTTCGTACTCTTCCGGATGCGGACGTCCAAACACATTGACCGGACCTCCCAGCGGATTGTCCGTGTGCTGGGTGAGGCCGCCGCCCGCGCCGTACTCGCTCACGCCGATCGGCATGGCGGGATAGCGCGCGTGCATCTTGTCCAGAAACGTTCCGAGTTCTTCCGGCTTGCCGTAGTACCAACCGAAATAGCGGTTGTAGCCCGTGATATCAGCGACATTGCTCAGCACCGGTTGGCCTGCAATGGAGTCTTCGCAGCAATCGGCATAACCGGTGGCGCGTGAGGGATCTTCCTGCCTGGCGACCTCGTCGAGGACCTTGAGCATGACCAGCGATTGGGCCGGCGTCTTTAATTTCAGCTGCACGGGACGGATATCCGTCTCGTTGCCCACCGACCAGATCACGATGGAGGGATGGTTGTAGTTCTGGCGAATCAGTTCCACAAGTTGTTCTTTACCGTTGTCGATCAACGCCTGCTTCGGTGCGCTGTTGGTGAAGGAGGACTGGTGCACGAACGGCACTTCGGCCCACATGATCATGCCGGTCTTGTCGGCGTCGTCGTACCACTCCTGCGCGTGCTGGTAGTGCGCACCGCGGATGGTATTCACGCCCATCTCGGCCATGATCGCCATGTCTTCGGCGTGATCCTGCGGCGAAATCGCCCAGCCCTTGCCCAGCCTGTCCTGGTGACGCGATGCGCCGCGCAGTGGCAGTGCTTCGCCGTTGAGGCTGAAACCCTGGTTGGCGTCGAATTTGAAACTGCGTACGCCCAGCGGTTGCTCGACACGGTCGATCACCTTGCCGTGGTCGCGCAACTCCACCGTGACCGCGTATAGATAGGGATCCTTGAGACCGCGCCAGAGCCGCGGCTGCCTGAGCGTCAACGAGCGACGCGCATCGAGCGTAGCCGAGCCATCGAGCTTCACGGCGCTGCTGTCCTGGGTGACCACGCGCTTCGCATCGTCGCGGATGGTGGTGACGAGGGTGAGGTTGCGCGACGTGGCGGAGAAATTGCGCAACTTCGCCAGCACCGACACGTTGGCGGCGTCCTTGCTGACTTCGGGTGTGCTCACGTAGACGCCAGGGCTGCCGTGATCGAGCAAGTCGATCTGCGCGCTGTCCGTGTCGATCAAGGCCACCTGGCGATACATGCCGCCGTGGATGAAGAAGTCACCACCGAGCGGTATGACGTTCTCGGTCGATGCACCGATATCCGGCTTGGTGTTGTCGGCCTTCACCACGATCACGTTGCTGGCGCCGGGCTTGATCGCCTGAGTGACGTCAAAGCGGAAACGCGAGAACGCACCTTCGTGGCGTCCGACATGCACGCCGTTGACCCACACGTCGGCGATGTTGCCGACCGCGTCGAACTGCAGGAACAACCGGCGGCCCGCCAGTTTCGACGGCACATCCAGATGCAGGCGGTACCAACCCAGGCCATGGCTGTTGTTCATGGCCGGCGACGGCGTGAGGCCGTATTCGCCCACGCGGTTCCAGGTATGCGGAAGACTGACCGAGGTCCAGCCGTGGTCGTCGTAGTTGCTGTCGCTGACCCCCGCCGGGTCGCCGCCGAAGCGGAATTGCCAACCGGTGGTGAGTGCCTGGGTGCCGCGGCCATCAGCTGCCGGCGAGGGTGCGCCCAGCGCGGTAACCGGCAGGATCGCGGCGACCGCGATCAAACTCGCCAGGCACGCGGAAGCAAGGACTCGTCGAACGCTGGGTCGATGCATCACCGGTTATCCTGTTTTGGAAATATTGGTTTGACCAATACTCCGGCAAGGCTGCGGCGGTGTCAACGAGACTACCGGCACGGAGAGACGGAGATGGCCCATAAAAAAAGCCGCCGTGCAGGGCACGGCGGCGGAGGGAAATCGTGTTCGCTTACCAGTTCCACATGGTGCCGTCTTCCAGGCGTGCGACCGGGAGATAGGCGGGTTCGTACGGGTACTTCGCCGCTTCCTTCTCGTCGATCTCCACGCCATGGCCGATCGCATCGCCGGGATACAGATAGCCTTGCTCGAAGCGATAGGCGTGAGGGAACACCGCATCGGTTTCGGGCGAGTGACGCATGTATTCCTGGATGCCGAAGTTGGGCACCCACGAGTCGAAGTGCAGGGCAGCGCCCATGGTCACGGGCGAGAGGTCGGTGGCGCCGTGGCTGCCGGTGCGCACCTGGTAGAGCGCGGCCAGATCGGCGATGCGGCGCAGGTGGGTGATGCCGCCCGCGCGCACCACGGTGGTGCGGATGTAGTCGATCAGCTGGTTCTGGATCAGGTCCTTGGCGTCCCAGATCGTGTTGAAGATCTCGCCCACCGCCAGCGGCGTGGTGGTGTGCTGGCGGATCAGGCGGAACGCTTCCTGGTTTTCCGCCGGGGTGGCGTCTTCCAGCCAGAACATCGAATAAGGCTCCAGCGCCTTGCCCAGCTGGGCCGCCTCGATGGGCGTCAGGCGATGGTGGGCGTCATGCAGCAGATGCACGTCGAAGCCGAACTTGTCGCGCAGCTTGTCGAACAGGGTGGGCACGAAGCGCAGGTACTTGGCGGTATTCCACACCGTTTCCTGCGGCAGGCCGACGCCGGCCGGTTCGTAGAACATCTTGCCGCGACCGACGCCGTAGGCGTCCTTGACGCCGGGCACGCCGGACTGCGCGCGGATGGCCTTGTAGCCCAGGTCGACATAGCGGGCGACTTCATCCACCGTCTCGGCCAGATCGCCGCCATTGGCATGGCCATAGACCATCACGCCCTCGCGGCTCTTGCCGCCCAGCAGGTCGTATAGCGGCATGCCGGCCATCTTGGCCTTGATGTCCCAAAGCGCCGTGTCGACCGCCGCGATCGCGGACATGGTGACCGGCCCGCGCCGCCAGTAGGCGCCGCGGTATAGGTATTGCCAGATGTCCTCAATGCGGCGAGGGTCCTTGCCGATCAGGCAGGGAATGACATGCTCTTCGAGGTAGGCGACGACCGCCTTTTCGCGGCCGTTGAGCGTAGCATCACCGATACCGCTGACCCCTTGATCCGTCTCGATTTTCAGGGTCACGAAGTTGCGACCTGGAGAGGTGACGATCACGCGGGCTCGTTCAATCTTCATGGAGTATCCGGCTTCCATTTCAGCGGCTGGGGGCTATACTGCAGGCATACTATTCTGCCTTGCCAATTTAGACAATATTGGTCTTACTAATTTGGAAAACACAGCGCCATGACCCCTACCAAGAAGGCCAAGAAAGCCGTCGCCGGAGATTCGGCCGAGACGCAGGCCAGCAACGGCAGGCTCTACCAGCGCGTCGCGCACCGGTTATTCCAGGAATTGGCCAACGGCAAGTACGCGGTTGGCGACCGCCTGCCGGCCGAACGGGAGCTGGCGGTGGAGCACGATGTAAGTCGCCCGGCCGTTCGCGAAGCGATGATCGCGCTTGAAGTGCAGGGTCTGATCGATGTGCGGGTGGGTTCGGGCGCTTATGTGCGCCGGCTGCCGGGCATCGACGACAGGCCGGGCTTCAATGTCACGGCGTTCGAGCTTACCGAGGCCCGCCTGCTGTTCGAGGGTGAGAGCGCGGCACTCGCGGCCACCAATATCACCGACGCCGAGCTCGACGAGCTGGAAAGCCTGGTGCGACAGATCTCGGATGAAAACCAGCGCCGCAGCGTGACCGAGAACGCCGACCGCGACTTCCACATGCTGATCGCGCGCTCCACCCGCAACCTCGCCATCGTCAACGCCATCGAAGAGCTGTGGCGACTGCGTTCCACCTCGCCCGAATGCGCCCTGCTGCACGCCAAGGCGCGCGCCGCCAAGGTGCGCCCGGTGGTCGAGGAGCACAGTGCGATCGTCGAGGCCTTGCGCACGCGCGATCCCGCCAAGGCACGCGCCGCGATGCGCGCGCACCTGGCCGCCGTGATCGATCATCTGCTGTTCGCCACCGAAGAGCAGGCGCTCGCCAAGGCACGCGAGGCTGTTGCTACCACGCGTCGCCGTTTCGGCAACGTCGCTTCGATCTGATTGAGTTCACGCATGGCGCATCCTTTGGTGGTCCATCCGGACCGGTTCTTTCCTGCCGATCCCGCCTGTCGCGCAATCTGCCAGCAGCTGTATGCGCTGGTGGAAAAGCTGCCTATCGTCAGTCCGCATGGGCACACGGACCCGCAGTGGTTTGCCGACAACGAACCCTTCGCTGATGCGACCAGCCTGCTGCTGACGCCGGATCACTATGTGCTGCGCATGCTCTACAGCCAGGGCGTGCCGCTCGAGGCTCTGGGTGTGCGGCCACGCGGCGAGACGTCGGCACCGGTCGACTCGCGCGCTGCATGGCGCCTCCTGGCCGAGCACTACCACCTGTTTCGCGGCACGCCGTCGCGCACCTGGCTGGACTGGGTGTTCGCCGAAGTGTTCGGCATGCAGCACCGCCTGGACGGCGGCACGGCCGATGTGTATTTCGACCGCATCGCCGAGCAGCTGGCCACGCCGGCGTTCCGGCCGCGCGCCTTGTTCGAACGCTTCAATATCGATGTGCTGGCCACCACCGAATCGCCGATCGACTCGCTGCAGCATCACGCCGCCATTCGCGCCAGCGGTTGGCAGGGTCGCGTGATCACCGCGTTCCGTCCGGATCCGGTGATCGATCCGGAGTTCGAAGGATTCCTGCCGAATCTGGATCGGCTTTCCCAGCTGACCGGCGAAGATGCCCGCAGCTGGACGGGTTATCTCGCGGCGCTCCGGCAGCGGCGTGCGTTCTTTGCATCGATGGGCGCCACTTCAACCGATCACGGGCATCCCACCGCCGCGACCGCCGATCTTTCCGATGCCGAGGCTGCCGCGTTGTTTGCGCGAGTCACGCATGGGCAGCCGTCGCCGGCCGATGCGGAATTGTTCCGCGCACAGATGCTCACCGTGATGGCGGGCATGAGCCTCGAGGATGGTCTGGTCATGCAGATTCATCCGGGCAGCTACCGCAACCACAATCCCTCGTTGTTCGCGCGCTTCGGCCGCGACAAGGGCGCCGATATTCCGCTGCGCACTGAGTACGTGCGTGCGCTGCAACCGTTGCTGGCGCGCTATGGCAACGAGCCGTCGCTGACCATCATCGTGTTCACGCTGGATGAGTCGACCTATGCGCGCGAGCTGGCGCCGCTGGCGGGCCACTATCCGGCGCTGCGGCTGGGCCCTGCGTGGTGGTTCCACGACAGTCCCGAAGGCATGCGTCGCTTCCGCAGGGCGACGACCGAAACGGCGGGCTTCTACAACACGGTCGGTTTCAACGACGACACGCGAGCCTTCCTCTCGATTCCTGCGCGGCATGATCTGGCGCGCCGCATCGACTGCGGCTATCTCGCCGAGCTTGTCGTCGAGCATCGCCTCGAAGACTGGGAAGCGGCGGAGCTCGCCGTTGAACTGGCGGGCCCGTTGGCCAAGCGGGCTTATCGCTTGTGAGCACCAGGCTGTCGCGGGCGACCGAGGCCCTGTTGTCGTCGCGCGTGCGCCACCCAGACTATGCGCGCGATGCGCAGGCATGTGGGCTGGTGCATCTGGGCATTGGCGCATTTCATCGCGCCCATCAGGCGGTGTACACCGACGATGCGATGAATGCCGGAGATCGCGACTGGGCGATCACTGGTGTGTCGCTGCGCTCGCCGGACGTCAACCATCTGTTGGCGCCGCAGGACGGCCTGTACACGCTATCGGAGCGAGGGCCTGGAGCAAACGCTCCGCGCTTGATCGGTGCGGTGCGCCGCGTGCTGGTGGCATCGCAAGACCCCGGCGCCGTGGTAAGTGCACTGGCCTCGCCGGACGTGCACATCGTGACGCTCACGGTAACCGAGAAGGGCTACGTATCGCGTGGCGATGGTTCCATCTACGACTATCTCGGCAAGGCGCTGATGCAGCGCCGCGCTGCGGGTACCGGCGGCCTGAGCCTGATCAGTTGCGACAACCTGCCGGGCAACGGTGAGCGGCTTGCTGCCGCGCTGGGCGAATATCTCGATACCACTGACGTGGAAACCGCGCGCTGGTTTCGCCGCGAATGCGCCTGCCCGTCAAGCATGGTCGATCGCATCGTGCCGCTGGTGACCGATGCGGACAAGGACGCCGTCGCCGATGACATCGGCATGCGCGACGAAGGCGCCGTGGTCACCGAGCATTTTCGCCAGTGGGTGATCGAGGATCGCTTCGCCGGTCCGCGGCCGCGCTGGGAAACCGGCGGCGTGCAGTTCGTCACCGATGTGCGGGCGTATGAGGCCGCGAAGCTTCGAATGCTCAACGGCGCGCATTCCGCGCTGGCTTATCTGGGGCTGGCGCGCGGCCATGAATTCGTCCACCAGGCCATTGCTGACGCGGCCATCGCGCCGCTGATCGATCGCCTCATGCGCCAGGAAGCGGCGCCCACGCTCCCTGCGGTGGCGATGGACTTGATGCGCTACGCCGACGCCTTGATCGAGCGCTTCACCAATGCCGAGCTGCCCCATCGCCTGCGCCAGATCGCCATGGACGGTTCCCAGAAGATCCCCCAGCGCTGGCTGGATACCTTGCGCTGGCACAGCCGACAGGGCCAGGCCTGTCCGGCGCTGCTAGCGGCGCTGGCAGCCTGGATCGACTTCGTGCGGGGCGAGGGTCATGCCGTCGACGATCCGATGGCGGAGCAGCTCGCGGCGCTGTGGACGAGCGAGGGCAGGGGCGGCATCGTGGCCGCTCTGTTTGGTGCGCAAGGTGTGTTTGCTGGCTGCTGGGTGTGTTCCGGAGACGAACGGCAGGCCATCACCCGGATGCTGAAAGCAGATTGACCAATTTTATTTGCCATTGCTGCCGCGCAGCATTGGAAGTGGTTTGTCAGGCGCGTTCTCGTTTGAATCCGGCGATAATCGCGGCAAAAGCAAAGCAGCTGTTTTAGCTATGGTTTTGTCGCGACGCACAAGACTGCGCTGACATTTTCAGAGTTGCCGCCAAATGACAAATCTGCATAACCGAATTGATTGACGGTGTCTGCTCCGACGTGCAGTATTGGTCTGACCAATAAGGCCGTATGGGGAGAGGCCAATTTATGAAGCGCAAGGTTTTAAGCCAGTGGGTGGGAGCCGTACTAGCCGGTTATGTGCTCATGAACACCCCGGCGGTGGCTGCTGACAACGACGCGCCCGCTCAGGCGCAGTCGGGCGACACGACCGCCAAGAACACTTCCACGCCAGCGCCTACCAAGGACTTGCAGGCCGTGACGGTGACGGCGGAGAAGCGCACGGAAAACCTGCAGAAGGTGCCGGTCGCGGTGGCGGTGGTCAATTCCGATCAGCTCGAAGCGTTTGCCGTTCGCGACTTCAACGATCTCAATCGCGTCGCACCGTCGCTGGTGATCAAGCCGGCGGAGAATCCCGTCAACGCATCGCTGACCATCCGCGGCGTGGGCACCTTCGCGTTCTCCATCGGCGTCGAGCCCAGCGTGGCGGTCGTGGTGGACGATGTTCCGATCGCCTTCCAGCCGCGCGCCTTCACCGATCTGTCGGACATTGCGCAGATCGAAGTGCTGCGCGGCCCGCAGAGCACGCTGTATGGCAAGTCCGCCTCGGCGGGCCTGATCAACATCACCACCTTGCCGCCCTCGGACACGCTCACCGCGGAAGTCAGCGCGCTGGCCACGGGTGATGGCGAGGCGGGCGGCACGGCGGTGTTTTCCGGTCCCATCACCTCGAACCTCGGTTTCCGCAGCAGCTGGAATTACGACAATTTCGGCGGCAACGTGACCAACCTGTACAACGGCAACGACGTCAATGGTCGTCGCACGCTGTCCACGCGCAACAAGCTGGTGTGGGATCCGATCGAGGCGTTGAACGTCACGTTCGGCTTCGATTACATCGATGGCCACACCACCACCGGACGCCCGTTCATTGCCCTGGGTCCGACGGCATATCTGCGCGGCGTCTACGCGCCGCCGGTGTTCGCGCCCGGCGTCACGGCTTATCCGGAAAACACCAATGTCGTGAACAACTACACGACGGGCACCGACTACACCGATACCGCCGGATCGGTGAAGGTGTCCTATGACTTCGGTGGTCCGACGCTCATGTCGATCACCTCGTTGGACAGCTACAAGATGTTCGATCGCCTGGACCAGGACGAGTCGGCGCTCAAGCAGCTCGACAACCGCCAGTTCGGCACCTTCGCCTCGCATCAGACCACGCAGGAATTCCGCCTGCTGTCGCCGGGCGACGATCGCTTCCGCTACACCCTGGGTCTGTTCTACGCGGACGTGAACTACAGCCGCAACTTCGGTCGCGGCCCGTATTACTCGCTGGCCTCCTGGTATGCGACTTCGTACTCCAAGCAGTACGCCGCCTTTGGCCAGGTCGAATATGACCTGCTGCCGGATACCACGTTGATCCTTGGTGGTCGCGAAAGCTACGAAAAGATCGGCTACACCTTCAACGACTACCTCGCCAAGAAGGCCTTCAACGGCAGCAACGGCGACACGTTTGGCACCTACAAGGTCGGCGTGCAGCAGCAGATCAACGACGACATCATGCTGTACTTCACCACGGCCTCGGGCCACAAGGGTGAAACCTACGATCTGTCGACGGGCTTCAACGCGGTGCGTGCTGCCGGCGGTCCGGTGAAGCCGGAAACCTCGACCGACTACGAGCTCGGCTCGCGCATGCAGTTCCTCGATCGACACGTGACCTTGAACACCACGTTGTTCGATACCCACTACAAGGACTTCCAGGCGCAGGGCATCGAGACGCTGTCCGACGGCACCACCAATTACCGCCTGGCCAACGTCGGCAAACTGCATACGCGTGGTATCGAGCTGGAAAGCGGCTATCACGTGAACGAGGACCTGACCCTGGGCGCCTCGGTCACCTACCTCGACGCCAAGATCACCGATTTCCCGTTTGCCCAGTGCTATCCCAACCAGACACTTGCACAGGGCTGCACGGGTACCACGGTGAAGAGCCAGAACCTGGCAGGCTCTCGCCCGCCGCTGGCACCGAAGTGGAAGTTCGCTGCCAACTTCAACTACAGCCATCCGCTGGGTTCGACCGGCTTGCTGGGCGTGGTCGATGGTTCGTATACGTTCCAGAGCGCGGTCAATTACTCGCTCAGCCAGGATCCGCTGACGGTGCAGGGCGGCTACGGCGTGGCCAACTTCTCCATCGGCGTGCGCCAGGAGGCCGATCGCTGGGAAGTGGTGGGCTTCGTCAACAACGCGTTCAACAAGCACTACTACTCGAACCTGACCAACTCCACCAGCAACTACAACAATATGTTGGCGGTGCAGTCCTATCTGCCGCGCGATTTCGAGCGTTACTTCGGCATCCGGGCTACCTACAAGTTCCAGTAATCGAAGCGGCCCGCGATGCGCTCCCACGTGGGGCGCATCGCGGGTAGCCGCGAAAGCGGCAGAGACGCCGTGCCTGGGCGATAGTTCACGCTATCCTCCTATCGGCGGGAAAGATGGAGTGGAACCAGGCGATGAATCCAGTCACTGACGGCAACGTGGTGTGTTTTGGCGAGCTGCTGATGCGCCTCTCGCCGGGTCATAACGAACTATTGCTGCAGTCGCCGAATCTGCGCGTGCATTTCGGTGGCGCGGAAGCAAATGTGGCGGCGTCGCTGGCCATCCTCGGCCACCGCAGCGTCATGGTCAGCACCTTGCCGGACAACGCGCTCGGACATGCGTGCACTGGCGAACTCAAACGCCTGGGCGTGCAGCCGGCCATTCGTCATGTCGACGGCCGCATGGGTCTGTATTTCCTCTCGCCGGGCGCGATGCATCGGCCCGCCGACGTCCTATACGACCGAGCCGACTCTGCGTTTGCCTTGACCCGCAGTGATGCCTACGACTGGCCGGCCCAGCTGGCAGGAGCCAAGTGGCTGCATCTGTCCGGCATCAATCTGGCCTTGGGCCAGGCCACGGCCGATGCGGCATGGGCCGCGGCGCAGGTAGCGCGGGGCAACGAAATTCCCGTGTCGTTCGATTGCAACTATCGCAGCAAGCTGTGGAGCGATCGGGCGGACGATGCACCATCACTGACGCGCAGGATGGCCGCGGAGGCGACGGTGCTGATCGGCAACGATCGCGATATCGCGATGATGCTCGGCGAGACGTTTGCGCAAGAAGACGCCAGCGAACGCTTTGCCGCCGCCGCCGAGCTAGCCTTCACGACGTGGCCGCGTTTGCGTTGGATGATCGCCACCGAGCGGCTTCATCACAGCGCCGATCAACAGGACGTGCGTGGTCTCTGCGCGACACGCGATGGCGTCATGCACACGCGTTGGTGCGCGCTACCGGGCATCGTCGACCGCATTGGCACCGGCGACGCCTTTACGGCAGGTTTCCTGCATCGCCTGCTTTCCGGCGCGACTGAGCACGATGCCCTGGAATTCGCGCTCGCCGCTTTCTGCCTCAAACACTCGGTGTCGGGTGACGTCAACCTGCTTGGCGAGGGCGATATCAGGCATTTCATGGCCGGCGAATCATTCGACGTCCGTCGTTAGGACCTTCGCCGGAACACACCGGCGAACATCCCATACAACGTCCTCACAGATCCGCGTGCACGCTCACGAACGCGCTACGCGGTTCGCCGACAAGTGCACCGGCGCCGTTGGCCGCCACGAAATAACGGCGGTTGGTGAGGTTGCGCAGATTCACGTCCACGCCCCACACCGACGCCTGATACCCGAGCAATCCGTTCCACACCACGGAGGACGGGATGCTGTTGGTGTTGGTGATATCGCTATAGCTCTTGTCCTGGTAGTTCACGCCGCCGCCGATGCGGAAGCCGGGAATGCCCGCGATGGGGAAGCGATAGGTGGTCCACAGGTTGCCGAGAAAATTGGGTGCACCTTGCGGACGATGTCCCACCGAGGTGATGCCCTGCGGATTGTCCGTGATGGTGGCGTCCTGGCTGGTGACATTGGCGAGCAGATGCCACTGGTCGGTGAGGGCGGTATCGATGGAAGCTTCCGTGCCACGCGTCTTCTGACTGTCGAACACCACCGCTTCGATGCCATTGATCGTCGTGGCGGCCGCGACGTGGTCGCGCGTCACGTCGAACGCGGCGGTGTTGAGCACGATCCGGTCTTCGAGCCAGGCGAACTTGATGCCGGCTTCGTATTGCAGCGCGGATTCCGGCGCGCCGACGCCGTTCTGCGTGTTCTCGGAATTGAAGTTGGCGAGGTGGCTGCGCGACACGCCGACATAAGGCGACATCCACGAGAACAGCTTGTAGAGCGCGCCGATATTCCAGCTCAGCGGCGCGTCGTTGCGGGAGTCTTCCACGCCGGCCAGCAGCGGCTTGCCGTCCGTGCCAGAGCGGCCCGGCACGGTGATGCGCGGCGTCAGCGAGGTATCCCACCAGTCCTGGCGCACGCCGGCGCGCACTTTGAACGCATCGGTGACATCGACCTGGTCGGTGGCGTAGATGCCGTAGTAGTTCGCACGCAGACGGTCGTCATCGCAGGAGTGCTTGGCATCGCATTTGAACGTCACGTCGGCCAGCGAGGTTTCCGGCGGCACCGGCGCAAACGCATCGACGATATTGGGCAGGTCGGCCGTGCTGCGCTCGGTCGACAGGCGCTGATTCTGATATTCGAAACCGGTGAGCAAGGTGTGGCGCACATCGCCAGTGGCGAATCGCCAGATCGGTTCAAACTGATAGTCGACGCTGTCGTTGTCATCGTCCTGCTGGCGCAGCTGGCGATTCACGACCTCGCCATTGGTCACCTTGGTGCTGGAGCTATCGCCGTTGACTACGGCATCCAGCGTGCGGTGCAGATAGGAAAGGCGATTGTTGATCGTCAGCACATCGCTCACCGCCCACTGGTCGGACAGCGTCGGCCGCACGAAGTCCGAATGCGCGCTGGTGAACGGCGAGGAATACAGCGCATTGATCGACACATGCCGCAGCGGCTGGCCGTCGAAATAAATGATGCCGTACGAGTCGGGCGTTTCATGGATATTGCGCGCATCCAGCGCAAAGTCGGTGATGTGATCGCTCCACAGCCAGCGCAAGGCGGGACGCACCTCGTAGTCGTGGCTGTGCAGGTCGCGGAAGCCGTCCACATGGGAGAAGGTGGCGTCGACGCGATAGTCCAGACCGTTCACGCCGGTGGGGCCGGTGACGTAGTCGCTGTTGGTGATCGAGCCGAATGAGCCGTACTGCAGGCTGCCGCCGTAGTGGAAAGTGGCGGCAGGCGCGTAGTGCACGATGTTGATGGTGCCACCCGGCGGGCCGCTGCCGAACAACGCCGAGCCCGGACCTTCGAGGATCTCTACCCGCTCCACGCCGTTGAGCGAATGCGACAGCCCACTGAGCTGATCGCCATCGGAGAAACCATCGCTGTAGATCTGCGCGTTGAGGCCGCGTATCAGGAAGTGATCGAAGTAGCCCTTGGAATCCTGACCGCCGGCATTGATGCCGCTGGCGTTCGCGACCACGTCGCGCAGCATGGTGGCGCCTTGCTCGGCCATCAGGGCGCGCGGAATCACCTGCACGCTGGCCGGCAGGTCCTCGAGTTTGGTGCCGGTCTTGCCCAGCGATGGCGCGAGATCCGGGTTACTCGTGCGGTCGCTCTGGTCGTACACGCCATGCACCGAGACGGGCGTGAGCGTCACGGCGGCATCCTGCGCCCCTGCCGTGGAGGCGAGCAGGCTGGCGCTCATCAGCAGGGCGATATGGACACCATGGCTTAAATGCTGGCGCCGGAGCGGGCGCGCAAGATGGGAAGAACAGCGATCCTGTACGTGTGGCATGGGGTTCCCTCGGCGGCGAGACGATCCTCAGCTGGAAGTAACTGAGAATCACTTTCATTTGTGTTTGCGCCGTGAGTGCCAGCCGTCGAGGTTTTGGTTTAAACGCAAATAACTGCGTTTTCCGCAGGATTCTTCAAGCGCCTGCCGCGTGCCCGGCAACCCGATTCGCGGATGCCGGGCACGCGGCAGGCAACTCACACGTGCATCGCCGTGGATGCGCGTGATCAGCCATTAGCCGGTCGCGCGGGATTGGGCCTCGCGCAGTTTCTCCGCGCATTCTTCGCAACACACTTCCACGGTGCGATGGCCGACGGTCACTTTGATGGCGTTGTCGTCCAGCGGGTAGTCGCAGGCGGCGCAGGTCTTCTCACTCATGGCAGGTCTCCGGATGTCACCCAACGGTGGGCAGGTTCAGGAGACCACGCGCGTGCCAGCAGCCGCTGTCGAATTCTTTAGCCGTCGACAGCGAAAAACCTCGAGGGAGCCAATTTCGGATTCGTCCTATGTTGATGGCTACGCGAGCTTCCTAAGCTGCACAGGACCCGATTCGCGCTGACATTTCCCCATGCAATTCATCGAAGCCAACAGCCGTCCCTGCGCTGCATACAACGAACGAGCGATGCGTGCCTGGGCACGCGTGAGCGGCGCCGTGTTCGCCTTGGCCACGCTGCTGAGCATGGCGTATTCAGCCGATTGGAAACTCGGCATGATGGCGATGGATCCGCTCGTATGGATGATGACCCTCGTTGCGCTGGCGGCCGGGCTGGTGTCGGGCTACGCGCTCGGCGTGCACGTACACGCACATCCAGGCGAGTGATCGTCAGGCGGGGCGCGCGGCCTGGCGGAACGCGTTAGGCGAGCGGCCGTAGGCCTGGCGGAATGCGTTGGTGAAATGGCTGTGGCTGGAGAAACCCAGCTCCGCCGCGAGCGCGGAAAGATCCTCCACCTTGCCCAGCAGATCGAGCGCGCGCGCCAGTCGCAACTGCAACTGGTAGCGATACAACGGCACGCCCTCCACCTGTTTGAACACCTGGGTGAGATAGACGGGCGAACTGCCGATCTCCCCACCGATCTCGGCCAGTGTCCAGCGGCGCGACAAATCGCTGGCCAGCAGCATCTTCACGCGATCAGCCAGACGCCGCCGCGCATGCGTCGAGGTTGGCGTGCGCGATGTGCGCGGGCCCAGGCTTCGGCACACCAGCGTGAGCGTGAGCGCTTCGGCTTCCAGCGGTTCGATGCCGCCGTGGTCGAGGCTGTGGCGCAGTAGCGCCACCAACGCTTGCGCACGTGCATCGATGCGTTGCGACTGCGCGCGGAAAACGGTGCCTTCGCCCGTGTGGACCAATGCCCTGGGCGCCAGCTCGGCCAGCAACGCGGGGGCGATGGCCAACGAAAGACAGGCATCGCCGCCGTCCAGCGGATGACTCACCTGATACCCCTGCTGCGCGTTGAAGAACAACACGTGATTGGCATCGGCCACCGTCTGGTCGGAGGCCACATGACGCAGATAGAGCCCGCGATAGGGAAACACCAGCTGGGTCGAGGCGGCACATTCTTCCGCGCTGCGATGGCGGCAGGTGCCGCTGCAGTGCACGTCGCGCAGCGTCAACGTTTCCGTCGACAGCAGAACCTGGCTGGAGAAACTCGACATGATCGGGCCGGCAGCACTTGTCCGGAGGTAGAGGGAGCATAACAAGGCGCCGCGCCCCCTTCCTGTGCCAAGGGTCGGTAGCTAAAGATTCTGACAGCGGGCCTGCGCGGCGAATGGTCTCCTAGTCAGGCCCGATGGCGGGCTTCCCCAGGTCATCACGATGAATCACGATCAGACAACCCTAGCCCAGGCCTTCCACCAGCTGCACGCCGGCGCCGAACCGCTGATGTTGCCCAACGCCTGGGACGTTGCAAGCGCACGCGTCATAGAAAACGCCGGCGCCAAGGCCGTCGCCACCAGCAGCGCCGCGATGGCGTGGGCGCTGGGCTATCCCGATGGCGAGCAGATGCCGTTGGACGAACTGCTTGGCGCGTGCCGCCGCATTGCCGAGGCGATCTCGGTGCCGTTGAGCGTCGATATCGAGCGCGGTTACGGGGTCGACGCCGAAGAAACCGGCGGCCTGGTCGGCGCCTTGCTGCAACTGGGCGTGGTCGGCATCAATATCGAGGACGGCAAGGATCCGGCGACGGGCCAGCTCGCCGACTCGCGCCTGCTGGTACAGCGCATCGCCTGCATCCGTGCCGTGGCCGAGCATCGCGGCGTCGGGCTGTTCATCAACGCACGCACCGATACCTATCTGGCCAAGGAGTTGTCGGGCGAGGCGCGCTTCGAGGAAACGCTCAAGCGGGCGCTGGCGTATGTGCAGGCTGGCGCGAACGGCATCTTCGTTCCCGGGCTCGCCGACGCCGGCGAAATCCGCCGGCTAGCCGCGCTGCTGCCGGTACCGCTGAATGTCTATGCGGGTTACCCGGGGGCACCCGACGCAGCGACCTTGCGAGGCTTGGGTGTGCGTCGCATCAGCCTGGGCTGCGGCACCATGCAGGCGGTGCTCGCGCATCTGGCCCGCATCGCGCAGGAAGCGCTGGTCGAAGGTCGCTATGACACCATGAGCGATCACATGCTTTCGGTGGGCGAGGCAAATGGTTTGTTCGCGCCATCCTCGCCACGCGAGGTTGCGCAACAGCGTCGACTCGCCTGAGTTCAAAGCAGGCGGCGAAGCCTCCTATGCGAAGCGCCCGCCATGAAGGCGGGCGTTCTGCTTGGTGCGACGCATGGGCTTACCAGTGGTTGCGATTGGCCGCATCGGCGGCCAGACGCAGCTCTTCGTCGGCCTGGGTCAGCAGCGCCTTGGCGCGGGCGGCGTGGCCGCCGAGGCGATCGTCGTTGTCGATCTGTGCGTCGCTGACGAGCTGCCAGGCCTGCACGATGTTCTGCTGGGCGTTGCGCAGATTGCCGTGGCGATAGCCGATGTCGACCACCGGGCCGCCTTCCTGCGCCATGCTGGCGAACGGCAGGGCCAGCGAGGTGGCCAAAACGATACCCGTGATCAGTGCCTTGGTGTTCATGACGTGCCTCCGGAGAGTATGAGTGGATGTCTTCATGCAGAGTGGTTCAGTGCATGGGGGAAATGCTCCTCCGAAGGCGTCCGGGCTGCTTTCCGATCTGCATGGCCTTTTCCAAATGCCACGGTCGGCGCGGCCAAATCGCTTGCTGCTATCGTTTGAGGGCACGCCGGCCTCGACCAAGCATGTGAAGGCCGCATGATCGATGAAACCTGGGAGACGGCCGCGCAAGCGCCGCATGGGACGTGACGATGCTTCAGAGAGCGGCCATGAAACGCGCCGGGCAGGGCGGACCATCGATGACACGCGCATCGATGGTGATTGCCGCGCTATCGACCATCGTGGAGTGGTACGACTTCACGCTTTATCTGTATTTCGCCACGGTGTTGTCGCGTGTGTTCTTCGGCGGCGGTGGCAATTCACTGCTGGCGACGCTGGCGGGTTTCGCCATCGCCTATGCGATGCGGCCGTTGGGTGCGCTGGTGTTCGGCATCATTGGCGACAAACTGGGACGACGCCATACGCTGCTGCTGTCGATGGCGCTGATGACGGTGGCGATGCTGGTCACGGCGTTGTTGCCGGACTTCCAGCGCATCGGCATGGCAGCCGGGTACTTGTTGCTGCTGTTGCGCTGTCTGATGGCGTTCTCGGTAGGCGGCGAGTACACGGGTGTGGTCGCGTATCTGCTCGAGGGCGCGGACAAGCATCACCGTGGGCTGATCACATCGCTGGCTTCCGCGGCGAGCGAAATCGGGGCCTTGCTTGCCGTAGGTGTGGCCGCGCTCACCGTGGGCTTGATGAGTCGCCAGAATCTCGATGCATGGGGTTGGCGTATTCCTTTCTTCATCGGCGCGGCGCTGGCGGCGAGCATCTGGGTCGCACGCTCAGCCATGCAGGAATCGCCCGATTTCGAGCGGCAGAAAGCGCGCGGCACCGTGCCGGTATCGCCGGTGCGCGACACGCTGGCCCATCACCGTCCCGCCATTGCCAGGACATTTGCAATCTCGGCGCTAGGTTCCATCACTTACTACGTGGGCATCACCTATGTGCCTACTTTTCTGAGTTCGACCGGTGCGATAGGCGAGAGCACCTCGCTCGCGCTGTCGACCATCGCGGCGGTCGCCGTCATCCTTGTCACGCCCTGGGCCGGATCGCTTTCCGATCGCCTTGGCCGCAAGCCGGTGTTGGTCGTGCTCGCCTTGCTCTGCGCGGCGCTGCCTTCGGCGATGTTCGCGTTGATGGCGCATGGTTCGCTGTGGCACGTGGTGTTTGCGGCGGTGGTGCTCGCCTGCGTTGCCGGTGGCGTGAGTGCCGTGGCTGCATCGGCGACCGCAGAGCAATTTCCGGGTGAGGGGCGCCTGAGCGGTCTAGCGCTGGGCGTCACCATGGCCACGGCGATCTTTGGTGGCGTGACGCCGTTTCTGGCCGAGCTGCTGGTCAAGATGACGGGGTGGGCGGCGGTGCCTGGGGTGATGATTGCGGTGATCGCCTTGGCGGTGTTGCCGGTGTTGATGACGATGCCGGAGACGCGGCCGCGGGCTTGAGGCGGCGTCACCTTTTCTGGCTTGTTAGGCGCGTCATCCCCGCGAGGGTCGACTTTTGATCGTCATCCCGGAGCAGTCCGGGATCCAGAGCCTCGGTATCCGGTTGTCGCGCTATCGCGATCTGGCTCGCCTGCCGCGGGCTTCCGTGCCGCTGCCGCGGCCCGGGTCACTTTCTCTTGCTTGCCCGAGAGAAAGTCACCAAAGAGAAGGTCCCCCAGGGCCAGAGCCACATCAAGCGTCGAACCACCACGGCTTTGCCCGGCGGCTGCTTGTTGTAGGAGCGCACTTGTGCGCGACCAGCCGACGGAGCGGTACGGCCACGCGCCGCGGGCGCGCACAAGTGAGCTCCTACAGAGGAGGGGACGCCGCTCGCACCCCACAAAAAAAGGCCGGAGCCCCTTGCGGAGCCCCGGCAACGTGTTGCGGGGAGTGTTACAGGTTGAGGTGTTGCTTAGAACGTCTGGTTGTACTGCAGGTAGATGTAGCGACCCAGGTCCAGCGTCGGATCGACCGAGCCGGAGGAGTTGAAGCCCAGCACGTAGGCGTTGACGGTGTTCGGCGCGTGCTTGTCGAAGATGTCACGCATACCGAACGCGATCGTGCCCTTCCACGGCAGGGTGTAACGGACCTGCGCATCGTTGAACACCGTGGCGCCCATGCGGTCCGCGCCGGTGCCGTAGCCCCAGTTCACGCTGGTGTAGTTGGGCTTGTTGCAGTGGATCGTGTCGCTGAAGCACTGGTCGAGGAACGCGCCGTAGTAGCGGATGCCCCAGGTAGCGCCCCAGTTGCCCAGGTTCCAGTCCAGGCCCAGGTTGGCGCGCCAGTGGTTGTAGCCGTACTGGCCGGCGTAGTTGATCACCGGTGCATTGGTGGCGCTCACCTGGTTCCAGTCGTCGAGGTAATTCACGTTCATGTTGAACACGAACTTGCCGAACGAGAACGCGGGCAGGCGATAGTTGACGCCCATGTTGTAGCCACTGGTTTCGATCCAGCCCAGGTTGGCGTTGCCGCGATTGAGGTTGATCACCTGGCCGTTCGCATCACGCTGGAAGGCCGAGCAGAACTCCTGCACCGAGTACTGATAGCACTGGTCCAGCACGAAGTTGGCATCGATCGGCGTGATGACGTTGGTGATCTTGATGTCGTAGTAGTCCAGCGTCATGTCCAGGCCGTCCACATAGTGCGGGCTGTACACGAGGCCGAGCGTACGGGTGGTGCTGTGTTCCGGCTGCAGGAACTGGTTGCCGGCGCCGGCAACGAACGGCGTGGTGCCCTGCTGGTTCGGACCCTTGACCGGATTGCCAGCCGTATCCAACTGATGGAAGTTGGTCGGCGACAGGCCGGCGGCCGCGCAGTTCTTGGCCACGGACGGGTTGCTGAGGCTGCCGAAGTTGACGTCGCAGGGATCGGTGTACTGATCGAAGGTCTGCGAACCGCCGCCGAACAGGTCGCCCAGCGTCGGCGCACGGAAGCCCTTGGCGAACGTGCCGCGCACCATCAGGTCGTCAAACGGCGACCAGGTGAAGCTGTACTTGTTGTTTACCGTGCTGCCGAAGTTGCTGTAGTGCGAGTAGCGGCTGGCCACATCCAACGCGAGCGACTTGGCGCCCGGCAGATCCTTCAGCAGCGGCGCATTGAGCTCGAGGTAGGCTTCGTTGGTGTTGTACGAACCATTGGTCGGGCCGGCGGCAAGGTCGGTGGTGTAACCGGCGCTGGCCATTTCGTCAGGCTCGTCGTAACCGCTGACGCCGCGATGTTCGATGCCGGCTGCCACGCTGAAGGTGCCGCCCGGCAGTTCGAACAAGCCGCCCGTGATGTTGGCGGTGAAGTCCTTGTTGATGCTCTGATCCGTGGCGTGCTCGCGCGCCATGATGTAGTTCAGCACTTCCTTGTTGCTGGCGCTCGGGCCGCCGAGGATGTTGAACGGCGTGCACTGGTTGAGGGCGATCGGGTTGGCGGCGGTACCGCACTGCACGACGCCGCTGGCATTGAGGAACGACGGACCCAATGCCTGCTGCAGGTTCAGCAGGTTGATGTTGCCGGTATTGGTGGTGTCGACGTCGTACTTGTTGTAGCCGAAGCCAGCGTCCCAGTTCCACGAATGGTTGAGGAAGTCGAAGCTGCCTTCAAAGCCGGCATCGAAATGCAGCGACTTGGCGCTTTCGCTGCTGACGCGCGGCAGCTCGGTGATGCGGCGTGAGAACGACAGGTCGCGGTACTCTTCCTCGCCCGGGCCGGGAGCCGGGTAGACGCGCGAAATCGGGTTGTAGTAACTCTGTGCACTCAGGTACACCGGGAAGTTCGGCTGGCTGGTGCTGGTGAGCGGATAACCGGCGACCTGGGTCGACGAGTTGCGCTCGGCGTACATGCCGGTCGCCTTGAACGTCACGTTGTCCGAAACGTTGTAGCTGCCTTCGGTGAAGATGGACTTCAGCTCGGTCGGCAGCTGCTCCATCATCTGGTTGGTGGCGTTGAAGTAGTCGTTCGGCTGTACGGCGAGGGCCGGGTCCGCGTTGAAGTGATAATTGCCCAGCTGAGTCGCGTCCGCGCCCGTGCCGATATGGTTCGGATCACCGGTGTGATTGAGGACGTAGTTGTTGCCTTCGAAGGTGAAGCGACCCCACGGGCCCGTGCCGCTGTAGCCGGCCGTACGGTCGAAATCGCCATAGGTGTACTTGGTGAAGTCACGATCCTTCGCCCAGATGGCGCTGGTCTTGTTGTAAGTCGCGGCAAACACGATCGAAGACTTGTCCGTGGTGTTTCCCACGGTGAACGAGTAAGCCTGCTGCGTGCCGTCGTTGTTTCCGCCTTCATTCTGGCCGACCGAACCGCTCACGGCAGCGCCGTTGAAGCGATCCTTGAGAATGATGTTGACCACGCCGGCGATAGCGTCGGAGCCGTAGATCGAAGAGGCGCCGTCCTTGAGGATTTCGATGCGATCGATCAGCGCCACCGGGATGGTGGACACGTCGGTGTAGCCATTGAGGCTGGTCATCCAGCGCTTGCCGTTCACCAGCACCAGCGTGCGGTTTTCGCCGAGGTTGTACAGGTTGACGTACTGGCCGCCTTCCTCGGTGTTGCTGGTCAGCACGGCGGCCTTGGAGAAGGTCGGCTGGCCGGTGATGGTGAGGTTTTGCAGGATGTCGCCGACGCTGGTAAGGCCGGTCTTCTGGATGTCGGCCTGCGTCATGGTGATGACGGGCTGTGCGGTTTCCACGTCCACGCTGCGGATGCGCGAACCGGTGACCGTGATGGTTTCGAGCTTCTTGGCCGAATCCGGCGTGGCGTTGTTGCTGCCGGTGTCCTGCGCGAATGCGCTACCTGCGGCGGCCAGGGCACCTACGGCCAGGCCCAGCCGGATAGCGGTGGCCAGCTTGCTGTTTCCAAAATGCTTCACGTTTTGACTCCCCTAACGACGTGATCGAAGAAGGTGGCAAGCCAGGCGTCGTCCTGGCTTTGCTTAGGCGTGCAGGTCCCCGCGGCACTGTCTTGAAGACAGTTCCGTCAGCCTCTGAACCGAGCTCAAAATCGCAGGTCCCCCCTGCCGCCCTTCATCGAACTTAGACAACTGGATCACAAAAAGTCAACGTTTTTTGTCAGCTATGTGTAAGTTTCAGGAAAAACAAATGCTTGGGCAGCTGCTTCGATGGCACTTAGCTGAACGAGAACATGTAAATGCGCCTTCCAAGCCATTTGCTGTCGACTAACTTACAGAAACAGACGGCAGCGTATGGGCGGCTCCGACCGAATGTCGGTCTATAGCTGACGCATAGCTTTCGTTCAATGAATTTTGAATGACTATGGTGGTTATTTATTAGCCAATTTCCGGGCGATTGGGCAGGCGATCTCATTAAGCCCTTTGAGCCGGGTGCGGATCGGAGACCCGTGCACTAAGGAGGGGGCGAATGCGCAGTTCGGCGCGCATGCCTGGAACCCTGCCGACGAACCCAGCCCCCGGCGTTGAAGTCATCCGCCGGCCGGGACCGGCCGTTAGATCATCGCCACGATGAAGTCGAGCCAACGCATGGCGCTGGCGAAGCGGCAAGCGGGTGGTGCTAAGTTGCGCCATCTTCCAACCACCCACCGGAGCCTTTCATGTCTCGCGCCCCTTCCGCCGCGTCTGCGGCTGCTATGCGTCGCAGGTTTTCGCGGCTTGCTCTGGCCGTGGCATGCGCGCTGGGCGCGAGCGTCGCGGTGGCCGAGCAGACGCGTACCGACGACGTGCCCGCGCCGCAGGACAGCAAGTATCCAGGCACGGTGACGCTGCACGTGGATGCGAGCGACACCACGCAAGGCATCTTCCGCGTGCACGAAAGCATGCCGGTGAAAGCCGGTGCGTTGACGCTGCTGTATCCGCAATGGATTCCCGGCGACCACTCGCCGACCGGTCCGATCAACATGCTCGCCGGCCTCAAGCTCAGCGCCAACGGCAAGCCGATCATGTGGAAGCGCGACAAGTACAACGTCTACGCTTTCCATCTTGATGTGCCCGAGGGTGTGTCCTCGCTCGATGTGGATTTCCAGTATCTCTCCGGCCGTACCGACAGCGAAGGTTTCGAGATCACCGACCGCATGATGGACATGGAATGGAGCAAGGTATCGCTCTATCCGGCCGGCTATTACACGCGCGGCATCACCTATGCGCCCAGCGTGACGCTGCCCAAGGGATGGCAGCTGGGCACGGCGCTGGAAACCGCGTCGAAGTCCGGTGATACCGTCACCTTCAAGCCGGTGACCTTCAACAACCTGGTCGATTCGCCGATCTATGCGGGCAAGTACTTCAAGCGCGTCGACCTCACCCAGGCCGGTGATGCGCCGGTGTACTTGGACGTGTTTGCGGACGCGCCGAAATACCTGGAAATGTCGCCGGAACAAGTGAAGGTGCACCGCGCGCTGGTCACCCAGGCGCTGAAGCTGTTTGGTTCGCATCACTACGACCACTACGACTTCCTGTTCTCGCTGTCGGACACGCTCGGTGGCAACGGCACGGAACATCACCAGTCCAGCGAAGACGGCCTCGACGCTGACTACTTCACTGCATGGAACGATGCCGCGCCCGATCGCGACCTGCTCGCGCACGAATACGCGCATTCGTGGAACGGCAAGTTCCGCCGACCGGACGATCTGTGGACGCCGAACTTCAACGTGCCCATGGGCGACTCGCTGCTGTGGGTTTACGAAGGGCAGACCCAATACTGGGGCTACGTGCTGACCGCGCGTTCGGGCATGTGGTCGGCGCAGCAATTCCGCGATGCGCTGGCCATGACGGCCGCCAACTACGAACGCAACCGCGTCGGTTTCCAGTGGCGCACGCTGGAAGACACCACCAACGACCCCACCGCCGCGCGTCGCTCCGGCCTACCGTTCCGCAGCTGGCAGATGAGCGAGGAGTACTACAGCGGCGGCCAGATGATGTGGCTGGAAGTGGACGCCAAGCTGCGCGCCCTCACGCAGGATCACAAATCGCTGGACGATTTTGCCCGCGCCTTCTTCGGCGTCGACAACGGCAGCTACGTCACCAAGACCTATACTTTCGACGACGTGGTCGCCGCGCTCAATGGCGTGGCGCCGTACGACTGGGCGACCTTCCTGCGCGCGCACGTGGACACGCTCAATCCGCCGCTGCAGGACGGCCTGGCGGCCTCCGGATGGAAGCTTGTCTATACCGACAAGGAAAGCGATTACGAGGCGCAATACAACAGCCGCTCGCAGCCCTCGCGCCACCTCTACAACTTCGCCTGGTCCATCGGCCTCACCATCAACGACAAGGGCGAGGTCAACGACGTGCGCTGGAACGGCCCCGCCTTCAAGGCCGGTGTGAGCACCGGCGCCACCGTCGTGGCCGTGAACGGGCAGGACTATTCAAAGGACCTGCTGAAAGACGCCATCACCGCCGCGAAGGGCAGCAAGACACCGATCCAGCTGCTGCTGAAATACCAGGGCGACTACCGCAACGTCGCCCTCGACTACCACGACGGCTTGCAATACCCGCACCTCGTGCGCATCGAAGGCAAGCCCGATTACCTCAGCGAAATCATCGCGCCCCGCAAGTAAGCAACGAGGGGCGTCTGGACGGCCAGACGCCCTCGCCTCGCATCGACACGCCATTCGGAGGTGCCCGTTGGCCAAGATCAAGCTTGCCTGCGAGCGTGGACGCTCGATCGAACTGGATACCGAGCGCACCGCGCTGGGCTGCATCGATTTCCAAGCGGATTTCGTCTTGCCAGAGGGCCGCGCGGGTTCACTGGGCTTGCCCATCGAGCCACTGGTGGCGGCGATACCGGCTGCACAAAGAGCCCTGTCCGCGGCGCGAGACGCCGGCATGCTCGTGTTCTTTACCCGCGAGTGCTACGCGCCCGATCTGTCCGACCTCAATCAGTTCCGCCGTCAGAACGACCTGGCCATCGGTTCGCCAGGGCCGCTGGGACGCTTCCTGGTGAAGGGCGAGCGAGGGACGGAGATCATTGCCGACTTACGTCCCGCGGATCGGGAGCCCGTGATCGACAAGGCGGGCTTCAGCGCCTTCCACCAAACGACGTTGGATACCGTGTTGCGCGTGCGTGGCATCGATACGCTGCTGCTCATGGGCTATACCACGCAATGCTGCGTCGCCTCGACGCTGCGCCAGGCTGTCGACCTGGGCTATGCCTGTGTTCTTCTGCAGGACGCCTGCGCGGCTTATGACCAGGCTGACCACGAGGCTACCGTACGCGTCATGTATAGCGAGGGCGACAACTTTGGATGGGTAAGTGATACCGAGCGGTTAGCCATCGCATCGCGCTCCATCGAGCACTGAGCGAAAAGCGCCCTGCAGGCAATGGCGAGGATATCGTCCGTTTCCTACGCCATAGTCTGGAGTCCCGCTTCGGGCCTGACGGCCGCTTATCAGAACCAAGGCGGACACGGCGTCGGTGGCGTGGCAACCTATGGCAAGCTTTCGCACACAAGGAGGGTGTAGTGAATGACCATCGCCCGGGACGTAACCAGTTCAACCTGAGCGGACTCCTCGGGTTTATCGCGTTCTGCACCGTCCTCGGTGTCCTGATCTCATTTCACTCTCGAAATATCGATAGGATCAGCGCGTTTATCTTTCTCGGCTTTCGTCTTGCATCCGGGATTCTGTTGATATGGATCGTCTGGTCCTCGCGTCTGCGTGGCGGGGCCAAGGTCCGAAGCATTCCCAGCTGGTACCGGAAATGGTTTCTCGGCGGGGACGATCGACCGCCAAGCTAAACCGCTAGCGGGGTAAATGCAGGTCGGCTTTCGCAGTCATGTTCAACGCGGCAAGCGCCATAACCATGCCCTACATTTGACAAGGATTTCCTATGTATCAGCTCAAGACCGTTGCTTTTCTTGGTGCCCTGATGGTTTGCACCAGCACGTACGCCAGTGACACCACTGCCCCCGCGCCTGCAGGGCCCGCGGCGACTTTCGAGGTGCCCGCTTGCAATGCCGAAGCGGCGATTGCCAGGTTCGAACTGAAGGTGGTACAGGACGGCAGGACCGAGGCCGACCTCATCGCGAGTCCCGCCATCTGCGGCCCCGGCTCCCGCGTCGGCGTCCACCATATTCCTTCCTCCTCGTTTGACAGTCGCCAGATTGACGCCTCGAACGCGTTGGACGTCGAGTTCTCGATCGAACGAGTAGGTCACCAGGGTGGTTCATTCCTGGTGTCCGTTGAAACCAGGCGCCTGGACACCTCCCATCCGATCCAGTCAGCTCCCGGCATGTCGACCGCCAACCTGGCGACGCGCTCCTGGAGTGGCGTGGTGTCTCTGAAGCCGGGGGAAGAGCTGACGATTCTGAAAGATGGCGGGCAAGTCGCGACGATGCGCCGCGTCCAGTGAGTCTGAATCGGGCCCAGGCGACTGGGCTCCTTTGACGATGAGCTGAAGTCCAATTCATTCGATGACGAAGCACGCCCGCTTCCGAACCGAAGCCGATCGTGTTTACCGGAGGGCCGCATATGGAACGTGTCTTGCCAACATTGGCCAAACTGACCATCGTCTTCGTAGCCTCCGGCGGTGCGCTGGTGTTCGGCACGATATGCGTGTCGCTGGTTGTCGCTCGCTATGCCGACTCCATACGTCCACCCGTCATGGCGAAGTTGAAGGATGCGTCTAGAGTGGCTTACGCCATCGCTGCCTGCATGTTCGCCACTGGATTTCTGGGATCGCTACTCGTAGAGATAGGCGTCGGAAGATCTTCCCAGACATCCCGCGCCGGTGGAACGCTGACGGTTCTCGAGGCTGACTCGCCGTTCTTGTTCTGGTCGCTCACGGCCTTCAAGGGTGCCGCTGTGCTTTTTGCCTACTATTTGGCCATCAAAAGCTTCCAGAAGAATCCCACGATTGGTTGATTCAACTGACGGACAGGCTGGGCGCATGGGATCTGCCGACCGTGGATGGTCGACGCTGAAGGCCTGGGGATCTGCGTGCTCGCTTACCAACGAAACGCATAGGGATAGTGCAGATGAATGTTGTACCGCTACTCGCCATCGGAACAGGCTTGGTCGCTGGCACCCTCGTGGCCTATGCGTTCGGTCTCAATCCACGCGTGGTGAATGGCTTCTATGCCTTTGGCGCCGCATTCTTTCTTCTTTCACTGTCACCGCATCGAACGATGGGATTTGCGCTGACCGCTGGTGACTGGGGCGATCAGTGGCGCGATTGGCTCGGCATAGGTGAAAGGCCCGTCGCCACGCATGAGAAGGTCCGCTGGGCGGCACACAAGTCCATCGCGATCCACAGTCTATTTGTGCTTTTGGGCGTGCTTTTCGCTTCCGTGTCCCAGGATCGCCCGGACCAGGTGTTCCGATCCGGCATGACGGGGATGGGCTTTGGCTTCTGGGGTGGGTACTTGGCTGTGATAGGGCGGCGGGGGTAGGGTTTTAGTGTCCGCCTTCGACCCGACGCGGACACTTATATCGAACAGGTTTGATTCTTGTAGCATTCGGCGTAGAGGGACAAACAGGGGAGCTTTGTGATCAAGCATACGGTGGCGCTCGCGATAGCGTCCGTTTTCATGATGTCTGCGATCGCCCAGACCCCACTGCCAGACACCAAAGTCTCGCCCGCGATACGGCAGGCAGTCATAGGCAGTCTCGCTGAGAAGCTATCGGCGAACTATGTGTACCCCGATGTCGCGGCAAGCGTTTCCAGCGGGCTCAAAGAGAAGCTGCGCGCAGGTAACTACGATGGCGATATCACCGCGAAGGCGTTTGCCGATCACTTGGCGAAAGATCTGAGGTCACTGGGCAACGATCGCCATCTCAGGGTCACTTATGACCCTTCATTCCAGGCTCCGCCTGACGATGGACCGCAGACGAAAGCAACGCAAGCTGAGCTTGACGACGAGAGGGCTTGGGTCGATAAGGGCGCCGCCGGTATTGCGAACGTCAGGCGCTTGCCAGGCAATATCGGCTACATCGATCTTCGGGAATTCATGCCGGCCGACTTTGCCGCTCAACGATATGCTTCGGCGATGGAGCTGGTGTCGGGGGCAGGCGGCCTGATCATTGATCTTCGGCAGAACGTTGGAGGAGATCCACACACCGTTGCTCTCTTCCTGAGTTATTTCTTTGCCGAGAACGATGGTAGGCACTTGAACGACATCTACTGGCGCAAGGATGGAACCACAGACCAGTTCTGGACCTTTCCGGTAGTAGGTCCCCGCTATAGCGGACCGGTATATGTGCTGACGTCACCACGCACCTTCTCGGGCGGCGAGGAATGCGCTTATGACTTCCAGACCCAGAAGCGCGCCACCCTTGTTGGCGCGGTGACTGGCGGTGGCGCAAATCCGGGCGGCCCGGTGGCTCTGGTGCATGGGTTCGTCGCGGGAGTGCCTTCGGGGCGAGCGATCAATCCCGTGACAAAGGCCAACTGGGAACATGTCGGCGTAAAACCTGATGTGGTGGTAGCGCCTTCCGACGCACTGAAGGTCGCGTACAAGGCGCTTCTTTCCGAGCAGGTTCGGACGGCCAAAAGCCCAAGACAGAAGGCAAAAGCTGAAGCGATCGCGGCACACATAGACAGCGGCGACTGGGATGCCGCCGATTACACACCGATCAATGCCGACTGACTCAACTGCGTGGTAAGTGTCAGCGGGGTAAGCCGGACATGTCCGCTTTCAACCCGAACCTGGCGCCTTGATTTTCAAAGTCAGCTAAAACTGGAATGCCGGCTAGGGGAGGGATGGTGCGCGCACTAAGGATGGCTTGGCTGCTGAGTGGAGTAGGTTTTTGTTCCATGGCTTTCGCAATGGGCGATCAAAGATTTGCGGAAGATCTGGACCGCAACGCGCCTGCCGAGCGATACAGCGCCATCTTTCGGATGACGCCGCGAGCTGGTGTGACCGAGGCCAATTGCGCGTTTGTCGGCGTCCACCTTATCTACCCTGTAGATCCGGTACAGGTGGAGCTTTCACCGTCGTCCCTATTCATTGCCGATGCGTGCAGGAAGTTGACCGGGGCGAACTGGTTTGCCGGTGAAAACCGTCAGCGAACTGAGACTTTCTATTTTTGCCTGCTTGACATGTCGTCGCCTGATTACGCGTTCTGCGAGAGAAAGTTTGGTGAGTGAGAATATATAGATGCCCGCTTTCGACCCGATATAGGTATTCCGTTCCGCCTTCCATGACACTGGGCGTAGCTGGCAGATCACCGCCAGTGAGGGCGGGACTTGCACCTGCGGGTTACGAATATTTCGACCCAAACATTCGATGTTCGCCGCTTTGGCTTCGATCTCG
>NZ_JBFTSI010000009.1:0-170020 GCF_056399945.1 Dyella sp. 01L423 | reverse complement strand
CTTTTCTTTACTCCGGGCATCCTGCCCTCCGCCCTTCGGGCCGGCTTCGCCGTTCACACGCGCTCCTGCGCGTGCGTGGGCAAGCAAAGAAAAGTGACCCGGCCTCCGGCAGGAGGACGGAAGCCCGCGGCAGGCGAGCCAGGTCGCGATATCGCGACAATCAAAAGCCGATGCGATCGGGCCCCGTCTTGCGCCAGGACGACGAGCAAAGAGTGAGGCTAGATTGGCCCCTCACCCCAGCCCTCTCCCCGAAGGCGAGAGGGAGAAGTGCAAGACCTCGCGAAGAACCAATACTCACCCCGGCAACAACTGAAACGGCCTCATCATCTCGTTGTCTTCATGCTCCAACAGATGGCAATGCCACACATATCGCCCAGGCTCACCCTCGAACCTCGCGATAATCCGCGTCACCATCCCCGGATCCGCACGCACCGTATCCTTCCACCCCATCTCCTCAGGCGAAGGCGGTATCGCCGGCCCCGTGTACTTGAGCGTCTTGCTCTCGTTCCACGCGAACAAATCAAACGGCCGGCGCTCCAACACCTGAAAACGCACCAGATGCAGATGCATGGGATGCGCATCGCCGGTGAGGTTCACCATGCTCCAGATTTCGGTGGTGTTCTGTCGCGGGTCTTCCGTAATGGGAGCGGACCAGTGCTTGCCGTTGAGCATCATCATCATCGCGCTGCCGCCTGCGTCGTCCTGTTCGCCCAACGTCAGCACGCGATCGCGCACCGCACTGGCAGCGGCAAGTCGCTCGATGCTGCGTAACGTGGTCGGCATCACGCTGGTGTCGCGGCGCCCCATGTCGCGCACGCGAAACTCCATGATCGCCTCAGCCTGCTGGCGCAGCTGTACTTGCTTGCCATCCATGCCGGAAAAGTCGATCACGACATCCGCGCGTTCTGCCGGATACAACGTGACGCGCTGACGCGACACGGGCGCTGCCAACAGGCCCTGATCGCTGGCGATCTGCGTAAACGACAGTCCAGCGGACAATGACATCTCATAGAAGCGGGTGTTGGCCGCGTTGACGAGCCGCAACCGGTAGCGGCGCGGCTCCACCTCGAAGAAGGGATACAACTTGCCATTGCACAGAATGGCGTTGCCATTGCACTCGGACACCCATGGCGCGTCCGGATCATCGGAAACGGGATAATAGAGCTGGCCATCCTTCGCGATGAGTCGGTCGCACAGGATCAGCGGCAGATCGCATTCGCCACTGGGGAGTTGAAGCGACGCCTCCGCATCGTCTTCGATGAGATACGCGCCGAGCAGGCCGGCATAAATGTTGAGCCGCGTGATGCCCATCGCGTGATCGTGGTACCAGAGCGTGGCGCCATCCTGGGCGTTGGGATAGTGCGACACGCTTGAATGACCGGGTACGACCCATTCTTCGGGATAACCGTCGCTCGATGGCGGAACACGCGCGCCGTGCACGTGCGTCACGGTGCGCACCTGCGGCTTGTCGCGCTCGGCGCCGTGAATATGGTGGTCGATCGGGAGGAAATGCTTTTCGGGCAGCGCATTGGCCCATTCAATCAACAAGGGCTCGTTTCGCCTGGCGAGCAAGGTCGGCCCCGGAAAGGAACCTGCGTAGCCCCACATCGGTGTCGGTGGCAGATCGCGATGCAGCTGCGTCTTGAACGCGCGCATCTCCATCCGATAGAACGGCAGTTGCTTGCCGGGATAAGCGGGATGCGCCCGTTGCCCCACCGGCTTGGCGACCGCGGGCAACGGCAAGGGATCGACGAAGCGCGCCAGGGTCACCGGGTTCACCAGCGGCACCTTGGGCGCCGCGAGCTGCGGCGTGGCCATGCGCGCCATCTTCTCGTCGCCGATGGCGGGCGAGGACCAGGCGAGCAAACCCAGTTCGGCAGCCGTGGCGGCGCCGACCATATCGACCATGCCGCGCAGAAACTGCCGGCGCGAGTGGTTCATGCGAGTCATCGGGCCACCCTAGGCAGCCCGGATGACAGTCACATGGCAAAGCGTGAAACCAGGTTCACGTGACGCGTATCCACGCGCCAAGTGAGACGGATTACTCCGCTGACGCGGGCACGCCTTGACCCGTGGTGGGCGCCTGCTGGCCGGCCACGGCAGCCTCGTCGCTGGCCTTTTCCAGTCCAGCCTTGTCGATCGGCGTGGCCAGCATGCGGGCGCGACGCCAGCCGCCCCACTTGTAGTAGCCCATCGCCATCAGCATCGAGGCGAGCGAGCCCAGCGGGAAACTCCACCAGATCGAATCGGCGCCAAGCCGCGGCGCCAGCGCCAGTGCAAACGGCGGACGGAACAACCACATCGAAATAAACAGGATCACCAGCGGCGGCACCACGGCGCCGGTGGAGCGCACCACGCCGAACAGCACGAAGGTCACGCCGAAGAACATGAACGACCACACCGCGATGCTGTTGAGGTGTTGCGCGAGCGCCAGCGCCTCACCATCGTTGGGCAGGAACATGCCAAGCGCGGCGTGGTTGAACAGATAGATCAGCGCGATCAGCATGCCGCTCAACAGGAAGTTGTAGAGCACGCCCACCTTGGTGATGCGGCTCACGCGGTCCCACAGTTTCGCACCCACATTCTGCGCCGCCATCGACGACACTGCCGCGCCAATCGCCATGGCCGGCATCTGCACATAAGTCCACAACTGCGTGGCCGCGCCGTACGCGGCGGTGGTCTTGGAGCCGTAGTTGTTCACCATGTGGATCATGATCATCGCGGAGCTGGAGATCACGATCATCTGCAGGCCCATCGGCAGGCCCTTGAACACCAGCGAACGCAGGATCTCCATATCGGGCTTGAGATAGCCCAGCTCGCTGCCCGTGAGGCGCAGGAAATGTTTGCGCCGGTAGAGCGTGACCAGCAACGCTATCAGCGCCACCGACTGCGCGATCAGCGTGGAGGTGGCCGAACCGGCAATGCCCATGCGCGGAAACGGCCCCACGCCAAAGATCAGCAGCGGGTTGAGCACGATATCCATCACCACCGACAAGGCCATGAAGAAGAACGGCGTGCGCGAGTCGCCCGCGCCGCGCAGCGTCATCATCAGGAAGGCGTAAAAGTACATCGACGGCACGGCGATGAAGATGATGCGCAGATACGGCACCGCGAACGCCTGCGCGTCGAGCGGTGTATTGAGCGCGTTGAGCATCCACGGCGTGCCGTAGTAGCCGGCGATGGCCACGATGATCGAGACCGAGACGAAGAACGTCACGCCAGTGCCGACCACACGCTTGGCCTCCAGCATGTTGCGCGCGCCCAGGCTCTGCCCGATCAGGATGGTGCAAGCCATGCTGAGGCCGAACACCGCACCCAGCAGCAGGAACAGGATCAGGTTCGCGTTGCTCACCGCGGTGAGCGCGGCCTCGCCCAGGTAGTGGCCGATCCACATCGCATTGACGGAGCCATTGAGCGACTGCAGCACCGTGCTGCCCAAGATGGGCAACGCGAACATCAGCAGGGTCTTGGCGATCGGTCCTTCGGTAAGCAGGGGCTGCCTTGCAGCAAGAGATGACATCGAATCATTCCGCGATGGGGAAGGGGGAGATCAGTCGGCGACGCTGGCTTGCCATGCACGCGCGGCCAGACGCCGCACATGCTCGCGCACATCGGCGGGCCATGCATCCGTCACCTGGATGAAACGCTCGCGCTCCTTTCGCCAGAATGCGCGCGACGCTTCTTCATAACCCGGGAGATTACCTGCCATCGCGCTCATGAAGCGATCGACCGCTTCACCCGCCAAACGCGCCGCATCGCGCTCAACATGAGTGCGACGTGCCTCTTCGACCAGCCGCCGCAAGCTGGCCGATGCACCGCCTGGCTGGCTGGCCAGCCAATCCCAATGGCGAGGCAGCAAGGTGACCTCGCGCGCGACCACGCCCAGCTTCGGGCGACCCGGGCCGCGGGGCGCAAGTTCGTCGTCCTGCGACGAAGCGGGGAGGCGGGCGACTACGTCGGCAAGCGTGCCGCGCAGGTCGAGTTCCAGCGGGCGACCGTCGCGCTCATCGAAGATCAGCACCGGTCCCTCGACGCCGGCATCGACCGCCCGCTTGGTCGCTACGGCGACGTCCGGCAGCGAGCCCGCGGCAATACGCCGGTGGCCATCGAAAGCGATGCAGGAAGCAAGATCAGCCATGGTTTTGTCCGGGTATAAAGTGAAGACGGATATTGCCCGGGTAATAAATAAAGATCAACACCTGGGCGGCTGAGCCGGGCGCTGCGCGGTAAAATTTTTCCACACTCCCGCCGCGCCTTTCCCATGGTCATCCATCCCCCGCATCGCTCGCTTCGATTGATGCTGTTCACCCTGCGCGGATCGATCATTCCGGTGATCTGGAAGCGTGTGCTGGGCATGGTGCTGCTGGCCGTCGCGGTGGTGCTGCTGGAACAACATCTGCCGCATACCGGGATCGAACTTGGCGCCATCCCGCTGACCCTGATGGGGCTGACGCTGGCGATCTTCCTGGGCTTTCGCAACACGGTGGCCTACGAGCGCTGGTGGGAGGCGCGCACGCTTTGGGGCGAGCTGCTGATCGTGGTGCGCAACCTTGCCCGCCAGACGGTAAGCCTGCCCAAGGGCCTCTCGGCGCCGGAGCGCGAACGCATGGTGCACCGGCTGATCGCCTTTGCTCACGCGCTGCGCCACCATCTGCGCGGCACCGCGCCGGGCGAGGAGGTGTCGCGCTGGCTGACGGGGACGGAGGCCGCAGCCCTGGTCGATCGACCCAATCCGCCGAACGTGCTGCTGGCCCTGATCAGCCAGGGGTACGCGCAGTTGCATCGCGAGCAGCGCCTCGATCCGATCTTGTTGGCCAATATCGATGCGCAGGTGACGCGCCTGTCCTATGTGCTGGGCGGCTGCGAGCGCATCCAGGGCACGCCCATCCCGTTCGCCTACATCCTGCTGCTGCATCGCACGGTCTACATGTACTGCCTGCTGCTGCCGTTCTGCCTGATCGGCAGCGTGGGCTGGGTGACGCCGTTGATGGTGGGCGTGCTCTCGTACACCTTCTTTGGACTCGATGCGCTGGGTGACCAGATCGAGAACCCCTTCGACCGCCTGCCCAACGACCTGGCGCTGGACGCCCTGTGCCGCACGGTCGAAATCGGTCTGGGCGAATTGCTGGGCCAGCGCGATCTGCCGCCACCGCTGCGGCCGGTGGATGGCGTCCTGCTTTAAGCCACCAGGACCGGCCGCGAGGCCCAACCCCTACCTTCGTATCGCCGTAGTTTTACGGTGTTCTCCGCGTGCGCTTCACGCCGCTTGAGACAAGCTGATCCCGTGACCGGCAAGGAGGCCGGCCACTCGTGCCGCCCAGGCAACGCTGTGTTGTCTCGATTCGACCTATTTCCAATACCGGTCGGTCCAATAAGTTATTAAACTTAGCGGTGCACAAATCCCCTCCCCCCAAAGTCAAAGAAGAAAGACCATGCGACATCCCCTCCTGCGCAGTGCGGTTGCGCTGGCCCTGATGGGCATTTCCGCTACAACCCTCGCCGACCCCCGTATCGAAATCAGCGGCGGTCGAAGCTACTCAGACAGTTACTGGACCAATACGGCGTGGATCGAAAGCATCTGGGGCGAACACGCCTTCGGAAGCAGCCAATTTTCGTGGGCGCCCGCCGCCTCCCTGGGCTTCATCAATGGACGCAACGTGTCGAAGTACGGCAACGCCGTCTCCGATGACGTGTGGCTGCTCGGCGGCGGCGTGCGCATGCGCTACGGCAACGGCGACGACTGGTACCACCACCTGTTCTGGACCTCGGAAATCGCCGCCCAAGGCGGGCGCACGCTAGCCCTGAGCAGCGGCGGCGAATTCGTCAACTCCGTGGGCTGGCAAGCCGACCACTGGACCTTCCAGATCCGCCATGTTTCCAATGCGGGCGTCAAAGGCTCCAACCGCGGCGAAACGATGGCGCTGGTGGGTGTGGCGTTTAATCCTTGATGGAGTGAAACAACAACGGCCCGCATGGGCCGTTGTTGTTTGGACGGCTGGATGGCGCTGCGCCCGGCGCCATCCCTGTGGGAGCGCACCCTCTGCGCGACAAGCCTACGGAGCGGTACACCGCAGCGTGGCTGTCGCGCACAGGGTGCGCTCCCACAGACAAGCCCGCGCGGCAGACGGAAGAAGGGATGACTAAAGCCGATGCGCAGCGAGGCCCAGCTTTAAGTCCTCAGGGATTCGGGCGCGTTGCGCAGCGCTTTGCAGTACCCGCTGTGTACCCTCGGAGGTTGTCCCACAACAGCGCGCCTCAAGCGTTCGGGCTTATCCCAACACGATGCTGCGGGCGTTTTAGGCCACTCTCTTGGGTTACTTTCGACGCGAAGCTAGTCCCGTGAGATCTCTTGGGCCAGCAAGAGAAAAGTGACTCGAGCGGCGGCAGCCGATCGAAACGCCCGCCGCGTAGGCGGCACGCTGGCCACTAGGCGACGGCCAGAAACCGAGGCTCTGGATGACCAGCCATCCGGCTGTTGAAGAGCGCCTCCGGCCCTCGCCCCCTCTTGTGGGGTGCGCCGGGATGACGATCAAGATAAGAAAAGGGGCCGCATCACTGCGACCCCTTTCATCACACTCAGCGATCAATGATCCGCCCCAGGCCCCGCCTTAGCCCCAAACGGCGGCCGAGCCATCCACACCACGCCGATCAGGCAAATAAACACCCAACCCAGCATATGGAACACCTCATTAAATGAGATCTGATACGCCTGCTGATTGATCAACTGCTCCAGCAACCCATTGCTGGCCTGACCCGTCACACCCACCGCCTTCAGCGTCGTCTGCGCCGAGTTGTCGTACGGCGTGAAGTGCTCCGTGAGGTGCGCGTGATGCACGATCGCGCGGTGATCCCACAGGAAGGTTGTCAGCGAAGCCGAGAAGCTCGCGCCCAGCGTACGCAGGAAGGTAGCCAGGCCGCCGCCAGCCGCAATCTCATTAGGCCGCAGGTCCGATAGCAGAATGGTCGTGACCGGCATGAAGAACAGCGCCACGCCCAGACCCTGGAACAACTGCACGCCCGCGACGTGCATGAAGTCGATCTGCAGGAAGAAGTTCGAGCGCATGAAGCACGTGGCGCCCATGATCAGGAACGCGCACGAGGCAAGCAGGCGCATATCGGTACGCGCCGCGTATTTGCCCACGATAAAGGTCAGCATCACCGGCAGGATGCCCAGCGGCGCGGCGGCGAAGCCCGCCCAGGTGGAGGTGTAGCCCACGGTGCGCTGCAGCCACTGCGGTATCAGCAGGCCGATTGCAAAGAACGCCGCATACGCCAGCACCAGCGCGATGGTGCCCGTGCGGAAGTTGTGATGGCGCAGCAGCTTCAAGTTGACGATCGGTTCGTCGTCGGTGAGTTCCCAGATCAGGAAGACGGCAATCGCGATGGCCGACACGATCGCCGTGACGATGATGAAGGTCGAGTTGAACCAGTCTTCGTCATTGCCTTTATCCAGCACGATCTGCAGCGCGCCCACGCCGATGATCAGGGTGATCAAGCCTACGTAGTCGATCTTTGGCCGCGTGGTGACATCCACGCGCCCCTTCATCTGGTTGGCGACCACCATGCTGGCGAAGATGCCGATGGGCACGTTGATGAAGAAAATCCACGGCCATGAATAGTTGTCGGTAATCCAGCCGCCGAGGATCGGACCCGCAATGGGCGCGACCACCGTCACCATCGCCAGCAAAGCCAGCGCCATGCCTCGTTTGGCCGGTGGATAGATCGAGATCAGCAGACTCTGCGTGATCGGATACATCGGTCCGGCCACCGCACCCTGGATGGCGCGGAACAGGATCAGCATCGGCATGCTCTGCGCGGTGCCGCACAGGAAGGAGGCGAGCGAAAACAGCATCGTCGACCAGATGAACAGCTTCACCTCGCCGAAGCGGCGCGTGAGGAAGCCGGTCAACGGCAACGCGATGGCCGTGCTCACCGCGAACGAGGTGATCACCCAGGTGCTCTGGTTGACGCTCACGCCGAGGTTGCCGGCGATGGTCGGCAAGGACACGTTCGCGATGGTCGTGTCGAGCACCTGCATGAAGGTGGCCAACGAGAGACCGATGGTGGTCAACGCGAGGTTGCGCGGCTGGAAATTTTGGCTCATCGCACGGATAACCTGCGGTTTGAAGAATTGGCGCTGCGAAAGTTCCGAAGCGGCCTCGGTTCCTGCTCGTCATCCCGGCGCAGGCCGGGATCCAGATGCGACACGGCGTGAAGGTATCGGCACATGTCGACGCTGACGTCACTGGATTCCGGCCTACGCCGGAATGACGCATCAAATGGCCATGGCGGCGTGTCATGGAGGCGCTCGCGCGCAGCCACTTGCACCGCCAAGTCCTTACTGCTTCTGACCTTCACCCGCCATGTTCGCGTGGATGATGTCCGCGATCATGCCGTCGGCCTTGGCCAACTGTTGCTTGTACACATCGGTGGTAAATGCCGGCTGCGTCGGTGCCTGCTTGGCAAGCAACGGACCGCTGGTGTCATGCAGATTCACCGACACCTTGGTCGACAGGCCGATGCGCAGCGGATGTTCTTCGAGCTGCTTGGGATCGGTGAAGAACACGCGTACCGGCACGCGCTGCACGATCTTGATCCAGTTGCCGGTGGCGTTTTGCGCAGGCAACAGCGAGAACGCACTGCCGGTGCCCACGCCCAGGCTCTCGACCTTGCCCTTGTAGGAGACCGAACCGCCATACACGTCGGCGCGGATTTCCACCGGCTGGCCGATGCGCATGTTGCCCAGCTGGGTTTCCTTGAAGTTGGCATCGATCCACACGCCATGCAGCGGCACCACCGCCATCAGCGGCGTGCCCGGCGCCAGGCGCTGGCCGAGCTGCACGGAGCGCTTGGCCACGTAGCCGTCGACCGGCGCCAGCAGCGAGGTACGCACATCGTCGAGGTAAGCGGCGCGCACTTTGGCGGCAGCCGTCTGGACGTCCGGATGCGAGGCGACGACGGTATCGTCCACCAGCACCTTGTTGGTCTGCAGCTGTTGTTGCGCGGTGGTGAGGGCACTCTGCGCGGTGGTCAGTGCATCCATCGCATGCGACAACTCTTCGGCCGAGATGGCGCCGGACTTGGCGAGATCGCGGCGACGGTTGTAGTCCTGCAGCGCCTTGTCCACCGCGACTTTGCGCACAGCCACTTCGGACTGGGCACCGCTCACGTTGCTGTAGAGGCCGCGCACTTTGCGCACAGTGCCGGCAAGATTGGCCCGAGCCTGCTCAAGCGCGACATCGGCATCGGCCGGATCGAGCTTCACCAGCACGTCGCCGGCATGCACCAGGTCGCCATCGTCGGCGCCGATGGTGATGACGGTGCCGGTCACCTGCGGGGTGATCTGCACGAGGTTGCCGTTGACGTAGGCATCGTCGGTGTCTTCGAACCAACGGCCTTCAACGAAATACCACACGCCCCAGCCGATGGCGGCAAGCACCAGCACAGCGACGAGTCCCTTCAACAGGAAACCGCGACGGCTCTTGGGGGGTTGGGCGGCTGCGGTCTCGGCAGCAAGCGGATTCTGGCTAGACATGGGGATAGCCTTTAGAGCGAATGTTCAGAGGAAGATTGGACGGCCACATCGGCCTGGCCCGCCTGCGGACGGAAACCGCCGCCGAGGGCCTGGATAAGCTGTACGGAGAGATCGACCTGCTGCGACTGCAGGGCGGCGAGACGCTGCTCCGCGACCAGCAACTGCTGGCGCACGATCAACGCTTCGAGATAGCTGCCCACGCCGGCCTTGTAGCGCTGCTCGGCGAGCTGCCAGGCCTGCGAGCCGGCATCCACCGCATGCTGCTGGGCGGCGACCTGCTCCTGCGCGGACTGCACGGCGTCGTAGCCGTCGGCCACTTCGTTCACCGCACGCACCAGCGTCTGGTTGTACTGGGCTACAGCCTCGTCGTACTGCGCGTCCTTGGCGGACAAGTTGGAACGCAGGCGGCCGCCGTCAAAAATCGGCAGGCTCAGCGACGGGCCAAAGGTGTAGAAACGCGCCGGCAACTGCAGCGGATTGATGCTGCCGAACGCGGCCACGCCGGCCATCGCGCTGAGGCTGACGTTGGGCATGAACTGCGTCTTGGCGACCTTGATCTCCTTGCCCGCCGATTCCACGCGCCAGCGCGCGGAGACGAGATCGGCGCGGTGGCCGATCAGTTCGGTCGGCACGTCGGCCGGCACTGCCAGCGCGGCAGGATTGAGTGCCTGCGGGCGGCCAATGTCGAGACCGCGATCCGGACCCTTGCCGAGCAACACCGACAACGACGAACGCGCCGCGTCGATGGCGCGATTGGCCGCAGCCAACTGCTGGTCCGAGTTCGCCACTTCGGTTTCGCTCTGCTTGAGCTGCAACTGATTGTCGAGACCGGCGGACACGCGCTGTTGGGTCAGCTGGCGCGCGGTCGTGGCGCGATCGTGCTCGGCCTTGGCCACGTCCTGCTGCGCATAGGCGTACGACAGCTGCACATAGGCGCGCGCGACGTTGGTGGAAAGCTCAATGCGCGCGGCCTGCTGTTCGATTTCAGCGGCATGCTGCTGGCCGACGGCGGCTTCCCACGCGGCGCGCTTGCCGCCCCACAGATCCAGGTCCCAGCTGAAGCTGGCGCGGGCGTCCTTGAACCAGGTGAACTTGCCGCCGCCGAGTTCCGGCGGCGCGGCGGTCAGCGGCAGACGCTGACCGATGACGTTGGCGCCGGCAGTCGCGCTGGGGCCGCGCTCGGCATCGGCCGCGCCGGCTTGCGCCTGCGCCTGGCGGGCGCGCGCGTCGGCCACGCTGAGGCTCGGGTTGTCCTTCAGCGCTTCGGCGATCAGTGCGCTCAGCTGGGGATCGCCCAGCCCGGTCCACCAGTCGTCGGAGGGCCAGGCGGCGGGGGAGAGCGTGGCGCCGGACAGGCTGCGATCGGCCTTCAGTGACGAGGCCTCGGTCAGCGTGCCTTCCGGGTGCAGGCCGCCACTGCTGACGCAGCCCGCCAGAGCGAGTGAGAGGCCGGTGGCTGCCGCAAGGATTTGCAGACGCATGGCGTAGGTTTCCAAGAGTAGAAGCGGGTCAGTTCATATCGCGGAGCGCGTTCAGCACGCGCTCCAGGTAATCGCGCAGCTGTGCGCGCTCGGTGGGGTCCAGCGCCTTTTGCGCGGCGTCGAGCACGTGTTCGTTGCAGGGCGTCATCTGGCGCCACATCTCTTCTCCCGCCGGGGTCAATTCGATGCGAAGGGCACGGCGATCCTGTTCGTGCGGCAAGCGGCGCAACAGGCCTTTGCCTTCGAGCTGATCGAGCTGGCGCGTCATGGCGCCGCCATCCAGTTCCACCGCGCGGGCCAGTTCGCTGGCCGACATCGGACCCATCAAGGCCAGGCGCTTGAGGATCAGGAACTGGGTGAAACGCAGCTCGATGCCCCAGGACTGCAGTTCGGCTTCCATCTTGCGGACCAGTTCGCCACGAACCAGGCCAATAAGTACGCCGATGCTGTCTTGCGGGTAGGAAGAGGAATGGGAGGAGGTCATGGGCGGCAATTTTATTGCCGAAATAATATTTGTCAAGGCAAATATGTGTTGGTCAGATTTTGCTCGGACAAGATCTTCCCCGGCCTCAACGAGGTCCCTCCCGCATCTCGTCCTCCAGCCAGGTCCGCAGGGCTGGGTGACGCACTTCAAACAGCTCGAACACGCCCAGCGCCCGCAGTGTCGGCAACAGGGCGACCAGTCTCGGCTCCAGGGCACGACGACTGGCTTCGGGCAGGTCGGGGTCCAGCATTTGGTGGGCACAGGCCACGAACGCCTCGAGCGGCTCGGTCTCGGCGGTGGGCATGCGTACGGCAATCATCGACATGGATCGGCTCCCTTGGACGCCGGGGCGGCGCCGCGCTGGCTGAATCAAGACGCGTATCGGCGTGCGGGCGTGACGGCTCCGGATCAAGCAGGAGCTATGGCACGGGCCGGCAAACCGCGACTGACGGCACGTTCGACACCGCGAGCGGCGGCAGCGGTGGGGATCGGGCGAGCATGATTGGGCAGACGGGCGAATTACTGTTAGCGTTATTTGGTCAAAGTTTGTCGAGAATCAGCCATGGCCCATGTCAGCGAGCGCGACGAGAACCGCTTCCACGAGCTCATCGAGCGCGGTGAAGGACCCTCGGTGATCGCCTACTGGACCGAGGGCGAGGCCGCCAGCGAGTACCACGACGGAACCCGCGAGTACGGCTGGCACTCTCACCTGCGTGGGCAGCTCTACTGTGTGGAAAGCGGACTGGTGCATGTGCGCACGGCCCAAGGTTCCTGGCTGCTCCCGCCGCACCGCGCCGGGTGGATGCCGCCCGGCGTGGAACACACCGTGACGCTGAGCGGCCCGATGACCGGCTGGGGCGTGTTCGTGACCCCGCCCGAATGCGGCCGTTTGCCTACCGAACCCTGCGTGATCGGCGTGACCGAGTTGATGCGCGCACTGGTGCGTCGCGCCAGCTCATGGATATGGGAAACGCAGCTGGACGAAAGCCAGGAGCGGCTGACTACGGTGCTGTTGGAAGAAATCTGCCGCGCGCAACGCGAACCCTTGCACCTGCCGATGCCGGTGGATCGCCGCGCCTTGCGCATTGCCGTCGCACTCCTGGAAAACCCCAACGACAACCGTGGCCTCGATGAGTGGGCAGGCTGGGCTGGCCTGTCGCCACGCAGCCTCAGTCGCTTGTTCCGCAGCGAAACGGCGTTGAGCTTCGCCCAGTGGCGACAACTGGCTCGCCTGACGCACGGCCTGGAACGTTTGGCCGACGGTGAAGCGGTGTCGGCCGTCGCCGATGCCTTGGGCTATGCGAGCGTGAGCGCCTTCGTGGCGATGTTCCGCCGGAGTTTTGGGCAGCCGCCAGCGCGATATTTCGCGGCGCAGGGCGCGCAGTAGCACATCAAGTTCGCACCTCACCGCTTGTCTGTGGGAGCGCACCCTGTGCGCGACCGCCACGCTGGGTGTATCGCTCCGTAGGTTTGTCGCGCACAGGGTGCGCTCCCACAAAGAGCCGATCGGCAATTTTGATCCGACACCCACGACGTGCGCGCTCCCTTGCAGGTGCGCACCTTGTGCGCGACCGCAGCGCTGGGGTGTATCGCTCCGTAGGTTGGTCGCGCACAGGGTGCGCTCCCACAAAAGATCTGCCCGGCCTCCGGCAGGAGGGCGGAAGCCCGCGGCAGGCGAGCCAGGTCGCGGTATCGCGACAACCAAGCGCAAAGTCACTGGATGACCAGCTTTGCTGTTGGGAAGCGCCTTCGCCCCCCCTCTTGTGGGGAGCGCCGGGATGACCAACCAAAGAAAAAGCCGCTCCAGCTGAAGCGGCTTCCCAAGGTTGCCCACTCACCACCGTAAAGGTGGCAATGCCCCAACCCTCTCCCCGCAGGGGAGAGGGAGCAGAGCGTGTTACTGCTTCACCGGCTTCACGTACGTATTGAACAACTCATCAATGCGCCGGTACTCGTCATACCAGGAATCCGCATGCGTAAACCCATGCCGCTCCATCGGATACAACGACATCCAGAAATTGCTCTTGTGCAACTCGATGAAGCGCTGATACATGCGAATGGTGTCGCTGGTCAGCACGTTGTCGTCGATCAAACCGTGCTGCATCAACAGTGGGTCCTGCAGCTTGTCGGCAAAGTTGATCGGCGAACTGACCTGGTACGACTCCGGATCGAGCTGGGGATCGTTGAGGATGTTGGAGGTGTACTCGTGGTTGTAGCTGGTCCAGTCGGTGACCGGACGCAGCGCGGAACCGGCAGCGAATTCGCCCGGCGCGCGCAGCAGCGACATCAGCGTCATGAAGCCACCGTAGCTGCCGCCGTACATGCCCACGCGCTTGGTGTCGACGCCATGGTTCTTCACCAGCCACGCCTTGCCGTCGAGCAAGTCTTCCAGTTCCGGATGGCCCATCTGGCGATAGATCGCCGTGCGCCAGGCGCGGCCGTAGCCGTCCGAAGCGCGGTAATCCATGTCGAGCACCACATAGCCCTGCTGCACCAGCAGGTTGTGGAACATCTGTTCGCGGAAATAGTTGGAATACGACAGCGTGACGTTCTGCAGATAGCCGGCACCGTGCACGAAGATCACGGCAGGGCGCGACGCTGCGGCGGCTTCATCGGCCGGGCCGTAGTACTTCGCCCAGATCGTGCCGGCGCCATGCGACGACGGTACACCGACGATCTTGGGCTGGATCCACGCGTGCGCAGTGAACGCCGGCTTCATCGTGTTGGTGAGTTCACGCGATGCGCCGCCGTCGACGCTCTGCACCGCCAGCTGCGCCAGCGTGTACGGCGCCGAATGCAGCACGGCGAGCTGGCGACCGTCGGGCGATAGCGCAAAGTCGTCCATGCCCTGCACCTGGGTGAGGCGGGCAAGTTCGCCGCCGGCGCTGGGCACGCGGTAGACGTCGTAGCTATACGGCGCGACCTGGTTGGTGCGCACATAGAACCACTGGCCGTCCTCGCTCAACGCCGGATGGCTCACTTCGAACTTGCCGCTGGTGAGCGCCTTGGCCTTGCCGCCGGGCGCCTTCGTATAAAGCTGCGAGTAGCCGGTTTCTTCGCTGAGATACCACAGCGTGCGGCCATCCTTGAGCCAGCCGAAATCGTTGAAGTTCCAGTTGATCCAGGCGTTGTCGGTGAGGCGGTGCTGCGTGACCAGCGCGTGCTTGTCGAAGTCCACGCTGGCAATCCAGCGATCCTTGTTGTCGATGGCGCGCAGCTGGATGGCCACGTTCTGGCCGTCGTCGCTCCAAACGATGCCGCCACCGCCGCCGTCGTCGGCATTGGAGACGATGCGTACCGGACGGATCTCCGGCGCCTTCAGCGCCTTGGCTTCATCGCCCTTGCCGTCCTTCTCCAGCGCGGCCACCGTCTTGGTGCGGATGTCCTTGAGCGGATCATCCTTGATGCCGGGGAGGCCGTCGGTCTTCAGCGAATAGAACTTGGCGGACTTCAGATCCACCAGCACCATCGACTGCGGCGCGGGATCGTTGCGGCCCACATAGACGCGCGTTTCCTGCTGCTCGGCGTAACCCGAGTCGGTCACGTAATGGGTGACTTCCGGACGCTTGCCTTCCTTCGCACCCTTGGGCTTGGTCACCACCACCATCCAGCGGCCGTCGGGCGACAGTTCGGTGTCGGCCGGCTCGCCGCCTTCGCCCAGGTAGATGGGCTTGGGCGCGCGGCTGGGATCGGCGGCGATCAGCGCGTCGTCGTTGTCGCGCGAGGCGTCCTTGTCGGACTTGTTTTCACGCAGCGAGCGGAACAGCTCCAGCTGCATGTCCTTGAGCTGGTCGGGCTTCTTGGCCTGCGGATCGTCGACAAAGCGCAGCACGGCGGCCGGCGCGCTCACGCCGGAGGCGAGGTCGTAGACGAACCAGTTGTTGGCCTGGCGATACTGCAGGCTGCGGCCATCGCTGGAGAAACGCGGCGCGGTTTCCGGCTCGGTCGAACGGGTGACCTGCACATGACGACCGGTGGTGAGATCGACCATGAACACGTCGCCGTGCATCACATAGGCGGCGTGGCGATGCGTGCGGTCGTACACCGCCGGGCCTTCGGCCTGCGCCATGGCGGCGGGATCGAGCTTGGTGGACTGGCCACCGGCGGCATCGACGCGGTACAGGTCGCGCACCTTGCTGCCGTCGCGCTTGAGCGAGTAGTACAGGCTATGGCCATCCACGCTCCAGTAAGGCTGTTCCACCGCGGCGCCGATCCAGTCGGGATTGGCCATGATGGTTTCCAGGTCCAGCTGACCGCCGGACGACGGGGGCGACAAGGCCGCCGCAGGCAGCGTGGCAAGGGCGGCAAGGCCGGCGAACAGCGTTCGGCGCATGGATGGCTCCACAGTCAAAACGTCGGAGCATAGCCAAGCCTCCGGCGCGCACAAGCGCCGATGGTCCCGTACAAACTGATCGCCTAGGCAGGTAGTCTTACCGGTTATCCCCAAGCCCATGTCGGGCTTCTGGCCGGCATCTTGTCGGCCAACCCTGCGGGCCATGCGTTCCGTGAGGTTCTCCTGCGTGTCTTCAAGGCATGCTATCCCCCTAGAAAGACCCAGCACGGCGAACAACATGCCCCTCCCTACTGTCGAGATCGAAACCGCTCCCAACCCCGGCCACAGTGTGATCTGGCTGCATGGACTGGGGGCCGACGGCAACGATTTCGCCCCGATCGTGCCGGAGCTGGTGTCGCCGGCGTGGCCTGCGCTGCGCTTTGTTTTTCCGCATGCGCCGGTGCGACCGGTGACGGTCAACGGCGGCATGCCGATGCGCGCCTGGTACGACATCGTGGGCGTCGACCTGATTTCCCGCCAGGACGAAACCGGCATGCGGGCGTCCATTGCCAGTGTCGAGGCGCTGATCGCCCGCGAGAACGAGCGCGGCGTACCCAGCTCGCGCATCCTGCTCGCCGGCTTTTCGCAGGGTGGCGCCATCGCGCTGGCGGGCGGCCTGCGCCATGCCGAACCGCTGGCCGGCATCATTGCCCTGTCCACCTACCTGCCGTTGCAGGACTCTTTCGCCAGCGAACGCAGCCCCGCCAACGGCCACGCCTCGGTGTTCTGGGGCCATGGCACCGCCGACCCGATCGTGCCGCTGACCCGCGGCGTGAGCTCGCGCGATCTGCTGCAGTCGCTGGGTTATTCGGTCAGCTGGCACACCTATCCGATGCCGCACTCCGTATGCGGCGAGGAAGTGGCCGACCTGAGCCAGTGGATGACGGTGCGCCTGGGCGTCTGATGGCCGTCTGCTGCCGGCGCTCGCTGGGATGGCGCGCAAAGTAGCCTGCTCGCGCATGCGGCATACTCCTTCACATGAGGGAGTCCACCACCACAGCACCGGCGCCAAGTCGCGCGGAACATCGCCCGCTGCCTGACTTCTGCAGCGGGCCGGTGATTTTCGCGCTGCTGATCATGGCCTCGGTCACCGTCACGGTGATGTGGCTGGCACCCAACAACAGTCACGGCTGGCGCGGCTTCAGCGTGGGCATGTTGTTCGCCGACTGGCTGGCCGTGGTGATCGGCGTGGCCTTGTGCAAGTTGCGTCCGCTTTTCCTGCGCCTGCCGGGTCATGCGTCGTATGCCGCCGTGTGGCTGGCGATGGTGTTGATCGTGATGGCCGGCAGCGCGCTGGTGCACTGGATGGACGGCGTCATGCAGATGGGGCTGCTGCGTGACAGCACCGGCGACTTCGTGCTCAACAATACGGTGATCGCCGCCTTGCTCGGTGCCGCGATGCTGCGCTATTTCTACCTGCTGGCGCAGTGGCAGACCCGCCTCGAGGCAGTCTCGCAGGCTCAGGTGGCAGCGCTGCAGGCGCGCATCCGTCCGCACTTCCTGTTCAACAGCATGAATACGGTGGCGGCGCTGGTGCGGGTGGATCCCGCCGCGGCCGAGCGCACGGTGGAAGATCTTTCCGAACTGTTCCGCGCCGCACTGGGCGAACACAGCACACGCGACGGCACGCTGGGCGAAGAGCTCGGCCTGGTCGATCGCTATCTGGACATCGAGCAGCTGCGCTTGGGCGAACGCCTGCGGGTCAGGCGCGAGCTGGACGATCTGCCCGATACGTTTCCGCTGCCACGCCTGCTGTTGCAGCCGCTGGTGGAAAACGCGGTGCGGCATGGCATCCAGCCGTTGCGCGAAGGCGGCGAGGTGATCCTGCGCGGCCGGCGCGAGCGCGGCGACATCCTGATCGAAATCGACAACCCGCTGGCCAGCGAGCCAGCGCCCGGCGGCCACGGCCACGGCCTGGACAACGTGCGTCGCCGCGTGGCCTATCGCTATGGTCCGCGTGCACGCGTGATCGCGGGCCCCGAAGGCGAACGTTTCATCGTGCGCCTGCTGCTGCCGGAAACCTAGAACCGAACCCATGCGCGTACTTATCGTTGACGACGAACCCCTCGCACGTGCACGCCTCGCGGCGCTGCTGGGCGAATGCCACGATGTCGAAGTGGCCGGCAGCGTGGCCGATGGCGAGGCCGCACTCGAAGCGCTCGGCGAGCTGCAACCGGACGTGCTGCTGCTGGACATCAACATGCCCGGCATGAGCGGCACCGCACTGGCGCAACGACTGGCCGGCAGCAAGCGTCCGCTGGTGGTGTTCTGCACCGCCTACGAAAGCCATGCCTTGCATGCGTTCGACCTGGGCGCCGTGGACTATCTGCTCAAGCCGGTCCGGCTCGAACGACTCAACGAAGCCTTGCAGCGCGCACGCCAGCGCCTGCAGCAGACGCCGCGCGATACGGGCGGCTATCTGCACGGGCGCTTGCGCGGCGAGCAGGTGCGCGTGGCGCTCGACGACGTGGTCTGCCTGCTGGCCGAAGAGAAGTACGTGGTGGTGCAGCACCGCGGTGGCCAGCTGCTGTTGGAAGAATCACTGCGCCAGTTGGAAGAAGCCTATCCGGACACCCTGATACGCCTGCATCGCAATTGCCTGGTGCCGGCGCAACGGCTGCTTGGCCTCAAGACGCTCACCGATGGCCGCGTGCTCGCACGACTGGGCGGCACCGAGCTGATGCCCGAAGTGAGCCGACGCAATCTGCCGACCCTGCGCAAGCTGCTGCGCATGGGTTGAAGCGGCGAGCACCATGCCTCGCCGCTTCGCGCGTCGCGATCAACGCGACGCCAGCTCGCTGCTCTCGGCGCCATCGCCCTGCGATGCATAGCCGATCAGTTGCTTGATCAGCGTCCGCTCGCTGGCGGTCCAGTGCAGTGTGCTGCGGCGGGTGGCGTTGTCGGTGCCAAAGCGCACGGGATCGCTGAGCGCCGCGGCGCGATACCAGGCCACGGCCACGTCGCGCTGGCCCGACGCGGTATAGGTCAGCGCCATCGCCATCGGCACCCATTGCGGGCGCTGCTGCGGACGCAGCGAGAGATTGCGTTGGAAGGCTTCGAGCGCACACGCCGGGTCGTTGAGGTTGATCATGCTCCAGCCGACTGCCCACAGCAGGCGACGATCGTTCGGCTTGATGCGCAAGGCGCGATGGAAGTTGATCTGCGCCGCGCCCGCGCGATGCGCGCTCGCCGCCAGCCAGCCTTCGTCGGTCAGTTTGCGCACGGGCGAAAGCTGCGGCGCCGTGCTGGGATAGCCACCCTGGTTGAACGTGGATGCCTCGGGCAAACCACGCGCGGATAGGTCGGGATCGGTATATGGCCGTCCATCCGGCAGCAGCACGGGCAGCGCTGTCGTAGCGCTGCTAGTGACCGGTGGAACATTCGCCGCGAACGCGGCCTGGCCGACGATGATGAAAAGGACGCTGCCAACTACCCTGCGGATCTTCACGACAACACTCCTTGCTGTCCCATCCCGGGCGCAGGATAGCTGCTAGTGCGGCCGGCTACCTAATGCAGCCACGGCAATAATTACGCGACAATGGGGCCCCCGACGACGCCTCGTGCGACGCCCCCACCGAGATCACCATGACGCCAACCACGCTGCGCATCGCCACCCGCAAGAGCGCACTCGCCCTCTGGCAGGCTGAACACGTCGCGGCGGAGCTGCGCCTGATCCATCCGGGGCTGTTCGTCGACCTGGTGCCGTTGTCGACGCGAGGTGACGAGATTCTCGATCAGCCGCTGGCCACGATCGGCGGCAAGGGCCTGTTCCTGAAGGAACTGGAAGTGGCCATGCTGGAGGGACGCGCCGACCTGGCGGTGCACTCGTTGAAAGACGTGCCCTCCGAGCTGGAACCGGGCTTCACGCTGCCCGCCATCCTGCCGCGCGCCGACGCCGCCGACGCCTTCGTGAGCAACGACTACGCCAGCCTGGCCGCGCTGCCGCTCGGCGCCCGCGTGGGCACCTCCTCGCTGCGCCGCCAGGCGCAGTTGCGCGCCGTGCGTCCGGACCTGACCCTGCTCGACCTGCGCGGCAACGTGGGTACACGCCTGTCCAAGCTCGACGCCGGCCACTACGAGGCGATCCTGCTGGCCTGTGCCGGACTGGAACGCCTGGGCCTGGCCTCGCGCATCCGCGGCCGTCTCGCCGCTCCTGACTGGCTGCCCGCGCCGGGACAAGCCGCCATCGCGATCGAGGCACGCTCCGATCAGCCCGACGTGCTGGCCTTGCTGGCGGCCCTGGACGACGCCCAGACCCGTCTGGCCGTCACCGCCGAGCGCGCCATGAACCAGGCCCTGGGCGGCAGCTGCACGGTGCCGGTGGGTGCGTGGTGCACGCTGACCGAGCGCGGCCTGCACCTGCGCGGCATGGTGGGCGACGTGCGCAGCGGTCGCCTGCTGCAGGCGCAAGCCGAGGCAGAAGGCGATCAGGCCGAGGCGCTGGGCAAGCAGGTGGCGGAAGCGCTGTTCGCGCAAGGTGCCGGCCCGCTGCTGGGCCACTGAGTCCAAAGAAAAGCCGCCCCATGGACCCGTCGTCGACGGCCAGCCAGGGCGGCTTGGGCAAAGCGCGAACGCTTAGAAGTTGTACAGCAGGTTCGTCGTCACCAGCGAATCGGTGCTCTGCGTGCCGGGCTGCACGTCGCTGTTGTAGCGCAGCTGATAGCCGAGCTTGAGCGCCACCTTCTTGGTCATGCTGACCGACAGGCCGATATCGTTCTGGTAGTACTTGTTGTCCGAGCCCGCTTCGATCAGCAGCGTGTCTTCGAATGCGGTGTTGTCGGTGAGGCGGTACTTGTAATTGACCAGACCGCGGCCGACCGCTTCGCTCACGGTGTTCTGGCGCACGCGCACGGTTTCGGTGGTGCCGTCGGGCTGGGTCACCGCCTGGTCGACGTCGGCGGGGCGATAGCGCTTGTAACCGGGGCCGGCTTCGAACGACAGCTCGGTGCGCTCCGTCTTCAGCGCGATATAGCCGTAGCCGACCGAGACAATGCCCTGCCACAGGTTGGCGCCGAAATCGTCGTGCTCATAACGCGCGGCCGTCACGATGTAGCTGCGCGGATCGAGCTTGTAGCCCACCGAGGCGCCGCTGTCGTAGCGATTGGCCGTGGTGGTGAGGCGGTCGATGGTGTTGCCTTGCTGGTCCTGCACCTCGACTTCGCCCTTCGAACGCAGGCCATTGAGGAAGAAGTTGTTCTTCCACATGTCGTTTTCCTGGCTCACGCCAAGCTTGGCGTTGATGTTTTCCGAGCGGGAGTTGCCGTAGGAGGACGCGAAACCGAATTCGCCCGAACCCGTCCACCCGCCGTTGTTGGCCGGATTGGATGACGCGTCGTCGGCTTGAGCGCCAAAACTGGCCAGCGCTGCGAGCAAGGCGCCCGCCATCAGGGTGCTTTTCATCTGAGATTGTTCCTTTTTCGTTAAAATATGCAGGCCGCCACCTTAGCGGGGCGGATTGAACTGCCTGTGAACCGGGGGAGGTTTTGTTCAGCGCTGACGCGCGACGGGCCCCTCAGGGGCCGTCTGGCAAGGCTGCCAGGGCTTCATCATACAAACTTAGCTCGGTCGCCATGCCTACCGTGCAACTCACGGCAGCCAGGGCGGCCAGGGCGAGCCAGCCGTCCTCGAAGCTCATCAGCAACAACGCAACGCACGGCACCGCATACACCAGCAGTGCGGCCAGATAACGCTTGGGCTGCAATTCCAGCCGACCGCGCGGGGCGGCCACCCGCTGCAGGGTCGCCTGCCAGCGCAGGCTCTCCACCAGCCCGCGCAGCAGCGCCAGCACCAGCAAGCCGACGATCCACGTCAGCGGATGCAGGATGGTCTCATCGGTGTTCTGGCCGGCCGTGCACAGCCACAGCCATAGCCCGCCGCCATAAGTGGCCGACACCACGCGACTGAGCGGCAACTGCGTGGCCAGATGCGGGTCCATGCCAGGCGCCTGGCGCTGAGCATCGGCGTAGGCCGCCACGATGATGCTGCCGAAGCAGCACAAGGCCATTGCCGCGCCCGATAGGCGCGTCGCCCAGAACGCATTGTCACCACGCGCCAGCCCCGCCACCGCCAGCACCGGCAAGGCGCAGGCGAGTGCCACCAAGGCATCGCGCGTGGGGCGCGATGCCTTGAGGATGACCCAACCGTGCCAGTGCTCCATCCAACGCGAATGCACACAGGCGGCGAGCAGCCCCATCGCAACCAGCGATGCACCCAGCGCCACCGGCACCAGCACATCGCCACGGCCATCGGGATACACCCCCACCGCCAGCGCGAGTCCGAGCACCATCCACAATCCAAAGCCGTCGTAGCCGCTGACATGCAACAAGGTGGCTGCCAAGGGACGTGGCCGCGCCCGCACCGGCAGGGTCTGGCTGCTGACGAGAGCAAAGGGCTGTGCTTGGCGGTGGGACTTCATGAGCGTGGCGTCTTTTGTACGTGAAGGGGGGATCACGTGCGCGTGACCGTGGCGTGGTCTTGCTGAATCCAACCATTTGGTGGACTTGCGGCTTGTCTCAACGGTGCGCATGCTACGCAGAGGCAGCCGTCGAAAATCATTTCATGGATCGTTACGAGCGCATTCTCACCCTGCACCGATTGCTGAAGTCGGCGCACTATCCCGTGCCCCTTCCTCGCCTGATGGACGAGTTGGAGTGCTCGCGTGCCACGCTGTATCGCGACGTGGCGTTTCTGCGCGACGCGCTGGGCGCGCCCATCGAAAGCGCCGGCGGCGAACACGCCGCGTTCCGCTATGCGGTGGGCGAAGGCGAACGATTCGAACTGCCGGGATTGTGGCTGACCTCGGATGAACTGGCGGCGCTGCTCGCGCTCAACGAACTGATCGGTCGCAGCGGGCCGGGCGTGCTTGCCGGTGCGCTCGCGCCGTTCAAGGCGCGCATCGAACATCTGCTGTCCGACCAGGGCACCGGCAAGACATTGCCGATCGAACGCATCCGCGTCATCGCCTGGGGCGAGCGCAAACTCGACCAGCAGGTGTTCCGTGTAGTGGCCGGCTCGGTGCTTGAACGCAAGCAGCTGCGCTTCCGTTATCGCGCGCGCACCACCAATGCCGACAGTCATCGCCGCGTGTCGCCGCAACGCCTGACGCACTACCGCGACAACTGGTATCTCGATGTATGGGATCACGACCGCGAAGCGCTGCGCAGTTTTGCGGTGGATCGCATTGCCGAGCCGCAATCGCTCGAAGATCCCGCACGCGATGTGGTCGAGCAGGAACTCAACGACGCGCTGGCCTCCAGCTACGGCATCTTCGCCGGCAAGCCTAAGGCCTGGGCCACGCTGCGTTTCTCGCAGCACGCCGCGCGCTGGGTCGCCGACGAACACTGGCATTCGCAGCAGAAGGGCGAGTGGCTGTCCGACGGCCGCTATGAGCTGCAGGTGCCGTATTCCAATTCCAAGGAATTGCTGATGGACGTACTCAAGTACGGCCCGGATGCGGAAGTCGTGGCGCCCTTGTCGCTGCGCGAGGAAATGAAGATCCAGCTGCAGCTGGCACTGGGCGGCTATCAATGAGATAAGTGAGTGAACAGGAGCGAGCAGTGAGAGAAAGCCCTTGCGCGCGCTCTCACTTCTCACTACTTCCCACTTACTTCTTGTCGTCTGAGCCATGAGCGCCACTGATATCGCCGATCCCTCGACGCTTCCTGCCGAAGCCAACGTCACCAGAAAACCGACCGTCGCGCTCGCACTTGGTTCCGGAGGCGCGAAAGGTTTGGCGCATATCGGCGCCATCGAAGAGATCGAAGCCCAGGGTTACGAGATCGTCGCGATTGCGGGTACCTCGATGGGCGCGCTGATCGGCGGCATCTACGCCACCGGCAAGCTGAGCCTTTACCGCGACTGGGTCTGTTCGCTGGCCAAGATGGATGTGCTCAAGCTGGTCGACTGGACGCTGTCCGGCGGCGGCCTGATCAAGGGCGAGCGGATCATCGAGACCATGCGCGGACTGATTGGCGACATCGCCATCGAAGATCTGCCCATCGCCTTCACCGCCGTCGCCACCGACCTGGACCGCGAACGCGAAGTCTGGCTCACCCGCGGTCCGCTGTTCGATGCGATTCGCGCGTCCATCGCCATTCCGACGATTTTTCGTCCGCATACCTTGTCCGAGCGACGCCTGATCGATGGCGGCCTGCTCAATCCGGTGCCGGTGACGCCGCTGATCCGCGATCCGGCGGACTATCTGTTTGCCGTGAGCATGGACGGCCCGCCCGATGCCGGCACGCCGGACGAGGTCCCAGCAACGCCCACCCCGAGCAACGAGGGCTATCGATCGCGCATCGGCGACTTCATCGGCAAGCTGCTGCCGCACGGCACCGAAAAGCCTCGCGAACCAGGCATGCTGGAACTGCTGATGCAATCGATGGACTTGATGCAGGCCAATCTGTCGCGCCTGCGCCTGGCGGCCTACGAGCCCGATCTGTTGATCCGCATGCCGCGCAATGTCGCCACGGTGTACGAGTTCTATCGCGCCGGCGAATTGATCGAGATGGGCCGCCGGCAGGCGCGCCTGGCCTTGGCCAACTGGCAGCCCACGCGCACGGGTGTGTTTACCGGCCGCTCCTGAGCGATCAATGCTGGCCGTTGGCCTTCAGCAGCGCATCGAGGTAGCACTTCAATGCCACCGCGTTGTTGTGCTCCTCATCTCGCGCGCCGAACAACAGCGTGATGCGATGACGCGATGCCTGCGTCAGCAGAGGCCGCCAATGCTCGGCGGCGGCATCGAGTTCGGTGGCGTAGCGATGCCGGAAACCCTCCCAGCGGGCGGGGTCGTGGCCAAACCATTTGCGCAGGGCCGTCGACGGCGCCAGCTCCTTGCTCCAGGCATCGAGCGCGGCGTCTTCCTTCTTCATGCCACGCGGCCATACGCGGTCCACCAGCACGCGATAGCCATCGCTCTTGGCGGGCGCCTCATAGATGCGCTTGACGGTGATGCTCATGGACGGGCGGCCTCCCGAAGCACGAATCATCAGCATACGCCGATGAAGAACGCGTTGTGGGAGCGCACCCCGTGCGCGAACGCGGTGCCGGATAGCACCGCGATCATCGGTAGCGCAGACCAACATGTGGGCCAGTCGCGCACAGGGTGCGCTCCCACACACAGGTAGGTCAGTCGCTAACTCAGATCTCTTCGACCTGGGTGACCTTGCCACGGCGCATCAGCCAGGCCACGCCACGCAGGTCGGCAATGCCTACCCACAGGCGATCGAGCATGCCGTACTTGGAGGTACCCGCCGTGCGCGGGCGATGACCCACCGGCACGCTGGTGCTCTGGAAACCCGCACGCTTCACCAGCGCCGGCAGATAGCGGTGCATGTGGTCGAAGTAGGGCAGGCGCATGAACACGTCGCGATCGAACAGCTTCAGGCCGCAACCGGTGTCGGGCGTCGAATCGCGCAGCATGCGCGAACGCACCGCGTTGGCGATCTTGGAAGAGATGCGCTTGTTGAAGCTGTCCCGACGCGTGGTGCGCCAGCCGGCAAACAGGCGCACATCCGGGCCACTCTGTTCGCGCTGGGCGAGCAGCTTGGGAATATCGGCCGGGTCGTTCTGGCCATCGCCGTCGAGGGTGGCGATCCACGGCGAACGCGCCGCGCGCACGCCATTCCACACCGCCGTGCTCTGGCCGCTGCGGGTGAGGTGGCGCACGATGCGCAGCTCCGGGTACTTCGCCTTCTCCGCCGCCAGCACGGCCACGCTGTCGTCGCTGGAGTCGTCGTCCACATAGACGACCTCGAAGTCCACCTTGCCACGCAGGGCAGCGGCGATTTCGGCGAGCAGCGGCGGAATATTGTCGCGCTCGTTGAACACCGGCACGACGACGGACAGTTGTGGCATGGGGAGGGCCTTGGTCTCTAACAGGGGGCGCGTGGGCGCCAGGGGCCTATTCTAGTGGGTGGAGGGGCTGGCGTCAGGCGGCGGGGCTGCTGAGGGGACTTCCGGCGCTCGACCGAGCCTCGGATGAATGCTGATCGCCGCTCTTAAAGCCGAGCCTCCGCCGTCGTGCGGGCTTGCCTGTGGGAGCGCACCCTGTGCGCGACAAGCCTACGGAGCGGTACACCCAAGCGTGGCGGTCGCGCACAGGGTGCGCTCCCACAAAGAGCCGGCCGGCAACGCTGACCGCCCCCACCGGCGTGCATCCCTTGTAGGAGCGCACTTGTGCGCGACCGCTGCGCCAGGGTGTAACGCTCCGCCGGCTGGTCGCGTACAAGTGCGCTCCTACAAAAAAAAAGCGCCCGGCTAGGCCGGGCGTTTGGTGGCGCTTGGCGCCAGGGGCCCCGTATGGCGCGACGGGCGCAATGACGGGAAGAAGGGCGAAGCAATTCGCCTCAGCGAATCTTCCCCAAAATCCCATCCAGCTCATCATTGCTGTGATAGTGGATCACCAACTTGCCCTTGCCCCCGCGCCCCTGCGCCAACTCCACGCGAGTGGCAAAGCGCTCGCCAAGTTCGCGCTCCAGCGCGTCGACATTGGGATCACGCGACGGCGTGTGCTTGGCCTTGCCCTTGGGCGCCGTCTGCGCGCGGCGGGCAGCTTCTTCCAGTTCACGCACGCTCCAGCCGTGGCGGGAGGCTTCCAGGGCGAGGCCTTCGGCCATGCTTTCAGGCAGGGTGATCAGGCAGCGGGCGTGGCCCATTTCCAGCTTGCCTTCGTCAAGCAGGCGCTTGATGGAAGCCGGCAGCTCGGTCATGCGCAGCAGGTTGGAAACGGATGCACGCGAGCGACCGACAGCATCGGCCGCTTGCTGATGGGTGAGCGCGAAGTCGTCGATCAGGCGCTTGAGCGCGTCGGCTTCTTCGAGCGGCGTGAGGTCCTGGCGCTGGATGTTTTCGATCAGCGCCATGGCGGGCACCGCCACTTCCGGCACGTCCTTCACCAGCGCCGGCAGTTCCGACAGCTGCGCGCGCTGCGCGGCACGCCAGCGGCGCTCGCCGGCGATCAGCTCGTACTGGTTCTTGCCGATGGCGCGGACGACTACCGGCTGGATCAGCCCCTGCGCGCGTATGGAGGCCGCCAGTTCGTCCAGCGCCTCGTCGTTCCAGTGACGGCGCGGCTGGTACTTGCCGGGCTGGATCTGCTGGATCGGCAGGTGGCGCAGTTCGCCTTCCTGCTCGAGCACCGAGGGCTTGCCGGGTTCGTCATTGCCGCCGAGCAGCACATCGAGCCCGCGTCCCAGGCCTCGTTTTTTCGCAGCGGACATGCTTACTCCTGATGGATGTCGACGATGTCGTCGAGCGTCTCGTCACTCTCGTGCAGCGTCGGCGTGACCACGTCGTTGGCGTGTTCGAGCGCCGCGGCCTGCTGGTTGCGATCGCGGCGGATCATCTCGCCGGCCAGGCCGATATAGGCGATGGCGCCGCGCGAGCTGCGGTCATACAGATGGATCGGCTGGCCATGGCTGGGCGCCTCGGCCAGACGCACGTTGCGCGGAATGATCGAACGCAGCACCTTGTCGCCGAAATGCGTGGTCAGCTGCGCGGATACTTCGTTGCCAAGGTTGTTGCGCACGTCGTACATGGTGCGCAGCAGGCCTTCGATTTCCAACGTGGGGTTGAGGCGCTGGCGCACGGCCTTCACCGTGTCGAGCAGGCTGGAAAGACCTTCCAGCGCGAAGTATTCGCACTGCACCGGAATCAGCAGGCCGGTGGCCGCCGTCAGCGCATTGAGTGTCAGCAGGTGCAGCGATGGCGGACAGTCGATCAGCACGATGTCGTAGCGATCGGCGATCTTGGACAACGCGTCCTTGAGGCGGCTTTCGCGCGCAATCGCGTCCATCAGCTTCAGTTCGGCGGCGGTAAGGTCGCCGTTGCCGGGCAGCAGGTCGTAATGCGCTTCGGTCTTGACGATGGCCTGTTCGATCGGCGCCTCGTCCAGCAGCACCTCGCAGCCGTTCGGCTTGGCCACGCGCTTGTCCACGCCCGACGCCATGGTCGCGTTGCCCTGCGGATCGAGATCGACCAACAGCACCTTGCGCTTGGCGGCAGCCAGCGCGGCGGCGAGGTTGACGGCGGTGGTGGTCTTGCCGACACCACCTTTCTGGTTGGCGACAGCGATGATGCGGGCCATGGTGTCGTCGATACCGTGAACGAGTGAAAAGGGGGCTAGATTAGCAGCCTGCTCAGCCAGCGGTGCGGCCTAGTACCACAAGGTGACGCTCGCCACCCACGTCGGGCACGGCGAGCGCATGGATGGCGCGAACCTCAAAACCGGCGGGCACGCCCGGCAGTTCCTCGTCCGGATGCCTGCCCTTCATGGCAAGCCAGATGCCGTCCTTGGTCAAAAGGTGACCACCCCAGGCCAGCATGTCCTCCAGGCTGGCGAAGGCGCGGGCGGTGATGCAATCGAACTGGCCTTCCACTTGTTCCACGCGGGATTGCACCGCGCGCACGTTCTCAAGCTTGAGTGAGCGAATCGCCTCGCGCAGGAAGCGGACCTTCTTGCCATTGGAGTCCACCAGCAGTACCTGCAGCTCCGGGCGCGCAATCGCCAGCGGAATGCCGGGCAGGCCTGGGCCTGTGCCCAGATCGGCCAGCGTCTGGCCCTGCACATACGGCAGGATCGCCAGCGAATCGACCAGATGGCGGCTGACCATCTCCATTGGATCGCGGACCGCGGTGAGGTTGTAGGTGGCATTCCAGCGCGCCAGCAGCGCCTGGTAGTCGAGCAGGCGCTCCACCGCGCCCGCCGGCAAGCTCACGCCAAGCGCGGCTATGCCGCGCTCCAGCCGGGTTTGCAGGTCTTGGCGTGAGGTCATGGGAGAGCCTTGCTGAAAGGGGACAGGCAAGTATCCGGGTGTCAGCGGTGGGACGCCAGTTCAGGGCAACCCGTTGTGGGAGCGCACCCTGTGCGCGACAGGCGCTTGAGCGCCTCGCGAGAACCGGTTGTCGAGGTGGCGCTCGGGCGCCTGTCGCGCACAGGGTGCGCTCCCACAACCAGGTCAGCTCCAGCTACAAGACAAAGAAAAGCCCGCTGTAGCGGGCTTCAAGGGTCTCCCCTGTGGCGGGTGCTCTGAGGCCACCTTCGCCAGGGCCTGTCCGGCAGCACACCGGATCAGGCGAATTCCAGCTCCACCCGCGTGACCATCATGCCGCGCTCGCGCAGGGCGCCGTTCATGCTCTGCTTGAGGCGCGAGCCCAGGTCGCGACGATCGGCGCTATACGCCTCCGGCTCGTCCCGCAGCGCCGCCAGGGCACCGCCACGGATCAGCTGGTCGGCGTGGTCGATCACCGCGTCGGCACGTTCCGGCTCCAGCACCTGCCAGTACACCGTGCCGCGCACGTCGTGGGCGTCGGCCAGCAGTTCCTCGAAGCGCAGCACCTGGCCGCTGAGGTTGATGCGGTGCTCCACCCGGTCGATCAGCGGGAGCGACATGTGGGTACCCGGCTGCAGCAGGCGGTACGGCTTGCCTCGGCGGTAGAGGCTATGCACCTGGTCGGCCGGCACGCGCTTGATCGCAGCGACGAAGGTCGCGATCAAGGCCAGGACAACGAGTGTAATCAGGGCATTCATAATAAAATACAGCGAGTTATGTGTGTTTTCTTCGCAAGAACTGTAAGTTGATAGTACAGCTACTTGCACCTGTTTAGATTAATCCTTATTTAACGACATTCCTGCGCCCGCTTACAACCCAACTTTCGAGCTAAGTTGCTGATTTTGAGAACTTGCTAGCAGGCACGGTGGACATGCATTGATCTTGCCAACCGGCTGGGCGCGGCTGGTACTTCCCTTACAAATCGTTAACGGCGGCCGACACGCGGGCTTTAGCGTCCGCCATGGGAAGTCGCCTCGTTCGCCTCTTGCGCCCAGAAAAAAGCCACCCCGGCGTACCGGGGTGGCTGTTGGTGCGGCTTCTGCGGAACGCCCGCGCGTCAGAACTTCCCAGCGCGGAAATCGGCGATGGCCTGATGGATTTCTTCAGGCGTGTTCATCACGAACGGCCCGTAGCGGGTCACCGCTTCATTGAGCGGATGGCCCGCGACCAGCAGGACGCGTGCCGCCGTATCGCGACCAGCGATGCGCAGTTCGCCATCGCGCGACAACACCGCGAGTTCGCTACGGGCGAGCGGCTCGCCCGCAACATCCACGTCCTTGCCATCAAACACATAGGCAAAGCCGGCGTGGCCTTCGGGCAACGGAATGGTCACCGAGGCACCGGGCTGCACAGAGATATCGAGATAGATCGGCTGCGTGACGATTTCCGCCACGGGGCCGGTCACGCCGCCAAACTCACCAGCGATCACCTTCACCTCAACGCCTTCCGCCGGACGCGCGACCGGAATGCGCTCCGGCCCGATGTCCTGGTAACGCGGCGCGATCAGCTTGTCCTTCGCGGGCAGATTCACCCACAGCTGGAAGCCCCACATCAGGCCATCTTCCTGCTCCGGCATTTCCGAATGCAGGATGCCGCGGCCGGCAGTCATCCACTGCACGCTGCCAGGCACCAGGTCGCCGCTGTTGCCATGGTTGTCGTGGTGCTTCATGTGGCCGGCAAGCATATAGGTCACCGTTTCGAAGCCGCGATGCGGATGCTCGGGGAAGCCCGCGATGTAATCGCCCGCCTGGTCGGAACGAAACTCGTCCAACAGCAGAAACGGATCGAGCATGTCCAGGCCGGGCTGGCCGATGACGCGCTTGAGCTTCACACCCGCGCCGTCGGAGGTGTCGATGCCGCGGATGCGGCGAACAATGCTGCGCTCAGTCATGGCTGTCTCCAGAAAGTGGACTGGCAACATGATGGCGCTGCGGCGGCTCAAGCCCAAGACGCGTGGGTGGAACGGATTGTTTCCTTCGAGAGCGGCGAGGGGCCAGCCCCTCGCTCAATGCACCCAATGCCCGCTGCGCTGACGCGGCGGCGCCGACGATGGTTCCTTTTCCTCGGCCGGACGCACGGCGGCTTCGACTTCCGCCTCGCTCACCGGATGCTCGTTCCAGTAGTGATTTACCGCGCCGAGCACGGCCGGCACCTGCGACAGGCACTCGTCGTATTCATCGTCGCTGAGCTTTTCAAATTCCGCGTCGGCGTTGAGGATGCCCTCGTCCACCGCCAGCGCCATCACCGGACCGAGCATTTCCATCAGCTGCGGATCGTCGGCCAGACGCTTTTCCCACAGGCCGGCCCGCAGGTCGATGCCGCGGCTGAAACCTTCGCACCAGCCGGCGGCGGAAAGCACCGGGCCGGTTTCGGTATCCACTTCGCCGAGGATGGGCTCATAAGCCTCGACCTCGAGTTCGGCGGTGATCGAATCGTTGAGCTTGGCCAGCAGTGCCAGGACGCGGTTGCCTTCGTTCTCGTCGGTGAAGGGTTCGTGCAGCACTTCGGGCAGCCACTCTTCGGGCAATACCAGCGTCGGGCCCACCGCCAGCGCGGAGAGCAGGCCATGCACGCCATCGAGCAGCAGGTCGTCCTCGCCGACATGGCCGCGCAGGTATTGGTCCAGCTCGTCGAGTTCGTCGTCGCCTAGCGAACTGGGCCACTCGGTCTTGGGTGTATTCATCCGTTGCCTGTTTGCAGTGTTGCTTTGTTACTTCAGATATCCAGCTCAACCGTTACCGGCGTGTGATCAGAGGGGCGTTCCCAGGTTCGTGGCGTACGGTCGATGGTGGCCGTTTTTGCCGCGGATTTGAGGGCGTCGCCGATCAGGATCAGGTCGATGCGCAGGCCCATGTTGCGCCGGAAGGCTGCCTGACGGTAGTCCCACCAACTGAAGTGTTCGCCGGCCGGCTCGAACAGGCGGAAGCTGTCGTGCAGGCCCAGTTCGGTGATGCGCTTGAGCGCCTCGCGCTCGGGCGGCGAGCACAGGATGTCCTCGCCCCAGGCGACCGGGTCGTAGACGTCGCGATCATCCGGCGCGATGTTGAAATCGCCCAGCACGACCAGGTTCGGGTGGCGTTCGATTTCCCGCGCCAGGAACTCGCGCATCTTGGCCAGCCAGTCGAGCTTGTAGGCGTATTTTTCATCGCCCACGGCCTTGCCGTTGACCACGTACAGATCCACCACACGCACACCGCCGATGGTGGCCGCAAGAATGCGCCGCTGCGGGTCGTCCAGATTCGGGATGTCGGTGACGACATCCTCAAACTCGCCCTTCAGGTCGGCCTTCGCCAGCAAGGCCACGCCGTTGTAGGTCTTCTGGCCGGAGAACACCGCGCGGTAACCGGCTGCCGCCAGTTCATCCACCGGGAACTTGTGGTCCTCCAGCTTCGTTTCCTGCAACGCGACCACGTCCGGTTGCGCATCAGCCAGCCACTGCGTGAGGTGCGGAATGCGCACCTTCAGCGAGTTCACGTTCCATGAGGCGATTTTCATGAGGGCATTGTAAGCGATGAGTGGCGAGAGGCCGCCGCTCTTGCGAGCGGCGGCGTGCTTCAGGCCAGTCCGTGACTCTTCAACAACGCCTCGGGCTCGGGCGCGCGACCGCGAAATGCGATGAAGCTTTCGATGGCCGGGCGGCTGGCGCCCACCGCGAGAATTTCCTGGCGGAAGCGGTCGCCGGTGGCGCGGTCGATGACGCCGTGTTCCTCAAACTCACCGAAGGCATCGGCGCTGAGCAGTTCGGCCCACAGGTAGCTGTAGTAACCGGCGGCGTAGCCGCCCGCAAAGATGTGCGAGAACGCATGCGGGAAACGCTGCCAGGCCGGCGGATGCAGCACGGCCACGTCGTGGCGCACTTCTTCCAGCACTTCCAGCGTGCGCGCGCCCTGGTTCGGGTTGTATTCCAGGTGCAGGCGGAAATCGAACATGGCGAATTCAAGCTGGCGCACCAGGAACAGGCCTGCGTGGAAATGGCGCGCCGCCAGCATGCGCTGGAACAATTCCTCCGGCAGGCGTTCGCCGGTTTCATAGTGGCGCGCGAACAGATCGAGCGCTTCGCGGTTCCAGCCGAAGTTCTCCATGAATTGGCTGGGCAGTTCCACCGCATCCCATTCCACGCCGTCAATGCCGCCGATGGAAGGCAGCGCGATTTCGGTCAGCAGGTGATGCAGGCCATGGCCGAATTCGTGGAAGAGGGTGAGCACGTCGTCATGCGTGAGCAGGGCCGGGCGGCCTTCGGTGGGCGGCGCGAAATTGCAGGTGAGGAAGGCCACCGGCAGTTGTTCGTTGCCGCCATCGCGGAAGCGCGCGCGGCACACATCCATCCATGCGCCGCCACGCTTGCCGGTGCGCGCATAGAGATCCACATAAGCACCGGCGAACACCCGGCCATCGGCATCGCGCACGTCGTAGTAGCGCACATCCGGATGCCATACATCGACGTCTTCGCGCGCGCTCAATGTGATGCCGTACAAACGCTGGGTGAGGCCGAACAGGCCTTCGATCACCGCAGGCAGCGGGAAGTAGGGCTTGAGCTGTTCTTCGTCGAGGTCGTACTGCTGCTGGCGAAGCTTTTCCGAGGCGTAGCCGACGTCCCAGGATTCGAGGTTGTCGAGCTTCAGTTCGTTGGTGGCGAACTCACGCAGCCCATTGAGTTCGTTGCGCGCCACCGGCTTGGCGCGGTTGGCCAGATCACGCAGGAACTCCATCACCTCGGTGGGCGAGGCGGCCATCTTGGTGGCGAGCGATTCTTCGGCAGCATTGGCGAAGCCGAGCAGCTGGGCCGCCTCGTAGCGCAGCGCCATGATGCGATCGATACGGCCGCTGTTGTCGAATTTGCCGGCCTGCGGGCCCTGGTCGGAAGCACGCGTCTGGTACGCCCAGTACACGCGTTCACGCAGGCCGCGGTTGTCGGCGTAAGTGAGCACGGCCTGCACGCTGGGCTGCTTGAGCGTGACCAGATAGCCGTCGAGGTTCTGCTCCTTGGCGTACTGGCGCAGCACGGCGCGGCCGGACTCGGGAATGCCGGCCAGGTCGCGCTCGTCGGTGATGTGTTCGTGCCACGCATCGGTGGCGTCGAGCACAGCATTTGAAAATTCGGTGGAGAGGCGGCTGAGCTCGACGCCGATCTCGCGATAGCGGGAGCGCGCGGGTTCTTCCAGCGCCACGCCGGAAAGGCGGAAGTCGCGCAGCGCATGTTCCACCAACGCGCGTTGCGGACGCGACAGACGCGGGAAGTCCGGCGCATCGGCCAATGCCTGCACGGCCTGGTAGAGCTCGCGGTTCTGGCCCACTTCGATGGCGTGGTCGGTGAGTCTTTCCTCCGCCGGTCCGTAGACTTCGCGCAGCGCTTCGCTGTCCGCCACCGAATGCAGATGGCCCACCGGCGCCCAGGCGCGCGCGAGGCGCTGCTCCAGTCGCTCCTGGGTGAGCATGACGCTGTCGAAATCGTGCGGCGCGTTGGCTCCGGTCAGCGCGTCGATGCCGGCACGGTATTCGGCCAGCAGGGTATCGATGGCGGGCGTGACATGCTCGGGGCGGATCTGCGAAAACGCCGGGAGTGCGTCGTCGGCCAGCAGCGGATTGGTGTTTTCCATGGTGTCTCCTGAACGCCCGGCCTGCCGATGGCGGGTCTGCGGACTGCCCTCAGCGTGGCGACCCGGGTAGGCGAAATCAAGCCGCCACCACGCCCCTCGTCACGATTTGTCACATCCGGGCCCGTACCATCCCGCGCCATGTCCAAGCCCGATTTTTCCGCCCTCCTGCGTCGAAGCGATGTGTTCGGGCACCTGGGAGAGGAGGCGCTGGCCGCGCTGCTCCCTGAACTCCAATGGTTTTCCCTGCCGGGCGGTCGCACCTTGTTCAAGCAGGGCGATCCGGCCGACGCGCTCTATTTTGTCGTGCGCGGCAGCCTGGGCGTGTTTGACGGGCCCACCGAACGGGTACGCCTGGTGGCGGCGGGCGACAGCATCGGGGAGATCGCACTGATCACCGGCGAGGGCCGGCACCATACGGCGCGGGCGCTGCGCGACAGCGAGCTGCTGCGCCTGGACCTGGCCGCCTACGAGGCACTGATCCAACGCTATCCGCAGGCCATGCTGGGCGTGGCGCGGGTGGCCATCGGCCGGCTGCAGGAACGGATGCGCGGCGATGAAAGTCCTGGCATAGCGCGGACGTTTGCCCTGTTGCCGGCGAGTGCCGAGGTCCCTGCCCGCTCGCTGGCCATGCAGCTGGCGATGGAACTGGAACGCTGGGGCAGCTGCGTGGTGATCGACGCCGAACACGGCGCCGGACGCGGCAGCGACTGGTTTGCCGAACGCGAGGCGCAGGCGCGTTTTGTGATCTACCTGGACAGCGCCGGTGATGCCTTATGGCGCCAGCGCTGCATCAGGCAGGCCGACGTACTGCTGTTACCCACTCTGGCAGCGCAGCCGGCGCGACCGTGGCCGGAGGCTACGCTGATGGATCCGTCGCGGACGGGGCATCGTCCAAGGCATCTGATCCTGCTGCATCCGGGCCGCCAGCCGGCGCTGGGTGCAGCGCAACGCTGGCGCGCGGCGTTCAGCGGCGACATCCAGCATCACCATGTCGGCGGTGGCGCCGACATGGCGCGACTGGCACGCGTGATCAGCGGCAATGCGCGCGGGCTGGTATTGGCCGGCGGCGGCGCGCGCGGCGTGGCCCATCTGGGCGCACTGCGGGCGCTGTACGAAGCGGGCCATACGTTTGATGCCGTGGGGGGCACCAGCATCGGCGCGATCATCGGCGCCAGCGTGGCCGCCGGGTGGGAACTGGATGCCACCATCGAGACCTTGCGCCGCGCGTTCGTGCAGGGACGTCCACTGTCGGACTGGACCGTGCCCATCGTGGCGCTCACGCGCGGTCGCCGTGCCGCTCTGATGCTGCGCCGCGCCTTTGGTGCACTCGACATCGAAGACCTGACGCTGCCGTTTTTCTGCGTGTCGACCTGCCTGTCGGGCGGCGGCATGACGGTCCATCGCGAGGGACCGCTATGGCTCTGGCTGCGCGCCTCCAGCGCCATCCCCGGCGTGCTGCCGCCGGTGCTTCAGCAGGGCCGTGTGTACGTGGACGGCGCCCTGGTCGACAACCTGCCCACCGATGTGATGGCCGAGGACGGCTTGTCCCATATCACCGCGATCGATATCCGCGCGGAGATCTCCCTGCTCACCACCGCTGAGGAATTTGCCACGCCGCCATGGTGGCAGCTGTTGCTGGGCCGGCAGGAAATCCAGCGCCCAGGCCTGGTGTCCACGCTGGTGCGCGCGGCCATGGTCAACAGCGAAGGTCCGAGCGAACATCGCCGCGACCGTGCCGACCTGCTGTTGACGCCACCACTGGAACACATCGGCATGCTTGACTGGAAGGATTGGGAGCGGGCGATGGAAGCGGGGTATCAGTACACGATGAAAGTGCTGGAGCAACAATCGTAGATCGCACCTCGTGGGAGCGCACCCTGTGCGCGACAGGACCTGCCTCAAGGTCATGTGCTGGCGATGAGTAAGGCTTCGCATGTCTGGCGGCGCACGGCTCCGCCCAGTCCCGCACAGGGTGCGCTCCCACGGGGTGCTGCGCGGTACCATAGAACGATGGATCCTCTACGCAAATACAAGGGCATCTGGCCCACGCTGCACCAGCGCGTCTACGTTGACCCTGCGTCTACGGTGATCGGCGCGGTGGAATTATTCGACGATGTGTCGATCTGGCCAGGCGCGGTGCTGCGCGGCGACGTGAACTTCATCCGCATCGGCGCGCGCACCAACGTGCAGGACGGGGCGGTCGTGCACGTCACCCACGATGGCCCGTATTCGCCGGGCGGCATGCCCACGATCATCGGCGAAGGCGTCACCATCGGCCACGGCGCAGTCATTCATGCCTGCACCATCGAGGACTACTGCCTGATCGGCATGCACGCCACGGTGCTCGACGGCGCGGTGGTGAAGAAGCACGGCTTCGTGGGAGCGGGCACGGTGATTCCGCCGGGCAAGGTGGTGGGTGAGGGTGAGTTGTGGGTCGGCAACCCGGCTCGGAAAGTGCGCGTGCTCAGCGATGCGCAGATCGAGCAGTTGCACTACTCGGCGGATCACTATGTGCGCATGAAGGATGACTATCTGGCCGCGCAGTGATGGGGCCGTTTCGCTCTTGATCTGTCGTAGGTGCGTGGCATTCACGCCTACGTGAACGTCGCATCTGCACCGTCATCCCGGCGCGGGCCGGAGACGCTTTCCAATATCCGAAGGCTGGTCATCCAGTGCCTTTGCGCTTCGATTTTCGCGCTGCCGCCAGGGTGCCGCCTACGCGGCGGGCGTTTCGAACGGCTGCCGCCGCTCGAGTCACTTTTCTCTTGCTGGCCCAAGAGATCCCACGGGACTAGCTTTCGCGTCGAAAGTAACCCAAAGAGAATGGCCTAAAAGGGCAAGGGCTCGTAGCGTTCTGTTGAATACAAACCTTGCCGTTTGTGGGACTCGGAAGCGTGGCGATCGTCCGACATGCGATTACGCTACACCGCAACGCGCCGATGCGAAGAGGACTTAAAACAGGTTGCCGCGTATTCGAAGTTGTGTCGAATCGATTTACAACATCGACCCATTGCTAGCCGACTGCTGCTGCGCCTGCATCGCTGCAGCGCGCGCTTCGTCCTGGCGGATCTGGATCTGGCGCTGCGCGTCGAGCTTGCCGCCCAACAGAGAAAGAATGTAGTTGGTGCTGTCGAATTCGCGCAGCAGGGAGAGTTCGCGCTGGGCGTCGTCGAGGTTGTTGTCGTTGATGGCGCGCTCCACGTCGGCCGATGCCGTCGGGAAGGATTCGTGTAGCTCGTCGAGCGCAACCTTGTTCTGCGGATCGAGCTGCAGCACGCTGAGGTAGAACTCATAAGCATTGCTGCCGGCCGGCGCGACCAGGCGCTTCTCGCTGACGGCCGTCTTGGCGAGGTCGAGCAGGATGCCCACGCCGCTATCGTCCTTGCCCGAAGCCGACCCGTCAGCAGCAGTGGCCGTGTTGGCGCCGGACGCCGAGCCGGCTTTCGGCCACAGATAGATGCCGCCGCCCACAACGACAAGTGCGATCAAAGAAATGGCGACAAGCACGCGCTGGCGTGGCGCGAGGGTAGCGAGACGAGACATGGCACCGTTGCATCGATGAAACCCGCGCACAGGCGCGCCTGCCTTCAGGCGTCCCGGCGGAACTGTGTCACATTATCGATACATCATGTCAGCGATGTGACTCGCCACACTCACGGCGTATGGACGTCCGCACGGCCAGGCGCCTAGCTGAAATGACCGCCGGTGATGCGGCCATCCTTGTCCAGCTCGGCGTAGTAGCGGCTGTGGTTACTGCGGAACTCCAGGGTGGTGATGGTGCCCGGCAACACCAGCTGCACATCCGGATAGGCGGCACGAAACTGCTCCGGCGTGGGATGCGTGGCGATAAATGCGTCGAATGCCTTCATGTCGGTGACATAACCGTGCACAGGCGCGGGCATGGCTGGCGTCGAGGCCTGGCATCCACCCAGAACCAGCGCAATCGAGAGAACGGCAGGGGCGATCAAACGCGGCATGACGACACTCCGTGATGGGCCGTGTCCGATTATGCGCCCTCGTCCCCGCGTCCCTGCATTACAGGCGGAATTCGATGCGCTGGCGCATCTGCAACGCCACCGGCTTGCCGTCCTGGGTCCCCGGCGTGAACTGCCAGCGCGACACCGCGCCCAGCGCCGCGCGATCGAACACGTATTTGGGATCGGCGTCGGCCACGGTGGCGCCGATTACCGATCCGTCCGGTTCCACGGTGAAGGTGACATCGACCCAACCCTGGCGCCGCGTACGTTTCGCATCCGGCGGATAGGCGGGCTCCACGCGATGGGTGAGCACGGGCGCGCTGGCGCCGTTCGCATCAGCCACGACGGCGGCCGGTGCAGGCGCGGGTGCGCGGGCACGCATGGCTGATTTCGGCGCCGCTTCGACCGTGGTCGATTCCACGTTCAACTGCGCAATCGCCCGTTCGCCAGGCGTCATCACGTTGCTGGGTTTGGCCGGAGCCACTGATGGCGGCGTGCTGGCGGCGACTGGCGCGGGTGCAACGGCGACGCTCGGCGTGAGCGGCGTCGCGGCCACTACCGGCGTCTTGCTGGTCGCAGCCGGCAACGGTTCACGACGGTTCGCCTGCTGGGCTTGCTCCGCCGCCTGCTGGGCAACGGTCGCGCGCTGCGCCTGCAATTTGGCCTGCAACAAGGTGAGCGTGTAGTTCTGCGGGTCGGCGCGCGTCAGCAGCTCGATCTGCCGCTGGGCTTCGGCGTCCTCGCCCGCATCAATCGTCTGTTCGGCCGCATGAGCGCCGAAGGGAAAGATTTCGCGCAGCGCGTCCTGCGCCACGCGGTTGCCGGGTTCGCGTTTGAGTACCGCAAGATAGAGCTCGAAGGCATTGTTGCCGGCGGGCGCCAGCAGGCGCTGGGCCGCAATGGCGTCACGCGCGTGCTGCAGCAGTTCGTCGGTGCCAACACCAGCGCGTATCACCGGACCCGCGGCCGCGACCACCTGTTGTGGCGTTGGCTGATCGGCATCGTTGCCGTGCTTGATCTGCCAGAAGATGACGCCTCCCGCCACCGCGATAAGCACAATGAGGATCAGCAGGCTGTAGCGGGCTACACCTAGGGCACGACGACGCGACGAAGCGGGGGACATGGGCCACACATGGATGAGAGGAGCCGGCGCGCCGGCTGGGCGCGCAAGCTTAGAGGCGTCATGTTGCGGTGATGTTGCCCCGCATCAGTGGACGTGACGCAGTTCACACCTTGGCCCTGCGGATCAGGCCGTATGAACTGCGCCGTCCTTCATCAATGCCCCGGCAGCAGGCTGCTGTCCGGCGAACCATCCGGATGGGCAAACCACGATACGCGGTTGCTGCCGTCAGGGCAGCCCTTGCCCGCGTTGCTGCTCGCCACCACGCCAGCCTGAGTGGTGAGCGACGCACGGTAGCAGCTGCCCAGGGTGTCGTGGAACGCGAACGACTGCGAACTCTGTTGGCCGCTATGGCTGGTCAGGTTGCCGCCGGCATCGAACACCAGCGTGTCCTGGGTATCCACTGTGTTGTCGACATCGGCCCCGTAGAGGGTGAGGCCGAGCAGGCGCAGCTCATCACGCTGGCGATAGCCCTGGTGCACGGTTGAGGCCGCGCTCGTGCTGCCATCGCTGCCCAGCTGCTGGTTGTAGTCGAGCGAGAACGGATAGTTGAAATGCACCTGCCGCTCCGCCGTCAGGAAGTTGCCCAGGCGGCTCTGGCTGCTGCTGTCAGACCAGGTGCGCTGCGTGGTTTGCTGGCGATAGACCGTGCTGTTGATGGTGAAGGTCTGCGTGTCGTCGAAGCCCGTGTCCTGCGTCACCGTGCTGGTGACGCGTCCGTGCGAGGTGTTCGCGTAGCCCTCGATCACAAAGTGGCGGTCGAGCTTGGTAGTAATGCTGCTGCCCAAGTCGCCATTGCTCGCGGTGGCGAGCGTGCTTGCGATGGCCGGCGTCGCGGGCTGGCCGACCAGCGTGTTGCGCGTGATCTTGCCGGTCACCTGCTTGGCATGCGCGTCGCGATACACCAGCAGCGTGGCGGTGGCGGCAAAGTAGCTATTGGCGCCGGCGACTTGCACGGCCACTTCATGCGGCTTGCCATCGCTCAGCTGGCCGGCGAACGGCGTGAGATCGACCCGGTACGGCAGGAAGTTCAGCGCTTGCACGCCCGGCGTGGGGCGCCAGAGGTAAGGATCGATGCCGCCGGTATAAACCCACGGATAGACCGGCGCGACACCGGCCGCCTGGCCGTCGATGCTGATCTGTGCCTCGCGGAAATTGCCGCCGCCGCATTCATTGGTCTCCGAGGCATACGCATCGGGCACGCAGGTGTACCAGAACTCATCGCCGCTCTGGCTTTGGGTGAACACGTCCAGATACGCGCGCTCGACATTGGTCGGCAAGGCCAGCGTTCGGGCCAGCTTGTCGGTCGACGTGTTGAGCGTCGCCGTGCTGCCCACCGGATCGCTGCCCAGCGGATACACCGCGTCGGGCACTTCCGCCGCGCGGGCACGTGCCGATGCCGGATAGAACAGCAGGCGGGCTGTGCCATGGATCACGCCGGTGTAGGTATCGTTCACCAGATTGCCGATGATGGCCTGGCCTTGCCCCGCGTTGCGCAGCAGGGCGGCGTAGTCGGTGAGGTCGCGCTCCACATGCCATGCGGGCGACACCGCCGCCGACGGTTCCTGGGTGGTACCGAAGTAGAGGTTCACGCCCCCCAGCCACAGCGTTGCGGTGCGGTCGTACTGGCGACCGGCGGTGACCGAGAAGTCAGCCTCCAGCACCACCTTCGACCAGGCGCCAGTACACGAGGTAGGCGGCGTGTAGCTGTAGGGACGGGCGTTGAAATCATTGAAGGCGACGTTGGTGAACAGAGTCACCACACAGGGCTGGCCCGGCGGTCGCGGTACGGTCGGATCGGCGGTCGCCACATTGCTTGAACCCACTACCGGATCGGCCGCGGCTTGCGCGGTGAATCCCAGCGCCAGCGTTGCCGCCAGCGCAGCGGCCGCCGCAAGGCGGACGAATCCCTCAGGCACCATAACGTTCTCCCCGTGATGTGCCCCCTGAGTCGCGCACGCTAGCACGGTCTAGACACGTCAGACGTCTAGGCGTCCACACTCTGCGCGCGCAGGTTCTTGCGCTGCTTCAGCGAGGTGAAGGCGAAGTCAGCTTGCGCGCGTCGCGGCCTCAAGCGCGGCCAGATAAGCCATCGCGTGCTCGCGGGACGCGCCGCACATCGCGACTTCCGGTCGCAAGCCCGAGCAAACCGCGGGTCGCTCCGGCCGGCCAAAGATGGCGCAGCGGTTGTCGTCACTCAATTGCACACAACGCACGCCCGCCGGTTTGCCGTGGGGCATGCCGGGAATCGGCGAAGAAATGGATGGCGCGATACAGCAAGCGCCGCAGCCGGCCCGGCAACTCGGCGCGTTCGCCAGGAATGCCGGGCGCTGCATGATCGCTCGCTCAGCCGTACTGCTTGCGCAGCTCGGCGTAGACAGGATCAGTGTCCGGGCGCTTGCCGTGCCAAAGCTCGAACGTGTCGGCGGCGGTCTCAATCAGCATGCCCAGGCCATCGAACGCGTAGCGCGCGCCTGCGGTACGTGCCCAGGCGATAAAGCCGGTGGCGGCGGCGCCGTAGGAGAGGTCATAGCAGAGCGCGCGATTGCCGACGATGGCAAACGGCAGATCCAGCGACTTGCCCAGCACGCCGGCCGAGGTCGCATTGATGATCAGATCGAATGCACCCAGATCGGCCAGGTCTTCCCAGTAGCGCGTGTGCGCACGCGCCGGATCGCCGATGGCATCGGCCAGCGCATCGGCCGTATCCGGCGTGCGGTTGACGATGGTCAGCGTATGCACGCCGGCATCGAGCAGCGCCCACGCCACACCGTGAGCCGCGCCGCCAGCGCCGAGCAACAGGGCGGTGTGGCCGCGCAGGTCCACGCTGTGGCGCTCGGCGATGTCGCGCACCATGCCGTCGCCATCCGTGTTGTGGGCGGCGATACGGCCATCGGGCAACGGCGTGAGCACATTGGCGGTGCCGGCGCGCTTGGCCGCCACGCTGCGTTCATGGGCCATCGCGTAGGCGGCCGTCTTGTGCGGCAAGGTCACGTTGGCGCCGCGGCCGCCGTTGGCGAAGAACGTGCGCAGTGCAGACTCAAAGTCCGCCGGCGCGGCGTCGATGGTGCGGTATTCCAAATCGATACCGAACTGGCGCGCGAACGACTGGTGAATCTGCGGCGACAGCGAATGGCTGATGGGGTGGCCAAACACTGCGAACTGTCCTGCACTCATGCGCGCTCCTGATGAAAGTCGATGCCACCGACGGCGGCTCCCGGTCGGACCGGGAGGTTTATTTTACGCGCCGCAGGCCTTGTCCGGTGAGGCATCGCAGGTTTTGAGATCGACTCCGCGCAGGCTTTGCTCCACACCGACCACGGAACCCGTCCATGCGCCAGACCACTCGCCTCGCCCATCACGAACGCCTGCTTGGCGCGGCCCTGTTGTGGCTGCTGGCCGGCGCGGTCTTGCTGCTGACCACCCTGGTTCCGATGCATACCGAGGCCCTGGGCTGGACGCCCGCGTTCTGGCTGATCGGCGCACCGCTAGTGGTCTTGCTGGCGCTGGAGCCGTCGCTGCCCCGCCAGCTGATAGGCCTGCGATTTCGCTCGCGCCGCCGTCCGGCGGCCGCGCTGATCTGGAATTGAGGCGATAACGAATTCACTTGGCAGTGGATGCCGCGGCAGGAACGCCGTGGCGTGGGGCTCCGTGCGACGGCCTGGGATGGCTGGGCACCTCGCTGGAGCGGCGCGACGGATCGTGCCCGCGTGACGGCAGCTCAGGGACGGGCTGCCGGTATCACCCCACTGCTGTAGCTGTTTTCTGAGGGAGCGCACCCTGTGCGCGACAACCTGACGGAGCGGCACACCGTGACGTCGAAGTCGCCCACAGGGTGCGCTCCCACAGTTGTCATTGTGCTCAATCAATCTCGCCGGCGCGCTTGCGCTCCATGCGCCGCAGAAACTCCTGCATGATTCGGCGGTAAAGCGCCTCACCCAGGTACTCATCTTCCACGCCATGATCGATCGACGGGTTGTCGTTCACCTCGATCACCACCGGCTTGTTGCCCACGCGCTTGATATCCACGCCGTACAAGCCATCGCCTACCGCCTGGGTGGCCTTGAGCGCCAGCTTCACCACGTCGGCCGGCGCGTGTTCGATCGGAATGGTTTCCGAGTCGCCCGTCTTCGATGCGCCCTTGGCGCCGTGGTTGTAGATCTGCCAGTGGCCGCGCGACATGAAGTATTTGCAGGCGTACAGCGGCTCGTTGTTGAGCACGCCAATGCGCCAGTCGAACTCCGTGAAAACGAACTCCTGCGCCAGCAGCAGCGCGCTGTGCTGGAACAATTCCGCACTGGCTTTGTTGAGCGCGGACTCGTTTTCCACCTTGACCACGCCGCGCGAGAACGAACCGTCGGGGATCTTCAGCACCAGCGGATAGCCGAGTTTCTCCGAGAGTTCCTTCAAGCCCTTCGCATCGTCGCGGTAGAGAATTTCAGTGCGCGGCACGGCGAGCTTGCGCGACACCATCAAGTCGTTGAGGAAGATCTTGTTCGTGCAGCGCAGGATCGAGGTGGGGTCGTCCATCACCACCATGCTTTCCTTCTCAGCGCGATGCGCAAAGCGGTAAGTGTGGTTGTCGCTGGCGGTGGTTTCGCGGATGAACAAGCCGTCGTACTCGGCCAGCCGCTGATAGTCGTTCTTGCCGATGGGATCGACTTCGATCCCCAGCTCCTTGCCGGCGGCAATGAAGGATTTGAGCGCCTTCTTGTTCGACGGCGGCATCGCCTCGTGCGGATCGACCAGCATGGCGATGTCGTAGCGGAACTGCTTGCGCGCCTTGGGCTTGCGCCACAGCTTTTTGCTGAAGCGGTCAAGCTCTTCGGCGAAGGCATCTTCCTGGGCGTCGTCCAGCGTCTGCAGGCCCACCGGCTTGATCGCGCTGATCTGCCAGACGCGATCGCGCTCGAACTCGATGCGCAGCAGCGGGCACGGGAACATTTCGAACACCTGGCGCGCAAGATCTTGCAGCGCCGGATGGGCGGTCTGCCCGAAGTAGACCAGGATGCCGAAGTCGGTGGTGTCGCGACCGCCGGCCGGCAGGAAATGGGTGAGCTTGGCGCTCAGGTCCTCGATCTCCAGGCCGTACAGCGAACGGCGGCGCAGATCGTTCACCGTGCGCACGGATGGCATCACGCGATGCCCGCGCGCCTCGGCCAGCAGCGACACGTAGTAGCCGGTGCCCAGGTATTTGTAACTGCGGCACAGGTTGATGACGTGCGTGCGCTCGTCGTCCACACCGACGGGTTCGCGCAGGTAATCCATCGCCGTGACCACGTCCGCGGACGGGTAGTAGGAACTCCAGTCGGAGGCCTTCTCGACAACAAGCACGAGACGAGTCATGACACCTCTGTCAGATGGAACCGAGGAGTGTCGTCACGCGGGGAACGAGGCGGCACGGCGCAAGGGGCGCAGTTTGGCACATGGATGGCGCGGCACAAGGCGGGGCATTGGGCCGGCTCATAGGCGGTTCAAGATTTGCCCGCTTCATTCCACACTCCAGTCCGAACTTCGCCACCAGGGCACGCCCGCAAGAAGCCACGTCGCTCTGCGCCAGACAGCAAGGCCTGCACTTTTCGCTGACATCTTCCGCGAGCAGCGTGCCGAGATTGAACGGGTTGTGACCTGCGCCACAAGTCATCGTTGCCCCCGGGGAGTGTGGGGTCTAGAGTGCCCGGCTTGTTTCATCGTGCCCGCGGGACCGCCCCTGATGACCCCCATGCCCGCGACCGCCGCCGTACGCGTGCGTCGTGCTGAACTCTCCGATCTCGACGACTTGGTTGCCCTGGAAGAGAGCAGCTTCGCCACCGATCGCCTCAGCCGGAACCAATACCGCCGTCACCTCGACAGCGAAAGCGCGCAGGTGCTCGTGGCCAGCGCCAATCACCGCAACTTTCTCGGCACGGCCGTGGTGTTCTTCCGCAAGGGGACCCAGGTCGCGCGCTTGTACTCGATCGCCACCAAGGCGGAGGCGCGTGGCAAAGGCGTGGGGTCTGCGCTGCTGGAAGCAGCGGAACAACTTGCGCTGAGACGCCGTCGCAAGGCGCTGAGGCTGGAAGTGCGCACGGATAACGAAGACGCGCTGCGCTTGTACGAGCGGCTCGGGTACAAGCGCATTGGACGTTATGCGCGCTATTACGGCGATGGGGCGGATGCGTGGCGGTATGAGAAGGTGTTGGACTGAGGGCTGACCCTGTCTTCTTGCCTTCGATAGAGCTTGGCGATCACGGCAACGTTCTATCGCTGCTTCCCCCAGTCCCGCCTCATCCTTTGTAGGAGCGCACTTGTGCGCGACCGCCGCCCGCGGGTGTAACGCTTCGTAGGCTGGTCGCGCACAAGTGCGCTCCTACAAAGGCGAGGAAGGGCGTTGTGCGGCTCTTGATGCGGCTCTGCCCCCGGGCCCCCGTATGACGCGGCGGGCGGGTGGAGGAGAGCCTGCGGCAGGCGAGCCAGATCGCGATTACGCGAAAACCGGAGACCGACGAAACAGGATGACCAGCCACTCGGCTGTTGAAAAGAGCCTCCGGCACTTGCCCCCTTTTTTGGGGTAGGCCGGAATGACGAGCAAAAGAGGGCGGCAGTGTTTGCTCGCAACGAGGCAAGGCTTCCCTACCTCAGTTTCCCAGAACCCCAACCTCAAAACGGCTGCGCGATGCGCCTTTCCGTCGCCTCATCCGGACGCGCCACCAGCGCCCCCGTGCGCATCAGGCTCACCGTGTAATGCCCCTGATCCACCAGCGGCAAAAACACGCCGCTGCCGAACAGCGCATCCACATCCGGCACCCAGCGTGGATATTGCTTGTGCAAGTCGAGCAGATCGAAGCTGCCGCCTTCGCGAAAATCGACCACGGTCCGCGGCCCATGCATTTCATCGTTCGGATCGTCGTAGCGTCCCGACAACCGATCCAGCCGATACAGCGGCGGCACGCCCGCCAGCATCGCGGGCAGCTTCCACTTCAGCACCACGGCCTCGACGCGCCATGCATCGCCGGCCACGTCCACGCGGCGGGTGGCCCCATCGGGCCAGCGCAGGACGAGCGACCAGCGCTGCGGTGAAAGGATGTGCGCATCGATCTCGACCACTGGTGTTTCCTCGCTGAGCAGGCGATAGCCGCGCAACGCAAAACCCATGCCCGTCAGTATCAGAGTGATGGCGAAACCAGCAATCAGCAGCACGGAGCGACCTGCGGCAGCCAGGTGCTGCCTGTCGTCCAGGCGCTGGCGCAAGGCCACCAGTTGAAACAAGGTGAACAGCAGGGCGATCGCGGCCAGGATCAGCAGGATCGTCGAAGGGAGGCGCAGCAGCGCGGTCCAATCCATCGTTGTACTTCTGTGCATTCAAACCGCTCGCGGCGGCGACGGCCGCATCATAACGGCTGAGGCGCCGTTCACGGGCGGCGGCGCTTCCAAAGCAGCGGCTCGCCTATACTGATCGGGTTCCCGCCGGATACCCCGACATGCGCCGATCACTCCTGCTGCTTCCGCTGTGCTCTGTTCTCGCCCTGCTCGCCGGATGCGGCAACAAGGGACCGCTCTATATGCCCAAGGCCACGCCTGCGGCCACCGTGCATCCCGCTACACCTGCCGCGCCGGCGGCGAAGCCCGTACCCGCGGCGGTTCCGGCAGCGCTGACGCCCACGCCGGTGCACGGCTTTGTCACCGACATGACGGCGTTCGATGCCTTTATCGCCGCGCATCCCACGCCCGAGCAGTTCAAGGCGGCCTATCCGGATGTGCTGCTGGTGCTGCCCGGTACCATCGCCACCCGCGAGATGCGCAGCAACAACAGCCGCTATTTCGCCGAAGTCGACGCCAACGGCCGGATCACCGGCGGCAAGTTCATGTAATGAAGCTGCCGTTTTCAAAGATGCACGGCATCGGCAACGACTTTGTGATGGTCGATTGCCGGCAGCGCGCGTTTGCGCTCAATGAAGAACAGATCCGCGCCATCGCCGACCGGCACATGGGCGTGGGTTTCGACCAGCTGATCAGCATCGAGCCGCCGCGCGATGCCAGTTGCGCGTTCTACTACGGCATCTGGAATGCGGACGGCACGCCGTCGGGGCAGTGCGGCAACGGCGTGCGCTGCGTGGCGGCATGGCTGCATCGCGCAGGCGAGTTGTCGATCGGCGACATGATCCGGCTGGAAAGCCCTTCCGGGCCGGTCACCGTGCGTCTGAGCGGCCCGAACGAAGTGACGGTCGACATGGGCGTGCCCACCCTGGAGCCCGAGCGTATTCCGTTCCGTGCCGACTTGCAGGCGGATCGTTATGCCATCGAAGTGGGCGGCGACGTGCTGGAGATCGGCGCGCTGTCGATGGGCAATCCGCACGCGGTCGTGGTGGTGCCGGACCTGCAGGCGCCATCGCTGTATCGCGTCGGTCCCATGCTGACCACGCACAGCCGTTTCCCCGAAGGCGCCAACGCCGGCTTCGTGCAGCAGGTCGATCGAGGCCAACTGCGCCTGCGCGTGCATGAACGCGGCAGCGGCTGGACCCTCGCCTGCGGCACGGGCGCCTGCGCCGCGATGGCGGTGCTGCGCCTGCGCGACGAGGTCGACGAGAAAGTGATGGTGACGCTGCCCGGCGGCACCCTGACCATCGAATGGGCAGGGCCGGGGCATACCCTGTGGATGACCGGGCCGGCGACCTTCGTTTTCGAAGGCGAATGGCTGGGCTGACGCGACTTTCTGTCCATGTCGGTTGAAAGCCGATAGCGGAACAACGCACACTCGGCCCGCAACGCATCACTCCGCTGAGGTAGTCATGTCCGAAACCGCCATTGTCGACACGCTTTCCGCCGGCGACGTCGCGGCTTTCCTGCGGCACCATCCGGAGTTCCTCACCGACTATCCCGATATCGCGGCCCAGCTCACGCTGCCGCGGGAGCAGGGCCGTGTCGCCTCGCTGGCGGTTTATCAGCTGCAGAGCCTGCGCGAGAAAAACGCGGAGCTGGAAAAGCAGCTGGCTGGCCTGATCGCCATCGCCGCTGAAAACGAGCGGCTGATGCAGCGGGTGCACGAGCTCAATCTCGCGGTGCTGCGCGCCGGCACGCCCGCCGTGGCGGCCCGCAGCGTGGTGGCGCGGCTCGCGGAAGACTTTCAGACCGACCAGGTGCGCCTGATGCTGTTCGGCCCGATCGGCCTGCCGCCGGCCGACTGGCTGGTGCATATTCCAGGCGGTCGCTCGCAGGTGCCCGAGTTTTCCGATTTCATGGCACACCACGAGCCGGTCGCCGGCCGCCTCTCGGCGGAACGCCTGTACCGCCTGTTCGGCGACCACGCGCCGGAGATCCGCTCCGCCGCGATGATGCCGCTGGGCGAGTTCGGCATCCTGGCCATCGGCAGCGGCGATGCAGACCATTTCCAGCCGGGCATGGGCACGGTCTTCCTGAAGATGATCGCCGGCACCGTCACTGCCGCGCTCCGCCGCGCGCAAGAAGTCATGTAACACCTATGTCTCACCCGCAAGCCCAGGTCGATGCCTGGCTTTCGCGACTCGCGGGAGAACGCAAGGCATCGGTGCATACGGTCGATGGCTATCGACGCGATCTTGCCAAGCTGCTGCGTTGGATGGAGGCGCAAGGCATCGCGGATTTCAGCGCGCTCGAGCCCAACCGCATGCGCGGTTTCGTGGCCGGCGAACACCGCGGCGGCCTGGCGCCGAAAAGCTTGCAACGCCTGCTGTCCTCCTGCCGCAGCCTGTTTCGCCAACTCACCCGCGAGGGTTTGCTCGAGCATGACCCGTTGGCCGGCGTGCGCGGCCCCAAGGTGCACCGCAAGCTGCCGCAGGTGCTCGACGTGGACGAAGCCACGTCGCTGGTGGAAACGCAGACCGAGGGCGCGCTGAACCTGCGCGACCGCGCGATGCTGGAATTGTTTTATTCCTCAGGTTTGCGTTTGTCCGAACTCACCGGGCTGCGCTGGATCGATCTGGACCTGCACGCCGGCGAAGTGCGCGTGCTCGGCAAGGGCAACAAGACGCGCATCGTGCCGGTGGGACGCCACGCGGTGGCCGCGCTGCGCGCTCTGGGCGAAGCGCAAAGCATGGTCCCCGAGCAGCCTGTGTTCAAAGGCCGCAGCGGTGCACCCATCAATCCGCGCACCGTACAGCTCCGTCTGAAGACCCTGGCGCTGCAGCAAGGCATGGCCAAGCGCATCCATCCGCATCTGCTGCGCCACACCTTCGCCAGCCATATGCTGGAATCCTCCGGCGACCTGCGCGCCGTGCAGGAGTTGCTCGGCCACGCCGATATCGCCACCACGCAAATCTATACACACCTGGATTTCCAGTATCTGGCCAAGGTGTATGACGCGGCGCATCCGCGCGCGAAGCGGAAATGACGGGCGCCGTAGGCCCACGGCGCTGAGCACTCTGTGGGAGCGCACCCTGTGCGCGACGGGCCGCCCGCGGCCCGGTTTTCCTTGGAAGCGCCGTCGCGCACAGGGTGCGCTCCCACAAGGGCTGACCGGGCGGCGGCTTGGATTCCGCCCTTACGGCCCCACCTTTGGCGAATTCACTCTTTACGGAGTCCTCCATGGAATCCTTTCACGCCACGACCATCGTCTCGGTGCGCCGCAACGGCCGCATCGTGATTGGTGGCGACGGTCAGGTCACCCTCGGCAACACGGTGATGAAGGCCAACGCCCGCAAGATCCGCCGCCTCGGCAAGGGCAATGTGATCGCCGGTTTCGCCGGCGCCACCGCCGACGCCTTCACCCTGTTCGAGCTGTTTGAGCAGAAGCTGGACAAACACGGCGGCAACCTCACCCGCGCTGCCGTGGAGCTGGCCAAGGAATGGCGCACCGATCGCCGCCTGGGCCGCCTGGAAGCCATGCTGGCGGTCGCCGACAAAGAAGCCTCGCTGCTGATCTCCGGCAATGGCGACGTGCTGGAGCCCGAACATGGCCTGATCGCCATTGGCTCGGGCGGCCCGTACGCGCAGTCCGCTGCGTTGGCCCTGCTGGAAAACACCGAGATGGATTCGCGCGCCATCGTCGAGCGCGCGCTGAAGATTGCCGGCGACATCTGCATCTATACCAACCACAACACGACGATTGAAGAGCTGTAAGCGCACTTCAACGCCGTCATTCCAGCGCAAGCTGGAATCCAGTGCCTGCTCAGGCCGCGAAAGACGCTGGATCCCAGCATTCGCCGGGATGACGGGCAAGCAAGACCACATTTTCCGGTGAACTCATGTCCGAACTTACTCCCCGCGAAATCGTCAACGAACTCGACCGCTACATCATCGGCCAGCACGACGCCAAGCGCGCCGTAGCGATTGCACTGCGCAACCGCTGGCGCCGCATGCAGCTGGAACCGAGCCTGCGCGACGAAGTGACGCCGAAGAACATCCTGATGATCGGGCCCACCGGCGTGGGCAAGACCGAAATAGCCCGCCGCCTCGCCACGCTGGCCAATGCGCCGTTCGTGAAGGTGGAAGCCACCAAGTTCACCGAGGTGGGCTATGTGGGCAAGGATGTCGAATCCATCGTCCGCGACCTCGCCGACGTGGCCTACAAACTCGTGCGCGAGCAGGCCATGAAGCGCGTGCGTACCCAGGCGGAGGACCGCGCCGAAGACCGGATCCTCGACGCCCTGCTGCCGCGCCGCCAGACCCCGTCGGACTGGTCGCACGACGCCGCGCCCACCAGTGAACAGAACGACACCCGCCAGAAGCTGCGCAAGCAGCTGCGCGAAGGCGCGCTGGACGATCGCGAGATCGAGCTCGACTTCGCCACCAACGTCGGCGTGGAAATCATGTCTCCGCCGGGCATGGAGGAGATGGGCCAGCAGCTGCGCCAGATGTTCCAGAACATGGGCGGGGCCAAGACCCAGCAGCGGAAGGTCGCCATCAAGGCCGCCCGCCCGATGCTGGTGGAAGAAGAAGCCGCCAAGCTGCTCAACGAGGAAGAAGTGCGCGCGCAGGCCATGCAGTCGGCCGAGCAGAACGGCATCGTCTTCATCGACGAGATCGACAAGATCGCCCAACGCTCCGAATGGGGCGGTGCCGGCGTGAGCCGCGAAGGCGTGCAGCGCGACCTGCTGCCGCTGGTGGAAGGCTCGACCGTGTCGACCAAGTACGGCCCGATCAAGACCGACCACATGCTGTTCATTGCCTCCGGCGCGTTCTCGCTGGCCAAGCCCTCGGATCTGATCCCGGAGCTGCAGGGCCGCTTGCCGATCCGCGTGGAGCTGTCGGCGCTGTCAGTCGGCGACTTCAAGCGCATCCTGCGCGAGCCGCATAACGCCTTGACCAAGCAGTACATCGCCCTGCTGGGCACCGAGGGCGTGACGATCAACTTCACGGAGGAAGGCATCGACCGCCTGGCCGAGGTGGCTTTCCAGGTGAACGAGCGCACCGAGAACATCGGCGCCCGCCGCCTGCACACCGTGATCGAGCGCCTGCTGGAGAAGATCTCCTACGAAGCTGCTGACAAATCCGGCGAAAAATACCTGATTGACGCCGAATATGTCGATAAAAACCTCGGCGTACTGGTCCAGGACGAGGATTTGTCGCGTTACATCCTGTAAACAAGGGGAAAGCCCCGGGCTGGTAAAATTTTGACCATGGGAAATGTGATTGAACTGAAGACCACCGGCCAGCGGGCTCAGTTGCGCGAAGCGCAGCAGAAGCACCAGCTGGTCCGGTTATGGCGCGGCGAACTCGAACACGGCAGCTTCTGCGGCTACGTGGGCGGGGTCGGCCGTGAATTCTTTCTGCTGTGGGTAGTCGGCGACGGCATCACCTATGACGGCATGTACGTGATGCGCCACCGCGACGTGTCCGAACTGGAAGCGCCGGACAAACACGCGCCTTTCATGGAAAAGGCACTCGTCCTCAAGCACCTGATGCCGCGACCGCCCCGGGGTTTCCCGCTGGACGACATCCGCAGCGTCATCCAGGCCGCTGCCGCCCAGGCGCCAGTGATCGGCGTGCACGTGGACAGCGAGGATGAGGCCGAGGTCTGCTACATCGGCCGCCTGATCAGCGTGGAAGAGGACGGCTTCAACATGCAGGAGATCTCCCCCGACGCCGAATGGCTGCGCGAGGCGTCCTTCTTCTCATGGGATGAGGTCTCTACCGTGAGCATCGAAGACGGCTACGCCACCTCGCTGCTGGCGGTCGCCGGTACCCCGCCGCCGCTGGAGCAGGGCGATTCGGGCGTAGGGCACGCGCAGTAAGGTTTGGTTGGATTGATGGGTTGAAGCAAAGGCCGCCCCAGGGCGGCCTTTCTTTTTGCCTGCAGGTCAGACGGTCTAGTCTGTGGGAGCGCACCCTGTGCGCGACAGCCACGCCTGGGTGTACCGCTCCGTAGGCTTGTCGCGCACAGGGTGCGCTCCCACAAATAGCCGATCGGCAGGCCTGCAACGAGCAGCCGCTCGGCAACGCCGAGCGTTCCGTCGCTTTTGATGTGGCTTTGGCCCCCAGGGTCCCCGTATGGCGCGGCGGGCGGGTGGAGGAAAGCCCGAAGGGTGGCCGCATGGATGCGGCCAGTTTTTCGACAGGACAGGGATGTCCTGTCGAGAAACCCCGTAACCCGACCGCGCACCTGGAGGGCCGTAGGCCCGGAAGGCGCGTCATCCGGGGGGCCTTTTCTTTTGGTTACTTTTCTTTACTCCGGGCATCCTGCCCTCCGCCCTTCGGGCCGGCTTCGCCGTTCGCACGCGTTCGAAGCGCGTGGGTGGGCAAGCAAAGAAAAGTGACCCGGGCCGCGGCAGCGGCACGGAAGCCCGCGGCAGGCGAGCCAGGTCGCGAACACGCGACAACCGAAGACCGAGGCTCTGGATGACCAGCCATTCGGCTGTTGAAGAGCGCCTCCGGCCTGCGCCGGGACGACAATCAAAAACTCCTCGCCAAGATGCGGGCTAGCGCGTGGTCGTCGCCGCCGCCGGCACAGCTGCAGCCTTGGGCACAACCGGCGCAACCGCCGCCGCCCCCTTCACCTGCTGCTGAAAGAAATTCTCAATCAAGTGATAAACATGGCTCCGCTGCCCAGGCAAATTCAGTCCATGCTTCGCCCCCGGGTACGCCATGAACTGAAACTGCGTCCCACGCTTCTGCAACTCCGCCATCAACTCAGTCGAGTTGAGAAACAGCACGTTGTCATCCGCCATGCCATGCACGAGATACAACTTCGACGTAAGCCCATCGAGCCACGCCATCGGCGAGCTACGCGTATAACCCGAATCGTTGTCCTGCGGCCGCCCAAGATAACGCTCCGTGTAGAACGTGTCGTAGAGACGCCAGTTCGTCACCGGCGCCACCGCCACACCGCCGGCCAGTTCGTCCGAGGCCTTGGCCAGCATCATGGTGGTCATGTAGCCGCCGTAGCTCCAGCCGAACACGCCGACATGCTTTGCATCCACCCACGGCTGCGACTTCAGCCAGTGGATGCCGACCAGCTGATCGTCCACTTCGGCCGCGCCCAGCTGCTGATAGATGGCGTTCTCGAACTGGCGCCCGCGACGGGCCATGCCGCGATTGTCCAGCGTGAACACCACGAAGCCCTGGTTGGCCATGTACTGGTTGAAATAGTCGCCCCACGCGTTGCTGACCATCTGCGCATGCGGGCCGCCGTAGTACATGTCGAACACCGGATACTTCTTCGTGGGATCGAAGCCGGCCGGCTTGTACAGGCGGTAGTACAGCGTCTGCCCGTCCGCTGCTTTGAGCGTGCCGAATTCGGGCTTGATCAGGCTGTCGCGATACGGCCAGTACGGATGTTTTTCATCCAGCTTGTTCGGCTCGATCCAGCTGACCAAGCTGCCGTCCGCCTTGTGCAGGCTGACCTGCGGCGGCGTGTCGACGCTGGAGAAATTGTCGAGATAGAAACTGCCATCCGGCGCGAAAGAGGCCACGTGCGTGCCCGCGCCCTGGCTGATGCGCGCAGGCGCTTTCGCCGTGCTGCCGTCGATCTTTAGCGCGTAGATCTGCTTCTCGGGAACGGCGTCCTTGTTCGAGGCAACGAAGACGGTGCCGGTGTGCTCGTTCACCGCCAGCAATCCATCGATCGGCCAGTCGCCTTCGCTCACCGCGTGCTTGAGCGTACCGTCGAGGCCATACAGATACAGATGATGATAGCCGCTGCGCTCGCTTCCCCACAGGAAACTCTTGCCATCCTTGAGAAAGGTGAGATCGCTGTTGAGGTTGATCCAGGTGTCGCTGGCTTCGGTGAGCAGCGTGCGCTGCGCCAACGTCTTCGCATCGACCAGGCGCAGCTCCAGCTTCTGCTGACTGCGCGGCATGCGCTGGTAGGTCACGTGCTTGCCGTCGGGCAACCAGTTCACGCGGGTGAGATAGATGTCCGCATCCTTGCCCAGGTCGATCCAGCGCGGCTGGCCGCCAGCAGGCGATACCAGACCAAGCTTGACGGCCACGTTCGGCGCGCCTGCGGCGGGATAGCGCTGGTCGATCACATCGGTGTGATCGGCGAACAGCTCGGTGCGCTTGGTTACCGGCACCTTGGCTTCGTCGTAGCGCTCGAACGCGATGGCTGAATCGTCTGGCGCCCACCAATAGCCAGCGCTGCGATCCATTTCTTCCTGCGCCACGAACTCGGCTTCACCGTTGTGCACGGTGCCGCCGCCATCGTGCGTGAGCTGCCGGGCTTCGCCGGTGCCCAGGTCGATCACCCAAAGATTCTGATCGCGCACGTAGGACACGTAGCGACCCTTCGGCGAAATCTTCGGATCGATCACGTTGTCGCCGGTATCGAGCGGCGTGGGCGCTGCGTCCGGCGTGGCCAGCGCGACGACATAGAGCTTGCCGTTGATCGGGAACAGCAGCTGCTTGCCGTCCGGCGACCACTGATAACTCACGATGCCGTGCAGACCGGCGGTGCGTTCGCGCTCGCGGCGCGCCTTCTCCGCATCCGACAGCTGCTCGCCGTTGGGTTCGAGTTTCTTCGAGTCCACCAGCAGGCGCGTCTTGTTGTCCTTGAGCTGGTATTCCCACAGGTCCAGCTGGAACTGATCGTCCGCGCGGGCGCGCAGGAAGGTCACGCGGCTGCCGTCGGGCGAAATCTGCAGGCCGCGCGGCGCGGCACCGGCAAGATTGCCACCGTCGAAGATGCGTTCGATCGTGAGTTTTTCGGCCATGGTCGGCAGGGCTACCATCGTCAGGGCAGCAAACAAGAGGGCGCGCATGGAGACTTCCTTGGGCGACGCGTCGTACGCAAGAACAAACGGCGATTAGAACGCGTCACGCCCTTGGAAACCAGCGCTTTGTGCGTGAAAGAGGCCAAAAAGAGCGGGAGATTTGTGAAGGAGCGACTTTTCTGACGACTTCCGCTCCTCGTCATGCTCGTGATTAGCTCTTCGCTCCCTGCCCGAACAGCACTTTGCGCGCTTCCTCGTCCGTGGTCAGGTCGAACCTGCCTTTGATCTCGTCGCCCAGCGCATAGGCGCGCTGGGTCGCGGGTCGCTCGCGGATCGCCGCAAACCACGCCTGCAAATGCGGGAACTCGTCCAGCGTCATGCCCTGGTTTTCGTGCGGCACGATCCACGGATAGGCCGCCATATCGGCGATGCTGTAGTCCTTGCCGGCGATGAAGGCGCGGCCTTCCAGACGCTTGTTCAGCACGCCGTACAGGCGACGCGTCTCGTTGACGTAGCGGTCGATGGCGTAGGGGATTTTCTCCGGCGCGTAGCGGCTGAAGTGATGGTTCTGGCCGAGCATGGGTCCCAGCCCACCCATCTGCCAGTACAGCCACTCCAGCACCGTGTATTTGCCGCGTGGGTCGGTCGGCAGGAAACGACCGGTCTTTTCGGCGAGGTACTGCAGGATCGCGCCGGATTCGAACACGCTGATCGGATCGCCGCCGTCGGCAGGCGCGGTATCCACGATGGCCGGCATGCGGTTGTTCGGCGAGATGGCCAGGAATGCGGGCTGAAATTGCTCGCCCTTGCCGATGTTGACCGGCTTGATGGTGTAGGGGAGGCCGGTTTCTTCGAGGAAAAGCGTGATTTTGTGGCCGTTGGGCGTGGGCCAGTAGTACAGCTCGATCATGGGGTTTCCTGGGGGCGGACGATCTGTTGATGTTCGGGGCGCTAGGCTTGGATTCAAGCCGGGGTGGGTGCCCATACCGTCAACCACCGGCGGGTGCCCGCGTTCCCGCAGGGACGCCCTTAAGGAGTGCCGCCCATGAAACGACTTCCCGCCATCGCTGCGTTCGCGCTTGCCCTCACGCTTTGCGGCCACGCCTGGGCCCAACAGAACACGCCCCCTGCCGCGGGCAGCCAGCATATGCACGCCTTCGATGCGCCAACGCAGATGCAGCGCCTGACCAAGCAATTGCAATTGACGCCCGATCAGCAAGCCAAGATCGCCCCGCTACTGGAACAGCGCGGCCAACAGCTGCAGGCGATACGCGGCGACACCAGCCTCAAGCCCGCCGACCGCCGCGCCAAGACCATGGCGATCGTGCAGGACAGCGACAATCAGATTGGCGCCGTGCTCACCCAGGAGCAGCGCGACAAGTGGAAAGCCGTGCGCGAGAAGGCGATGGAGCGCATGCAGGAGAAGCGCGGCCAGAACGTGCCCGCGGCACCGGCTAGCAGCGGCGGCTGATTCCGACCGCGGCATCCCTTATCCTGCTCCATCTCGCCTAATGCACTGATGGAGCAGGTATGGCACGCGTCGTCGTGGTCGGCAGCATCAATATGGACCTGGTGACGCTGGCGCCGCGCTTTGCCGAGCCGGGCGAAACCATTCTTGGCGAACGCTTTCTCACCGTGCATGGCGGCAAGGGCGCCAACCAGGCGGTAGCTGCCGCCCGCCTGGGAGCGGATGTCGCGCTGATCGGTGCGTTGGGCGACGACGCCTTTGGCAGCGAACTGCACGACGGCCTCGCGCGCGAAGGCATCTCGCTGGAGCATGTCGCGCGCATCGCCGATTGCGGCAGCGGCACGGCCTCGATCACGGTTGCCGGAGGCGAAAACCATATCGTGGTCGTTCCTGCTGCCAATGCCCGCGTGACGCCGGCGCAGATCGAACGCGCGCAGGCCACACTGGCATCTGCTGATGCCATCCTCGTGCAGATGGAGATACCGCTCGAATCAGTCGAGGCCACGCTGCGCCTTGGTCAAAAGCTTGGCAAACCGGTCATTCTCAATCCTGCGCCCGCGCAGAAGTTGCCGATGGAGTGGCTGAAGCTCGCTCGCTATCTCACGCCTAACCAGCATGAGCTGGCCATCCTGCTTGGTGCATCCGGTGATGAGGACTTTCGCACGCTCATGCAACGCGCACCCGCGCCTGTCGTGCTTACGCGTGGCAGCGATGGCGCGTGGTACCGCGACGGCGGCGATCCACGGCATCAGGCGGGTTTTAAAGTCGATGTAGTCGACACCACGGGGGCGGGCGATACGTTCAACGCCGCACTGGCCGTCTTCCTGCACGAAGGATTGCCGATCGCGGTACGCAAGGCGTGTGCGGCGGCGGCGTTGTCGGTGACGCGATTGGGCGCGCAGGGTGGCATGCCGACGCGTGCGGAGCTCGACGAGTTCCTGTGACAGCGCCCGCCCTCTGTGGGAGCGCACCCTGTGCGCGACAGCCACGCTGAGGTGTATCGCTCCGTAGGATTGTCGCGCACAGGGTGCGCTCCCACAGACAGCTCGCGCTAGTCCGAAGGTCCTGGCGCAATCACTTCGCGCTGCCCATTGATACCCATCGACGACACCAATCCTGCCGCTTCCATCGCTTCGACCAAGCGCGCCGCGCGGTTGTAGCCGATGCGGAACTGCCGCTGCACGAACGAGATGGACGCACGGCGCGAACGCAGCACGAACGCAGCCGCCTCGTCGTAGAGTGGATCAAGTTCGGCATCGCCGGCTTCTTCGCCGAACAGTTCGCCGGAACCTTCGCTAGGCGGCCCGGCAAGGATTTCTTCCTTGTAATCGGGTTCGCCGTAGAGTTTGAGGTGGGCCACGATGCGATGCACTTCCTCATCGGCAACAAAGGCACCGTGGATGCGCTGTGGATAACCCGTGCCCGGCGGCAGGAAAAGCATGTCGCCCTGGCCCAGCAGGCTCTCCGCACCCATCTGATCGAGAATGGTGCGTGAGTCGATCTTCGACGACACCTGGAAGGCTACACGCGTGGGGATGTTCGCCTTGATCAGGCCGGTGATCACGTCCACCGACGGGCGCTGCGTCGCAAGGATCAAATGAATGCCGGCGGCGCGCGCTTTCTGGGCGAGGCGTGCGATCAGTTCTTCGATCTTCTTGCCGGCCACCATCATCAGGTCGGCCAGCTCGTCGATCACCACCACGATCATCGGCAAGGTGTCCAACAACTCGGGCACTTCGGGATGCGCTGGAAATGGGTTCATCAACGGTCGACCCACCGCTCGCGCTTCGCGTACTTTCTGATTGAAGCCGGCGAGATTGCGCACGCGCAGATCCGACATCACGCGATAGCGGTTTTCCATTTCCGCCACGCACCACGCCAACGCATTCGCCGCGAGTTTCATGTCGGTGACGACGGGTGCGAGCAGATGTGGAATACCCTCGTAGACCGAGAGTTCCAGCATCTTCGGATCGATCATGATCATGCGCACGTCGTCGGGCGTGGCCTTGTACAACATCGACAGGATCATCGCGTTCACCGCGACCGACTTGCCCGAACCGGTAGTGCCGGCGACCAGCATATGCGGCGCCTTGGCCAGATCGGCCACCACCGGTTCACCGGTAATGCCCTTGCCCATCGCCAGCGTCAGCAGCGAATCGGCATCGCGATAGGCCGGTGAGTCGAGGATCTCGGACAAGGCGATCATTTGGCGTTGCTCGTTCGGCAACTCCAGGCCCATGCAAGTCTTGCCCGGGATGGTTTCCACCACGCGAATGGACGTCCGTCCGAGACCGCGCGCGAGATCCTTCATCAATGCGACGATCTGATTGCCGCGCACGCCCACGGCCGGTTCAACTTCGAAGCGCGTGATGACCGGGCCAGCGGAGGCACCGACCACCGTCACCGGTACTTTGAACTCGCGCAAGCGCTGCTCGATCAGTTCGCCGGTTTCCGCGAGCTGCGTTTCGTCGATGGAAGTCAGTTCCTGGCGGGGCGCAGCCAGCAGGGAAAGCGGCGGCAACATCGCCGTCGCGCGGCCGCGCGCGGGCGCAGCCGCTGGCAACGGTGCGATATCCACAGGCGCGGTGACGGGCTCGTCGTCGTTGGCGGCGATGCGGCGCGCCGGCGCAATCGGCACCGCTTGCAAAGGCAGGGCGACGGCGGCGAGATCGACATCGAACGATGTTTCCTCCGGCGCAGCAGAAGCGGCGGCAACCGGCAGCGGCACCGGATCCGGGACTACCGGCGCAGCCAACAGCGCCTCGTCGACGACGGGTTCGGCTTGCATCGGCAAAGGAGCGGGTGCCATCGGCTCCATCGGGTGGGGGGCCTGCGCCGTCGCGGCGCTGGCAGCCATCGGTGACACGATCGTCTTTGCCAAGCCCGCGCTGGTCGCGGTGGCAGACGCCGCACGCCTCAACGTTGGGCCCGAAGACGGTGCAGCAACGCGTCCATGCTTGGGCGTAAGCCAGGGCTCGCGGATCACTTGCTCTTGCTGTGCCGCATAGCGAACAGGCGGGATACGCGACGACGATACGGGTGGTGCCGGTGATGCCGGTGTCGGCGCGGGCTTGGCCGCGACGACAGGATCGGCAGCGGCGCGGGCAGCGCGCTGTGCTACTGGCATCGGTCGGCGACTCTTTGCGGGTGCGCGTTCCGCGCGGCGCACCGCTCCAGTCGGTCGGCGTCGTGTGATCGTCTTGCCACGCCGCGCGGCGATTGCATCCAGCGCGCGCTGGAGCAAGCTGGCGATTACGTCGACACCCGCCGACAGACGCTTGAACATGGCCGGCCAAGCCATGCCCAGATACCACGGCAACGCAGCGGCGAGCAGGGCCAGCATGACCAGCGTAGTCAGCCATCCGCCGAGCAGGCCACCGATGCCGTGCGACAGGGCACGGCAAACCGTGCCGCCAGCGTTTGCATCATCGGTGTACTGATCGATCACCAGACCTTCGAGCGTGGCACTGGCCAGCAGCACCAGCAGCGCGCCCAACGCGTAGCGAATCGAACCTTTGCCACCGCCGGATCCGTTGGGCCGCTTCAGCAGGCTCCTGCCAACGCGCCAGAGCAGGGGTACAAGCCAGAGTGTGGACAGCCCGAAGGCACCGAAAAAGAATGAGAGCATGCCTGGATTCGAATCGACCGCGTGCAAACTCAGCATGTTAGCGCCATTGCCTAAGGCACGTCAGCAGAGAGTTCGCTAACGTCTTGTCGCTGTTTGGAACTTGGCTTCCGACCAGCGCACTATTTGCCGATGCAGAACGAGCTGAAGATGGCGCCAAGCAGATCGTCGCTGGTGTAGCTGCCGGTGATTTCGCCCAGGGCCTGCTGGGCCTGGCGCAGTTCCTCGGCCGCCAGTTCGCCCGCACGGGTGACGCGCAACACCTGCTCGGCCCGATCCAGGTGCAGGGCGACTTCCTCAAGTGCCAGCACATGGCGGCGGCGCGCACTGAATGCGCCTTCGCCACTGCCGGAGCCGGCGAGTTGCTTCAAATGGTCGCGCAAGGCATCGAGGCCGGCACCGGTTTTCGCGGAGGCCCACACCCAGATGGCGTCAGGGCGTACGTCGTAACGCGGCGTGCCGCTGGAGAGGTCGATCTTGTTGATGAAGACGATGCGTTCCACGCTCGCGGGCAGGTCCGCGAGCAGGGCAAGGTCGTGTTCGGCGTGCGCGATGTCGGTGACGAGCAGGGCGACATCGGCGCGAGCGAGTTCGCCATGGGCGCGGCGTACGCCTTCGCGCTCGACCGGATCGTCGGTGTCGCGCAAACCCGCCGTGTCGGCCAGCTCCAGCGCTACACCATCGAGGTTTAGCTGTTCGCGCAGCACATCGCGGGTGGTACCGGCGATGTCGGTGACGATGGCACGGTCGCTGCCGGCAAGCGCATTGAGCAGGCTGGATTTGCCGGCGTTGGGGCGTCCGATGATGGCGACGCGCAAACCATCGTTGAGCCTCACGCCGCGCTGCGCTTCGCGCAACAAGGCATCGAGTTCCGCACGCAGCGCCTGCAGCTGCCGCATGATGGTGGGGTCGGCGAGAAAGTCGATTTCCTCTTCGGGAAAGTCGATTGCCGCTTCGATATGTACGCGCAGCGCAATCAATGACTGCAGCAGATCGTGCACCTTGCGCGAGAACACACCTTCCATCGAGCGCAAGGCCGCACGCGCGCCGGCCTGCGAACGCGCCGCGATCAAATCGGCTACGGCTTCCGCCTGCGCCAGATCGAGCTTGCCGTTGAGGAATGCGCGTTCGGTGAATTCGCCCGGACGTGCCAAACGCGCGCCGATGCTGCAGACGCGACGCAGCAGCGCATCGAGCAGCACGGGGCTGCCATGGCCCTGCAGTTCCAGGACGTGTTCGCCGGTGTAGGAGGCCGGCGCGGGGAAGTAGAGCAGCAGGCCGCGATCGATCAGTTCGCCATCGCGTTCGCGGAATGCGGTGAAGTGCGCGCGGCGCGGATCGGGGTCGCGCCCGAACAGTTCCGCAGCGATGCCGGGAACAGCAGGTCCCGACACGCGCAACACGCCGACGCCGGCGGCACCGGGAGCGCTGGCAATGGCAGCAATGGTGTCGGTGTGAGTCATGGCGGGAATTATGCGGTTTGCGTGGGGGAATGCGACAACGATATCGCCTCCCTCATCGTCATCCCGGCGCAGGCCGGAGGCGGGATGACGAGCCCTAGGTTTGTCGCGCAAGAAAAAGGCCGCTGACGCGGCCTTTTCTTCGAAACCCTTCAAATCGATCAGGCCGCTGCCTTGGCCTTCTCGTCCGCGCGGTCCACGCTGCGCGTGATCAGCCACTGCTGGGTCAGGCTGGTCAGACCGTTGACCACCCAGTACAGCACCAGGCCGGCCGGGAAGAACAGGAACATGAAGCCGAACACTACCGGCATCACCTTCATCATCTTCTGCTGCGCCGGGTCCATGCCCGCCGCTGCCGGCGTCAGCCACTGCGTGGCCAGCATCACCAGGATGTAGATCACCGGCAGCACGAAGAACGGATCGGGCGCGGAAAGGTCGTGCACCCAGCCGAAGAACGGCGCATGGCGCAGCTCCACGCTTTCCATCAGCACGCGATAGAGACCGAAGAACACCGGCATGGTGATCAGGATCGGCAGGCAGCCCGACATCGGGTTGACCTTCTCCTTCTTGTACAGCTCCATCATGGCCTGCTGCATCTTCATCTTGTCGTCGCCGTAACGCTCCTTCAGAGCGTTCACGCGCGGCTGCAGCTTGCGCATACGGGCGCCGGAACGGAACTGCGCGGCCGTGAGCTTCCACAGCGCGCCCTTCAGCAGCAGCACGAGCAGGATGATGGCCACGCCCCAGTTGCCGGCGATGGCATGCAGCTGCGAAAGCAACCAGTGCAGCGGCTGCGCGACGACGGTCAGCCAACCGTAGTTGGTGGTGAGGTCGAGACCCGGCGCCACCTGATCAAGCGTGCCCTGCAGCTTCGGACCAATGTACAGACGCGATGCACTCGTGGCGCTCTGGCCCGGCGCCACGCTGATGGACGGGCCCACCGCGCGGATCAGATAGACCGGCTGCGCGGTATCGCCATTGATCACGCTGGTGCTGTACGTGCTGGCGTCCTGCGCCTGCGGAATCCAGGCGACAAAGAAGTAGTGCTGCAGCATCGATGCCCAGCCGCCGGTGATGGCGTGGTTCAACGGCTTCTTGGCGAAGTCCGCGAACGACAGCGTGGTCATCTTGTCGTCGGGGCTATACCAGGCCGCGCCATAGAAGCTGTGCGACGAGGGATCGGTGAAGTTCTGCAGCCAGCTCTTCTGCTGCGCCGGTGCGACGCGCTGCAGCTGTTCATAGGTATTGCCGGCCCATGCCGTGCTGCCGCCGTTTTCGATCTTCTGGTCGACGGTGACGACGTAGCTGCCGCGCTTGAGCGCGAAAGTCTTGGTGACCTTGAGGCCTGCGGCGTTCTGCCAGGTCAGGTCGACCTTCAGATCATCCTGGCCCTGGGTCAGCGCGTAGCTGGTCTGCGCGGCCGAGAACACCGCACGATGATCAGGCGCGTCGCCCTGGTTGCTGACGATGCCGCTCTGCGCCACGAAGTACTGCGCGCGATCGTCATCGAGCAGGCGCGCCGGCGCCGGATCGGGATCCTTGCGGGTGCGCGGCACCGACGGGTAGGTGAGCAGCTCCGAACGGACCACGCTGCCGCCGCGCGTATCGATGGTCAGGCGCAGCACGTCGGTGCTCACCGTGATCAGCTGGGCGGACGCTTCGCTGACCGTGCCGGGAACCGCAGCCGGGGCCGTGGATGCACTGGCGCCGGGCACGCTGGTGTCGGTGCCGGTAGTGGCAGCGACGGCAGCAGGCGGTTGCGGGCCGTAGTCCTTCTCCCAGGCCTGGAACAAGAGATAGGCGACAGCCAGCAGGGCAAAGATGAGGAACGTACGCGTTTGATTCATCGCGGAGCAGATCCGGTGCATCCGCGACACGCATGTCGCGGAAAGGAATGGAGAAGGTCAACGCACGATTGTGCCGGTCGGGTCGCCCGGCTTCAATGTGACCTCGACCTTGGCGGAACGCAGTTTCTTCCACAGCTGCTGCAATTCGGCGAGCAGCTCCGGACCCGGCAGGCTACATGCCTGCTCGCGTGCCATCACCATGAGGTCGACGGGCGGAAGCTCAAGACGCGCACGCCGGAAAGATTCGCGGATCAGGCGTTTGATGCGGTTGCGATCGACCGCACGCTTGGACACGCGTTTGGATATGGCCAGCCCCAGGCGCGGGTGGCCCAGCTCATTGGCCCGATAGCGCACAGAAAAACAGCGGCCGCCGAAGCGGCCGCTGGTATGTCGCAAAGCTGCAAAATCACCGGCGCTACGTAACCGCGCTTCACGCGGCAGGCCGGCGGCACCCATGCTGGCGAGCCGCTTACGGGATCAGGCGCTTGCGACCCTTCGCGCGACGTGCGTTCAGGATCTTGCGGCCATCGGCCGTTGCCATACGAGCACGGAAGCCGTGGGTGCGGGCACGCTTGAGCTTGCTGGGCTGGAAGGTCCGCTTGGACATGGCTTCCTCCGGTTAAGTTGGTAAAAAGGTTGGAGATTATGAAGAGGAAGTTCGACGCTTGTCAAACAGGGGTATGTTCGGGGTTGACAAAAGGCTGTTTACTTCCTGTGGATATCCATGTGGATATCCCGCCATGAAGGAGCGCTCGTGCTGCTAGAATTGCCGGTCCACCCCGCGCGAAAGCGCTCCTTCCAGTGGTTGAATACTTCCCATGAGTGACCTGTGGCGGCGCTGTCTCGAGCGCCTCGAGGGCGAATTGAACGCCGAAGACCTGCACACCTGGCTGATGCCACTGCAGGCGCGCGACGACACCCATGGCTTGCAGCTGTTTGCGCCGAACCCCTACACGCTCGATACGGTGCGCGAACGCTATCTGGCGCGCATTGAAACGGTGATCAGCCAGCTGACCGGGCACGATCTCACGGTACGCCTGGAAGTGGGCTCCAACTCGCCGCGCGCCACGGCGAGCGGCAAGGTGGCCGCGCCCGCGCCGGCCAAGGTCGCCCCCACGGTGATCGAAGCACCGGCGCCAACCTTCAACCACAACCTGGATCCGCATTACACCTTCGAAACCTTTGTCGAAGGCAAGTCGAACCAGCTGGGCAAGGCCGCCGCCATGCAGGTGGCCATGAATCCGGGCCGCGCCTACAACCCGTTGCTGCTGTACGGCGGCACCGGTCTTGGTAAAACGCACTTGATGCACGCCTCCGGCAACCTGATGCGCGAGCGCAACCCTGATTTCAAGGTGCTGTACCTGCGTTCGGAGCAGTTCGTCGGTTCGATGATCGAGGCGCTGCGCACCAAGAGCATGGACGAATTCAAGCGGCGCTTCCGTTCGGTCGACGCGCTGCTGATCGACGATATCCAGTTCTTCGCCGGCAAGGACACCACGCAGGAAGAGTTTTTCCACACCTTCAACGCGTTGTTCGAATCCAAGCAGCAGATCATCCTGACCTGCGACCGCTATCCGAAAGAAGTGGACAAGCTCGAGCCGCGGCTGAAGTCGCGCCTGGGTTGGGGCCTGTCGGTGGCGATCGAGCCGCCGGACTTCGAGACGCGCGCGGCCATCCTGCTGTCCAAGGCGCAGGACAAGGGCGTGGCGGTGAGCGAGAACGTCGCGATGCTGCTGGCCAAGCGCATCCGCTCCAATGTTCGCGACCTCGAAGGCGCACTCAACACGCTGGCGGCGCGAGCCAACTTCTATGGCAAGCCGATCACGATTGATTTCGCGGAAGAAACCCTGCGCGACCTGCTCGCCACCCACGCGCAAGCGGTGACGGTACCGAACATCCAGAAGATCGTGGCCGACTACTACCAGGTGCGTCTGCAGGATCTGTTGTCCAAGCGACGCGTGCGTTCGCTGGCTCGCCCGCGCCAGATCGCCATGGCCTTGTCCAAGGAGCTCACCGAGCACAGCCTGCCGGAGATCGGCGAGGCGTTCGGCGGCCGCGACCATACGACGGTGCTGCATGCCTGCCGCACGATCAAGAAGCATTGCGAGACCGACACACGCATGCGGCAGGATTGGGAACAGTTGATCCGTATCCTCACCGGCTGAGCGAGCAGGGCGGCTGTGCACTGAACGCTTGAAAAGTACTGTGGCAAGCTGTGGATAATAGGTGGATGGATTGGACCGAAAAGTTATCCACATTTGGTGCACAATCATCCGGCCCTTTGAAACACAGTGTCGAAGTGCGGCAAAGCCTTGATTGATAAGGATAATTTCTCGATTTTGAGTTATCCACGGCCCCTACCACCACTACAGAACTTCTTTTAAAAACAGAAAAGCAGGATTGGGGAAGCGCATACATGCAATTCAGCATTCAACGAGAAGCTCTGCTCAAACCGTTGCAGCAGGTCGTCGGTGTGGTCGAACGCCGCCAGACGCTGCCGGTTCTAGCCAACCTGCTGGTGAAAGTCGCCGACGGCAAAGTGTCGCTGACGGGTACCGATCTGGAAGTGGAGATGATCGCCACCACGGCCGCTGACAAGCTGGTCGACGGAGAGATCACGATTCCAGCGCGCAAGCTGTTCGACATCGTGCGTGCACTGCCCGATGGCGCGCAGATCGAGCTGAAACTCAACGGCGATCGCGTAGCTATGAATGCGGGACGCAGCCGCTTCACGCTCGCCACGCTGCCAGCGACCGAATTCCCGACCATCGATGAAATCGAGCTGGTTGAGCGAGTAGCGCTACCGGAAGAGGTGCTGCGCGATCTCATGGAGCGCACCTCGTTCGCCATGGCCAACCAGGACGTGCGCTACTACTTGAACGGCATGTTGCTGGATCTGCAGGAGCACACGCTGCGCTGCGTAGCCACCGACGGCCATCGCCTCGCGCTCAAGGAAACCAAGCTGGAGAGCAAGGTTTCCACCCGCCGCCAGATCATCATCCCCCGCAAGGGCGTGAATGAGTTGGTCGGTTTGTTCGAAACCGGCGACGGCCAGGTTGAGCTGGAATTCGGCCGCAACCACCTGCGCGTTCGTCGTGGCGATGTGGTGTTCACCTCCAAGCTCATCGACGGTCGTTTTCCGGATTACGAAGCAGTCATTCCGCTCGGTGCCGACAAGCACGCTACGCTGGATCGCGAAGTGCTGCGCGGAGCGCTCCAGCGCGCTGCGATTCTTTCCAATGAGAAGTACCGTGGCGTGAAGCTGGAACTGTCGCCGGGCAAGCTGCGCATCGTCGCTCACAACCCGGAGCAGGAAGAGGCCGTGGAAGAGCTGGAAGCCGATACGCCGGTGTCCGATCTGGCCGTTGGCTTCAATGTGGGTTATTTGCTCGATGCCTTGGCCGCCTTGCGCGGCGAGCGTGCTCGCTTGAGCCTGCGTGATGCGCAGTCGAGCTGCCTGGTGCAGGAAGACGATAGCGACCAGGCTCGCCACGTGATCATGCCGCTGCGACTCTGATGGCGAATCACCGTTTGCCTGTTTACGGCAAGCCAGTCACGAACGCCGGGGCCGTCGAAAGACGCTCCGGCGTTCTTGCATGGGACGTTTGTTGATATGTGGCTTGAAAGCCTGCGCATACGTGGTTTGCGCTGCCTGGCGGACGTGGTGATTCCCCTGGAGCCGGGTGTGACAGTCTTTGCCGGCGCCAATGGGGCTGGCAAGACCAGCATTTTGGAAGCGGCGTTCTTGCTGTCGCACGCCCGTTCGTTCCGTTCCGGTGCAAAAGACGCCTTGCTCCAACGAGGGGCAGATGCCTTGGCCGTGTTCGCTGAGCTTCGCCATGCAGATGGTCGAAGTCGTCGTTTGGGCTTGGGTCGCCAAGGCGTTCGTTGGGAAGCTCGGATGGATGGCGAGGTTGTCAGCCTTAGCGAGCTGGTGGGGGAGTGCGCGGTCGTTTGTTTTGAACCGGGTTCGCACGCCTTGATCGCCGGTGGCGCTGAAGAGCGTCGCCGCTACCTGGATTGGGGCGTGTTCCACGTGGAACACGAGTTCATGCTGGCTTGGAGACGCTACCAACGGGCTCTCAAGCAACGAAACGCCTTGTTGAGGTCCTCCACACCCGCTTCCGACGCGTTGTTCCTGCCCTGGGAGGCTGAACTCGACGCCACCGCGGCGGTGATCGATCGCCTGCGAGAGCTGTATTTGGCCGCGCTGCGCCCCCATATTGAAAGGGCGATGACTGGCCTGCTGCCTGAGTTGGGCGGCGTTGAGATGAAGTATCGGCGGGGCTGGTCCGACGATGCCTCGCTGGGCGAGCTACTGGCCAGTCAACGAGGCAGGGATCTGGCTCGCGGTCACACGACCATGGGGTCGCATCGTGCGGACTGGTCCATCGTGTTCGAGCACGCACCCCAACGCGAACATCTGTCCCGAGGGCAGGAGAAGCTCACGGCGCTGGGTTGCTCTCTTGCTCAAGCCGCACTCTACGCGGAGCGGCGGGGCGAGTGGCCCGTGGTCTGCTTGGATGATTTAGCCTCGGAACTCGACAAAGCTCATCAGGCGGCCGTTGTGAACCAGCTGCGCCAGGTAGGCGCCCAGGTACTGGTCACGGGAACGGAGGTTCCTGAGGCCCTCCAGCAAGGTCCCACACAAGTGTTCCACGTGGAACAGGGTCGTCTCGGCCCCCTGCTATAATCACCGATTGTGTCCCAGCCCGGCCTCTAGGCGCCGTCCGGGCGGGAGAAGGCGCCCAGGAAACGGTCGACGAATGAACGCATCCTACGATTCGAGCAACATCAAAGTTTTGAAAGGTCTGGAAGCGGTGCGCAAGCGCCCCGGTATGTACATCGGCGATACCGATGACGGCACCGGCCTGCACCACATGGTGTTCGAAGTCGTCGACAACTCGATCGACGAAGCCCTCGCTGGCTACTGCGACCACGTAACCGTGACCATCCTCGACGATGGTTCGGTCAGCGTGACCGACAACGGCCGCGGCATCCCGGTCGACACCCATCCGGAGGAAGGGCGGTCCACCGCGGAAGTGGTGATGACCGTGCTGCATGCCGGCGGCAAGTTCGACGCCAACTCCTACAAGGTTTCCGGCGGCCTGCACGGCGTGGGCGTGTCCGTGGTGAACGCGCTCAGCTCGCACCTGTGGCTGACCATCTACCGTGAGGGCAAGGAATATCAGCAGGAATACGCCCATGGCGAGCCGCTGTATCCGATCAAGCCGGTTGGCGACTCCACCAAGCGCGGCACCACCGTGCGCTTCCTGCCCAGCACCGGCACCTTCACCAATGTCGAGTTCCATTACGACATCCTGGCCAAGCGCCTGCGCGAGCTGGCGTTCCTCAACTCCGGCGTCACCATCGACCTGAAGGACGAGCGCGGGGAAGGGCGTAGCGATCGTTTTGCCTACGAAGGCGGCATCCGCTCCTTCGTGCAGCACCTGGCCCAGCTCAAGACTGCGCTGCATCCGAACGTGATCAGCCTGAGCGCGCAGCAGGACGGTATTTCGGTCGAGCTGGCGATGCAGTGGACCGATGCGTACCAGGAAACGATGTACTGCTTCACCAACAACATCCCGCAGCGCGACGGTGGCACCCACCTCACCGGCTTCCGTGCGGCGCTGACACGTTCGTTGCAGAGCTACATCGAAAAGGAAGGTCTGGCCAAGAACGCCAAGGTCACGCTTTCGGGCGATGACATGCGCGAAGGCATGATCGCCGTGCTCTCGGTGAAGGTGCCCGACCCGAAGTTCTCCTCCCAGACCAAGGACAAGCTGGTTTCCTCCGAGGTGAAGACCGCGGTGGAGCAGGCCGTCAACGAAAAGCTGGGCGAGTTCCTGCTGGAGCACCCGAGCGAAGCCAAAGCCATCGCCTCCAAGGTGGTCGACGCCGCCCGCGCCCGCGAAGCCGCCCGCAAGGCCCGCGAGATGACCCGCCGCAAGGGCGCGCTGGACATCGCCGGCCTGCCGGGCAAGCTGGCCGACTGCCAGGAAAAGGATCCGGCGCTGTGCGAACTGTTCCTGGTCGAGGGTGACTCCGCAGGCGGTTCGGCCAAGCAGGGCCGCAACCGCAAGACGCAGGCCGTGCTGCCGTTGAAGGGCAAGATCCTCAACGTGGAGAAGGCCCGCTTCGACAAGATGCTGGCCTCCGCCGAAGTCGGCACGCTGATCACCGCGCTTGGCACGGGCATCGGCAAGGAGGAGTACAACCCGGACAAGCTGCGCTACCACCGCATCGTCATCATGACCGACGCGGACGTGGACGGCTCGCACATCCGTACGCTGTTGCTCACGTTCTTCTACCGTCAGATGCCCGAGCTGATCGAGCGCGGCCACATCTACATCGGCCTGCCGCCGCTCTACAAGATCAAGCAGGGCAAGCAGGAGCTTTACCTCAAGGACGACGCTGCGCTCAACAGCTACCTGGTCTCCAGCGCCCTGGATGGCGCCGAACTCCAGTACTCGGCCGTGGCGCCAGGTATCTCCGGCGAGGCGCTTGAGAAGCTGCTGCGCGACTACCAGGCCGCTCTCGACCAGATTCAGAGACTGGGCCATCGCTTCGACGCCACCGTGCTCACGGCGATGCTTGAGCACACGCCGATGGATCCGTCGTTGTGGACCGACGCGGCCGCCATGCAGGACTGGCTGGCTGGTGTGCAATTGCGCCTGGCGGCGAGCGGCCTGGGCAAGCCCCGCTACCGTCTGGCGCTGCGTCCGGCGGTAGATGAGCAGCCGGCCGCGATCGAAGTGGTGCGCGACCAGCACGGCCTCTCGCATACCTGGTTGCTGCAGCAGCCGTTCTTCAGCGGCGCGGAATTCCGCCCGATCCTGCAGGCCAGCCAGCAGCTCGCCGGCCTGGTGCAGGCGGACGCGGTGGTGCGCCGGGGCAATGGTTCGCGCGGCGTGCTTAGCTTTGCCGACGCTCGCCACTGGCTGCTGGAAGAGGGCAAGAAGGGCCGCATGATCCAGCGCTTCAAGGGCCTGGGCGAAATGAATCCGGAACAGCTGTGGGAAACCACGGTGAATCCGGAAACCCGGCGCATGCTGCAGGTGGGCATCGAGGACGCGTTTGCGGCCGACCAGATGTTCTCCATGCTGATGGGCGAGGCAGTGGAACCGCGTCGCGACTTCATCGAAGCCAATGCACTGAAGGTCGCCAACCTCGACGTGTGACCATCGGGCCGCGTGCGATGCGAGCATCCCTCGCGTCGCCGCGGCCTTTTTTCCGTCGGCGCGTGTTAACGCATTAGCACGTTAACTAAAGTCGGCAAAAGGGCTGCCGATAGCGTGTTTCCAGGCCGAAAAGTCACGGATGGCATGGTGCTGGCGCATGAAAATCAGGTCCCGTCGCTGGCGTATGGTCCAACTTATTGATTTTTAACATTCTTTGTTGCCGCGCTGCGACTTGTTATCTGCCGCCGAGTCAGGTTACGCTCAGCGATCCCCCGCGTCCTAAGCGCGTGAAACCTACATTGAGGACTGCCATGAAGCGTGTTCCCCTGATCAAGATGCTCGCTGGTTCGGCGCTGGCCCTGGCCGTGGTGAGCACCCCGGTCATCGCGAGCGATAGCCCTTCCAAGGACAAGAAGGAAGTGCTGTACCCCAACGCCACGCGCAAGGAACCGAAGCTGGACCTGACCAGCGAGAAAGACCAGAAGGCGATCAACGAAGGTCTCGACGCGGTCAACAACCAGGACAAGGACAAGGCGATCCAGATCCTTCAGCCGATCGCCGACGGCAGCAAGAGCAAGTATGCGCAAGCGCTGGCCCTGCAGGGTCTGGCGAACGTGCACTACAACGACGGCGACGTGAAGGGCGCCATCGATCTGCTCAAGCGCGCGCTCGACAACGGCACTCTGCCGAACGACACCTACTTCCAGCTCGAGTACATGCTGGCCCAGTTCTACCTGGCCAATGAGCAGTACCAGCTGAGCATCGATACGGTTGAGAAGTGGCGCACCGAAGGCAAGAAGGAAACCGCCGAGTCGTACGCACTCCAAGGCAATGCCTACTACCGTCTTGAGAAGTTCCCGGAAGCGATTGCCGCCATCAAGAAGGCGCAGTCGATGACCGACAAGCCGAACGACAGCTGGAACCAGATCCTGATGGCCAGCTACTCGGAATCCGGCCAGGGCGACCAGGCCGCACAGGTGGCGCAGCAGCAGCTTGCAGCCAACCCGAATGACCCGAACGCTTTGAACAACGCTGTGGCCGTGCTGATGCAGGCGCAGAAGTATCCGGAAGCGATTTCGCTGATGGAGAAAGCGCGTGCCAGCGGCCAGCTTAAGACCGAGAAGGACTACATCAATCTTGCCAAGCTCTACCTGATCTCCGGTCAGCAGAGCGGCGACCAGAAGGAACCGGCCACCAAGGCGGTTGCAGTCCTTCAGGAAGGCTTGAGCAAGGGCGTAATCACGTCCACCGCCGAGAACTACACGCTGCTCGGTACGGCTTCCTACATGTCCGACAACACGTCGGGTGCGCTGGCGGCTTACCAGAAGGCGATCCCGATGGCGAAGGACGGCGAGGCGAATATCCGCGCTGGCCAGCTGCTCATTCAGGACAGCAAGTTCAGCGAGGCGAAGAGCCTCATCCAACAGGGCATCGACAAGGGCGTGCAGCACAAGGGCACGGCTTATATGTTGCTGGCTGAAGCGTGTCGTGGCCTGAAGGACAAGCCGGGCACGATCGCAGCCATGGAGAAGGCCGCACAGGATCCCGAAACCTCCGCCAAAGCAAAGGCTTGGCTGAAGGCTCAGGGCGCGAGCAAGTAAGGCAGAACGTGTAACAACTGCGAGGCAGATGGACGTCCATATGTCTGCCTCACAAGTGCTATACAAATGCTATGTGCTGTTGTACCGTTGAAACCCTTCCGTGTTCCCGTCCAGTGGCAAACGTCATCCGTTTGGATCGATTTGCCGCAGGAAACCGTGACCACGTCTTACCGATTGATTAGCTCCAGATAGTGACAGATGGCCTCAAGTAACGAAGCAACCGGCCAAGGGCCGTTCAATTGGAGGCGTACCTGGGCGCTGGCCGTAGCCATTGCGCTGCATGCGTTCGCGTTCCTGTTGCTGGTGGCGCCCATGGCACCGCCGAAGCAGGTACAGAAAGAAAAAGAACGCACGGTCCAGGTTAACTTTATCGAGCCTCCTCCGCCGCCACCGCCACCGCCGCCGCCGCCGCCGGAGCCGCCGAAGCAGCCGCCGCCGAAGATCATTCAGCAGGTCAAGCCGCCGCCGACACCGCCGCCGCCGGCTCCGCCGCCGGCTGTGGAAGAAAGGTCCAATAATGCTGTTGCTGCGGCTCCGCCGGCACCGCCTGCTCCTCCGGCACCGCCTGCAGATATCACAGCCAGTCAGGACATCAGCTATAACAGCCGTATTCAGCCCAAGTATCCGCCGCAGGCAATTCGCCAGCGTCACGAGGGCACGGTCACGCTGATGATCTTGGTGGACGTGGACGGCACACCTAAGGACATCAAGGTGGAAGCGTCCAGCGGGTATCGCGAGCTGGATCAGGCCGCGATTGAAACGGCACGCAAGTGGCGCTTCAATCCGAACATAAGGAACGGGCAAAAGACGGAAGGTTATGTCCGCGTCCCGGTCAATTTCAATCTCAATCAGCTGTAACTTCGGTTACGGTCAATCAGTTCACGCTTGACTTTCCAAGGGTAGCGTTATGTTCCTGCAAACTTCTCCGGCCCCCGCGGGCGGTACCACCAACGCCGAAGCCATGAAGTCGATGGGCTTCGATCACCTTATCCACAACTTTGATCCGCTTGGCTGGATCGTGTTCGTGGTGCTGGTGGTGATGTCCTTCTCTTCCTGGTACTTCATTGTCGCCAACGCCATCCGCAACTCCATGGTTCGCGGCCGCGCTGACAAAGTCATCAACGGCTTCTGGGCCAATGGCTCCACCCAGGACGCTATTCGCGAACTCGAAGCCCAGCCCAAGGGCGAACCGTTCTCGAAGATCGCCCTCGACGCCGCTTCGGCCGTCGCACACCATCAGCAGGCTTCGGCCGGCGGTGGTCGCCTCGCCGAGTCGCTGAGCCGCTCCGAGTTCATCGATCGCGCCCTGCGCCAGGCCGTTGCTCGCGAGAGCCTGCGTCTGGAAGGCGGCCTGACCCTGCTCGCCACGGTCGGTTCGTCGGCACCGTTCATCGGTCTGCTTGGTACCGTGTGGGGCATCTACCACGCGCTGATCAAGATCTCCGCGTCGGGCAACGCTTCGATGGAAGCTGTGGCCGGTCCGGTGGGCGAAGCTCTGATCATGACCGCCTTCGGTCTGTTCACCGCTATCCCGGCCGTGCTCGCCTACAACTTCTTCAACCGCTCCAACCGTCTGACGTACGCTCAGTTCGACGAGTTTGCGCATGACCTGCACGACTTCTTCGCCACCGGCGCTCGCGTCGAAGGCAAGTGAGGATCTGACCCATGGCAATGAGTACCGGAGGCGATTCCGGCGGCCCGATGTCGGAGATCAACGTTACGCCGCTCGTCGACGTAATGCTGGTGCTGCTGATCATCTTCATGATCACCGCGCCGCTGATGTCCCATCGAATCACCGTCGAGCTGCCGACTGCCAATCCGAAGGTTCCGGATACTGAGCAGGTGACGCCGATGGACTTGGCCGTGAAGCCTGATGGCACGCTGTACCTCGATGACGTCGAAGTCACCGAGGCGGAACTGAAAGCCCAGTTTGCGGTGAAAGCAACGCTTACCCCGCAGCCTGAGCTTCAGATCCGAGCGGACAAGACCACGCAATACAAGATCGTCAAGAAAGTCCTCGCTGACGCCAAGGAATCCGGCATGGTGCACGTCGGCTTCATGACGACCGGCAAGGAGTAAGGGTCATGGCATTCAGTTCTGGAAGTGGTAAGGGGCCAATGGCTGACATCAACGTCACGCCGCTGGTCGACGTGATGCTGGTGCTGCTGATCATCTTCATGATCACGGCGCCGATGCTTACCCATAAAGTGAAGATCGACCTGCCGCAGCCGAATCCGAACATCGTGCAGCCGGAGAATCCGCCGGAGCCAGTTCGCCTCAAGATCGACCAGTCCGGTGCGCTGTACTGGAACGATACGCCGGTGGATGAGCTGGGCCTCAAGGCGCAGCTCGCGGTGATCGGTGGTCTGGGCGATCCGGCCAAGCAGCCGGAAGTGCAGATCAACGCGGACGATGGTGTGGCGTACGAGCACGTTGCTCGTGTGCTGGCCGATGCGAAGAGCTACGGCCTCACCAAGATCGGCTTCACTGAAGGTCAGTAATTCAGTAATACCGTAAGGCATTACCGCAAGACTACCCTTTGGACCCCCGCCTAGTGCGGGGGTTTTTTTCGTCTGTCGAAAACTCAAGCGACTGCGATTGCGTCATTTGCCGCGCCAGTGTTCGGACGTTTGGATGGCCAAACGTTGGCGAGGCTGCATAAGGCCCTGCAGGCGGGCGGGAAGCAGTAGTACCGAGACCGTGCAGCCGGTTTCAGCATAATGGCCGCAGAGCTGCCACGAGCTCAGCGCAGGATCTGCAGGTACTTCCGAACCGTCGTTGCCATGCCCTCGTACAGGGCTTCGCCCATCAGAGCGTGGCCGATCGACACTTCCGCCAATCCCGGAATGGCAGCCTTGAACGTACCCAGGTTGGCCTGGCTCAAATCATGTCCAGCGTTCACCGCCAAGCCCGCGTGTTGGGCGCGTCGTGCGGTGTCGGCGCAGCGCTCCAGCTCTTGCTGGACCTTCCCTTCTTCGAATGCTTGCGCATACGGGCCGGTGTATATCTCGATGCGCTCGACACCGATGGCTACCGCCTCTTCGAATCCGGTCGCGCCAGAATCGACGAACAGGCTCACCCGGCAACCGATATCGCGCAACGCGGCCACCAGCGGTTTCAAGGTCTCGATATCGCGGGTGAGGTCAAAGCCGTGGTCGGACGTGATCTGACCGTCGCCGTCCGGCACCAAGGTGACTTGGGTCGGGCGTACTTCGCGCGCGAGTTCGACCAGCCCGGGATAGCTGCCACGACGACCGGCGAACGGATTGCCCTCGATGTTGTATTCGACGCGACCGCGCGTGATCGCTGCGAGTGCACGCACGTCGTCAGGACGAATATGCCGCTGGTCGGGTCGGGGATGCACGGTGATGCCGCCGCAGCCAGCGTCGATGCAGGTATGCGCCGCGCGCAGAATGTCCGGTTCGCTGCCGCCGCGCGAATTGCGCAGTACGGCGATCTTGTTGACGTTGACGCTGAGCAGGGTCATGGGTGGGACAGTACTCATTGAGTGGCTTGAAGCCGCTAACTGTATGCGTGAGCGACGATCATGCGGACGCCGTGGGCGCCCGGATTTTGATCGACTCGCTGCTACGCGCCGATTCCTCTATGCGGGCCACGCCGGCCTCACTACCGTTCAATGCGCTGTGCAGTGGCTCTGGCAAAGCATTGCAACGGCGGGTTGCACACATTGCGCCGATCAATCCGTACCGGCAAGTGTCCACTGTCGGATTCGACGCGGTGTGCCCTGCCAGGCCAGCGTGCCCACGTGTGCGTCATCCAGAATAAGCCGATGAAGCTGCCACTGCTGGGGCTCATAGCCGTCCAGTCGATGTAGCACAGGAAGATGGGACGGGCCGCTGATGCTCAAGCGGTGCAGTCCGAACGCCAAGCCTCGGCCCACCGCCTTGAGCACGGCCTCCTTGGCCGTCCATAGCTCAAGAAAGGCGCGGTCGCGCTGATCGACTGGCAGCGCCTCGAGCGCCGCCGTTTCATCAGGACTGAAATAGCGCCGCGCGATCGGTACGGCCTTGGGGTGCGGCCGCAGCCGCTCCAGGTCGATCCCTGGCAATACGCCGCGCGCGATGGCGATCAGTGCCTGATCGTGGCTGTGCGACCAATTGAAGGAGAAAGCATCGCGCTGGCTGCCAGGCAGCTCCGGGCGCCCGTGCTCGGAATCCTCGAGCTCCACCGCACCTGCGTCGACGCCCAAATAGCCGCCCAACATGGCCAGCAGCGGCGCGCGGCCATGATGGTGGTCGTAAGCAAGCCGCCAGACGTGAATATCGTCGTCAGCCAGCTGCGCAGCGAGCTCGGCCGGTGTCTGGCCGTCGGTCGTGATCATCTGCCCATGTTGCCGGCTATGGGGCGATACTTACAAGCACGGCGGACGCCACGGATCGGCACGCTGCTTTCAGCCACCGCAGGAAGCCCTCATCTCGGAGAACATCGCTTGATAGCCGGATGGCTGCTGCTGCTGGTCTCACTGCTGTATGTCGGGCTGCTGTTCGTGGTCGCCTATGCGGGCGATCGCCGGCCGCTCTACCCGCGGCAGCCGCGGCTGCGTCCGATCGTCTACAGCCTGGCGCTGGCGGTGTACTGCTCGTCGTGGACCTTCTATGGCGCCGTGGGTACGGCGGCTCGCGAAGGCCTGAGCTATCTGCCGATCTATCTCGGCCCGATCCTGCTGTTCGTGTTTGGCTTCGGCTTGCTGCGCCGACTCGTGCTGCTGGCACGCCAGCGCAATATCACCTCGATCGCCGATTTCATCGGCGCGCGCTTTGGCAAATCGCACGGCCTGGCCGCGCTGGTGGCGGTGATTGCGGTGATCGCGGTGGTGCCGTACCTGGCGCTGCAGTTCAAGGCGGTGGCGATGTCGTATGCCGTGCTCGGCACCCCGTCGCCGGCGGGCACTTCGCAGTTCAGCGACAGCGCATTGTGGTGCGCGATTCTGCTGGCGACCTTCGCCATCCTGTTCGGCACGCGCACCATCGACGCTACCGAACATCACCACGGCATGATGCTGGCCATTGCGGTCGAATCGCTGATCAAGCTCGTCGTGTTCATCGTTTTGGCCGGCTACGCGCTATGGCGCGGACCAGGTTTGGCGGTGACCACGCAGTTGCCGATCCAACAATTCTCCGAAGGCGTCTCCCCTGGCTTTCTTGCGCAGACGCTGCTCGCTTTCTGCGCGATGTTCTGCCTGCCGCGGCAATTCCAGATCGGCGTGGTGGAATGCGAGGATCCGCACGACGTGTCGCGTGCACGTTGGCTGTTTCCGATCTACATGGTGATCGTCAGCCTGGCGGTATTGCCCATCGTGGCAGCGGGCCTGCATCTGCCGCAGCTGCAGGATGGCAACAAGGATGCCTGGGTGCTCACATTGCCGATGGCCTACGGCGATCGCGGCATGGCGCTGCTCGCTTTTATTGGGGGCTTCTCTGCAGCGACTGGCATGGTGATCGTCGCCTGCGTGGCGTTGTCCACCATGATCAGCAACGACATCGTGATGCCGATGCTGCTGCGCATCCATGCGCTCAAGCTCGAGCAACGCGCCGACCTCTCGCAATTGGTATTGCTGGTGCGACGCATCGCCATCATTGCGCTCGCGGCGATGGCCTATGTCTATTACCGGGTGGTGGCCGACACCACCAACCTCGCCACCACGGGCCTGCTGGCGTTTGCGGCCGTTGCGCAATTTGCTCCGGGCATCGTCGCCGCGCTCTACTGGCGCGGCGCAAGCCGAAAAGGCGTGGCGGTGGGACTGGGCGCTGGCTTCCTGGTGTGGGCTTACACGCTGTTGCTGCCAGGGCTCAACCGCGAGGCGGACTGGCTGGATACGGGCCCGATGCATCTCAGCTGGCTGCAGCCACAGGCGCTGTTCCACCTGAGCGGATGGGACCCGGTGATGCATGGCACGTTCTGGTCGCTGCTGGTCAACGTGTCTTGTCTGATCTTCGTCTCGCTGCGCTTCCGCCCCAACCTGGAAGAGCGCCTGCACGCTGCGATGTTCATCGACCCTTATGCTGTCGACAGTCGCGGTGCGGGCGATTGGCGCGGGCGGGTGGCGGTGGCCGATCTCCGCACCATCGCCGAACGTATCGTCGGCGAGCGCAGCAGCCAGCGCGCATTCGAGGACTATGGCGAGCGCCGCGGCAAGCCGCTGCAAGCTAGCGAGGCGGCCGATCGCGCGCTCATCCAGTACACCGAGCGCCTGCTCGCCTCCGCTGTGGGTGCTGCGAGCGCGCGCCGCATCCTGATGGGCGCGCTGTCGGGCTCGGGTCTGGACATCGCCGAAGCCATGGCCTTGATGGACGAAGCTTCGCAGGAACTGCGCTTCAATCGCGAGCTGTTGTCCACCACGCTGGAGAATGTGTCGCAAGGCATCAGTGTGATCGATGCAGGCATGCGCGTGGTCGCATGGAATCGGCGCTATCTCGAATTGTTCGACTACCCCGACGGCATGGTCTACGTCGGCGTGCCGGTGGCCGACCTTATCCGCTGGAACGCAGAGCACGGTGAGTTGGGTCCGGGTGAAGTGGAGGCTCATGTAGCCAAGCGTCTCGGCCATATGCATGCCGGTTCGCCGCATGTATTCCAGCGTATCCGTCCGGACGGTTCGGTGATTGAAATGCGCGGACGCGCGCTGCCCGGTGGCGGCTATGTCACCACCTATACCGACGTCACGGCGTACAAGCATGCCGAGCAGGCGCTGATCGAAGCGAACGAGAACCTCGAGCAGCGCGTGGAACTGCGCACAGCCGAACTCAGCGAGGCGCTCAATTCCGCCGCACACGCGCGTCGGGAAGCGGAAATGGCGAATGCATCGAAGACGCGCTTCCTCGCGGCGGCGAGTCATGACCTCTTGCAGCCGTTGAACGCCGCGCGCTTGTTCACTGCGGCGTTGCGTCAACATCCCGGGCTCGATGGCGAAGCCAGCTTGCTGGCCGAGCGCATCGATGCCTCGTTCCGCGCCGCGGAGGATCTACTCGATGCGCTGCTCGATACGTCGCGCCTGGATGCCGGCAGCTATCGCGCTGACATCAGCAATGTGGCGCTATCGGACCTGTTCGAATCATTGATGGCGCAGTTTGCAGTGATCGCGCAGCAGCGAGGACTGCGATTGCGCGTGGTGCCCACGAAACTGGCCGTGCGCAGCGATCCCCAATTGTTGCGCCGCGTGCTGCAGAACTTCATCTCCAACGCACTGCGCTACACGCGTGAAGGCGGCATCCTGGTCGGTGCGCGGCGCATGGGGGATGACGTGCGACTGGAGGTATGGGATACCGGGCCCGGCATCGCGGCGGAGCAACGCGCGCGAATCTTCGGCGAGTTCCAGCGACTGGATCGACCGTCGCCGTGGGGCGAGAAGGGGTTGGGCCTGGGCCTTTCGATTTGCGAGCGCATCGCCGGCATCCTGCATCACAAGCTCGAGCTGGTGTCGCGCGAAGGCAAGGGCAGTCGTTTCGCCGTGCGCGTGCCGCGCGCCGAGAGCGCGGTACCGCGTCGCCGCACGAATGTTCATCCGATGTCGAACGAACAGTTGCCGCTTACCGTGCTATGCCTGGATAACGACACCGCCATTCTCGATGGGATGCGTGCGCTGCTGCAGCGCTGGGGTGTGGATTGCCGTACAGCGATCGATGTGGCCGAAGCGGAACAGGAATTGCGGCGCGGTGGCGTCGATTTGATCCTCGCTGACTACCATCTCACGGATGATATGGATGGTTTGCAGGCGCTCGAAGAACTGCGCACGGAGCTTGGTGAGTTGCCGCCGATTGCGATGATTACCGCGGATGGGAGCAGTGAGTTGAAGCAGCGGGCGCGGGCGTTGGGGTATCCGATTTTGCATAAGCCGGTAAGGCCGGCGGCGTTGAGGGCGTTGTTGAGTGCGTTGGTGCGCAGGCAGACGATGGCTTAGAAGGTGACATGGGCGCGTGTCTGCGTTTTTCGGCTCTACATCTGGCTCGTCATTTCGGCGCAGGCCGGAGGCGCTTCTCGACGACGAAGCCGGCCCGAAGGGCGGAGGGCAGGATGCCCGGAGTAAGAGAAAAGTAACCCAAAGAGAATGGCCTGAAGAGCTGGCAGCATTACGTTGGGATGAGACCGAACGCTTGAGGTATGTCGTTGCTTGGCAACCTCCGCCGCTACATAGCGGGTACTTCCAAGCGCTTCGCAACGCGCCATGGCGCTGAGGACTTAACGCGGAGCCTCGCTGCGCATCGTTTTAACCAGCCAGCTATTGCGTGCCTGCTTGCCTGTGGGAGCGCACCCTGTGCGCGACAGCCACGCCTGGGTGTATCGCTCCGTAGGTTTGTCGCGCACAGGGTGCGCTCCCACAAAGAGCCGACCGGCAACATCGATCCGCCATCCACAGGTCAGTGCGCTCCTACAAGGGCGCCATGGTTCAGGCGCCTTGGCGAAAATCAGCTTTCCTCATCCGCCGGCAACGAAGGCATCGCTTCCTGGTCGATCGCCAGATGGCTTGCAGCCAGCGCAACCTGGGTGCGGTTGTTGACGCCGAGTTTGCGCATGATGGCGGTCATGTGCGCTTTCACGGTGGCTTCGGAGACGCCCAGGTCGTAGGCGATCTGCTTGTTGAGCAAGCCTTCGGCGATCATGGTGAGCACGCGGAATTGTTGCGGCGTCAGGGTGGCGACGCGATCGGCCACGGCGGCTTCGTCAGGCTTGAGCGTGGTGCCGCCACCGACGAGCTGGTGCGGTAGCCACACATCGCCATCGAGTACCTTGCGAATGGCGGTGATGATATCTTCGCCTGGCGTCGACTTGGGAATATAGGCCGATGCGCCGTGCGCGAGCGCGCGGCGTGCGACCTGCACGTCTTCATGCCCGGACACCACGATGGTCGGCAGGCCCGGATTCTGCCCGCGTATATGCGCCAGTGCGGAATAGCCGCGCGCACCGGGCATATGCAGGTCGAGCAGGAGCAGCTCGGCGTCGGGGTATTGCTCGATCAGGCTCAGTAGCGAATACACGCTATCGGCGCTGTGCACGTTGGCGTTGGGAACGGCCGCCACGACGGCGCGTTGCAGGGCGTCGCGAAACAGCGGGTGATCGTCGGCAATCAGTACGTCAGGCATGGATTCCCTGCTTCACTGTGTAGGAGCGCACCCTGTGCGCGATTGGCGTGCCTCGATGCCGGAAGAGCATCGAGGCTGGGTGGCGCGACCGCGACGATCATTGATGGGGAACATCGAGTCGCTGCGGTCGCGCACAGGGTGCGCTCCTACCTGTGGGTTTGTTTATTTGATGAGGCGTTCGTCCACCAGGTTTTTCACCACGCCGGGATCGGCCAGCGTGGAAATGTCGCCGAGCTGGTCCGGTTGGTTCTCGCCGATCTTGCGCAGGATGCGGCGCATGATTTTTCCCGAGCGTGTCTTAGGCAGGCCCGGCGCCCACTGCAGGAAATCGGGCGTCGCGATGGGGCCGATTTCCTTGCGTACCCAGGCAACGAGTTCCTTGCGCAGATCGTCGCTCCCCTGCTCGCCGGCGACCAGCGTGACGAAGGCGTAGATACCCTGGCCCTTGATGTCGTGCGGCGCGCCGACCACGGCGGCTTCGGCCACCTTGGGATGCGCCACCAGTGCGCTTTCCACTTCGGCGGTGCCGATGCGGTGGCCGCTGACATTGATCACGTCGTCGACGCGCCCGGTGATCCAGTAGTAGCCGTCTTCGTCGCGACGCACGCCGTCGCCGGTGAAGTAGTTGCCCGGATAGGCGCTGAAGTACGTATCGATGAAACGCTGGTGGTCGCCGTAGACCGTGCGCATCTGGCCGGGCCACGAATCGGTGATGACCAGGTTGCCCTCGGTCGCGCCTTCCAGCACGGTGCCGGCGGCATCGACGATGGCAGGCTTGATGCCGAAGAACGGCAGCGTGGCGGAGCCGGGCTTGGCGTCGATCGCACCGGCCAGCGGTGTGATCAGGATGCCGCCGGTTTCGGTCTGCCACCAGGTGTCCACGATCGGGCAGCGTTCGTCGCCCACCACGCGGTAGTACCACTCCCAGGCTTCGGGATTGATCGGTTCGCCGACCGAGCCCAGCACGCGCAGCGACGCGCGCGAGGCCTTCTTCACCGGGCCTTCGCCTTCGCGCATCAGTGCGCGGATGGCGGTGGGCGCGGTGTAGAACAAGGTGACCTTGTGCTTGTCGACCACGTTCCAGAAGCGGCTGGTATCAGGGTAATTGGGCACACCGTCGAACATCAGCGTGGTGGCGCCGTTGGAGAGCGGACCGTAGACCACGTAGCTGTGGCCGGTGACCCAGCCCACGTCGGCGGTGCACCAATAGACATCGTCTTCGCGCAAGTCGAACACCAGCTCGTGGGTGTAACCGGCATAGACCAGGTAACCGCCCGAAGTGTGCAGTACGCCCTTGGGCTTGCCGGTGGAGCCGGAGGTGTAGAGGATGAACAGCGGGTGCTCCGCTTCCACCGGCGTCGGCGGGCAGTCGGCGGACTGGCCTTCCATCAGCGTGTGGTAGTAGCGGTCGCGCGGCGACTGCATGGGCACAGCGCTGCCGGTGCGGCGCACCACGATCACGGTCTCCACGCTATTGGTGCCTGGCCGTTCCAGCGCGGCGTCCACATTGGTCTTGAGCGGAATCTTCTTGCCGCCGCGCACACCTTCATCGGCGGTGATGACGACCTTGCAGGTGGAATCGGCAATGCGACCGGCCAGCGAGTCCGGCGAAAAACCACCGAACACCACCGAATGGATCGCGCCGATGCGCGCGCAGGCCAGCATGGCCACGGCTGCCTCGGGGATCATCGGCATATAGATGGCCACGCGATCGCCCTTGGCCACGCCAAGGTGCTTGAGCGTGTTGGCGAACTTGCACACCTCGGCGTGCAGTTGCTTATAGGTAATGTGGCGCGACTCATTCGGGTCGTCGCCTTCGAAGATGATGGCGGTCTTGTCGCCCCGCTCGGCCAGGTGGCGGTCCAGGCAGTTGGCAGAGACATTCAGTTCGCCGTCTTCGTACCAATGGATATGCAGGTCCTTGGGGTCGAACGAGACGTTCTTGATCTTGGTGGGCGCCTTGGTCCACTGCAGCCGTTGGCCGACCTTGCCCCAGAAACCCTCCGGATCCTTCACCGACTCGGCATAGAGCCGCTGGTAATCGTCCTTGCGGATGCGCGCCTTGGCAGCGAAATCGGGTTTGACGGGGTAGAGCTTGGTCATCGTGGGGCTCCTGCGGCCGGCCCAGCCGGCCTCCTCATGCGTTGAATGTCGCCGCAGCAACCCACTGTCGGCGATAACGACCGAGTGTACCGGCTGGCCGGTGATCGATACGTTTCGCCCCACTTTCGACTTTGGTCGAGGTTCGACCAATGGTGAATAGGCGTCCGCAATGCAGCATGGACATGCTCGGGTGGTCATCGACCTGGGGAGGCCTGCCATGACATTGCCCACCACCGCCCGCCGCCACGCCGTGTTGGCGCTGAGCATCGCCTGCGCGCTGAGCCTGCCGTTGGCAGTCCATGCGCAGAGCACGACCAAGAGCAAAGGCAGCACGCGCGAACAGCAGCTCGAGCAGCGTGTGAACCAGCTGGAACAGCAATTGGCCGAACTGAAGGCCATGATCCAGGAACAGAAGGCCGCCACCACGCAGGCCACGCAAACCGCGCAGCAGGCGCAGGTTGCCGCCACGCAAGCGCAGACCACCGCGCAGGCGACCTCTACCAAGGTGGAAGCGGCGCCCAAGCCGCAGTTCACCACCGCGCCGGGTCTTTCGGTGGCGCTGCATGGCTTTATCGATGCGACGGTGTTCGGCCAGGACCGCACCTTCATCAATTACGGCAACGGCCAGAACGCGGAGATTCCCGCGCCGCCGACGGCCGCCAACAAGGCCAACGGCTACACTGGATCGCTCAGTGGCGCGGACGTGCGCAACACCCGCTTCTGGCTGGATTTCACCGGCGCCAAGTTGAACGACAACTGGAATGGCAGCGGCCGCCTCGAGATGGATTTCTTCGGCGGCAACAACGGCACCGGGGCGTACGCGCAGCAGCAGCCGATTCCGCGCCTGCGCCAGGCCTATATGGACATCAACAATCCCAACTGGGGCACCACGGTGCGCATCGGCCAGATGTGGGATCTGATGTTCCCGTTGGAAAACACCGCGACCTCGCTCTCGCATATCGCCTTCCCGCTGGGCTACGGCTCGGGCGTCGTCGGTTGGCGCTATCCGGGCGTGATCGTGATGCAGGACCTCAACCACGGCACCGACGGCGTGAAGTGGCGCTTCGACTTCGCCGTGCTCGAGGGCAACTGGAGCGGCCCGCAGAACCCCGCCGGCACCGCGACCGTCAACTACCTCAATGGCGGCGCCGCGCATTTCAAGCCGCAAGTGGAAGCGCGACTGCATGCACAGGGCAAGGACTGGCTGGGCTACCTCACCGCGCACTACTCCGAAATCGATCTGCACGGCGTGGGCGATATCGCACCCAAGCCGCCGCGCGACACGCTCAACAGCATCGGCTACGACCTGGGCGGCCAGTGGAAGCCTGGTCCGTGGACGTTGAAGGGCCTGATCTATACCGGCAAGGCGCTGGGCGAGATCTTTGGCGCAATGTCCCAGTTCGGCAACATCAAGGAGTCGGGCGGCTTCGTGCAGGCCGGCTACAACTTCACGCCCAAGTGGAGCGTCAATGCCTTCTATGCGGCCGCGCGTCCCAACCGCGAGGACGTGATGGCCTGGACGGCCCCCGGCACCGCGGCTGCACCGGGCGTGGGCCTCCTGAGCAACAACATGTCTGCCTTGAGCCTGCAATATGCCTCGGGTAACTACGAGCTTGGGGTGGAGTGGATCTACGACAACTTGCGTTACCAGCTGAAGAATTCGCCGTCGAGCCAGACCGTCAACGGCAACCAGGTCAACTTCAGCGGCATGTACAAGTTCTAGGCAAGCGACAGTGGCAACGTCCAGGCGTTGCCGCTGCCACCACCGGGTGGGGCGACGGGAGGCGCCCGAACCGGACGAAAGAAAGACGCAGCGAGTGGCGAATGCCGCTCCAGCGAGTTGCACCTTGAAACCGCATCCATCGGTCCGATGGGGCGTCACAAACTGAGGGCTACATCATGGCTACGACCGCCGTCGACATGCGGGGATCGCTCGACACCGGCCACCGCCGCGTCATCCTGGCTTCCAGCCTGGGCACCGTGTTCGAGTGGTACGACTTCTACCTCTACGGTTCGCTCGCCGCGCTCATCGGCAAGCACTTTTTCAGCGGTCTCAACGAAACCAGCCAATTCATCTTTGCGCTGCTGGCCTTTGCGGCTGGCTTCGCGGTGCGTCCGTTCGGCGCGATCGTGTTCGGTCGCCTGGGCGACATGATCGGTCGCAAGTACACCTTCCTCATCACCATCGTCATCATGGGTTTGTCGACGTTCCTGGTCGGCGTGCTGCCCAATTACTCAGCGATCGGCGTCGCCGCACCGGTGATCCTCATCACGCTGCGACTGTTGCAGGGCCTGGCGCTCGGCGGCGAATACGGCGGCGCGGCGACCTACGTGGCCGAGCATGCACCGCAAGGCAAGCGTGGCCTGTACACCAGTTTCATCCAGATCACCGCAACGTTTGGTCTGTTCCTCTCGCTGCTCGTCATCCTCGGCCTGCGCCTGTGGCTGGGCACCGAGAAGTTCGACGACTGGGGCTGGCGCGTTCCGTTCGGCATCTCGCTGTTGCTGTTGATCGTGTCGGTGTACATCCGCATGCAGCTGAGCGAGTCGCCGGTGTTCCAGCAGATGAAGGCCGAGGGCAAACAGTCCAAGGCGCCGCTGACGGAAGCGTTCGGTCAGTGGAAAAACCTCAAGCTGGTCATTCTTGCGCTGCTTGGTGCAACGGCCGGCCAAGCCGTGGTGTGGTACACGGGCCAGTTCTACGCGCTGTACTTCCTTACCCAGAGCCTGAAGATCGACGGCACCACGGCCAACCTGCTGATCGCTGCGGGCCTGGCCATCGGCACGCCGTTCTTCGTGTTTTTCGGATGGCTATCGGATCGCATTGGTCGCAAGACCATCGTGCTCGCCGGTTGTCTGCTCGCCGCGCTCACCTACTTCCCGATCTTCAAAGGGCTGACGCATTTCGGTAACCCAGCCATCGAAGCGGCGGCCGCCACGTCGCCGGTGAAAGTGGTTGCTGATCCCAACGGCTGCAGCTTCCAGTTCGATCCGGTGGGCAAGGCTAAATTCACCAGCTCGTGCGACGTGGCCAAGAGCGCGCTGGCGAAAAAGGGCATTCCGTACTCCAACGTCGCTGCCGAGCCCGGCAGCATTGCCGAGGTAAAGATCGGTGATCGCACCATCTCCTCGTTCGAAGGAACGTCTCTCGACAGCAAGGCGTTTGCCGATCAGAACAAGGCGTTCGGCGCGCAATTGACCGGTGCGCTGAAGGAGGCGGGCTATCCGGAGAAGGCCGATCCGGCGAAGAGCAACTACCCGATGCTGATCGTGCTGCTGGCGATCCTCGTGTTCTACGTGACCATGGTCTATGGCCCGATTGCGGCGTGGCTGGTGGAGATGTTCCCCACCCGCATCCGCTACACCTCGATGAGTTTGCCTTACCACATCGGCAATGGCTGGTTCGGCGGCTTCGTGCCGACCATCGGCTTCATGCTGGTCGCCTGGAAGGGCGATATCTACTACGGCCTGTGGTATCCGATCATCGTGGCGATCGCCACGTTCTTCATCGGCTTGCTGTTCCTGCGCGAGACCAAGGACGTGGATATCCGTAGCTGAGTCCCGCCCGTATCAACCAAAAGGCGCGACGGGTAACCGCCGCGCCTTTTCTTTTGCACGGATCAGACGCTGCGTATCACGCCAACAATGGCCAGCAACACCACGGCGCCGATCAAGGCATGCAGGATGCTGTTGACGATCGGACTCACCACGGCAAAGTGCACGCCAAGCCGCGGCAGCAGCCATCCGGCAAAGAACGCGCCGATGATGCCGACCACGATGTTGCCGAGCAGGCCAAAACCGAAGCCGCGCACGATCAGTCCGGCCAGCCAGCCGGCAATGGCGCCGATCAACAGGAAGATGAGCAGGCCTTCGACGGTCATCGCGTACTCCTTGCCCTCAAGCGGTGCGCAAAGTATCCACAGCATCGCGTCGCCCAGGCGTGACGCAAGATCTTCCCTTCAGCAGCGAGTCGGCGACGTCGCCGAAACGTGCATGCGAAGGCCGTCACGGGTCAGGGTAACGTATCGCCCTACTATGATTGCCTCGACCTACGGCAGGTGGAGGAAGCCGCATGCCTGACATCGAACGCGCCAAAGCATCCCGGCGGCCGGCCATCCGCCGCCGTTGGCGCCGACTGCTCGGCTGGACTGCCTTGGTACTCGACCACCTCAAGCCCGTGCGCGTTTCGCTGCTGGTGTTGGCGGTGGCGGTGATGGTGGCGACCAGCGTCGATCAGGCTGCCGAACTCTTCCTCATCGCGCTTTGGACGGATCCCAGCGTAGCGCGGTATCTCGCCCTGCTGCTCTGCAGTGCGCTGGCCGGGCTGGCGATGTGGCATGCAGCACGCCAGGCATATCGTCTGCGCTATCCGCGTTGGCCCGCGCTGCAGGACGAACGTGCCGCTTTCCTTCGGGATTGGTTGCCGCGGCTGCTGGGTGCATGCGTGCCCTTGCTGGTATGCCTCGGCTATGTGCTCGCGCTGGTCAAACTGCCGCATGGACCGTGCGGCATCACCGAGCATTGCGCGCAGCGGAGCTGGCGGGCGCTGGGATTGTTGGCCGAGGCAGCCTTCCTCATCGTGTTCTTCGCCACGCGCCGTCGGCTGTGGAGCGCATTGACCCGGCGCATGCCGCGATTGGCTACGCCGCATGCGCGCCCACGCGACGAAAGACGTGTCTGGCGCGTGCGCGATCTCGGCACCTTTGCCGTGGTCATGTATGTCGTGGTGGTAACGCTCAATGTGCTGGCCACGGTGCTGATCGCGTTGATGCCCGAATTGCTCGACGGCATGGGACCATTGGCCATCCTGCTGCTGTCCGCCACTTTCCTTTGCTACAGCGGCGGCCTGCTGTGCATGATCGGCGACCGGCGCGGCGTGCCCCTGCTGAGCATCCTGTTGCTGCTCAGCGCATCGCTGCATTGGCTGCATCTGAACGACAACCACCAGGTGCGGCAGTATCCGGGCATGAGCACGCATGAGCGTCCCGCCATGCAGCCGCCGGATTCGCGGCCGAACTTTGATGTCTACGCCGATGCTTGGATCAAGGATCGCTGCGCCGGCCATGATCCATGCCCGGTCATCCTGGTATCCGCCGAAGGTGGCGGCATTCGCGGCGCGGCGTGGACTGCGCAAGTACTGAGCCGCCTTACGGCGATCACGCAACAGGGCCAGCCAGTCACCAACGAGCCCCTGTTCGCGCGCTATCTCTTTGCAGCGAGCGGTGTCTCCGGTGGCAGTCTTGGTCTGGCCGTTTATGTAAGCGCGCTGGCGCAACCGCATCCGCTGGATACCTCAGCGCTTGAACCGCGTTCACAGCGCATGTTGAGCCACGATTTTCTCGCGCCGACTCTGGCCAACACATTTTTTGTCGACTTCACCCAACGTTGGTTGCCTGGCGCGTGGCTGGATGATCGCGCGCGTGCGCTGACGCGTGCCTGGGAATCGGCTGCCCGCAAGCAAGGCATGCCCGCCTTTGAGAGACCGTTTTCGGCACTCTACGAAGGGCCCGAGATTACCCCGTCGTTGCCGGCGCTGTTCCTAAACAGCACCACGGTGGCCGAAGGAAAACGCTTCATCCAGCATCCTTTCCAGCCGATGGCCACGCCCCAACGCCAGCCGTGGACGGCGGGCTTCGATGGTTCGAGCTGGCTCGACCCACGCGTGCCGCTGAGCGAGGTCGTGCTCAATAGCGCGCGCTTCACTTATGTGAGCCCCGCTGGCACGCTGGAAGCGCATCTGGCAAATCCGCCGGTGCCCAACCGCATGCAACTGGTGGACGGCGGCTACTTCGAAAACTCGGGCACCACTACCCTGCTCGAACTGATGCGCCTGCTTCGCAGCAAAGCCAAGCAGCACGGCGTCGCGATGCGCTTCATCGTGATCCATATCAGCAACGATCCGCTGATGAGCGATTTCATCGAGCAGCACGACGCCAGTCAGCCGATGCCGTTTTATTCCGCTGCGTGCAAGGCGGTACCGGGCTCCATGCCTGGGCATGTCCGTGGCGAAGCGACTGCCCCGCTCGACGCCTTGCTCGATACCCGCAGCGCACGCGGCGACTACGCCCGCGTGCAGTTGTTGAACGCGTTGCGGCCCGATGCCGCCGCTCCATCGCGTGGCGACATGCTGTGGCACTTCCGCCTGTGCCCGGGCAACTATCCCATCCCCATGGGCTGGACCATCTCCTCACCGGTGTTCACCGAGATGTCCGACCAACTGAGCCGCTACCCGCTGGATACCATGGGCGAGGCACTGCGAACCCAACTGGCGCCCTTGTAGGAGCGCACCTGTGCGCGACCGCAGACCCCAGAGATGTCGCGCCACCTGAGACCAAGCAGGTGCAAACTGACCGCATGGCCGAATCCTTCCTCCCTCCCCAAGCGCTCAAGGGCCGAGGCGCCGCCTCCAATCCGGAAGGCCGCTTCGAGTCGATCCGCCACCACGCCGAGGACGACGGCTGGCAAAGCCTGATGCTCGACGAGCAGGTGCCGCGGCCGCGTACCGAGGTCACCGAAGAACGCGCGCGCAGCGTCATCACGCGCAACGATTCGCCGGACATCCATTTCAACCAGGCCTTGAATCCGTATCGCGGCTGCGAGCATGGCTGCATCTATTGCTTTGCCCGCCCTTCGCACAGCTATCTCAATCTCTCGCCCGGTCTCGACTTCGAAACCAAGCTGCGCGCCAAGAGCAATCTCGCCGAGGTGCTTCGCCATGAGCTGGCGCGGCCGTCCTATACGGTGAGCCCGATCAATATCGGCAGCAATACCGATCCGTATCAGCCCATCGAGCGCCGCTGGAAACTCACGCGCGCGGCGTTGGAGGTACTCGCCGAGTGCCGGCATCCGTGCACCATCGTCACCAAGAATGCGATGGTCGAGCGAGACATCGACATTCTCGCGCCGATGGCGCGCGAGAACCTGGTGCAGGTGTTCGTGTCGATCAACTCGCTGGACAACCATCTCGCCGCCAAACTCGAACCGCGCGCGAGTGCGCCGCACCGGCGCATCCAGGCCGTGCGCACGCTGCGCGATGCGGGCATCCCGGTAGGCGTGCTGGTGGCGCCGATCATTCCAGCGCTCAACGATCGCGATATGGAAGCGGTGCTGGAGCAGGCCGCCGATGCGGGTGCCGCTTGTGCCGGCTACACCACGCTGCGCCTGCCTTATGAATTGAAAGCGCTGTTCCGCGAATGGCTGGCGCTGCACGTGCCGCAGCGTGCAGCGCATGTGATGAGCCTGGTGCAACAGATGCATGGTGGCCGCGACTACGACAGCGACTTCACCACGCGCATGCGCGGGCAGGGCGTGTTTGCCGATCTGATCCGCCGCCGCTTCGACGTGGCATGCCGCAAGCACAACTTCGGCCGCGCCCGCGAGCTGCAGCTGGACACGACGAAGTTCGTGCCGCCGCGCAAGCCATCGCCTCAGGGTCAGTTGTTCTGACCCGTAGCCGTTCGTTGAGCGCTCGCGCTACATTGAGTTGGCAAGAAATGGGTGGGGCCGTTGTGCAAGGCCACGCCATCCGCGCAGCGCCAGCCATGCGAGCAGCGCAAGCAGCGCGCCCCATGCACCCAGGAACCAGGCAACGTAGCTATGGACTTGGTCGCCGGAGCTCAGCAAAGGAACCATGATGCTGACCGAGAACAGCACATAGCCAAACAAGCACAGGCCGATGCTGGGCCACCGCCCCAACGGACGCCCACCCAGCACTGACACCACGAAGGCGGTGACGAAGGCCATCGCGCCGCACAGCGTAAGCATCAGCGCGCAGGTACCGATCGCACTCGCGTGCAGCAACGTCGCCAACACCAGCGCCAGCACCATCAGTCCACCCAGGGCGGCCAGCGGTGGCAGCAGCGAGGCGCACAACAGACGACGCTTCACGTGCGCGGCATCGCCCAGACCCGGCATCAGTGCAAGCAGGGGCAGCTCGGCGTTCTGCTTCATCCAGCGCTGCACCAGCTGGGCGATCGGCAGCAGCGCGAGCATGGTTCCGCCGAAGCCGACGCCCCACATCAACATGCCAACCAGGCCGCTATGGACGAAGCTCTCGCTGAAGTGGCCCGGATGACGCTGAGCCGCCTGCACGCCAAGCTGTAGGACAAAGAACAGCGACGCTCCGAGCACGATGCTCAGCTGCATGGCGCGCCCACCCGCAGTGAGCGGAGCGAACACGCCGCCGAGGCCGATGCGCAGACTGATGACGGGGTGTGCCGGGCCGCTCTGGCGCAATTCCACGCGCGGCTGCAGCCATGCCGGATTGCGACGGATAAGCGTACTGGCATCCACGCCGGCGCCGCCCCAGCTGCCCCAGCCGCCACGCGAGGCCGCGCCGAACTGCATCATCATCGGCGCGCCCATGCCGCCGTATGGCTGGTCGGAGCGCGCGACACGTCGCCAGCACCCCAGCGCGATCAAGGCGAAGACCAGGGCAAGAGAACCGCCCAATGACGGAAATCCCGGCTCGGCGGGCCGCGGCAGATGAAACACCGGCTGCAGCATGTTGAACGCAGCCGGCAGCAACCAGATGAAGAAACTCAGGACGCGCGGCAGCAGTGCCATGGCAAGTCCTGCCGTCACCGCAGCGGCCAGCGCAGCCATCACGTTCAAGGTGTAGCCGCCCAGACTGCCGATCACTACGCCGGGTACGATCACCAGCAATGCACCGTATAGCAGCACCGCACCGGATGCTTCACGTTCCACGCGGGGCAAGCGCATCTTCCTGCCGTCGATGGCCAGCAGCAGACAGGGCGACAGCCCAAACAGGGTCAGCATGAACACGCCCGTCGCCACCAGCATGCCGGTGACCGGCGCCCAATAAGCGCGCTCCGCGCCGTGCAAGCCGAACAAGGCAAACGCGCTGGCGCCGGCCGCGAGCAGCACGCTGATCACCAGCACGATCCATCGCGTCGTCTTGCGCATGGCATACCACGGTGCGATCAACATGCCTTGGATAGTCATCCCGCGATCTCCACGAAGAGATCTTCGAGACCGAGGGCATCGATGCGCGCACCCGGCAACGACGAGGCCTCGGGCCAGCGACCGTGCGCATCGCGCTCCACCACCAGGCTCACGCTGCCATCTTCATGACGATGACGCCCAAATACCTGGGGCGGCGCAGCGGCAGACATCGCGGCGGGCAGCCACAGTCGCGCGAAGCGTTCCTTGGTTTCGTCCACGCCACAATGGAGCAGCAGCTTGCCTTCATGCAGAAAGGCGATATCCGAGGCGACGCGTTCCAGGTCCGACACGATATGCGTGGAAAACAGCACCGTCGTGCCGGCTTCGCCTGCACGCAAGGCAATCTCACGCAGCAAGTCGCGGCGCGCCACGGGATCGAGTGCGGCGGCCGGTTCATCCAGCACCAGCAACTCGGGGCGGGAAGCGAGTGCGCGGATCAGGTCGACACGCTGGCGCTCGCCCGGGGACAGTTTGCCCAGCAGTTTGTTCGGCGAAATCAGCCAGCGCTCCAGGGTGCTTTTCGCATAGGCCGCATCCCAGGTGGGATAGAAGCGGCCCACGTAGTCGAGCATCTGGCGCGCGCTCAGCCACGCCAGGGCGTCCGGCTGCTGTGGCACATAGGCGATACGCGCCTTGCTGCGATCGGACAGTCTGAGCGCTGCTTCACCAAACACGGTGCATTCGCCGGCATGCGGCTGCAGCAAGCCCAGCATGGCGCGGATCAGCGTGGACTTGCCGGCGCCATTGCGCCCGATCAGGCCCAGTACGCTGCCGGGTTCAATCGCCAGGTCAACGCTGGACAACACCTGACCATCCTCGTAACCATGCGAGAGACCGCGCACGGCCAACGGTGCGGCATCGTTGTCGTTGATGGATCGCAGTACGGCATTCATCGGACTACCCTCACGTCAGACGCTTGTTGAACCGTGCGGCGCAGAGCCGCCGGTGATGCGAAGGGCGCAACGCCCCTCCTTGCCCATCTCATTCGTCCAGCAGCTTGCCCAGCCGGCGCAGTACGGCGTCGCCCGGTAATTCCAGCTCGCGCGCATGGCGCGCCAATGCCTGCAGTTGCGCCTCCAGCAGTGCCATGCGCTGCGCCTGCGTGGCGGTGCTGCGCGTGGTGGCGGCGACCGCCATGCCCTTGCCGCGCAGACGCTCCAGCAGACCTTCCGTCTCGGCCATGCCGTAAGCGCGCGATACCGTCATCGGGTTGATGGCGTGAAATCCTGCGACATCGCGCACGGACGGCAGCAGTTCACCGGTCACCAGCTGGCCGCCGGCGATCAGCCGACGCAGCTGCTCCACGATCTGCCGGTAGATCGGCTCGGCCGAGGTGGGTTGTATGGCGAACATCGAGGCATCCATGTGTATTAATACAACAATACACTTGGATCGAATTCAATAGGCCGGATGGCAGGGGCACAAAAAAGCCGCCGATGCGGACATCGGCGGCTCAGGCTATCGGCGCTGCGGCGGGACTCAGTTCGACGCCGGCAGATACTTTTCGAACCACAGCAGGGCACGCTGCAGCACGTCGCGCTGATGCTCCGGATCCACAAAGTGATGGCCTTCGTTCGGATACACCACCAGCGAGGTCGGCACGCCCTGCGCGCGCAATGCATGCCAGTACTCGAACGACTGCGGCGCCGGACACTCGGCATCGCGATCACCCACCACGATCAGCGTGGGAGACTTGGTCTGCTTTATGAAGTTGATGGCGGAGCTCTTGGCGTACACCTGTGGATCGTCGTACACCGACGCGCCGAAGAACGGGATCATCCACTGGTCGATCAGGTTCTGGCCGTAATAGCTCTGCCAGTTTGAGATGCCCGCGCCCGCCACGACCGCGCGAAAGCGCGTCGTCTGAGTGGGGATGAACATGCTCATGAAGCCGCCATAGCTCCAGCCGGTCAGGCCCAGGCGCTTGTCGTCGACGGGCAGTTTCTTTTCGATGGTGTCGATGCCGGCAAGGATGTCGCGCAGATCGCCGTGGCCAAAGTCTTTGCGATTGGCCTGCACGTACGCCTCGCCCTGGCCGAAGCTGCCGCGCGGATTGGGCATGAAGACGAAGTAGCCCAGCGCCGAGAACGGCTCGCCCGCAAAACCCATGCGCGGCCAGCGCGGGATCACCGCGCTCGACGGACCGCCGTGCACCGTGACGATCATCGGGTACGACTTCTTCGCATCGTAATTGGCGGGATACAGCAGCCAGCCCTGCACGTGGCGGCCTTCGCTATCCCATTCCACCGATTCGGCCTTGCCCCATTGCGGCTTGAGCGCGGCATTGAACTGGGTGACGGCAGGCGGCGGAGTATCGCCCAAGGCGCCGGCATGCACCTCGGGCGCCTCGGTGTACGAGCTCTGCACGAAGGCGAGCTTGCTGCGATTGGCGGAGAGCGACAGCGCCATCTCCGCACTGCCGTCGCCGATCGTGGCCGGCAGCGCGAAGAGCACGCGTGTTTGCGCGGCCTTGGCCGCATCGATGGCGTACTCGGCCACCTGGCTCTGGCCATTGCTGACCTGGGCGACGAGCAACTGCTGCGCGCCAGACCAGGCAAACCAGGCGGGCGTCACGCGCGTATTCGGCGTGAGATTGACTGCGTCGCCGCCGCTGGCAGAGACCGCGTAGAGATCGCCGCCGGTGGAACCCTGGTCGCTCATCAGGCCGCCGATGAAGACGATGCGCTGAGCATCGGGCGACCACTGCGGCAAGGCGATCTGCAGGCCGTGCAGCGAGCCCTTCGTCGTGGCCGGATCGAGGATCGCCTTAGCCTTCGCATCGACCTGGGCGTTCTGCACATACAGTTTGGCCACCCACCAGTTGTTGTCGCCCGGCGGCGGCGCACCGGTGAACACGATGCGCTGGCTGTCCGGCGACCACGCAAATTCATACGCGTAGGTACTTTCCGGTGTGAGCAGGCGCACGTTGCCGCCGGCGGCATCCACCGTCGCCACGCGCTGCACTTCCATACCATCCACACCGATCTCGCCCGAGGCCGGCTTGGCCGCGTAAACCGCGCTCGCGCGGCGCGTACCGTTGGGGACGTAGAGGAAACCCAGCGACTTGCCGTCCGGCGCCCAGGTCAGATCCTGTGCCACACCGGGCAGCGAGGCCATGTGTTTGGGCGACTCCTTGGCCTGCATATCGACCACCAGCAGATCTTTCTGCTTGCCGCCGTTGGCGCAGTTGGAAAGAAAGGCCAGATGGTGCGAATCGGGCGCCCAGGCCGGATCCGTCTCATTGCAGTCGCCACGCTTGGCGATGCCCACGCGATGCGCGTCGCTGCCGTCGGCGTTGGCCACTTCGATGGCGTCCTTGCCGTCAGTGCGCACGACCCAGGCGAGCTGGTTGCCGTCCGGTGACAGCTGTACGGCGCTGATGGCGCGCGTCTTGCCGAGGTCGGTCAGCAATTGTTCGATGCGCGGATCGGTGCGGGTCGCCGCATGGAGTCCGGGAACAAAGGCCGCCACCAGCAGGGGTAGCAGCAGACGGGCAGGGTGTTGCATGGCGGGCGCCTGGATCGGGACGGGGATACGACACGCTAGCAGGCCAAGCCGCGCGTCGCCAAGTCGCTCAGCGCTGCGCGGAGAATGGCGGCAGCGCGCCCTGGGCCTCGAAATAGTGCTTGGCGATCTGCCGCCGCACGACTTGTTCAAAGGCGGTCGTTGGCTGCGTCGGCTCGCCTTGGCACAGGCCGGTGAGATTGCGCACGATCTGCACCGGCGTGATCAGCAGGCCCCACGGGAAACCCCACCAGCCCAGCCCCAGGCAGTAAAGCGTGCTCAGCAGCTGGTCGCGTCGGCCGCAGCGGCGACAGCACACACTGCGCCGTGTGCTCCATTGCGTCATCAGCACCAGCGAATGCACGCGGTGGTGTTCGTAGACGTCGATCGCAGCATCCTGTCGTTTGCAGCGTGGGCAGCGCGATTGGCGCCACTCGCTCACCTGGCGCTGCAGGATGTCCAGCGGCACCTGGTCGGCGGCAAGTTGCAGCGGATGGGAACGGGCGCAGGCAGCGCTGCAATAGCGCCGGTCATCGAGTCGCCGGCCACCGAACAGGATCGACTTGCCGCACTGGCTGCACGCGCTCATGGAACCCCCTGGCTATCCCCGCGCGCAAACTAGCGTGCAGCCGTCCCGTGGGCCAATCGTCCGGATGGCCGTCTGGACAGCCGAGCGAGAAGCTGCTGTGGGCTAGTGCGATACAGGCGTTGCCACGACGTTGGCAGCCTGCTGGCGCGCCACCTGGATCGCGGCAATCTTCGCCTTGATCGCAGGCATGGCCGCCAGCGCGGCGCGCTCGCCTTCCATGATGGCCTGGTCCTTCTGCTCGAAGTCGGCGGCGCCGATCTGATTCACCTTGGGTCGGATCACGATGTCCGCGCGCGCCAGTTCCTGCTCGCCCAGCTTCTGGCCCATGATGCTGATGGACTGGCCGACGATGTTGATCATGCCCTGCGGGTTGCTGCCGCTGGCCTTGCTCGAAATATCCACCGCGATCACCACGTCGGCGCCCAGCTGACGCGCGGCATCCACCGGCACCGGACTCACCACGCCACCGTCCACGTAATGCTTGCCGCTGATGTCCACCGGCTCGAACACGCCGGGCACACTGCTGGAGGCACGCACGGCCTGGCCGGTATTGCCACGTACGAACACCGTGCGCTGACCGGTTTCCAGTTGCGTCGCCACCACGGCGAACGGGACGTTGAGCTTGTCCAGCGGTCGGTTCTTCACCTGGGCGTTCACATAGTCCTGCAGCTTCTGCCCTTGCACTACGCCACCGGAAAACAGGCGCACGTCGCGCAAGCTGGCCTGGTCAAGAGCAATGGCGGTCTCCTGCAACTGGAACGGATCCATGCCGCTCGCATAAAGCGCGCCGACCACGCTGCCTGCGCTGGTGCCGGCCACCACATCGGGGCGAATGCCGTTGGCCTCCAGCATCTTGATCACGCCGATATGCGCAAAGCCCTTGGCTGCGCCGCCGCCCAAGGCCAGGCCGATGCGCAGCTTCACCACCGGGGGCGGGGCAATGGGCGCGGGCGGCGGGGTGGGCTTGGTGCCGCCGAAGCAGGCGCACAGCACCAGGCTGGCAAGCACGGGCAGGACGGGGCGAAACAAGCGGGTGGACGTCATGTCGATGGGCGCAGGCGGCTCGAAAAGGATGGGGCGGCCTACTGATCCTTCAGCAGGCCGGTCACTGGCGAGCGAGTGTACGACCGCCAGAGGGCGCCACGATGGCCGATTGCGGCGCGCGTTGTGCAGCGGTCAGCAAACGGCTCGTCATCCCGGCGCAGGCCAGGATGACGAGCGTGAGGTTGGCGACGTTTAGCCCGCCGCGTCGGCCTCGACGTGGTAATGCGTGGCCACGTCCACTTCCTTCTTCGAACCGAGGAACACCGGCACGCGCTGGTGCAGGCCCGTGGGCTGCAACGCCATGATGCGTTCGCGTCCGGTGGTGGCGGCGCCGCCGGCCTGCTCGACGATGAAGGCCATCGGGTTGGCTTCGTACATCAGGCGCAGCTTGCCGCCCTTGGACTTGATCTTGGCGTCCAGCGGATAGAAGAACACGCCGCCGCGGGTGATGATGCGGTGCACGTCGGCCACCATCGAGGCAACCCAGCGCATGTTGAAATCCTTGCCGCGCGGACCCTCGGTGCCGGCCAGCAGCTCGCCGATGTAGCGCTGCATCGGCGCTTCCCAATGGCGCTGGTTGGACATGTTGATGGCGAACTCGGCGGTTTCTTCCGGGATGCGGATGTTGCGGCGGCTCAGGATGAAGCTGCCCACTTCGCGATCAAGCGTGAACTCGTGCGTGCCGTGGCCAAAGGTGATCACCAGCACCGTGGCCGGGCCGTACACCACGTAACCGGCGGCCAGCTGGGTGGTGCCTTCCTGCAGGAAGTGCTCAGCCTTGGGCTCAGTGATGCCATCGGGGCAACGCAGCACCGAGAAGATGGTGCCGACGGAAATGTTCACGTCGATATTGGAGCTGCCATCGAGGGGATCGAACAGCAGCAGGTGATGGCCCTTCGGATACATGTCGGGGATCGGCTGCGGATCTTCCATTTCTTCCGAGGCGCATGCGGCGAGCTGACCGCCCCACGCATTGGCTTCGAGCAGGATCTCGTTGGAGATCACATCAAGCTTCTTCTGCGCCTCACCCTGGATGTTGCCGGTGCCTGCCTCGCCCAGCACGCCGCCCAGGGCGCCCTTGTTGGTCGCCACCGCGATGCGCTTGCAGGCACGGGCGACCACTTCGATCAGCAGGGACAGCTCGGCGTTCATGCGGCCGGCGCGGCGTTCCTCGATCAGGAACTGGATGAGCGAAATGGACTTCATGGCGAACCCGCAAGCAAAGGGACGCCTATTGTCCCGGTTGATGCCGATACTTGTCAGCTCAAAGTATGACCAGTGGGTTCATCTATCCGTCCTGAAAACCTTTTCGGACAAGCCACCGCCACGAGCACCGGGCCCCCTCTTCTGTGGGAGCGCACCCTGTGCGCGACAGGCGCCCGAGCGCCTAGCGAAGACCGGTTCTCGGTAGGCCCTCGGGCGCCTGTCGCGCACAGGGTGCGCTCCCACAAGTTTAGTGGGTGCAGAGGGGCGCCCTGCTGACAACACGTTGGCAGCAGGGGGTAGCCACACTGGCCTCCGTCATAAGGAGGGACTCTCATGCGCGATACGGTGTATTTCCTGGCATTCGACGGTTTTGCGGACTGGCATGCGGCGCATGCGCTCTGCGAGATCCGCCGGCCGGGCGACTGGCAGTTGAAGACGGTGGGCTTTTCCATGCAGCCAGTGCTTTCCATGGCCGGACTGCGTGTGGTGCCCGAGCTCACCCTGGATGAGCTGGACCTGCGGCGTGCGGCGCTGTTGATCGTCCCGGGCGGCTACCTGTGGGAACACGGCGACGGCGATGAAGCGGTGCAGGCCGTGGGCCGCTTCCACGCTGCCGGTGTGCCGGTGGCGGCCGTCGATAGCGGCGTGCTGGTGCTGGCCCGGGCCGGGCTGTTGGATGCCTGCCGTCATACCGGCAGCTGGCCCGGCCACATCGGCACGCATGTGCCTGCTTACGCCGGAACCGAGCAGTACGACGCCCACGCGCTCGCCGTGAGCGACGCCGGCGTCATCACCGCCAGCCAGCTGGGCAGCGTGGAATTTGCCCGCGAAGTGATCCGCACGCTCGACCTCTACAACCCGAGCGATCGCGAACATTGGTACCGCATGTTCAAGCACGCCCTGCCGCCGCCCTGGTGCGCGGGCGACGCCGCCACCGCCGTGGCGGCCTAAACGAACGCGACGAGGAGAATGTCATGGCACTGTCGATCGGAAAGATCCTGATGGCATATCGGCCCTTGTACCTGCGTGGGCTATTGATGGATGGCCAATACCGCTTTCCGGCAACCACACCGGAACCGGCGGCAGGCAAGAAAGAGGAGGTCAGCAAGCAAGTCGCCGCCGAGCGCGTATCGCTGACGCCGCGCCGGCTGCGGGGAGCGCGCGCATGACCCGCACCTATCACGGCAGTTGTCACTGCGGCGCCGTTCGCTACGAAGCGGACCTGGATCTGTCCGCGGGCACCGGACGCTGCAACTGCTCCATCTGTCGCAAGCTGCGCTTCTGGAGCGCGAGGGCCGATCTCAAGACATTTCGCGTGGTGAGCGGTGAAGACGCGCTGGTCGATTACCGCTTCGGCACCGACAGCACACACAACCTGTTCTGTCGCCATTGCGGCACGCATTCGTTCCATCGCGGCTATGTGGAACAAATCGGCGGCGAGTTCGTGGCGGTCAACGTGGTCTGCCTGGACGACGTGAGCGACGAGGAATGGGCGGCCGCCCCCGTCCGCTATTCCGACGGGCGCGACAACAACTGGTGGAACGCGCCCGCCATCACCAGCTATCTCTGAACATCACACCAAGCGCTCTCGCAGCGAGGACCGTGTCATGACCACTTCACGCGTCACCTTCTACCACGCACCCCACAGCCGCTCCGGCGGCGCCCGCGCTCTGTTGGAAGAACTGGGCGTCGACTACGACATGCACGTGCTCAATCTGCGCAAGAACGAACAGCGTGAAACGCCGTACACCGCGGTCAATCCCATGGGCAAGGTGCCGGCCATCTGGCATCGCGGCGAATTGGTCACCGAACAACCGGCCGTCTATCTGTATCTCGCCGATCTGTATGCGGATAAGGGCTTGGCACCTGGACTGGACGATCCGCTGCGTGGGCCGTATCTGCGTTGGATGGTGTTCTACGGCTCGTGCTTCGAACCGGCAGCGGTGGATCGCGCTTTGAAGCGCGATGCGGTGCCGCCGTCCACCTGTCCCTACGGCGACTGGGACACCATGTTCGACACGCTGGTGGCGCAGCTGGAACGTGGCCCCTACATGCTGGGCGAACGCTTCAGCGCGCTCGACGTGCTGTGGGGCTGCGCATTGAACTGGATGACGATGTTCAAGTTGGTACCGGAACTGCCGGTGATCAGCGCCTATGTAGCCCGCGTGATGTCTCGGCCGGCCATGCAGCGTGCCGCCGAGCTGGATGCCGCGTTGGCGGAAGCGCAGGCGGCGTGAAAGCGTATGGCCGGCCAATTGCCGCTGAGATCACGTCCAGGGGGCGGTGACGTGAGCGGCAGGTCAATCCATGACTCCCGGCGCTGTTCTCGGGCGCGTCGCTCCGCCATCATCCACGGATGCGTCGCGCCGACCGGTTGTTCCTCATCATCCACGCTTTGCGGGGTCGCCGGACCGCGCTGCAGGCGCGTCAGCTCGCGGGCACACTCGGCGTATCGTTACGCACCGTGTACCGCGATGTGGCCGATCTGCAGCTCTCGGGTGTACCCATCGAGGGAGAAGCCGGCGTCGGTTACGTGCTGCGCAAAGGTTCGGACATCCCGCCGCTGATGTTCACCGCCGACGAACTCGAATCGCTGGTGGTCGGCACGCGCTTCGTGCGTGCCTTCGCCGGGCAGAAGCTAGCGGAGAGCGCGCAGGCCGCGCTGCTGAAGATCGAAGCTGTTCTCCCCGCGGAGTTGCGCGAACGCTCCACGCGTACACGCATCTATGCACCGATCTGGCGTGACCAGACCAAGACCGATTTCGCTGCGCTGATCGACCGGCTCAACGCCGCGATTACTGATAACCAGGTCCTGCGGCTGGAGTACAGCGACGAAGCTGGCCGCACCAGCACGCGCGAGGTCGAGCCGTTGTGCCTGGCGTTCTGGGGTGGTGCGTGGACCTTGGGCAGTTGGTGTCGATTGCGTGTGGGCTTTCGCAATTTCCGGCCGGACCGCATCCACGGCTGTTCGATCACGGGTGAGCGCTTCGAGAGTGTCGATGGGCGGAATTTGGACGCCTATTTGCAGGCGATGCGCGGGTACTACGAGGGGATGGAGGGCTGAGGCCTTTTTCGGGGACCCTGGGAGGCTAAGAGCCACACCAGGAGCCGAAACCGGTTGCACCGACACGGCGCGTACACGTGGCGGAGCGGCTGTCTGTGGGAGCGCACCCTGTGCGCGACCGCCACGCCTGGGTGTACCGCTCCGTAGGCTCGTCGCGCACAGGGTGCGCTCCCACAGACAATCGCTCCGCCACGCCAAACAACCATGGCCCCGTCTCCGGCAACGAAGCCTGCCGCCGATCGGCTACCCTCCTCGTATCCACGCCGGAGCGCGCCATGCCAACGACACCGACACCCGTCGTCGCCAAAGCGCCAACGACCTGGCATGTCGATCTGATCGCCGGTCTCTCCATCGCGGCCCTGCTGATACCCGAAGCCGTCGCCTATTCAGGGATCGCCAACCTGCCGCCGCAGGCGGGCGTCATCGCCTTGTTCGTGGGACTGGCCACGTATGGCCTGCTCGGTCGCAGTCGCTACGCCATCGTGTCGGCCACCTCATCGTCAGCTGCCGTGTTGGCGGCGGGAACGATGGCGTTGTCGGGTGGTGACAGCATTTCGCGGCTGGCGCTGGCGGGGACGCTCGTGGTGTTGGCGGGAGGCTGCTTTCTGGTGGCTGGCGCAGCGCGGTTGGGTGGGCTGTCGCATCTGATCGCGCGCCCCGTATTGCGCGGTTACACCTTCGGGCTTGCCTGTGTCATCGCCCTCAAGCAGCTGCCGCACCTGATGGGCGTGGCGAGCGTGCATGGTGATTTCATGCCGCTGCTGATCGTGCAATTGACGAGGATGCTGCCGCAGATGAACGGCGCGGCGCTGAGTGCGGGACTGGTCGCGTTGCTGCTGCTGTTCGCCTGCGAGCGCGTCCAGCGGTTGCCAGGCAGCCTTGTCGCCATCGCACTGGGTGTGATGGCGTCGGGCTGGTTGGCGGCGCATGGCGTGGCGTTGACGGGGCCGATCCAGCTGGCGGCCGATCTGGGTTGGCCTACATGGCCGCGCAGCGACCAGTGGCTGCCCAGTGTGGAGCTGGCAGCGGCGCTGCTGCTGATTCTCTATGCGGAGTCCTATAGCTCCATTCGCGGCTTTGCGCTGAAGCACGGCGACACGGTCAATCCCAACCGCGACCTGTTGGTGCTTGGCGTCGCCAATGTCATCTCCGGTGCGCTGCACGGCATGCCGGTGGGCGCAGGTTATTCCGGTACGTCGGCCAACGAGGCAGCCGGCGCGCAATCGCGCCTCGCCGGCCTGATCGGTGCCGCCAGCGTGCTCGTGCTGGTGTTGTTGGCCTTGCGCTGGATCGAGCGCATCCCCCAGCCAGTGCTCGCCGCCATCGTGATCCACGCGGTGAGCAAGTCGCTGCGGGTGTCGGTGTTCGCGCCATATTTCCGCTGGCAACGCGACCGGCTGGTGCTGCTGGCCGCGGTGGTGGCGGTGCTGTCGCTGGGCATCCTCAATGGCTTGCTGTTCGCCATCGCCTTCAGTCTGGTGATGCTGCTGCGCCAGCTTGCCACGCCTCGGCTGGGCGTACTGGGTCGACTGGCCGACGGCCACGACTTCGTGGACATGGCGCAGCATCCGTCGGCGCTGCAGGTGCCGGGCATGCTGATCGTGCGGCCGGAGGAACCGCTGTTCTTCGCCAACGCCGAGGCCATGCTGGCCCAGGCCCGTGAACGCGTTAGAGCCGGACAGGGCTTGCACCGCGTGGTGCTCAGCCTGGAGGAAAGCCCCGACCTGGACGGTACCTCGCTCGAATCCCTGGCCGATTTCGCCACCTGGCTGGCGGGTCGAGGCATTGAGCTGCGCGTGGCACGATTGAAGGGCGATGCACGGGATGCCTTGTCCCGGATCGCGCTACCCCAGCTTCCGCCACAGGCGCTGGATGACTGGAGCGTGGAGGATGCCGTGTCGGCATCGCCGCTCACGACCTCTTTGGCAAAGGGAAACCCGCAGTGAAGAAAGCTCTACGCACCACCTGGCTGGCCGCGGCCACCACGCTCGCACTGGCCGCACCGGCATGGGCCGATACCAGCGCCGACGCGCGCTTCAAGCAGATCTACGAGCAGGAATGGGCGTGGCGCAATGGCCAGTCCGGTATCGCCAGCTCGGGCGAAGCGCAGCCCAACGGCTCGCGCCTGGACAACGTCGATGCGGCCAACCAGCAGAAGCGCCAGGACTACTGGCAGAAGGTGTCCAACGATCTCGATGGCATCGACGTCAAACAGCTGTCGCCGGAAGACCAGGTGAACTACGCCGTATATCGGGCGCAGATCCAGAACCTGCTCGCCTCGCAGAAGTTCAAGCAGTGGCAGATGCCGTTCAACAGTGACTCGGCGTTCTGGAGCGATCTGGGCTATGTGCTCGAAGGCGACCGTCTGCGCACCACGCAGGACTATCAGCACTACATCGATCGCCTCAACCAGGTCCCTGCGTACTTCCAGCAGCAGATCGACAATATGCGCGACGGCCTGGCACGTGGCTTCACCGTGCCGCGCGAAGTGCTCAAGGGCCGCGATGCCTCCATCAGCTCGGTATCGGAGTTGAAGGACCCGACCCAGAGCAGCTTCTACAAGCCGTTTGAGAAGATGCCCTCGACCGTGCCGGCCGCTGACGCGATCAAGCTGCGCGAGGCCGCCAAGAAAGCAATCAGCAGCAAGGTGATCCCCGCCTACGCGAACCTGCTCAGCTTCTATCGCAACGACTACGTGCCCAAGGCGCGCACCACGCTTGCCGCCGAAGCCATGCCCGACGGCAAGGCGTTCTATCGCCAGCAGATCATCGAATACACCACGCTCGACCTGGATCCGGACACCATCCACAAGATCGGCCAGGAGCAGGTGGACAAGATCCACGCCGAGATGGTCAAGACCATGCAGGAGACGGGCTTCAAGGGAAGCTTCGACGATTTCCTGCATTTCCTGCGCACCGATCCGCAGTTCTACGCCAAGACGCCCGACGAACTGCTGATGCGCACCGCGTGGGTGGCCAAGCAGGTGGACGCGCAGCTCGGCAAGGAGTTCGGCCGTTTGCCGCGCCAGCGCTTCGCCATCGTGCCGGTGCCGGCCGATATCGCGCCGTACTACACCTCCGGCCGTGGCGGTGCCAGTACGTATCTCGTGAACACCTACGACCTGCCGTCGCGTCCGCTGTACAACATGCCGGCGCTGACGCTGCATGAATCGGCACCTGGCCATTCCTTGCAGCTTGCGCTGGCATCGGAACAGCGCGGCCAGCCCGACTTCCGTCGCGAGGGTTATATCTCTGCGTACGGCGAAGGTTGGGGCCTGTACTCGGAGTACCTGGGCAACGAGATGGGCATCTATAAAACGCCCTACGATCGCTTCGGTTACCTCACCTACCAGATGTGGCGCGCCTGCCGCCTGGTGGTCGACACCGGCATTCATCACCTGGGCTGGACGCGGCAGCAGGCGATCGATTTCATGACGCAGAACACCGCGTTGTCCGATCGCGAGATCGCCAACGAAGTGGATCGCTACATCAGCTGGCCGGGCCAGGCGCTGTCCTATGAGCTCGGCTACCTGAAGATCCTGGAGCTGCGCCAGAAGGCCGAGCAGGCGCTGGGTTCGAAGTTCGACATCCGCCACTTCCACGACACCGTGCTGCAGATCGGCTCGGTGCCGCTGCCGGTGCTTGAGCAGCGCATCGATCGTTTCATCGCCGACGGCGGCCCGGAGCCGGATTTCGGCTGCGATTGCGCGAAGGACAAGGACGCGAAGAAGTAAGCCGCCCACCACGACCCCGGCTTGGCTGGGGTCGTGGCATGGCCGGGAAGCTCAGGGTTTTGCCGGCACGCTCTTGCCGGTTTCCGCATAGCGCTGCAGTCGCTGCAGCTGCTCCATCAGCATGCCGTTGGCGACCGGCGCGATCTTGTCCAGCCCGCTGGCGCTGGAACCGTTGATGCGATATTCGAGTGCCAGCGCCGTGCCTTCCGGCGCGGGCTTGAGCGTGAAGGTCAGCACGCCTTGCACGGCCATGGCTTGAAACGGACCCAGCGCCGCATCCATGCGCAGCAAATGGCCTGGTGCCGCCCAGATCACCCGTCCGTGCTGCACGCTCTGGTCGTTCCAGCGCTCGCAGAAACAGCCGCCGGCCTCGGCCTTGAGGCTCAGGTGCGAGGCGTCGCCGGAGTAGGTGTGCTCGCTGTTCCACCATTTGGCCACGTCGATCAGCGCGGCATAGAGCTTCTCGGGCGGCGCGTGGATCGTGCGGGCGTCCTGGATCAACAGGTGATCGGGCGTGGCTTCCCTCACCTCGGCGTGGGCGGCGAGGGCAGAAAACGACAGCAGCGTGGCGGCGGCAATGGCTTGAATGCGCATGGGTTTCCCTCTGATCGATGCCACGTGGGCGTCACCGGGCGGGCCGAGTATGCGGCCGCCCGCGCACGCGCTGTACTGGCCGAACGGAAGATGACTGGCCCACTGGCGAAAAATGCATCAGTGGAGTAAATTGGCTCCTAACTTCACTGGGAGAGTTGAACCATGGCGGCTCATCTCCAGCCTGAAACCCATCCCATCGCCGATCTCGGCGGCCCCGCCTTGCGCGCTTTCTTCAATATCGCCGAGCGCTGGAACCTGCGCATTGCCGACCAGCGCCGCCTGCTGGGCGATCCGCCGGAATCCACTTTCTACAAGTGGAAGCGGCTGCAGAGCGGCACCCTGGGGCGCGACACGCTCGAGCGCATCAGCTACCTCCTAGGCATCTTCAAGGACCTGCAGATCCTGTTTCCCGATGCGGACCAGGCGGACGGCTGGGTCCATCGCGCCAACCGCTCCAGCTTGTTCGGCGGCCAATCGGCACTGGAACGCATGCGCTCGGGCAACGTCGCCGACCTCTATGTGGTGCGCCAGTACCTTGACGCCCAACGCGGCTGACCCCCGACACCTGTTGTAGGAGCGCACCTTGTGCGCGACCGCGGCGTCGCGGTCTTCCTCAGACACCTACCCCAGACAAAACCCTGCGCGTTACGTCGCAACCCCCGATACGCCCTCAGGCCATACTTCTCCCCTCTGGCAGACCGCGCGAGAGCTTCACGTCATGGCCGACATTCCACCGCTCAAACGCGTCCGCTGGGGTCACGCTTACCGCATCGTGCCCAGCCGCTTTCCGCCCATCGGCGTGTTCGACCGTATTGCTGACCCTGGCGATCTCGAAGCGCTGTACGCGATCGAGGCGATGACCAATCCGCGTCTGCGCAATGATATCGGCGACCTGCATCTGGTCCCGCCGGATCGACGCATCAGTGGTCCCGGCAGCACGCCGGTGATGGCGGCGTTTACCCATCTCAATCCCGAAGGCAGCCGTTTTTCGGATGGCAGCTGGGGTGTGTTCTACGCCGCGCACAGCGTGGCCACGGCGGTGGAAGAAACGGTCTATCACCGCGAGCTGTTTCTTGCGGCAACCGCCGAACCGCCCTGCGATATCGAGATGCGCTGCTATAGCACCAGCATCCAGGCCAAGCTGCACGACCTGCGTGGCGGCTGGAAGCCCGAGCACGATCCGGACAACTACGCCGCGGGCGTCGCGCTGGCGCGCAAGCTGCGCGAGCAGGGTTCCGACGGGCTGGTCTACGACAGCGTGCGGCATGCCGGCGGCGAATGCGTGGCCGTGTTCTATCCCGATCGCGTGGCGCCCTGCGTGCAGGCGCAGCACCTGATGTATCGCTGGGACGGCAAACGCATCGGCCAGGTGCTCACCGTGGATGAATGGAAGCGCGGCTGAGTACCCGCTGGAAAAACAGGGCCCTTCTTGCGAAGGGCCCGCGCGGCTTCCTTGCCGACTGGTCTCCCCTTAGAAGCGGTAGCCGACGCTGGCGCCGAACACCACCGGATCGATCTTGGCGGTGCCTACCTTGGTGTTGTTGACCTTCACGTCGCTCTCGATATCAGCCCAGCGCACGTCCACGGTGGCCAGCCACTTGTCCGAAATCTTCAGGTCGAAGCCCGCGCGCACGGCGCCGCCCCAGCTATTGGCGATGCTCACGCTGTTGCCGTAGAGCGCGCCGGTGGCATGGGTGCCGAAGAAGTTGGTGTAGTTGACGCCCACGCCAAGGAACGGCGACCAGGCCGCATCGGGCATGAAGTGATAGTTGACGCCAAAGGTCGGCGGCAATTGCTTGGTGCGCGCCACCGTGCCCAGGCCAGCGAGCTTGACGTCATGCAGGAACGGCCACGCACCCAGCGCGTCCACGCCCCAGTTCGGGGTGAACATGTATTCGAGATCGATGGTCGGGCGCGTACTGCTGCTCACGTTCGCGCGTGCGCCGGCGAGGGTGCCGTTGTTGTCCTTGGGGGCGACCACGGCGCCGCCGACGCGCAGCACCCACGAGTCGGTGCCTTCGGCGTGGGCCTTGGGAGCGGCGAGCGTGCCAAGAGCGGCGGCGATGACGAGGGGAAGCAGGACTTTCATGGCGTTGTTCCATCTTGTTTTCGTTGGGGACAACGTCATGGTCGTTAGGAAGTCGTTGCTCGCTGTTGATCCAGGTCCTGTGTTCGTAGGGCATTCGGACGCAGGCGCGCGCAAGAAAAAGGCCCGCACGTGGCGGGCCTTCCTTTGATCATCGATGTGCCGACGATCAGGTGTCGGCGTTGGTCGCCCATCCTTCGCGGTTGCCGCGCGTGAACACGCGGTCGCCCTCGAGCACGTCGCCGGCCGCGTGCGCCGGCTGCTCGCGCAGGCTGGCGTAGATCGGCGTGAAATCCGGACGCGTCGCCTCGAACAGCTGTTCAAAGCTGTCGATGACGAAATACGTCTGCTGGAACGTGTCGATGCGGTAACGCGTGCTCATCACGCGCTCCAGGCCAAAGCCGATGCGGTTGGGCGAGGCCGAATCCAGCGAGTAGATCGACTCGCCCTTGGAGCTCACGATGCCGGCGCCGTAGATGCGCATGCCGTCCTTGGTGTTGATCAGGCCGAACTCCACCGTGTACCAGTACAGGCGCGTGAGGTTCATCAACGCTTCGGGGCCGATCGCAAAGGCCTTCATGCCGCCGCGGCCGTAGGCCTGCATGTAGTCGGCGAACACCGGGTTGAGCAACAGCGGCACGTGGCCGAACAAGTCGTGGAACAGGTCAGGTTCGCTGAGGTAGTCGAGCTGGTCCGGCTTGCGGATCCACCAGCTGACCGGAAAGCGGCGATGCGCGAGATGGTCGAAGAACACTTCGTCCGGCAGCAGCCCTTCGACCGCGACGACTTCCCAGCCGGTCGCGGCGCCCAGCACCTTGTTGAGCTCGGAGAACTTGGGGATGCCACCGGCGCCCATGCCGAAACGTGCCACGCCATCCAGGAACTCCTGGCAGGCGCGGCCGGGCAGCAGATCGCTCTGGCGCTGGTAGAGCGTGTCCCACACCTCATGGTCGGTAGCCGAGTAATCCGCCCACGGCTGCTCCACCACGCCGGTGGCATACACCGGTACATAGCCGCGGTCAGTCTGCTGATGTTCGACGCGGCGGGGAGGGGTGTTCATGACGTGCTCCTGGCAACAAGGCCAACCTGCTTGGATAAGCCAGCATAGGGCGATTGCCGCGCACGATGATTGTTTTATTGCATTGATTCAGCTCAGTTAAGCAATAATCGTGTTCCCTCATACGTATCTATGGAGATTTATTGCCATGGCTACCCTGGACCGCACCGATCTGCGGATTTTGGCCGTCCTGCAGTCCGACGGCCGCATCACCAATGCCGAGTTGGCCGACAAGGTCAGCCTGTCCCCCTCGGCTTGTCTGCGCCGCCTCCAGCGCCTGGAAGCCGACGGCGTATTGACCGGCTACACCGCCCAGGTCGATCCCCAGGCCGTTGGGCTGGGCTTGCAGGCCTTTGTCCGCGTGCAGCTGAGCAAGCATGAGAGCGTCGTGGTCGAGCGCTTCGTGGAGCTGGTGAACGGCTGGCCGGAGGTGGTGTCCTGTTATGCGCTGACCGGCGACATGGACTACCTGTTGCATGTCTATGTGGCTGACCTGCAGGATTTTTCGCGCTTCCTGCTGGATCGCCTGCTGAACGCTTCAGGGGTGGCCGATGTCAATTCCAGCTTCGTGCTGCGGACCGTGAAGCGGTCCTCGGCGCTGCCCCTCTCGCAGCCGGAACATTGATGCTGCGACGCGGGGACGCAGGGGTCGACTAACGCTAAACTAACCGGACTGATGAATAGCCAATCCCTCTCCGCCCCAGCCCGCCGAGACGTCATTCGGCCCCTGCGCTACTTCTGGCGCGTGCCGCTGCTGCTGCTGCACATCGTATTAGGCGTGCTGTTGTGTGCCTTGGTGCTTACCTGGCGCCGTGACGTGGTGATGAAGGATGGCCGCGAGCCGTTTGCGCATCGCACCATCCGCTGGTGGTCGACGGCCTTGCTGCGCATCTTCGGCCTGCGCTCGGTGCGCGTTGGCCAGCCGCTGGCGGACCCGGTGCTGTTCGTCGCCAATCACACCTCATGGATCGACATCGAGCTGCTGCACAGCCAGCGCGCGGCCTGTTTTGTGGCCAAGGCGGAGATCGCCAACTGGCCGCTGGTCGGCTGGCTGGCGTCGGCGGGCGGCACCATTTTCCATCGCCGCGGCAGCAACCATTCGCTGGCGGCGGTGATGCAGGTGATGGTGGATCGGCTGCGCGGCGGGCGCTCGGTGGCGGTCTTCCCCGAAGGCGGCACCGGCCACAACGGCGTGTTGCGCGTCTTCCACGCACGTATTTTCCAGGCGGCGCTTGACGCCGAAGTGCCGGTGCAGCCGGTGGCGCTGCGTTTCGCGCGCGACGGTCGCCGTGTGCTCGATGCCGGTTTCCGCGAGCACGAGAACTTCATGCAGAACTTCCTGCGCCTGCTGGGCGAAGCCCCGCTCGACGCCGAAGTGCATTTCCTTGAACCCGTGCCGGCTGCGCCGGACGCGCGCCGCCGCATGGCGGAAACCTCGCGCGAGCGCATTGCGATGGCGCTGGAAGACAAGCCGGAAAACGAAAGACACGCATGACGCTTCCCCGGGGTAAGGATTTTCAGCCACCGTGGCCGCTACGCAGTGGCCACATCCAGACCATGCTGTCCTCCAGCGGCGTGCGGCGCCTGATGCTGCCCAAGGCGGCGCAGACCGTGTTGCAGGACTCCCAGCCGGTGGTGGTGGATGGCGGTGACGGCGTGCGCCTCACCGGTGCCTACACCATGCAGAAGACGCAAGCGGAATCACGCGGCCTCGCCGTGCTGTTCCATGGCTGGGAAGGCAGCGTCGACTCTACTTACGTACTGCAGACCGGCAGCCGCCTGCTGGCCGATGGCTGGGACGTGTTCCGCCTGAATTTCCGCGATCACGGCGACAGCCATCACCTCAACGAGGCGTTGTTCCATTCCTGCCGCATCGACGAAGTGGTGCATGCGCTGAGTGATATCGCGCAGCGCTTTCCGTCGCGGCCGATGGTGCTGGCGGGCTTTTCGCTCGGCGGCAACTTCGCGCTGCGCGCGGCCATGCATGCGCCCGCAGCTGGCCTGCCGTTGAGCTATGCGCTGGCGGTGTGCCCGATCATCGATCCGGGCGAAGGCCTGTTTTCGCTGGAAGGGCAGGCGCCGTGGTTCTACCAGGCGTACTTCATGCACAAGTGGCGGCGTTCGCTGCAGGCCAAGCAGGCAGCCTTCCCGCATGTGCAGTATTTCGAACTGGCCGAGCTCAAGCAGAGTCTGCGCGGACTGACCGCGTCGCTGGTTTCGCGGCACACCGATTTCGGTTCGCTCGAAGCCTATCTGGATGGCTATTCCGTCGCCGGTCGCGCACTGGAAGGCATGCACGTGCCGTGCACCATTCTTACCGCGCGCGACGATCCAGTGATCCCGGTGGCGGCATTCGAACGACTTGATCTGCCAGCCAATGTCGAGCTGGATATCTCTGACTACGGTGGCCATTGCGGCTATATCCGCGGCTGGGACATGACCAGCTTCACTGACGAGTACATCGCTGCACGTTTCAATGCCGTGGTGGCGCAACAGTAGAACTGCGCGGCCTTGTGGCTGTCACAACGGCATTCCATCATCCGCCTCACCACCGTTCTGCCTGGAGACTCGGCCATGCATGCCAAGGGCACGTTCGAAGTGAAGATCACGCCGCAGCCTCCGCAGGCGGGCGTGGACGATCCGGGCATCGGCCGCCTGATCATCGACAAGCACTTCCAGGGCGACCTGCAGGCCCATAGCAAGGGAACGATGCTCGCCGTCGGCACGCCGATCGACGGTTCGGCCGGCTATGTGGCGATGGAATGGGTCGAGGGCAGCCTGCAGGGGCGCCACGGCCGTTTCGCACTGCAACACAGCGGCAGCATGCATCGCGGGTCGCCGCAGCTGTCGGTAACCATCGTGCCCGATTCGGGCACTGACGAACTGGCGGGCATCGAAGGCGCGCTCACCATCACCGTTGCCAACGGCGTGCATTCCTACGACCTCGAATACAGCCTGACGTGAAACGTTTCCCCGTCGCCGCGATGGCGCTACGCTTCAACACTCCCGCTGGAGTGCCGTCATGCGCAAGTTGATGCTGGGTTTGCTGGGATGCCTGGTGGCCAGTACCGCCATGGCAGCGCCCCAGCTGGACAAGCTCACCTTGCCCAAGGGATTCCATGTTGCCGTGTACTCGGACCAGGTGCCGAACGCGCGCGAGATCACGCTGGGTGCCAAGGGCACGGTGTTCGTCGGCTCCAATAGCGCGGGCAAGGTGTACGCGCTCACCGATAGCAAGAACGACGGCCGCGCGGACAAGGTGCGCGTGATCGCCAGTGGCTTGCAGTTGCCGGTGGGCGTCGCGTTCAAGGATGGCAACCTGTACATCTCGGCGGTGAGCAAGATCCTGGTGCTGCGCGACATCGAGCATCATCTCGATGATCCGCCGAAGCCCGAAGTGATCTACGACAAGTTTCCCACCGAGACGCATCACGGCTGGAAATTCATCGCGTTTGGTCCCGACGGCAAGCTCTACGTGCCGATCGGTGCGCCGTGCAATATGTGCGACAAAGACAAGGACTACGCCAAGCTCACGCGCATGAACGCCGATGGCAGCGGCCTGGAAGATGTCGCCTTCGGCATCCGCAACACGGTGGGTTTCGACTGGCAGCCCAAGACCAGGCAGCTGTGGTTCACCGATAACGGACGCGACCTGATGGGCGACGACATGCCCAGCGATGAGTTGAATCGTTTGTCGCACGTGGGTGAGCACTTCGGCTATCCCTATTGCCACCAGGGCGACACGCTGGATTCGGAATTCGGCCAGGGCAAGAACTGCAAGGATTACGCCGCGCCGGTCTACAAGCTCGGTGCGCACGTGGCGGCGCTGGGCATGCGCTTTTACGAGGGTTCGCAGTTCCCCGCCAACTACAAGGGCGCGATCATCGTGGCGGAGCATGGCTCGTGGAATCGCACCAAGAAGTCCGGCTATCGCGTGATGGTCGTGCATCTCAGCGGCGACAAAGTGACCGCCTATGATCCGCTGCTCGATGGCTTCGAGCAGAACGAACAGACCTGGGGCCGGCCGGTCGACGTGCAGCCGCTCCCCGATGGCAGCCTGTTGGTGAGCGATGACCTGGCCGGCGCTCTCTACCGCGTGACTTACCAAAACCCCTGAGGCGGCGCGGTTTGCGCGACGCTGCACCCACTCGCTTTGAACCCGGAGAACGATCTTGCAACTGCGTAGCGATAGTTTCGAACACGGTCAGGCGATGCCGACCCGACTGGCCTTCGGCAAGCGCGGCGAACCGTTTGCCCTGGCCGACAACCTCAGCCCGCATCTGGCGTGGAAGGATGCACCGCATGCCACGCGTTCCTTCGTGCTGGCGGTTTTCGATTTCGACGTGCCCAGCAAGCCGGACGACGTGAACCAGCAAGGGCGCACCGTGCCTGCCGATTTGCCGCGCGTGGAATTCGTGCACTGGCTGATGGCCAATATCCCGGTGGAATGCGGCGAGCTCGCCGAGGGCGCCTGCAGTGACGGCATCGTGCCGCGCGGCAAGCGCGCGCCGTATGGCCCGCCGGGCAGCGTGCAGGGCGTGAACGACTACACCGGCTGGTTCGCTGGCGATGCCGACATGCGCGGCGAATATCTCGGCTACGATGGTCCGTGCCCGCCGTGGAATGACTCCATCGTGCATCACTACCATTTCCGCCTGTACGCTCTGGACGTGGAAAGCCTCAAGCTGGCCGATGGTTTCACCGTCAACGAGTTGCGCACGGCGATGGACGGCCATGTGCTGGCCGAGGCCGAGCTGATGGGCAGCTATACGATCAATCCAGCAGCCGTCTAGACGACCTTGTAGCCAGCGTGAACGGCGACCAAAGGGCGGCTGGCGCTGAGATCATTTTCACGCTCGCAAGGCATGGGCTGTGGGTGAATGGTCGGCAGGACGATGTCATGTCCGCTGAGAGGATCGCCCCATGCTCCACTACGCCCTGGTATTCCTGGTCATAGCCATCATTGCTGCCTTGTTCGGTTTCACCGGCATTGCCGGCACCGCTGCCAGTATCGCGAAGATCCTGTTTATCGTCTTCCTGATCCTGGCCGTCATCGCCTTTTTCAGGCGTGCGAGCTGAGTGACAGCGCATCGGGTTGAACCCCGATGCGCTTCGCGGCACCGATTCAAGACCATTGCATGTCCGCTTCAACGGAGAACGTCATGAACAAGCAAGTCCAGGCGCACGAGGAAAACACCGCTGCCGAGCGCATCGAGGAACGTGCCGAGCGCATCAAGCAGGCGACCACCAGCGCCGTGACCAACACCAAGGAAGCGGTGGATCGCGCGGCCGACAAGGTCGAGGACAGCTTGCATCGCGCCACCGACAAGGCCGCCGATACGGCCACCCGCGCGACCGAGAAGGCCGACGAATATCGCCAGCGTGGCCGTGAGGTCTACGACGAGGCGGTTGACCGCGCCGATGAATGGCTGGACCGTGCCCGCGACTATGTGCGCGAAAAACCCGTGCAGTCCGTAGCCATCGCCCTTGGCGCCGGCTGGCTGCTTGGCCGCATACTCCGTCGCTGATAGACGACTGAGGACAGGGGATGGACCAGACCGGACGCGAAGACGCGCCCGCCGCGCCTGACGAGACGCCACCTCCTGCGCCACCGGGCCTGCTGGACGATATCGGCCGTCTCGGTCGGGCTTTTCAAAAGTTGTTCGGGGCGCAACTGAAGCTGTTGTCCGCCGAACTGGGACTGGCGCGCAGCGCCGTCCATTGGCTGCTCATCGCCGGATTGGTCGCCACGGTGGCGGCCGTAGGCATGGGGCTGACCCTGCTGGGCCTGATCGGCTGGCTGCTGGCGCAGTGGTTCGGCTCGTGGGCGTGGGCGTTGGCCGCACTATCGCTGGTGGAGCTGCTGTTTCTAGCTGGCGCGATGCTGTTGTTCCGTCGCTGCATGCACTGGATGACGCTGCCCGCGACGCGGAGCGAGTGGAGTGCGATGATGCGTGACACCCTGCGTCGCCCCGGTCCGCAGGGCCGCAACCCGGAGGACGTGCCGTGAGCCTCTTCAAGCAATTGCATGCGGTACGTGTAGCGCAGGACCGTGCACAGGACGCCCGCGAGGAGCTGGCCGTACCCGCGCAAGCCCTGTTGGCGCGTGGACAGCGTCATCCGCTCACCACCGTAGGCTTGGCCGCGGGCGCGGGTTTCGTGCTGGGCAAGCTCAACGTGCATCCGCTGCGCGTGCCGGGTCTGGGCGCGCTGCTGAGCGGCACCGCCGCCGAAGTCGTGGGCCAGGCCATGCGGCTGGTGGCCGAGTTCACGCAGAACGCCGGCGATTTCACGCAGGACACCGGCGACTTCACATGAACACGCCGATCTCATCGCTGCCGCCCGTCGCTGAAGGTGACGCGGCGCCACCGGAGGTACCCGTCGACGCGATGGTGCCCAGCCGCGAGCCGCGGCTGAATCTGCTGCGGGTGCAGCGCACGCAGAGTGCGCGCCGGCATCTGCGCAGCATCCGTGTCGTGCTGAACATCTTCCTGGCATTGGCGCTGATGTATACGGTGACCATCACCAAGCAGCTGCTGATACCGCTGGTGCTCGCCTCGTTCATCGGCCTTGCGCTCAATCCGATCGTGGCGCGTTGCTCGGGCATCGGGATACCGCGCTGGCTGGCGGCCAGCGTGCTGATGATCGGCCTGATGACGGCCATCGGATTCGGCGTGGGCGCGCTCACCCAGCCCGCCCTCGGTTGGGTGCACGAAGCACCGACGGCGATACGCAGCTTTATTCCGAAACTGCGCAACTTTACCCAGCCGCTCGAGGCGGCCAACCGCGCCACCCAAGGCCTCACGGGGCCCACGAAGGTGCAGGCTTCGGCGCAGTCGCCGCTCTCCATTACCGTGTGGGACATAGTGGCGACCACGCCGAAGGTCCTGGCCGGCGTGCTCACCGTGGTGTTGCTGGTGTTCTTCTTCCTGGTCTACGGTGACCTGATGCTGCGGCGGCTGGTCGAGGCCTCGCCCAACTTCGGCTACAAGCGACATGCCGTGCACGTGGTACGCGGCATCCAGTACGAGGTGTCGCGCTACATCCTCACCGCCACGTTGATCAATTTTGGCCTCGGCGCGGTCACCGCCGGCATGCTGTGGCTTTACCACATGCCCGATCCCTTGCTGTGGGGCACGGTGGCGATGCTGGCCAACTTCATTCCCTACGTAGGCGCGATCAGCACCACGGCCGTGCTGGCGGTGGTCGGCTTGCTCAACTTCAACGAGCCGGGCGCAGCCCTGCTGCCGGCGCTCACCTTCGCCGGCATCACGGCGCTTGAAGGCAACCTGGTGACGCCGCTGATCCAGGGGCATCGCATGCGCCTGAGCCCGATCGCGATCTTGCTGTGGCTGCTGTTCTGGGGCTGGTTGTGGGGCATACCGGGCGCGCTGCTGGCGGTGCCGATGCTCACCAGCGCCAAGCTGGTGGCCGAACGCGTGCGCGGTTGGCGCTGGTTTGCACGCATGGTGCAGCGTTGACGGCTTCGTTTGCGATACGCGCGGTCGACGCGCGGGACTTCAGTGCCTGGAAACCGCTGTGGGATGGTTACAACGCATTCTACGGTCGCAGCGGCGAAACCGCGCTGGCGGAAGACGTCACGCGTGAGACGTGGTCGCGCTTTCTCGCGGACGACGAACCGATGCATGCACTGGTGGCCGAACGCGATGGCCAGTTGCTGGGACTGGCGCACTACCTGTTCCATCGCAGCACCATCAGCCGGGCCAATAGCTGCTATCTGCAGGATCTGTTCACCGTGCCGACGGCGCGTGGCATGGGTGTCGGACGCGCGTTGATCGAAGGGGTGTATGCCCGGGCACGCCAGGCCGGTGCAGCGCGCGTGTACTGGCAGACCCACGAAACCAACGCGACGGCCATGCAGCTTTATGACCAGCTAGCCGAGAAGTCAGGGTTTATTGTCTACCGCAAGCCGTTGTAGCGTCGCCGTAGGATTACTTCGACGCGGGTAAACGCTATGCACGTTTCGTTCGCGGTCCGGCTCGGCGCCATGGCGCTGCTTCTCATTGGCGGTTCTTCCACGGTATGGGCCGCGACGGCGGCCGACGTGCACCCTCGGTGCGAGACGGCGGGCCAGGTCGCTCCGACAGTCACGCGAGCCACGTTCAACGGCGTGCCCGCCATCCTGCGCATACCAGCGCATATCGACAGCGCGCCGATCATCCTCTGGCACGGCTTCGGCCCGCCGGCGAGCGAGAGCGCGATGATGGATGCGCTGCCTCTCGATGATGTCGATGCGGTGAAGGTGTATCTGGGCTTGCCGCTGTTCGGCGCACGTGCACCCGCTGGCGGCATGAAAGAGTTGGCGCGCCGCCAAAGCGAGGACGTTGGGCTGGAGGTCTTTAAACCTGTGGTCGCTGGCGCCGAGGATGAGTTGCCGGCCGTGATCGCGGCGTTGGTCCAGCATGGCTGCATGAAGGCTGGCAGCCCGGTCAGCGTGGTGGGCTTTTCCGCCGGCGGTGCAGCGGCGCTCTACGCGTTATCGCAGCGCAAGGTGCCGATCGGCGCCGCGGTTCTGCTCAATCCATCAACGGGTCTGAGTGACTCGGTGCAGGCCTATGAGCAGGCGACGGGGAAGACTTATGCGTGGTCGCCCGCGTCGCGCGAACTGGCGCGTCAGACCGACGCCGCCGCACACACCGCCGATATCGCGCGACATCGTCCCGCCCTGCTGTTCCTGCAAGGAGCGAACGATTCGGTGCTTGGCGGGAAAGCGGTGTCGGCGCTGTGCGCTGGCCTCAAGCCCTTGTATGGCGATCAAGTATCGCGACTGCAGTGTCGCCAGCTGGCCGGCATGTCCCATCAGTGGGCCGCCGATCCCGCGTCGCTGGCGACGGTGCGCGAGGCGGTCGGTGCATGGTTGACGGCCATCGCGCCCGCGCCGAGTCAATGATCGATGCCATGCGCCTTCAGCACATCGCTGATGTCGAACAGCCACAGGTTGCGCGAACCATTGAGTGGTTCGCCCAATCGTTGCTGGAGTGACGCGATATCGTCCTTCGGCTTGGGAAAATTCACCGTGCTCTGGCGGCTGCTCGAGACATACAGCTCGCCGAACTGGCGGCCCAGCGAGGGCGCATTTTCCAGCGCGGTGCTGTTGACGTCGCCAGCCAGGTGCAGCGGCTTGCCCCAGCGGCCATCGGGCTCGCGAAAGGCGATGTACAAGTCCGCGCTGCCCAACGAATCGCCTTCGTTGCCGGCGTAGATCAGGAAGCGTTGCTGCGGATCGACGCAAGGATCCATGCGGTTATGTTCGAGATCGCCCAGCTCGACGCGCTCCGGCTTGGCGTAGCCGTTGGTGGTGCGGTGCGCCACATAGATCTGATACGCCTTGCCCGAATCGTCGCGGTGCGCCGAGAAGTAGATGTCGCCATTGGACGCGACCGAAGGGTTGTAGATCATCGCGCCGTCGTTGAGTGCGCCATCGACATGCACGGGCTTGCCCCAACGGCCGTCCGCCAGTTGTTCGACGTACCAGAGGTTGGTGCCGGCAAACGTCTGGCCGCCCATTTCGGCCATCACCGGCACGTCGCCTTCATGCACAGGCCGATTGGAGACGAAGTAAAGGCGCTTGCCATCCGGTGACAGCGCCGGTTCGGAATCGTGCCATTGGCCGGAAAACGACACGACCTCGGGCGTGGTCCAGTCCTGGCCGCGCCGATGCGAGACAAGAATGGTGTCGTCCTTCTCGGCAAAATCCGAGCGCATGAAATACAGCGACTTGCCATCGGGACTGACGGCCGCCGAAGTTTCCTGCAAGCCGGTGGAGATCACGCCTGGCCCGACCAACTCGCCCGCACCGGCGTTGGCGGCAATCAGGGCGAGGGCCAACAGGCCGGCCGGGATGAACAGTTGCGACGGCATGCACGATGCTCCAGCAGAGGGGGACGGTGGGTCCGCCTCACCATGGAGCACAGGTATGCGAGCTGCAGCAGGTTTGTGACTGGCGGCGAGAGCGGCGTGATGAGCGGTCGACGCAGGTGCGTCGGCGGTCAGGCCATGCCCAGGGCGCGACGCGCATGCAGGCGGAAGCGACGGCTGAGGCTAAGCCGCGTGCCGTCCTGCAACACCACTTCGGCGCTGCCCTGGAACAGGGGGTGCACTTCGCGTATGCGTTCCACGTTCACCACGATGCCGCGATGTATGCGCAAAAAGCAGGTCGGATCGAGCACCGCAAGCAGATGACGCAGCGACTCGCGATGAAGATAAGTCGCGCTGCCGGCATGGATATGTACGTAATTGCCGTCCGCGCGGATCCAGTCGATGTCGCTGGCGGCGATCACGCGAATATGTTCGCCGTGCTGGACGCTTAGCCGCTGCAGATAGGGCGATGCGGGCGCCTGCACTGCACCCGAAGCCGTAGGCGTGGCCGGGACGGGCAAGGCGTGCAGTCCCTGCCAATGGCGCCGCACGCGTTCCATCGCCTGGTCGAAGCGCTCCTGGTCGATCGGCTTGAGCACGTAGTCGATCGCATTCGCGTCGAAGGCGCGCAATGCATGCTGCCCGTACGCAGTCGCGAAGACCACCATGGGCAGGCTGTCGCGCTTGAGTCCGTGCAACAGGCGGAAGCCATCCATGCCCGGCATGCGGATATCGAGGAACATCAGGTCCGGTTCCAGCGCTTCGATCGCTTGCCTGGCTTCGTTCGCGTTTCCACATTCACCCACAATCGCCACATCCACGTGCGAAGCGAGCGCCTGCCGGATGGCCAGCCTCGCCAGCACTTCGTCGTCGACAATCAACGTGCGGATGGGCGGCGCGGTCATGCGGCCTCCCGGAACGGAAAGCGCAGTTCCACCCGTGTGCCGCCCTCGGGCTTGCTTTGCAGTTCCAAGGTCGCGTCCTGGCCGAACAGCATGTCCAGCCGGGTGCGCGTATTGCCCAGGCCCAGCCCGTCCTTGGGACCGCCGGGCGGCAGGCCGATGCCGTCGTCGTCCACGCGCAGCAACAGATTGTCGCCATCGCGGCGCGTGGAAATATGCAGCGTGCCGCGCTCCGTCTTCTCGAGCAGCCCGTGGCGCAGCGCATTCTCCACCAGCGGCTGCAGGATCATGTTGGGCACCAGTGCTCGCAGGGTGTCGGCGGAAACATCGATGTGGGTGCTCAGACGATCCTGGAAGCGCACCTGCTGGATGCCGAGATAGCAGGTGAGGAATTCCACTTCGCGCGATAGCGGCACCTGTTGCGCGTGTCGCTCTTCCAGGGTGAGGCGGAGAAAGTCACTCAGCCGCGCGATCATCTGCCGCGCCTGCACGGGGTTTGCCAGCGCCAGCGCCGAAATCGCATTGAGCGTGTTGAACAGGAAGTGCGGCTGCAGTTGCACACGCAAAGTCTGCAGCTGCGATTGCACGAGCTGCGTTTCCAGTTGCGAGCTGCGCAGGCGCTCATCGCGCAACCGGCGCTGCGAATCGATGGCGCGCAGCACTACCAGGATCACACCGTAGGTAAGCCAGCTGAGATGGAAGTTATAGGCGAACTGCATGCGCGAGAACGCGCTGAAGCTGATGTTCGGTCGCGAGAGGGGCGGCCCGCACAGCGTCCAGTAGATGGACAGCACCAGCATCACCTGCAATGCCGCGAGCATGATGCTGGCGGGCAAGTGCACCGCCCAGAAGCGGCGCCAGCTGCCTCGACCGCCCATATTTCCCAGCCAGGCCACGACGGGCGTGAGCAGCATCCACAGGTAGGCGTTGGTGAGATTCCAGGTGAACGGGCGTGTCCAGGTGAACACCTCGCCCTCGCTGATCATCGAGATCACCGAGCTGGCGGTGTAGGACAGGCCGAGCAGGGTCCAGAAGACGAACACGAGTGCCCAGATCTTCCAGCGTGGCGCAGTCATCAGGTCGGACACCGGAACCTCGCAGGCACGAGCCGCTGCAGTGAACTCCCCCAGTCTGGACGTCCGTAATGTACGGCAACAGTGCCTGAAGACATCGTTAGTGCGGCCTCGCTCAAGCCATCCTCAACTTGCCATGCAGGCTGCGGCGGCCGCCACCAGGCGATCGCCCAGCCTGGCCAGCCAGGGAGCGAGCGAGACGCGCCAGATATGGTCGGCGTTGGCGCTCGATGCTTTCCCTGAAAGCGACGCAGGCAGCGCGCGATCGCTGGAGAAATACAGCGTGCGATGGTCGCAGCCCAGCTGAGAGCCCATATTGTGCGTGCCACCGTTCACCTCGTCGCCGAGGTCCTGCGGTGTGCTCCAGTTGTCGTCGGTGTGGAAGGCAATCGCCAGCCGATACGGCTGCGAGGGCTCGTGCTTGATGCTGAACACCATGAACGATCGGTCGGGCGCAATCGCGACATCGCGAATCTGTGCATCCTTGTCGCCCACGGCCACCACATAGGGTGGCTGGTATTGATCGTGCTCGTACGCTGCGCGCAGCGGACGCAGCACGCCATCGGGTGCGCAGCCGATGTAATAGACACTGCCGTCCGCCGCAATACTGGGTGCGAACGTGCTGGTGCAGGTATTGACGACGTCGGGCAGGCGTACCGGTTCGCTCCAGCCATCGCCCTTGCGGTCGACGCGCCACAGGTTCATGCCCTGGCCGACCAGACGCTGGCCCTTGCGGATAGCGTCGAGTGCTTGTCCGTCTTTGGTGGCGGGCCGGTTGGAGGCGAACAGCAAAAACGAACCGTCCGGCGACATCGCTGGGTCACCGTCGCGCCACTGGCCGGAAAATGGCGCCACTGCGGGCGTCGACCAGCGTCCGTCGACGCGGTGCGACGTCATCACCATGGCGCCATGGTCGGATCCGCGCATGAAATAGACCGTGCCGCCGTCCGGTGTGAATGCGGGTGAGGCGTCATCGGAGGCATGCAGGTCGCCGCCCGGAACGAATACAGTCGGCGCGGCCGTCGATGGCTCGATCGATGAAGATGGCAGCAATGGCCAGATCGCCAGCAGCACGACGCAGATCATCTGTTGCCACATGGTGCGCACTCCCGGGCCAACGTGAGCCCTTCAGCACGCACAAGCTAGAGCGATCGCGGGATGGCGTCGCCGCTTTTGTGACGACCGGTGTGGTGGGAGACACGAGCGGTCTCTCACCATGGACCACCGGCGCTATGCGCTACCAGTCGATGCGCTGCCTGTCGCGAAAAAAGCCGCCGTTGACGGCCGGGCGCGACGGCAGCATGGCGGCCCAGACGATACCGGCGGCACCATCGGCGACAGGCCTTCCACCGTGGCCACCCATGTCGGTGGCGACCCAGCCGGGGCACACCGCATTGACCAGGATGCCGCTGCCGGCGAGTTCCGCGGCGAGCATGCGCGTGTGGCTGTTGAGGGCGGCCTTGGACACGCGATAGGCGGGACAGCTCGCGCCGTCGCTGTCGATGGCGCCACAGCCGCTGGAGACATTCACGATGCGACCATAGCCATGCCGCTGCATCAGCGGAAGCATGGCCTCGGTCAATTGCCAGGCACCGATCAGGTTGGTTTCCAGCGCCTGCCGGACCAGGCTCAGATCGACCGACGATGCCTGGTTGTCGACATCGAAATACGCGCCGGCATTGTTGATCAATATATCCAGCCGACCGTATTCGCCCTCGATGCGAGCGGCCAGTTCGCGCACGCACTCGAGCGAGGTGACATCCAGCGGCACGGATACCACCGTGCCGCCTTCGCGTCGCAGTTGCCGCGCCGCCTTTTCGCCGGCCAGCGGACGGCGTGCGCCAAGCAGTACGGTGACGCCTTCGGCGGCTAGCTGACGCGATACTTCAAAGCCCAATCCGCGATTGGCGCCGCTGATCAGCGCCACACGCTGTGACGGCTCCGGGTCGGCCGCCGCCGCGCGACGTCGTGAAGGCCTCCCCGGAAACGCCACCGCGTTCATGGCGTCGCGGCCAGCTGATCGCAACGCTCGGTGGCGCAAGCCTGCCAGCCACCGCCCAGCGCCTTGTACACCGACACGGCGCGCAGGTTGATCGCGGCCTGCGCATCGGCCAGCGAGTCCTCCGCTTCCAGCTGCGTGCGCTCGGCGTCGAGCAGCAGCAGGAAGTCGGCAGCGCCTTCGTTGTAACGGATGCGCGCCAGATCGGCCGCATGCCGGCTATTGGTCACCTGATCCTGCAGCTTGAGCACGCGCTCACGCTGCAGGTTGTAACCGACGATGGCGTTGTCCACATCTTCCACTGCCTGCAGCACGGTGCGCTGATAGCTCGCCAGAGCGGCATCGGAACGGGCCTCGCTGGCCTTCACGTTGGAACGTACGCGCTGCACATTGAGGCCCGACCAGCTGATGCTCGGCGCGATCGACCAGGCGCGCGACTGCGCCCCGCCGAAATCGTTGCTGCGGCCCGCAAGGAAGCCGAGGAAACCGCCCAGCTGGATATGCGGGTAGTAGTCGGCCTTGGCCACGCCGATGCGCGCATTGGCGGCGGCCAGTTCGCGTTCGGCGATACGGATGTCCGGCCGGCGCTGCAGCACGTCACCGGCGTTGCCGATATCCAGCGCCACATCGATCGGCTTGAAGCCCTTCGGTGAGACATCGATATCCAGCTCGCCCGGACGCTCGCCCAGCAGTACGGCAAGACGCGAGGTGTCGTTCTGGGCCATCGTCTGCAGGGTGGGCAGCTGAGCCTCCACGAAGTTCAGTCGCGCGGTCGCGCTCGCCACGTCCTGCTCCGAGCCGGTACCGATATCGGAACGAGCGTGGATCAGGCGCAACGATTCGCGCTGGTTCTCGATGTCGCGATTGGCCACGTCGATGCGCAGCTGCACGCCGCGCAGGTCGAAGTAGTAACGCGCGACTTCCGCGAACAACGTGACCTGTGCATCCTGCAGCGACGCTTCACTGGCACCGGCGTCGGCACGCGCGGCTTCCACCGAGCGACGCACGCCACCGAACAGATCGATTTCCCAGCTGGCATCGAAGCCGGCCTGATAGCTGGTGATGGTGGTGCGCTGATCGGTGAAGCCAGGCTGCTGTTCGCGGGCACGTGAATAGTTCGCCACGGTTTCCACATCGGGAATCTGCTGCGACTTCGCCACGCCGAGCAAGGCGCGTGATTCACGCAGGCGCGCATAGGCGATCTTCAGGTCGGGACTGTTCGCCGCCGCGCGCTGAATCAGTGCCTCCAGCGTCGGATCGTTGAACTGCTTCCACCACTGCGCCTGGAACGTCTGGGTCGACTCCTGCGCATTGACACCTTGCAGGGCCACCGGCTTTTCCTGTGGCGCGTGATAGTCGGGGCCGACACTCACGCAGCCGGACAGCATGATGGCGGCGGCGATGGCGGTGACTTTCTTGGCGGTGCTGTGGCGGGATACGGGTTCGCAGGCGCAGTCATCGGCCAGGGCGAAATCCATATGGCCAATGCCCGACTCAAGCGTGTCGTTCCGCTGGCCCCTCTCCCTCGCAGGGAGAGAGAGCAGTGAGGTTTTGAGGTTCTTGAAGAAGGACATATCAACGCTCCTCGATAAGGTTGCTGGACTGCGCAAGGCGTGCGGCCTTGCGAGCGCGGCGGCGTTCGCTGTTGCGTTCGCCCCAGCCGCGCACCAGCACATAGAACAGCGGCGTAAAGATCAGGCCGAAGAAGGTGACGCCCAGCATGCCGGCGAACACCGCCACACCCATCGCATGACGCATCTCCGCACCCGCACCGTGCGAGGTCACCAGCGGCACCACGCCCATGATGAAAGCGAACGAGGTCATCAGGATCGGGCGCAGTCGCAGGCGAGCCGCTTCCAACACCGCCTGGGTGCGGTCCATGCCTTCGATGATCTGCGCTTCGCGGGCAAACTCCACGATCAGGATCGCGTTCTTGCACGCCAGGCCCACCAGTACGATCAAGCCAATCTGGGTGAAGATGTTGTTGTCGCCACCGGTCATCCACACACCGGAGATCGCAGACAGCAGCACCATCGGCACGATCAGGATCACTGCCAGCGGCAGCAGCAGACTTTCGTACAGCGAGGCCAGCACCAGGAACACCAGCAGCACGCACAAGGGGAACACGAGCACTGCGGTATTGCCGGCCAGAATCTGCTGGTAGGTCAGCTCGGTCCACTCGAACGTCATGCCATTGGGCAGGTTGTCCTTGGCCAGCTTTTCGATCGCCGCCTGTGCCTGGCCGCTGCTGAAGCCCGGCGCCGCGCCGCCATTGATCTCGGCGGTCGGATAGCCGTTGTAGTGCTGCACACGATCCGGGCCCACGGTCTGCTTCACCGTGAGGAATGAACCCAGCGGAACCATCTCGCCGGTCGAGCTGCGCGTCTTCAGGCCCAGGATGTCCTGCGGCTCATGACGGAAGCCCGGCTCGGCGGAAACGTTCACCTGATAGGTGCGACCGAAGCGGTTGAAGTCATTCACGTAGAGCGAACCGAGGTACGCCTGCATGGTCTGGTAGACATCGGCCAGATCCACGCCTTCGGCCTTGGCCTTCTCGCGATCCACGTCCGCATCGATCTGCGGCACGCTCACTTGATAGCTGGAGAACAGACCTGCCAGCGTCGGCACTTTGGCGCTTTCCTGGATCAGGTTCTGCGTCTGCTTGTACAACTCCTCAAAGCCCGCGTCGGAACGATCTTCCACCTGCATACGGAACCCACCGATCGTGCCCAGGCCGTTCACCGGCGGCGGCGGGAAGATCGCGATATAGGCGTCCTGGATACCGGCGTACTTCTGTTGCAGGGCGGCGGTGATCGCACCGGCCGACAACGACGCATCGCGACGTTCCTCGAACGGCTTGAGCGTCACGAACACGATGCCGGAGTTGGTGCTGTTGGTGAAGCCGTTGATCGACAGACCCGGGAACGCCACGGCGCTTTCCACGCCCGGCTGCTTGAGCGCGATATCGCTCATGCGACGGATCACGTCTTCCGAACGATCAAGCGAGGCGGCATCCGGCAACTGCGCGAACGACACCAGGTACTGCTTGTCCTGCGGCGGCACGAAACCGGTCGGCACATGGGCGAAGCCGAACAGGCCGAGCAACACCAGCCCACCGTAGATGATCAGCGCGATCGAACCCGAACGCAGGATGCGCTTCACGCCACCGACGTAACGGTTCGCACTGCTGATGAACAAGCGGTTGAACGGACGGAACAGCCAGCCGAAGGCGCGATCGATCAGCAAGCTCAGCTTGTCCTTCGGCGCATCGCGGTCCTTGAGCAGCAAGGCAGCCAGCGCCGGGCTGAGGGTGAGCGAGTTGAAGGCGGAGATGACGGTCGAGATCGCGATGGTCAGCGCGAACTGGCGATAGAACTGACCGGTCAGGCCGCTGATGAACGCCGCCGGCACGAACACTGCGCACAGCACCAGCGCCGTGGCCACGATGGGTCCGGTCACTTCGTTCATCGCCTTGCGCGTGGCTTCCTTCGGCGACAAGCCGTGCTCGATATGTCGCTCGACGTTCTCCACCACCACGATGGCGTCGTCCACCACGATGCCGATCGCCAGCACCAGGCCGAACAGCGACAACGCATTGAGCGAGAAGCCCGCCATCAGCATCACCGCGAACGTTCCGATCAACGACACCGGCACGGCGACCAGCGGGATGATCGAGGCACGCCACGTCTGCAGGAACAGGATCACCACCAGCACGACGAGCGCGATGGCTTCAAACAACGTATGCACTACCGCTTCGATCGAACCGCGCACGAACACGGTCGGGTCGTAGACGATCTGGTAATCCACGCCCTGCGGGAAATCCTTCTTCAGGTCCGCCATCAGGCCGCGGACTTCATCGGAGATCTGGATGGCGTTGGAGCCCGGACGCTGGAAGATCGGCAGCGCCACCGCCGGCTGATTGTTGAGCAGGCTGCGCAGCGCGTAGTTGTTCGAACCCAGTTCCACGCGGGCCACGTCGCGCAGATGCGTGAACGAGCCATCGGCATCCTTGCGCACGATGATGTTGAGGAAGTCTTCCTCGGTGATCAGTCGGCCCTGCGTGTTGATGTTGAGCTGGAAGGCGGAGTTGGTCGGGCCCGGTGGTGCATTCAGTGCGCCCGCTGCCACGGTGATGTTCTGTTCCTGGATCGCATGCACCACGTCGCCCGTGGTGAGCTGGCGCGAGGCCAGGCGCTGCGGATCGAGCCACACGCGCATGGAGTATTCGCCGGCGCCGAAGATCTGCACGTCGCCGACGCCATCGAGGCGGGCGAGCTGATCCTTGATATGCAGGCGCGCATAGTTCGACAGATACAGCATGTCGTAGCGCTGATCGGGCGAGATCAGGTGCACCACCATGGTGAGGTCGGGCGAGCTCTTCTGCGTGGTCACGCCAAGACGCTGCACTTCCTCGGGCAGGCGCGGCTGCGCTTGCGCGACGCGGTTCTGCACTTGCACCTGGGCGTTGTCCAGATCCGTGCCCAGCGCAAAGGTGACGGTCAACGTCATCGCGCCGTCGCTGGTGGACTGCGAGCTGGTGTAGAGCATGCCTTCGACGCCGTTGATCTGTTCTTCCAGCGGCGTGGCGACGGTTTCGGCGATCACCTTGGGGTTGGCGCCGGGATAGGAAGCGCGCACGACCACGGTAGGCGGTACGACTTCGGGGTATTCGCTGATCGGCAGCTTGAACAGCGAAATGCTGCCCGCGATGAGGATCAGCACGGAGAGGACGCCGGCCAGAATCGGCCTGTCCACGAAGAATTGTGCGATTTTCATTGCATTCGTCCTGGTTGCTCGCTGGCACCAATGCCCCGCGAGGCGGGGACTTCCGGCGCTTTGTTTGCGTGGTGCGCAGACAAAGCGTCCCTGGCCCTCGGCTCAAAGGAGCGAGGGCGTTCATGTGTTACTCGTTGCCTTTCCTACCCGTCATCCCTGCGAAAGCAGGGATCCAGTGCCTTTGTGAGTCAAAGCAGAGTCACTGGATTCCTGCTTTCGCAGGAATGACGGGCTGGGGAGCGTTACTTCTGCTGCGCAGCGTTCTTGCCCGAAGCGCTGCCCGCCATCGCAATCTGCTTGCTCGGATCCAGACTGCGCGTCTCCATCGCCACCTTGGTCGGATTCACTTCCACGCCCGGACGCACGTGCTGGATGCCCGAGACGATCACGGTGTCCTTGGCGTCCAGACCTTCGGTAACCACGCGCAGGCCGTCCAGTAGCGGGCCGGTGACGACGCGGCGGTATTCGACTTTGCGGTCCTTGTCGACCACGTACACGTACTTGTTGCCAAGGTCGGCGCCGACGGCGCGGTCGTCCACGAGGGCGCGCGGCTGGCGGCTGTCGCTGCGTAGCTGGATGCGGACGTAGAGGCCGGGCGTGTAGCCGGCGTCGGCGTTGTCGAACACGGCGCGCAGGCGGATCGTGCCGCTGCCGGCGCGTAGCTGGTTGTCGACGAAGTCGACGCGGCCCGTGTGGGGAAACCCTTTTTCGTCAGCGAGCGCCATCGAGATCTGCGGCGCGGCGCCATGCTCGCGACGCTGGCGATCGAACTTCAGATAGCTGTGCTCGTCGACATCAAAGTACGCATAGATCGGATTGACGCTCACCACGCTGGTCAGCACGTCGTTGCTGGTCACCAGGTTGCCGGGTGTCACCAGCGCATTGCTCACGCGACCATCGATCGGTGCGCGCACTTCGGTGAAGCTCAGGTTGAGCTTGGCGGCATCCAAGGCAGCCGTGGTGGAAGCCACCTGGGCCTTGGCGCTCTGCGCCGTAGTCTGCTGGCGATCGGCTTCTTCCTTGGAAATCGCATGCTGGTCGAGCAGGCGCTGGGCACGCTCGCCATTGGACTGGGCCAGCACCTGCTCGGCCTTGGCCTGGCCTAGGTTGGCGCTCAGGCGGTCCACTTCGGCCTGGTAGGGACGCGGATCGATGCGGAAAAGAAGATCGCCTTTTCGCACGATCGCCCCTTCCTTGAAGTGCACCGAGTCCACATATCCGCTGACGCGGGGCCGCAGCTGGATGGTGTCGACCGCTTGCAGGCGGCCGGTGAATTCGTCCGCGTCGTCCACCGGGCGGACCAGGACCTGGGACACGGTGACGGCGGGGGCGGGCGGCGGTCCGGCCTGGGCGTGGGTATCGGCGCTATGGCCCAACAGGGCCCAGCTGCCGCCCACCACGGCGAGGGCAAGAATGGCGAGGATCCATCGGTTTTTCATGTGCGCTCCCGGAATGAACTCGTCGACGTGGGGGTACCCCGACGATCAGGTGCGGAAGATTAGGTGTACTATCTGGTTCAATAAATGCTTTTTGATGCAACGCAATAGTGACTGCGAGTCACGAATGGGGTGAAAATCCAGCCTATGGAAGACTTTGCCGCAATCTCAGCGTTTGTCCGCGTCGTCGAAGCCAAGAGCTTTGCCGCGGCCGCCGCCCAACTGGGCATGACCCCCTCCGGTGTCAGCCGCGCCGTGTCCCGACTGGAAGAACAGCTGGGTGCCCGGCTCTTGTTCCGGTCCACGCGTTCGCTGCGTTTGACCGACGATGGGGCCTCGTTCCATGCACGTTGCAAGGAGATCCTTGCTGATCTGACCGAGGCGACCGAGGCCCTGGGCTACGCCCAGCGCAAGCCGACCGGCAAGCTGCGCATCGGCGTGCCGGCCGCCGTGGGCCGTACCGTGATCATCCCCAGGCTGGCGGAATTTGAGCAGCGCTATCCGGACATTCGTCTGGAGTTGTCGATGTGCGATTACCCCTACGACCTAAACGAGGAAGGCATCGATTGCGCCGTCCGGGTCGGGCCACTGGAAGATTCCAGCCTGATCGCCCGCAAGATCGGCTACCTGCGCAACGTGATGATCGCCTCGCCGGACTACCTGGTGAAGCATGGGGCGCCGCAGAGCATCGAGGATCTGAAGGATCACCGCTGCATCAACTACATCATGCCCAACGGCCGCCCGCGCCAGTGGCAGTTCGAGACGCCGAGCGGCCAGGTCGCCGTGGATATCGACGCGCATCTGCTGATCAACGATGCCGAGTCGGTGATCCAGGCCGTGGTCGCCGGACTGGGCATCACCCAGGCGCCGCATGTCATCGCCGCCTGCATGCTCGACTTCGGCAAACTCGAGCTGGTGATGACCGACACTACCTCTACCGGCAAGCCGGTATGGATCGTCTACCCGCAGAAGAAGCACTTGTCCGCCCGCGTGCAGGCCTTTATCGAGTGGGTGCGCGAAGTGTTCGAGCAGACCAGCGAGCCGGGCAAGCACAAGAAGCCGGTGATGGCGGCGGTGCCGGAGCGGCTCAGCGCCTGACCGCGCAACCCTGTGGAAGCGCACAGCTGTGCGCTTTCAGAATTCTTCATACGCATTTCAGGCGCTTCATTCGGTGACCTGTTGGGCTGTGCTCCGTCTTCCCACGGAGCTCATCCATGTCGAATCGTTCCCACCGATGGTTGCTGGCGCTGCTGCTGGCCGTTCCTGCCCTTGCCTGCGCCGACTATCAGCCGCCAGCTAGCCGCGATGATGGCTGGGTGGTTGCCGATGCCCGCGCCGCCCATTGGGACATGGCAACCCTCGCAACCATGGAGGGGAAGCTCTCCGACGGCAGCGTCAAAGGCATCACGAGCGTCGTCGTCGCCCAGCATGGCAAGCTGGTCTACGAGGGTTATTTCAACGGCAGCGACGCCTCGCGGCTCAACGACGTGCGTTCCGCCAGCAAGAGCGTGACGGCCCTGCTGGTCGGCGCAGCCATCGACCGCGGCTTGATCCCCAGCGTGCAGGCGCGCGTCTACGACTTCTTCCCCGACAAGCAGCCGGTGCAGCACCCGGACCCGCGCAAGCTGGCCATCACGCTCGAAGACCTGCTTACCATGAGTTCCTTGTGGGAATGCAATGACGACAACGAGTTCTCAAGCGGCAACGAGGAGCGCATGTACGTCACCGAAGACTGGCTACAGTTTGCGCTCGACCTGCCCATCAAAGGCTTCGCGCCGTGGATGCCAAGACCGAAGGACAGCCCTTACGGCCGCGCGTTCTCCTACTGCACGCCTGGTGCATTCACGGCGGGTGCGGTGGTGGAACGCGCCACGCACAAAGGCCTCGCCGCCTTCGCCGCGGATGTACTGGAAAAGCCCTTGGGCATCACTGCGGTGCAATGGAACCAGTCGCCGCTGGGTATCGGCATGGGCGGTGGCGGCACGCGCTATCGCAGCCGCGACCTGGCCAAGGTAGGCGAACTGGCGCTCGACGATGGACGCTGGCATGGGCGCCAGGTGATCTCTGCCGCCTGGATCAAGCAGATGCTCACCCCTCATGCGCAGGCGCGCGAGGATGCCGACTACGGTTACCTGTGGTGGTGCTTCCGCTTTCCCGTGCACGGCAGTGAGCAGGTGGCATGGGCCATGTCCGGCAATGGCGGCAACTATGTGTTGGTGATGCCGTCGCAACAACTGGTCGCGGTGATCACCAGCACCGCCTACAACCAGCGCAACGCGCACCAGCAATCGCAGCAGATCTTTCGCGAATACGTGCTGATGGCATTGCCTTAGCGCGACGCGTTCTTCAGTTCTGGCGGGCACCATGTCGCCGCCAGCACGCGCTGGCGCTGTTCGGCCACGCGGCGGTTGATCACGCCGATCGCCGCCGCGTAGCGCGGATCGGACGACAGCGGCTTGAGCAACGGCGACACCTGCAGATACGCCGCGTCGCTGTAGCCCTGTTTGACGGCGGTCTGCACGGCATCGAGGGCGGCATCGCGTTGGCCTTGCGCCTGCAGCAGCATCGCCAGTTCGAGCAATTCGCCGGGATACAGCGTATGGCGTGACGCTTCGTCACGCACTGCGTCGACGCGCGCGGTGAGCCAGCCGGCGCTTGGTGCGTCCTTTCCGTAGAGCCCCTCCAGCGTGCCCGGCAGACCCATCTGCGGGCGAAGTTGCCGGGCATGCACGAAAGCGGCAAGCGCCGCGTCGCGATCGTTGCGCAGCAGCGCGAGTTCGCCTTGCAGCACGTACAGCTCCACGTGCGGCGTGTTGCGCGTCAGCGCTTCATCCAGTGCCTGCTGCGCTTCCACCGGGCGGCCGTGCAGGAACAGGTGACGTGGCCACGCGATATTGGAAAACACGTTATCGGGATAAAGCTGGAAGCTGCGCGCCAGACGTGCCTCGGCCTCGTCGTCAAATCCAAGCAGAGCCATCTCGCGGGCGATCTGCACCTCGCGGAAGCGCACGTGTGTAGCGTCGCCGCGCATGTCCAGGTTGGCGTGCAGCGCCTCGTCGATGCGCCCGCGCTCCTGATAGAGGTAGGCGGCGGAGGCACGCGTGGCGTCATCGCCGGCGTCGAGTGCCAGGGCTTTTTGGTAGGCCTCGATGGCGGCATCGATATCGCCCAGGCAATCCCGTGCATAGCCGAGCGCCGACCAGGCGGAAGCGCGGGAGGGTTCGCCAGCAACGGCGTCGTCGGCCAGCTTCTGCGCCTGCTGCGCCCACTGGTAGGGGAAGTTGTAGAGACAGACGCGCGCGCTGTACGCGCGACTCAAGCCGATCCGCGCATCGGGATTTCGCGGCGTCGACGCGAGCGCTTGCTGATAAAGCGCGATGGCGCGTTCGTTGTTGTCGCGTTGTCCGATGCCCGCGTAGTAGCTCGCGCGCTGCACCAGCTCCTGCGTGGCGGATGGCTTGTGGATGCGCTGGGGCGTGAGCCACCAGGCGATGCCCGCCACCGCGAGCAGGAACAGGCCCATGGCGAGTGCGATCCATCGACGCGGTACGCGGGTCGCGGTGGGTGCTGCTGCTTCCTCGGCCACCGGCATGTCGCACAACTGGTAGCCGCGCCCGCGCACGGAGCGGATGTAACGCGGGGCGCGGCCGTCGTCGCCCAGCGCCTGCCGCAGCAACTTCACGCGCTGCGTAACGGTTTCCTCGTTCACCACGGCGGGCGCCCAGACCTCGGCGATCAGCGTGTCGAAGTCCACCACGTCCACGCCGTGCTTCAGCAAGCACGCGAGCAACTGAAACGAGAGCCCCTGGACATCGAGCGTCGCGCCATCGCGCGTCACGCGCTGGCGCGTGACGTCGATGGAAAGATCCAGCAGTCGGTAACGCGTGGCGCTCATGCGGCGAGGAGGTCAGTGTGCCGACGTGATCCTCGCACGGTTTGCTCAGGCGCCTGCGGGAATCAGCAACAGCAGGGCGATGCCCAGCACGATGCGGTAGATCGCGAACGGCGTGAAACGATGGCTGCGGATATAGCCAAGCAGCCACTTCACTGCCACGAAGGCGACGATGGCCGAGACCACGAAGCCGACGCCGAAAGCGGTCCAGTCTTCGTGGTGTACGCCGCCATCCTTGAGCACCTTCAGCAATTCATAGCCGGTGGCCGCGTACATGGTGGGAATACCCACCAGGAACGCGAACTCGGTCGCGGCCGCGCGGTTGCTGGTGCCAAACAGCATCGCCGTAAAAATGGTGGCGGCCGAACGCGAGGTGCCCGGGAAGATGCCCGCGATCATCTGCGCGATGCCGACCAGGATCGCGACGCGCCAGGTCACCTGCGTGCGATCGGGCTGGCGGGCGGCGAGCCGTTCGGCAGCCAGCATCCAGATGCCGCCGATGACCAAGGCCCACGCTACCGGCGTCACTGCTTCAGGCAGCTTGAAGCCGAGCTTCACCGCAATGAAGCCGAGCACCGCCGTGATCATGAAGGCCACGAACAGCTTGGCCAGGTAATCGCGGTTGGCCGGGTCACGCCACTGCGTGAACAACTGCCAGATGCGGCTCCAGTAGATGAAGGTCACCGCCAGGATCGCGCCCGCCTGAATGCCCACGTTGAACAAGTCAGAGCGCTCGCCCAGGCCGAACTTCTCGGCGATCAGCAGGTGACCCGTGCTGGAAATGGGGAGAAACTCGGTGATGCCTTCGATGATGCCAAGCAGGATGACGTTGATGATGTCGCTCACGGAGACTCCGGCGGTGAGGTCGGCCCCGGTTCCATACCGGCGCAAAGCGGCATAGCTTAAGCGACCGGCGTGGCGTTTTTGGGGCGCGTTGTATCCGATGCGGCTGATTCCGCCGCACGGCAAATCATATAAACGCGGGAACGCCAGGCCGGTTATGGTTGCACCAAGATGGTGCTTATCGATGTTTCATCATCGTGCAATCTAGTGGCGTCACCATCGATTTGCAGTAATTAAACCATTGATATAAAAAGCTCATTCCCCTTGGCACGCGGCTTGCTCAGACGCCTGTCGATTACTCACCTTTTCGCCCGTCGAGGTTGTCCATGTCGTCCCCCGTCCAGAAAGTGCTCGACCTGATCCAGGAACACGAGGTCGAATTCGTCGACTTCCGCTTCGCCGACATGCTCGGCAAGCACCACCACGTGACGTTCCCGGCCCATGCCATCGACGAGGGCACGTTCGAGGACGGCAAGATGTTCGACGGTTCGTCGATTGCCGGCTGGAAGGGCATCAACGAATCGGACATGGTGCTGATGCCCGATCCGGACACCGCCTACCTCGACCCGTTCAGCGCCCACACCCAGATGATCCTGCACTGCGACGTGCTCGAGCCGTCGACCATGCAGGCCTACGGCCGCGACCCGCGTTCCATCGCCAAGCGCGGTGAGGCGTTCCTGAAGTCCACTGGCATCGCCGACACGGCGTTCTTCGGTCCGGAGCCGGAATTCTTCATCTTCGATTCCGTGCGTTGGCAGAACGACATGGGCCGCGTGTTCTACGAAATCGGCTCCGAAGAAGCCGCGTGGAGCTCGCGCTACAAGTACGACGACAACAACACGGGTCACCGTCCGGGCGTGAAGGGCGGCTACTTCCCGGTCAGCCCGGTCGACTCGCTGGGCGACCTGCGCGCCGACATGTGCAAAGTGCTCGAGTCGCTGGGCCAGGTCGTTGAAGTGCATCACCACGAAGTGGCCAATGCCGGCCAGTGCGAGATCGGCGTGAAGTTCAACACGCTGGTGAAGAAGGCCGACGAACTGATGACCATGAAGTACGTCATCAAGAACGTCGCCCACCAGAACGGCAAGACCGTCACCTTCATGCCCAAGCCGATCGTCGGCGACAACGGCAGCGGCATGCACGTGCACCAGTCGCTGGCGAAGGACGGCAACAACATGTTCGCGGGCGATCTGTACGGCGGCCTGTCGCAGACGGCGCTGTGGTACATCGGCGGCATCTTCAAGCACGCCAAGGCGATCAACGCGTTCGCCAACTCCACCACCAACAGCTACAAGCGCCTGGTGCCGGGCTTCGAAGCGCCGGTGATGCTGGCCTACTCGGCCCGCAACCGTTCGGCCAGCTGCCGCATTCCGTACGTGTCCAGCCCGAAGGGCCGCCGCATCGAAGTGCGCTTCCCCGATCCGATGAACTCCGGCTACCTGGTGTTCACCGCGCTGATGATGGCCGGCCTCGACGGCATCATCAACAAGATCGACCCGGGCGCACCGGCCGACAAGGATCTGTACGACCTGCCGCCGGAAGAAGAGAAGAACATCCCGCAGGTGTGCGCCAGCCTCGACGAAGCGCTCAACGCGCTCGACAAGGACCGCGACTTCCTCAAGGCCGGCGGCGTGTTCACCGACGACTTCATCGATGCGTACATCGCGCTGAAGATGCAGGAAGTGACCCGCTACCGCGCCAGCACGCATCCGCTGGAATTCCAGATGTATTACGCGCTCTGATCGCGAGTTGTAGCGAAACACACAGAGACGACGGGCGCTTCGGCGCCCTTCGTTTTTTCAGTCGCTATGCATCTCGCCATGCCATTGCCAGCCATCGACCATGGCGTGATGCGGCTTTTCGTCAGTGGCCGTTGCTGAAATCCACAACGGCAAGGGCCGCAGGGAATCCGCTAGCGGACACGGCGGGTTTCATGGGCGTCCACGGCTTGCCGTGCGCGAAGTCCTCGATCGATGCATAAGCGCCGAGCACGCGGAACGACTGCAGCCCATACGGCAATCCCTCGGCAGCAAGCGGTGCGTTGGCGTCGCTCACGTGAAAGTGCAGATGCGGGCCTGTGGACTCGCCGGTAAAGCCCAGTTGCCCGATGACGTCGCCACGATGCACGCGCTGGCCAGCTTTCACGCGGATGCTGCCGGGCTTGAGATGTTCGTAGAACGCGTAGCGTCCATTGCCCAGATCCAGTGCCACATAGTTGCCGGCAGCATTTTCAAGCGGCACTTTGTGGGCGGCGCCTTCCGCGAGCGTTGCCGGCTCGGCGATGCCTTCACCGGTGGATGCCACGGTGGCATCGGCCACGGCCATCACGTCGGCGGCATAGCCGAACCATTGCTTGGGCAACTCGCCCTTGTCTTTAGCGAAGCCACCGTGCGGTCCGAGCAGAATCCAATCGATGGCGAAGCGCCCAGGCACTTTGACGCTGCCGTCGATGGTGTAGAGCACGCGGCGATGGCCGCGTTCCCAACGGGCATCGTAGATCGCCACCCATGGGCCGCCACGTAAGGGCGGACCGAGTTGCGCAGGTGCGCGACTGGCTGATGAGACGCCGCCGCCCTCGGTGGTGAGGTGCGGATTCTCCTGATCCGCATAAACCACACGGTGGCGCAGATGCACGGCGGCGGTGTCGGCAAGAGGAACGGAGAGATACGCCACAGCCGCCATGCCTGGCGCCATATGCAGGCGCTCCTCACCTTTCGCGCGATCGGCCCTGCCGATGGCTGCCGTGAGTTCGCTGCCCGCGAGCTCGGCAAGCAGGTGTTGTTGATCGTCGAGGACGTCAATGCGCTGGATCGTGAGCGTCGCCTGCGCCTCATTGGTGAGATGCAGCTCGTACACCAGCGACGCCTTGCCCGCGACCACCACCGGCTCGGGTGTCCAAGGCACGCGCAGGTCGAATGACTGATGCAGCGGCGCACGTTGCGCCATGACGGCTGGCGCCGTAAGCAACATGAGCCAAGTGAAGAGAGACTCGCGCCAGAAACGCATGGCCGTCATCCAGGCTGGATAGCAGCGCGAGCTTTGATCTGCGGGAGGTGGGACGCCAATGCCAGAGGTCACTGCGCCCGGTGCGGCGAGGTAAAGCAGCGTGTGGCGCCGCCACGAGGGGATGGCGGCGTCACACGCTTGTTGGCGGTTAGTGCAGCTCCACCACCACCAGACCCTGCGGCGGGATATCGATGCTCAGGCGGCCGTTCTGCAGCGTGGCCTGTTCCGGAGCGGCGAGTTTGCCCGCCTCACGTAGCTGAGTGATCTGTTCGCGGCTCGGGGTTGCCGGGCGGCCCATTTTGTCGAACGCGGCCACGGCGTTTCCGTGATCCTGGTCCAGGCGCCACACCGTGGCCTGCGTGGCGTTGCCCAGATGCTTCAGGTCCACGTCGAAGTGCTTGGCGGTGCCGGTCGGCACGCCTGGCGTGTAGTCGGCGGTGTCACCCAGCGGCTTGGTGTAGTTCCATAGCGCCAGCACCACGGTGCCATCGGCGCGGCGCGTGGCGAGCGCGCTGTCGGTCTTCAGCGGCAGCTGCGTATCGCCCAGCTTGTGGAGCATGGCGAACGCGTTGAATGCCGGCTTCTCGATGCGGTCGGCGGCGATCAGGCCGAAGCCGCCGTAGAACGGGCTCTTCACCACGCCCTGTTCGTCGAACACGTCCGAGAACGACCAGTAGCTCATCAGCTCCACCTTGCCGGCGCATTCGCGAATGGTGTTGGCCATCCACGGACCCATGTAGACCGTGTCGGTGACGTTGGGCAGGTTGGCGTACGAGGCGTTGTATTCGCTATAGATCAACGGCAGCTTCGGGAACGGCGAGGCGAGGATTTCCTGGTGCGACCTGTCCACCGCACGGCACACCATGTCGCGACGCGGAATGTTCTCCTTGGTCTTGAACACGTTGTCGGCGGTGTCGTCGCCGTACACATGCGTGCTGACGAAGTCGATCGGCGCGCCGCTTTGCTTCACATGCTTGAGGAAGTCCGGCAGCCATGCGGCTTGTGCCGTCGCCGGGCCGCCCACGCGCAGGCGCTTGTCGACCGACTTCACCACGCGGGCCGAGCGGTCATACAGGTCGTAGTAGGTGGACTGCTCGGGCTTGCCACCCCAGAACGCGAGGTTCGGTTCGTTCCACACTTCGAAGTACCAGCTGGAGACTTCCTCGATGCCGTAGCGCTCGATCTCGTGCTGGAGGAAGGCGCGCACCAGCGCGTCCCATTCGGCCGGATCCTTCGGCGGCATCACATTGGGGTGATACCAGAAGTCGTGATGGCTGGCCGGGTCGGTGCTCATTTCCGGCGGCATGAAGCCCAGCTCGACGAACGGCTTCACGCCGCGGGCGAGCAGGCCGTCATAGACCTGGTCCACGTAGCTGAAATTGAATTGCAGCTTGCCCTGCGGATCGCGATAGGCCACACCCATGTCGCGGTCGAAGATGCCGTGGAAGCGGATATAGCTGAAGCCGGTGGCGCCCTTCACCGCTTCGAGATCCTTGCGGTAGTCATCGCGCAGCGCGAGTACGGCGCGGCCGGAGCCGAACATGTTTTCCCAGAAGTGCGGCAGCGGCGTGCCCTTGCTCGTCGCGTCCACCTGCAGCTGCACGGAATCGCTTCCCGCGGGCGCTGCGTGCACCGAGCCGAGCAGGGCGAGGCAGGCCGCGGCGCAGGTGCGCAGGGCAAGGCGGCGGAGCGGCGACGGGGTAGTCATGACGAGTCCTTCGATCAACGGGGAGTGGGTTGGCCGGCCGTGATCGGGCGGCTACGATGTAAACGTTTACGGCGATGGTGACGGAGTCTCTTACAGACCGGGTCACCTGATCAATAAGGGAAGTTCACAGAATCCGGCGCCGCTGCGCTGCAGCATGAGCATGCATCCGATGTCAGACCCTTTTTCCAAGGCTTTTGCCCCTCTTCGGATGGCCATGCTTTGCTGCATGGCATGGCTGGCCACGACCGCCGCATCCGCCGCGCCGCAGACCTGGGCCAACCCGGTCGATATCGACTACCGCTACAACTTCGAGCAAATGAACGAGGGCATTTCCTACCGTACCGGTGCCGACCCGGCGGTGGTGCGCTACGGCGACGCCTACTACCTCTTCATGACGCTCGCCGACGGTTACTGGCACTCCACCGACCTGCTGCACTGGGATTTCGTGAAGCCCGATCACTGGCCCTTCGACAGCGAAGTGGCACCGGCCACCCTGGTCGCCGATGGACGGCTATTCCTCATGCAGTCCGCCACCGAGCCGCGGCCGCTGCTTGTATCCACGGACCCCGCGCACGGCCATTGGACCTTTTGGACGCGCCTGCTGCCAGCGATTCCCGGCGCTGTCTCCAGCGCGGGCGAAGCGACGATGAAACCCGGTGAGCTGCCACCCGGTCCGTGGGATCCGGCGCTGTTCCAGGACCAAGACGGCAAGGTTTATCTGTATTGGGACTCGTCCAATGTCCATCCCCTCTATGGCGCCCAGCTCGATCTGAAGTTCGCCGACGTCGCGCAGGGCGAAGGCAAGCGACTTGCCTTCGCCACGCGACCGCAGCCGCTGCTGCAACTCGACGCCGCCCGCCATGGCTGGGAACGGTTCGGCCAGGATCACACCGACGAAGCGACCAAGCCGTTTCTCGAAGGCGCCTGGATGAATCGCCACGGCGACCGCTACTACCTGCAGTACGCGGCGCCAGGCACCGAGTTCAATGTCTACGGCACGGGTGTGGTGGTGGGCGATGCGCCGCTCGGCCCGTTTCGCTATGCGCCATACAACCCCGTTGGCGAGAAGCCCGGTGGCTTTGTCACCGGCGTGGGTCATGGCTCGACCTTTGAGGATGCCCACGGCAATGTGTGGAATACCGGCACGTCGTGGATAGGATCCAACTGGACCTTCGAGCGACGCATCGGGCTTTACCCGGCCGGCTTCCATTCGGACGGCCAAATGTGGATCGATACGCGCTTCGGCGATTTTCCGCATCGCATGCCCGACCATCCCCTGCAGGACGGCGAAGACACCTTCACCGGCTGGATGCTGCTGTCCTATCGCAAGAACGCCACTGCATCGTCGTCGCAGCCAGGGCATCGCGCCTCGGCAGCGACGGATGAAAATCCGCGCACGTTCTGGCTTGCTGCGAGCAATACGGCAGGTCAGACGTTGACGGTGGATCTGGGCGGCGAGCGCACGGTGCGCGCCGTGCAGGTGAATTTCGCGGACTACCAGTCCGGTCGCTACGGCGATGCGCCCGACATCGTCACGCAGTTCGTGCTGGAAGGATCGCGCGACGGCACGCATTGGCGCACGCTGGCCGATCTGTCACACGAAACGCGCGATCGCGCCAACGCCTACGTCGAACTCGATCAGGCAGAGCGCGTGCGCTATCTGCGCTATGAGCACAAGCATGTGGGTGCGCACACGCTGGCGATTGCTGATCTGCGTGTCTTCGGCAACGCCGACGGTGCGCCACCTGCGGCGCCAGCGCTGCTATCGGCCAAGCGCCTGGGCGACACGCGCGACGCCGAGATCGTGTGGACGCCCGTACCCGGTGCCGTGGGCTACAACGTGCGCTGGGGGCTGGCGGCCGATCGGCTGCATTCGACCTATCAGCGCTTTGCCGATCAACCCACTCGCCTCGTACTGCATTCCTTGAACAAGGGCGTGAACTACGTGGTCGCAGTGGAAGCGTTCGACGAGCACGGCGTATCTGTGCTGTCGCGCGTGCAGAACCTGCCTGCGGGCGATTGATCAGCCCGCCAGCGCCTGGCGCAACTGCTGCAGCGCCGGCAGGAGTGCGTCGGGTTCGCGCAATGACTTGCGTGCCGCGCCGATGGCCTGGCGCAGCCGTCCCGGCGTTTCGCCTCGCGCAATCACGTCGATGGCGGGTGCGCGGCAAGCCAGCAGCGTATCCACCCAATCGGCGGGCTGGACGGCACGAAAGCCTTGGGTGAATCGCCGCGCTGCACGAAACGGCGCGGCCATGTCGGCCAGTTCATCCAGCGCCTTGGCCACGCGTGCAGGGCTGCGTTCCGGCGTCGCCGGATCGGTGGCTTCCGCCATCGCCGCAAGCGCATCCGCCAGCCGGCGGCGTAGTACATCGGTAGAACGCACCGGCAACACGAACCACGCCGAAGCCAGGCCGATCACGGCACCGATGACGATTTCCTCGAGCCGCTGCCACAACAGCATGCCTGGCGGCTGCGGCTCGAAGCCCTGCAGCAGGGCCAATGCCAGCGTGACGAACAACGCCCACCACGCATAACCGAGCGGGCGCAGCCATACACCGAAGAACAACGCTGCGAGTATCCATACACCGGTGGTGGTCGAGCTCGCTGGGGCATGAAAGCTCAGCGACATCGCCAGTACGGTACCCGCGGCGGCACCGAGGACGCGCAGGCCGCTCTTGTAGGCCACATCCAGTCGCCCGCGGTTGCCGCTGTGGACGATGAAGGCCGTGAGTACGATCCACGCCCAGCGATCGGCAAACCACAGGTAGCCGACCAGGAACGAAAGCGCCAGGGCCACGGCCATCTGGATGGCCATACGCGTGCTGGCGGTGGGCCGTAGCTTGCTTTCCTGCGCAGGCTTCGCATCCACCTGCGCTGGCGCTGTGATCGGCGGCAGCAGGCCCAGACGACGCGCCAGCGCATGGAACAGCGTGACCCAGAGCAGCGAGAGCAAGGCCACCACGATCGGCACCAGCAAGGCGGGCAGCACGCCGCGACTGGCGGCGTGCACATGCGGCACGGTCAGCAAGGTGACAAACGGCAGGGCAATCAATCGGCCTGCGCGGCGTGCCAGCGAGCCGAAGTTTCGCAACCAGATCGACAGGAACAATCCGGCGACAAACGCCAGCGCGCCCACCCATGGCATCTGCCGCAGCAACATGCCCACCCCGATCGCCACAAAGCCCACCAGCGGCAGCACGACCGCCGCTTCCAGCCGACCGCGCAGGTCGCGATCCAGGTGACTGCGCGACAGCGACAGGCTCAGCACCACCGCCAGCACGGCCGCCCCGCTGCCGGGTGCGATGGCCAGGGTGCAAAGCAGCGTGGCCAATACGGCGAGCATGGTCATCACCGCTTCCACCAGCGGTTGGGTCAACACCGAGGCACGCGACCGGGCGATGCGAATCCAGGTAGGGAGAGCGTTGGTCATGCGCGCATCCTTAGGGTTGCGGTACGGCCAAGCCGAACTTGCTGGCATGTCGTTCGATCTGCGGATCAAGGGCGCGAGCGGCGATCAGGTCGGCGTTGCCTGCTTCCGCCTGACCGCTGCGGATTCTTGCCAGGCCAAGTCCGTAGCGCGACCACGCGGAACCCGGGCCCAGCGCGACGGCTTGTTCGTTGGCCTTGATCGACTCGGGATAATGTCCCAGCCGCAGTTGGACCAGGCCGAGGCTGTCGAGATACGCCGGATCGGCGCCATCGCGCTTGATGGCTTTGCGGCAATCCTTCAAGGCTTCCTCCAGCATCTGGTTGCTTAGCGCGCGCGCCCAACAACGTTCGTTGAGCGCGGATCCCAGCATGGCGTCGTTGTCATGCAGGCGAATCCAATCGTCGAGCAAGGGCAACGCGGCGGCGGGCTGGTCGAGCCAGATGTAGAGGGAAGCAATCGAACGCGCCCGGGCCGAACCCGCGGGCGCCAGTGCGGCTGCCGCCGCCGCATCGCTGGCCGCTCCCGCCAGGTCCTTGTTGGCGTAGCGATGTTCGGCGCGCATCTGCAGCGCGTCGAGGTTTTTTGGATCCAGGTCCAACGCTTTGTCGAGGTCAGCGAGCGCGGCCTCGGGCTGCTTGTCCGCCATATGGGCGTGCGCGCGGGCGACGTAGTAGGACGCCTGATCCGGCGCCATGCGGATCGCCTCATCCAGCTCGGCCACGGCAGCCTTCGCTTCGCCGCGGGACAGGTGCGCCTGGCCCTGTAACGCGTGGTCGCTCGCGCTCCTGGTTGCCGAGCCGCTCTCCGCGGCGGTTGTGCCAGCTTGCCTGGAGACGTCGTCGTCGGTCGCCGTGGCGAAACTAAACACGCGCCCGCCGTTGTAGGTGAAATAGGCTTTCTTTTTGCTGTTGGCAATGAACATGTGATGCGCCAGCAGGAAGTCGACGCCGAGCAGCATCTCTGTCTTGTCGCCAAAATTTCCGTCGAGCACCATCATCTGACTGTGCTGGATCGTCTCCGAACCGACCGAAAACCTGTCGATGTTCACGGTCCATGTCCTGACCGGCTTGGCGCCGATGCCGAAGGTGCTGGTGCCGGCTTGCAGGCCCAGGGCCTTCACATCGATGCCCGCGCGCCTGGCCGCATCGCGGCTCAACAAAGTGGCGCCGGCTCCCGAATCCAGCACCGCCCGCACCTTGGTGCCGTTGATGGTGACCGTGAGAAAGCTGCGGCGGTCATACGCCCGGTCAGCCGGCTCCAGATCCGCCACGTTGTACTTGCCGTCCTTCACCCAGTACGCGAGCGAGGCTTTCTCGCAGTGTTCCGCTTTGAACAGCGTCACTTTGCCGTGGGCGAGATCGATTTCCAGGTCGGCGAAATCGAGCAGATTGGCGCCGAGCAACGCATCGCCCACATCGGTACCGCCAACGATGAAGTCCACGTTCTTGAGCGTGGTGCCGAGTATGCCGAACTCCTTGACGTGCGCCTGCTGGATACTCGTATCGCCACCCACACCGCCCATGCGATAACCAAAGGGAGCGGGTTCCAGCTTCAGCCCGAGCGATGCGGCATTGGCCCTCGACATGAAGTTGAAGAACGCCCCGGTATCGAGAATGAAGCGCGTATCGGTGCCATTGATCTTCACCATGGTGGTGGCTCGAGTGCCAACCATGGCCACCGGCAAGCTGCCGAAGTCGTTCAAATGGCAGTCGTCAGCCCAGGCCTGGCCTGCGAGCAGAACGCCGATCCCCATGCAGCACAGCCGCAGCATCCTCATGCCTCACCCCCATGGCCATGGGCGCAGCATAGAACGGCGACGTTCCGTGTTCACTGCTCGATGCGTGGTGCCCGGCGGTCGGCGCCGTTCTGGTGCAGCGTCAGCGCCACCACCTTGCCGCCGGCGTCGCGTTCGAAGTCGATCTGCGCATCCACCACGCGCAGGAAGAACTTGTCCTTGGCGCTGGCAAACAAGGGGAATGCCGGTTGTCCGGTGAGTTGCACGAAGGGTTGTCCGTCCTTGACGGTGATGTCGATGACGGCGCTCGGCGCGAGTTGATAGTGGCCGATGTAGTTCGCCAGCGTGGTGGCGTCCAAGGCAACCGAGTGTGGGGTCGCGGCGGCGGCCGTCTGTGTGCCGACGCGTGGCGCAACGCGGTCGCCGTGCTGATGCAGCACCAGCCTGTTCACCTTGCCGTGCTCATCGCGCTGGAAACTCAAGCTGATCTCGGTCACGTTGGCGAAGAACTCGTCCTTGGCGCTGGCATACAAAGGGAACGCTTGTTGGCCGGTGGCCCGCGCGATCATCTGATTGCCCTGGTGAGAGATAGTGATCTCGAATCCGGGACGCAGCTCATACGCGCCGTCGTAGGCTTCCAGCTCCTGCGCCGTCACGTCGATGCGCTTGTGCGCGGGGGCGAGAGCGATGTCGGGCAGCAACGTGGACTCCCCAAGGTCATCGACGGTCACGCTCTTGTTGGTGAGCACGATCACGCCATGTCGACGATCGGCTGTGAATCCCAGGTAGCTCGCATAGCCGGCCGTCATGCCGTTGTGTTCGATGATGTCGCCGCCCGCGTCGTGATGCACCACCCATACCAGGCCAAGCCGGTCCGAAGGCCTAGGGCCATCGGCACGTGGCGTCTGCGCCAACTGCATGGCGGGATACAGTGGCGATGGCTGCAGGCCCATATTGGCCTTGAGGTAGCGCAGCATGTCGCCGGCGCTGCTGACGATGGCACCGCAGCCGGCCAGCGCGTCGAGATGCCAATTGGCCACTGGTTCATCGTTGTTGCCATGTCCCGGCGCAAGCCGCGCAGCCAGGGCGCCGCTTTGCACGCTGGAGCTGTGTTGCATGCCCAGTGGCTGCAGGATCTGCTGTTGCAGCAACTGCTCGTAGCTGCTGCCGGCATGCACGGCGAGCGCATAGCCAAGCAGGCCGACGCCGAGATTGGAGTACTCAAAGCTCGCCCCCGGATCGCGCGGCAAGCTGTACGACGCGAGGAAAGTCTTCAGCTTGGCCGCGTCGTAGTCCGCGTAGGGATCGTTCGGGTTGGAGGGCGCAAAGTTGGTGGGCAGGCGTGGCAGGCCGGAATTCTGCGAGGCGAGATTGCCCAGTGTCACGCTCTTGCCGTCGCGCGTGGGAATGGTGAAGCCCGGCAGCAGCGTTGCGACCGGCTGATCCAGCTGCAGCTTGCCGGCGACGACCTGCTGCGCCAGCAGGGTCGCCGTGAATGTCTTGGTGACCGAGCCAATCTCAAACACGGTGTCGCCATCGGGCGCACGACCGCCATCAAGCTTTCCATAGGCGTAGACGGCACTGCGATCGCCATCGACTACGCCGATGACGACGACCGGATATTCGCCGGCATCGATGCGTTGCCGCACGGCCTCGGCCACGCGTGGCGGGAGCAGGGGTGCATCTGCACAAGCTGTCGCCGTGGCAAGCAAACCACCCAGCGCGATGCAAAGCCGTTTCATGGGCATTCCTTTGTGTGAGTCAGACACGGATAACCAGCGCTTGCACCACCCCGCGCGGACTTTGGCAGAAACGCGTCGTGCTTTCTTGCGAAGCATGAGGCGGCGAAGCGCGCAGAAGAGACGGGCAGCAGTTCCGCGGTTTGTCTGCTTCCGCCATCGGCCTCTTCTAGCTATCCGCTCCGCCCAGGCTGGCAACTCAGACGCCTAGCCGTTACTCTCGCATGCTGCAGCGCACCACTGCGCCGCCCCACGATCCGAGTCGTCCCCATGTCTGCCTCTTCCCCCGCCCTTGCTTCGGGCACGCCGCCTGTTCGCGTTCCCCACGTCGGATTGGTCATCCTCGCGCTGGCAGTCGGTGGCTTTGCCATCGGCACCACCGAATTCGCCACGATGAGCATGCTGCCCTTGTTCGCGCAGGGGCTGGGCATCGACGCGCCAACGGCCGGCCACGCGATCAGCGCCTATGCCTTGGGCGTGGTGGTTGGTGCGCCGGTGATCACCGTGCTGGGTGCGCGCATGCCCCGTCGCCGTCTGCTGGTGCTGCTGATGGCGATGTTCACTGTGTTCAACGGCTTGACCGGACTCTCGCCCAGCTACCACTGGATGCTGCTGTTTCGCTTTCTCAGCGGCCTGCCGCACGGCGCGTACTTTGGCGTGGGAGCGCTGGTGGCCAGCTCGCTGGTTCCGGCCAATCGACGCACGCGTGCCGTGGGCCAGATGTTTTTAGGCCTCACCTGCGCCACCGTGGTGGGCGTGCCGCTGGCCAGCTGGCTCGGCCAGGCGGTGGGATGGCGCTGGAGCTTTGCGCTGGTGGCCCTGTTGGGTGTGGCGACCATGAGCGCCGTGCTGGCATTTGCACCGAACACGCCGGCCGACGCCAACGCCAGCCCGCTGCGCGAACTGGGCGCGCTTAGGCGCTCGCAGGTGTGGCTCACCCTGGGCATCGGCGCGATCGGGTTTGGCGGCATGTTTGCCGTGTACACCTATCTGGCCGACATCCTGCTGCACGTGACGCATATGTCGCTCGACAGCGTGCCCTGGGTGATGGGCGTGTTCGGCATCGGCATGACGCTGGGCAATGTGATTGTCCCGGCGTTTGCCGATCGCGCATTGATGCGCACCGCCGGCGGCTTGCTGCTGTGGAGTGCGCTGATCCTCGCCTGTTTCCCGTTTGCCGCGGGCAATGTGTGGGCACTCAGTGCCACGGTTTTCCTGATTGGCATTGGCGGTGCGCTTGGCACCGTACTGCAGACCCGGCTGATGGATGTGGCCGGCGATGCCCAAGGCCTCGCCGCATCGCTCAACCATTCCGCTTTCAACGCTGCCAATGCGCTTGGCCCCTTCCTGGGCGGACTCGCCATCGCGCGCGGCTACGGCTGGACCTCGCCCGGCTGGGTGGGCAGCGGTCTTGCGCTGGGTGGCTTGTTGCTGTGGTCGGTTTCGATGGCGATGGATCGTCGCGGCGTTCCGACAGTAGCTGTCGAGCCCTGCTGAGCAACACAGCACGGATCACTTCTCCCCGCGATAACGCAGCGCATCCACTAACAAGGTAAACGCCGGCGACCGGTGTCGGCGCGATCGCTGGCTTGCGTCCCGCGGAGCGCTGGTGCCGTTATACGATGCTGGCCAACGCTGTCTCCGGGATACCTCATGCGTCACCCTGCGTTAGGCATGTGGCTTGCGGGCCTTGGATGTCTCCTTGGACTATCCGCCGCCGCCGCTTCGGATGCACCTGCCTTCGACACCGCGCCGGAACGCGACGTGATCGCGCGCCTGCTTCCGCAGCAAGCATCGCAATTTGAGCTCGGCACGCTGGCGGCCGCAGGAGATCGCGAACGCTTCCGCATCAGCCCCGCCGGCGACCACATCAAGGTTGAAGGCAGCACACCAAGTGCCTTGCTGTTCGGTGTGAACTGGTATCTGAAGTACGTGGCGAAGGTGCAGATTTCGCCCAACGGCGATCGCGTGGGCAGCGCCAGGTTTCCGTTACCCGCGCACGTTGTCGAAGGCGAAGCGCGTCATGCGACTCGCTATGCGCTTAACGAGAATGTCGACGGCTACACCTCGCCGTACTGGGACTGGCCACGCTGGCAGCGGGAAATCGACGTGCTGGCCCTTTCCGGTATCAACGCGATGCTGGTGGAGCGGGGCATGGACAGCGTGCTCTATCAAACCTTTCGCGACATCGGTTATTCCGATGACGAGATCCGCCACTGGATCACCCAGCCGGCTCACCAGAACTGGCAGTTGATGGGCAACCTGTGTTGCTTCAACGGCCCCATCAGCGCTCGTTTGATGAAACAGCGCGCCGACTCTGCACGCCAGATCGTGGCGCGCCTGCGAGAGCTCGGCATCACGCCGGTGCTGCCGGGCTTCTACGGCATTGTTCCGGCCGATTTCCAGCAAAAATTTGCGCAGGCGCATGTCGTGCCGCAAGGGGAATGGGCCGGTTTCACGCGGCCTGGCTGGCTTGATCCACGCGACCCCATGTTCGCCAAACTGGCCGCCACGTTTTATCGACATCAGCGCGAACTGTTCGGCGACAGCAGCATCTACGACATGGAAGTGTTCCAGGAAGGCGGCGACGCCGGCGACGTGCCCGTGCCGGAAGCCGCCCGCGCTGTGCAGAACGCCTTGAATGCGGCCCATCCGGGTGCGCGCTGGATGATGCTGGCCTGGCAGGGCAACCCGCGCCAGGACCTGCTGGCTGGCGTTGACCGTCGGCACCTGCTGGTGATCGACATCGATCACGACCGCGTGCCGCGCGACGATCGCCAGAGAGATTTCCAGGATGCGCCGTTTCTCTACGGCGGCATCTGGGAATTCGGTGGTCGAACCACGCTGGGCGCCAACATCGGCCACGTCACCGAACGCTTGCAGCGGGTGGCGCGCAGTAACCGCAACATGGTGGGCACCGCGCTGTTTACCGAAGGCATGGGCACCAACCCCTACGCCTTTGACCTGTTCACCGAAATGGCCTGGCGCAGCGAGCCTGTCGATATCTCGCAGTGGACGGCCGACTATGTTCAGCGCCGTTACGGCGCCGCCGATGCCCATGCCATCGCGGCATGGAAGGTGCTCCTGAGTACCGCTTACGATCTGCGCATCGATCAGGTCGCCTTCAACAGCGAACGCGATGCAGCGCAGGAATCCCTGTTCAACGCGCAGCCCAGTCTCACCGTGAATCGCGCTTCGAACTGGTCGCCCGAGGCCATGCGCTACAGCGCCAGCGCCTTCCGGCAGGCACTGCCGCAGATGCTGTCGGTCGGGCCGGCACTGCGTGGCAGCGCGACGTATCAATACGACCTGGTGGATATCGCGCGTCAGACCCTCGCCAACGAGAGCCGTCTTCTTCTGCCGCAGATCAAGCTGGCCTACGACGCCAAAGACCGCGCGCGCTTCGAGGAGCTTACGCAATACTGGTTGCGCTTGATGGATATGCAGGATCGCCTGCTGTCGACCAACCGAAGTTTTCTGGTGGGCAGCTGGCTGTCGCAAGTGGGATCCTGGGCATCGACGCCCGAAGAGCGCGTGCGCCTGGACTACGACGCTCGCTCCCTGCTCACCACCTGGGGCGATCGCAAGGCCAGCGAGGGCGCCAACCTGCACGATTACGGCAACAAGGACTGGGCTGGATTGACGCACGATTATTATCGCCTGCGATGGCAAACCTACTTCAGCGCGCTCGGCGGCGAACTGCGCAGCGGCGTCGCTGCAAAGCCGATCGATTGGTTTGCCATGGGTGATCGTTGGAACCACGGAACGCGGCGCTACGCGGATCAGCCTTTGGGAGACGCCTACCAGGTGGCGAACGAGATCGAGAGGGCGCTCAACGCTCCGCCTCACTGAGCCCGGCGCCGTGGCGGCGGCGCCGGGTTTCATCGTCACCTCAATGTTGACGACGCGTCAGTCGTGCGATCGGGCCACGACGCTGCCATCGGTGGGATCGACCAGGAGATTCACGTCGTTGCCCCGCTTGCTCTTGGCATCGGCGCTCCACAGGCCATCCGCGAACTTCACGTGCTTGACGTTTTGGAAGCCAGCCGTCGCCAGCTGCGCATTGACTTCGTTCTCGTTGAGCTTGGACGGTGCATCGGCCGGATATACCTTGCCGTTGACAGGACCGACCGAGAGCTTGACCCACTTCTTGTCGCCGCCGCGGGCCTCGCTGCGCCACACGCCATCCTTGAACTCCAGACCCTTGACCTCCTTATAGCCGGCGTTGGCGATGGAGCTCTTGATTGCTTCTTCGGTCAACGCACCGGTCGGAGGCTGATTGCTCCAGGTCGTTACGGTGGTTGTCTGGGTCGTCTGGGTGGTGGCACTGGTGGTGGACTGCGCCGCCGCAGGGATCGTCTGCGCGGACGCCGCACTGGAAACAGCCAGTCCAATCACTAGGGGAAGCATGCGCTTGATCATGATGAACTCCTTTGCTGTTGGCGCCGCATCGTGCCGCCGGCGCGCGCATGTCCCGGTCAAAGGGCGCGTGAAGCCTCCCGTGACACTTACGGTCGATTCATGAATAGAAGGCGCGTACGCTGCTCTGCGGCGCGTGGCGCGGGCAGGGTGATGAACGCGTGCCAACGAATCATGGCTGCATCGTGCAGCGCCATCATGGGAAAGACCCGGCCTGCGCCCCGCCGGCATCAACCAACGCACGAGGCTGCAGGCCTAGCCAACCGCGCGACTCGCACAGGTCGATAAGCCTTTGCGCTGGCCATTCAATGCACTCGGCCACAGTCAAAATGGCGCAGGTTCGCTATGCTGCGCGCATGGCATCGGGTTCATGCCGGGGTTCTGGAGCGATGAATCCGATCCTGTTGCCGTGATCGGCCAGGATCTTGTGTTGATGCGCAAACCCGGGAGTTTCGTGATCCAATTGAACTGCAGCGCGAGCGTAGGGTTTTGTGTGCGCCATGGATGAGCATCGATCCGAATCCAGGTGGGCCGCGCTTGTCCCCGTCGGCTTGATTGCCCTGCTGACCCTGACTGCCCTTTATGCGCCGCGCTTCGAGCGTCCCGTGGTCGGTGCCCACGCCGCACCGGCAACGCCATCGCTGCTCCCCGCGGTCGAGCTCTGGCTTAGTACGGCCGACCGTCGCCTGAAGCTGGCGCGGCAGCCCGACATTGCGATGCGCGCCCGCGGCTCGGCACCGGCCGACGTGGTCATCGACGTACAGACCACCTATCAAAGCATGGTGGGCTTTGGCGCGGCGATGACCGACTCGTCGGCGTGGCTGCTGCAGAACGACCTCAGCGATACGCAGCGCAGTGCGCTCTTGCACGAGCTGTATGGGCCGCCGCCCAACCTCAACTTCCACATGATGCGACTGACCATCGGCGCCTCGGATTTCTCGCTGAAGCCTTACACCCTGGACGATGTACCGTTCGGGCAGACCGATCCGTCGTTGGAGCACTTCAATATCACGAACAATTTGCGCGACGTGATACCGACCGTGCTCGAAGTCCTTTCCATCCATCCGGACCTGCAGATCGTGGCCACGCCATGGAGCGCACCGGCCTGGATGAAGACCAGCGAAAACTTGATTGGTGGCGAGCTGCTGGAGCAGTACGAGGAGACGTACGCGAACTATCTGCTCAAGTACCTCGATGCCTATAGCGGCTATGGGATTCCCATCTTCGCCCTGACCGTGCAGAACGAACCCGGCTTCATACCGATCACGTATCCCGGCATGCAGATGCCGGCGGCCACGCGGGCACGCATCGTCGCGCAATACCTCGGACCCAAGCTGGCAGCCCGCAAGTCGAACACGCGCATTCTGGAATGGGACCACAACTGGAATGCGCCGGAGCAGCCACTGGCCGTGCTGGGCGACGCCGCGGCGGCCCGCTACATCGATGGTGTTGCCTGGCATTGCTACGAAGGCAGCCCTTATGCGCAAGGCCGCGTGCATCGCGCCTTCCCCGACAAGGATGCCTATATCACCGAATGCTCCGGCGGCGATTGGGCATCTGCCATCAAGGGCGAGTTGCTGTGGTTCTCCCGCGATCTGTTGATCGCAGGTATCCGGCAGTGGGCACGCGGTGTGATCTATTGGAACCTGGTGCTGGATGAGAAGCACGGCCCGCATTTTGGCGGCTGCGACGCCTGCAAGGGCGTGGTGACAATCGACTCGGCCACGGGCGAGGTGAGCCGCAACGACGAATACTACGCGTTGGCGCACTTCAGTCGATTCGTGCTGCCCGGCGCCCTGCGGATCAACTCCACCGCCACCGAGAAGGGTCTCGACAACGTGGCCTTCCTCAATCCCAGCGACGGCTCAATCGTGCTGGTGATGGTGAACAGCACGGTGGACGCCCGCAACGTCTCCGTGGCGGAGGGCCAGACGCGTTTCGACTACACCATGCCGCCGCAAAGCGTGGCGACCCTGACGTGGAACCCGAACCAGGCGAACGCATGGCTGCGACGTGCACTCGAGTGGTTGCAACGGTCCCGCTGAGTGAAGCTAGGACCCGCTGCGCACAAACACCAGCTTTCGTACACGGTCGCGCGCCAGGGTGAAGCCAGTGACCGTGTGGTCACTCCCCCGCTCGAAACGAAACAGCACGTTCGACACGAAGAAGGCGTCGTCGAACGCCGGTTCCAGGGGGATGGCGGGGCCGCGTTCGCCTTGTATGGTCAGCGTCCCGTTTTCTTCCCGCAGGCTCCACCGCGATCGGAGGTCGGGGCTCGTATAACTGCCCGCGTACGCTTGAAGATCCGCGATCGAAGGTTTGGCCGTGGCCACTTCGCTGAAGAACAGTGCTTGAAGACCGGCGGGCTTGATCTCCACGCGGCGCGTTCCGGCCTGGGTCGAAAGAAAGCGTATTTGCAGGCGTGAGTCGGTCGCCCCCTCAAAGGCGTTGTTGCCGAGATAAACCAGTTCCACCTCGACACCTGAGCCATCCAGATAGTAAAGCTGGCCGTCTTGGACCTTGAAGAGCCTCAGCTTTCCCTTGTCGAGATTCGCATAGGTGCCCGCATACTGCTGTGGGGGCAGCGTCATGCGCTGCCGTGCAGGCAGTGGCTGCAGCATGCCGGCGAGGTAGATATCCGCCACGGCGAGTAGTCGTTGCTCGGGATTCGCATTGCCCGCGTTGCAGAGCGCAATCTCACTGACTTGCTGATCCGGAAAGCGCAAGGACGCCGCGCGAAAGCCGACCCATATGCCGCGATGCGACACCGTGCGCAGGCCACGATAGCGATCCACGATCACGCCATTGGCATAGGCAATCGTCGATCCGTCATGGAGCACGCCCTGTGTCTGCAACTCATCCACCAACCACGCTCCGCCGACACGGGGATGGTAGAAATTGGCGTCCCAACGCGCCAAGTCGTCCACGGTGCTCTGTACTCCGCCATCGCCCGTCTGTTCCCAGTTGGAGGGAGAGAGCCGAAACTTTCCCGGCTCGTCTGAATCGTAGGGCGTGGCGCGGTGGGCGACGATGCGTGTGTGATCGCCGAGCACACTGGTTGAAGACATGCCCAGCGGTTCGAAGATGGTTTCCTTGGCGAAAGCGCTGAATGGCTTGCCGCTGACGCGTTTGACCACCAGCGAAAGAAGAAAGTACCCAGAGTTGCTGTAGCTGAACTCGCTGCCCGGTGCGAAATCCAGCGTCTTCTTGCGCGATAGCGCGCTTAATGCATCGTCGCCGGTGGCGACGTCTTCGAGATTGATGCCATCCATGTCCAGCAGCTCAAGATAATCGGAGATACCGCCCGTGTGATGCAGCAACTGCCGTAGCGTGACGACGACTCCGTAGTTGGGCAGTTCGGGTACAAAGCTGCGGATATCGTCGTCCAGCGACAGCTTGCCATCGTGTGCCAGCAGCAAGACGCTGGCCGCGGTGAACTGCTTGGAGAGGGAGCCGATATCGAACACGGTGTGATGAGGATCGATCGCCACGCCGTGTTCGACGCTTGCATGGCCGTAGCCACGTTCGTAGACGGTGCGCCCGTGATCCACCAGCGCAAACGCACATCCAGGCGTGGATGTGCCGAAGTCGGCGAATACGCCATCGATGCGCTTGAGCAAATCCGGCGACGGCTCGGCGCCCATCGCAAGCTGTCCGCTGGCGAGCGTTGCGATGGCGAGCAGCACGGCACAGTTCCAGTGTTTCATGAGAGTTCCATTCCGTAGCGGCACGCCTGGCGGTTTCCAGGACGAGGAGAGCGCGAGACAACCCTGAAGATCGCGGCAGAGCGATCGATGTCTCGTATCCGAATCGCTTGCAGTTGGTCTGGATACTTTTCAATTGTTGGTGGCGGGCTTGGCTCCCGCGACCACCGCCGTGTTCTGCGACGCAATGATGCGCCACACGCCATCTCGACACTGATAGATGTGTTTCAAGCGAGTCTGCAGAACGCCGGGCGACGTTGCGCTTGCGCCCGGCGGCAAGGCCCGAAACTTGGTCACGCAAATATCGACGTCGACGATGGCGACGTCGACGCCCAGCCATTGAATGCGCCGCACATCGCCTTCCAGCTGGCTGCCCTTGAAAGGGCCTGCAAAGACTTCGGCATGCCGATCACGGATGGCCAAACCATCCCTCATGAGGCCACCGAGAATATTGATCGAATCAGCCGTCGGCCAATACTCCTCAGCCCATAGCGTGGCGTCGCCGATGTTCCAGGCATCGGCAAGGCGCAGCAGGGATTGATGTATCGCTGATTCGGCTGCCGCATGGACACCGTCGGCATTCACGCCCGGCAGGCCGTCGTCATGAGGATTGTCAGATGCGCGTGCCATGGCCGATCTCCCGAATCCCGGTTGATAACGCCTGCAATTGCGACTGCTGATTCCGTGCCTGCGTCCCTACGTTGCGGGATGCCGACGATCTCGAAGCGATGGATGGCGAACCGAAGGGCGCCACGAGCAGCAGCGCCCACTCAGCTTAACGCTATCCCGGCTCCTGCTGACTAGGCCTCGAATCGCCTGCCGACCGCAGACGCACAACCCGTGGCAATCACGTTGCCGGCAGGGTCGGAGAACTCGATCGCGGCCTGCGGCGTCACGAAGATATCCGAGCCTGGTCCCATCTCGATGCTCTGGGTGATCTTCTGCCTCTTCACCAGCGCGCCGTTCATGGTGATGAAGGCGATGGATGCCGCGGTGTACTGGCCCCGGTGGCGGCTTCGACTCCACACGCCCTGGCCCGGTCCGCGTATGGCGGGAAAGAACATCGCGTTGGCCGTGCTCTCGGTCAAGGTTCCTCCCTCTGCAAAAGTGAGCAGGGAGTCGAACGGTGCTCCGATGGGCGCCTTGGTTTGACAGTTGTGCAGGGTCACCGATACCTGCCAGGTGCCCACCAGATCGCCCGCGTTGTCCTGGGCATCCATCGCCCGGGCCGATGCACAAACCAGCACGCACGCACCCAGCAGTGCGAGCACTGCGGGCCTTGATTGATTTCCAGTGATCATGACTATCTCCGCCTGGTGAATTTCGACAAGCCCGAACCTTTGGGATCGGGCCGATCTCCATGTGTCACGTTTGCGAAGCGAGTACCCCTGCGCCGGCTGCGACCCGGCGTTTACCTGCTCTGCACCCTGGTGCTTTAAGCCACTCCAATGCCTTTATGGCACTCGAGTGCCATAAACACTAATGCTAGAATTTCGCCATGTCAACGTCCAAGACGAGTCCCGCAGCCAGCGATCTGGGCAAAGGGCGAACCAACCAGAAGCTGCGTACCCGGCGTACCCTGCTGGAAACAGCGGCTGCCATGATCGCCAAGGGCGGCCGCCCGACGGTCACAGAGGTGGCGGATGCCGCGGAGATTTCGCGGCGCACGGCGTATCGCTATTTTCCCACGCAGGTAAAGCTGATGACGGAGGCGGCCCTGGAGGGCCTGCGCCCCGCCATGGAAGATGCGCTCAATGCCGCGCCCGCGGGCAACAGCAGCCAAGCCATCGAAGCGCGTGTCGACGCTCTCGTGGAGCAGATGCAGCGATTGGCGATCGCCAACGAAGCGTTGCTGCGCACGATGATCCACGAAACCGTGCTGCATTCACCGACGGACACCCAGCCGCCACGGGGCACGCGTCGCGTCGAGTGGATCGATGCAGCGATTCAGCCATTGCGCTCCCGCCTGAGCCCCGCTTCGTACGCCCGGCTCACTTCGGCATTGGCGCTAACGACGGGCATCGAAGCGCTGCTGGTTCTGCGGGATATCCGCGGGCTGTCCGCAACGCAGGCCGTACAGGTCAGCCATTGGATGGCTCGCGCGCTGCTGAAGCAAAGTCTGGCCGAGCGACAGAGCGAGCAGCGCAAAGCCCGCCAAAAGAAGAGCAAGAGCGGCAGCGCTTAGTGCTTGGCAGTCGCTGCACGCGGCGACTATCTCTCTCGTGGCGCCGACCGCGTTTGTCTCAGGCCTTGCGCGGAGCTCTTGTCGCTAACCGTCGCTGATGTGGAGAGTGGCTCGCCTTGGCTTGTCTCAAGCGTACGGTCTTTCATGAACGCGATCGCCCGCCGCATCACCCTTACGTAACAACTACACGTGCATGCTGCATGGGCGCCAGGATAGAAAGTCTCCTCCTTGGCAGGCGTCTCAGCCTCGCGGTCCTCTCCCTAACGCCATCTGAGTATTTCTCCGATCTTTATCGGAGTTGCGGCTACGTCCGCTCTGGATCCGCCTTGCGGATCTTCACTGAAGGCAAATACTCATGTCCACCAACGATTCCAACGTGTCTCGCGTTAGCAGCAAGAACCTCGTCGAAACAGCGGCTGCCAACGGCAGCTTCCACACCCTTGGCAAGGCGCTTGAAGCGGCAGAACTTACCAACGTCTTGAAGGGCACCGGACCCTACACGGTCTTTGCGCCGACGGATGAGGCATTCGAGAAGCTGCCCAAGGACGTGTTGTCCAATTGGCTCAAGCCGGAAAACAAAGCGGAGTTGATCGCCGTGCTGAAGTATCACGTGCTGCCGGGCCGCGCATCGGCTGCGGACGTCGAGAAGCTCACCACGCCCAAGATGATGCAGGGTCAGACGGCAACGGTCACCAAGGATGGCGACAAGCTTCGTATTGGTGCAGCCACCATTACCAAGGCGGACATCACCTCGAGCAATGGCATCATCCATGCGATCGACACGGTGAACGTACCCACCAAGCACTAACCCGTACGGGTTGTGGTGGGGCAGGTCCCCACCACAGCACCTGTCGACTCATCGGCAGGGATTCGCGTCCATCTGGACGCTGCGTCAAAACTCAAGGTGACTACCATGGCTGGCCATTTTCGCTTCACGTACCGACCCTCTCGGCTAGCTAAGCTCATCCAGTCCATCGGTGACCTGTTCGATCACATGTTCGGTGAACCCTACAGGCAGCTCTCGCCCGTGACGTCGCAGAGGCAGCAGCTTGCTGCAGCGATGGAAGCTGCGCGCAGACTCAAACGCGGCGCCGGACGATGATCCTCGGCGCCGTGACCCGATTCGGCTATTTCTTCCGACCCTTTCGACGAGGCGCGTATCGGCACGCGCCATCGATCGAAGAGCTGCACGTGATGCGCAAGAGTTGGTTGTCGCGAGTCGCCGACTTGCGCCGCCAATGGGTACGCGCCGTTGTGGAAACGTTCTCGCGCTAGCCCGCATGGCCCCTACCAGAGCGCAGCTACGCGTTTAGCTCAGCGGCATCTCAGCTCTGAATAGCGCCACCTTGCCAACCCGCCACACGGCAACCTTGGCGAAATGTTCGGTAAGCACTGACTGCAGGCTTGCCTGTGTGTCATGGCGGTTGCCGAAAATTCCCTTGCGGTTGTACAGGCCCATGAGCCGGCGACCAAGCCAGTTGTGCTTCGCCTCGTCGCCGAGGATGGTCGCGCCATACAGCACGCCGCCCGGGGTCAGGTGAGGGCCGAGCGTGGAAAACACCTTGCGCGCCTTGTCGGCCATGGTGCCCGGTAGGCAATGCAGGAGGTAGAACAGGGAGATCGAATCGAACTTGCTCTCGCCGAGTGCGCCGCCGGGCTGCAACACGTCATCGCGGACCAGCGTTGGCTGCAAGTTCGCGATGCGTGACGCTGCGGCCCTCAAGCTGTTGTCATTGAGATCCAGCAAGGTGACTTTCTGCCCAGGCTTGTCCGCGCTATGCGCCAGGTAGTAGCCCGAACCGACGCCCACATCCAGATGATTGGAGCTCAAGTGTTGCTGGAAAAAAGGCAGCAATACGGCGTCCGTTGGACATTTCCAGGCGTAGTTGTTCGAGAAGCCGAGGACCCAACGGTCGTAAATCTTCAGTACGCGATCGGAATAGACGGCTGCGCCGTGCTCGGAATCGAGGGGGGCGGAAGGTTTGTTCATAGGTAACAGTGCTTCAGACGGGGATGGGGAAAGGTGCGAAAGCGTCGATAGGGTACACGGCGACCGCATCGTGTTTTCAGCGCTGAGTCTCATGCACCTACTGGCGACGGTCTGGCCATCACGTCGATCCAGCCACCCGGACGCTTGGGCGCGCGCACCTGGCACGCATCTCAGATCTTGCGATGCAAAGGTTGCGAAGTTCGATGGCGTGAAACTGATACCAAAGCTCGATAGACCCCTTTGCAAAGCCGGGGCAATCTTTGAGGACAGGGGCTGAACAAACGACCCATCGAGCATGGTTGCCCGAAGAAGGAGTCGTCCCATCGGGCGAGATGGCAAATCTTGGTCGCACCTAACGAGGGTTACGGCATGAAGATACTGATGGTACTCACCTCACACGACATACTCGGAAACACCGGAAGAAAGACCGGCTTCTGGCTCGAAGAATTTGCGGCGCCGTATTACGTTTTTACCGATGCCGGTGTATCGGTGACGGTCGTATCGCCCAAAGGTGGGCAGCCACCCATCGACCCCAAGAGCGATGACCCAACCAATCAGACACCCGCCCAGACCCGCTTTAAGGAAGACAAGGCCGCGCTGAAGGTCTTGGCCAATACATCACGCCTCGACTCCGTATCGTCGAAAGATTTCGACACCGTGTTCTATCCGGGTGGTCACGGCCCGATGTGGGATCTCGCCGAAGACCCGGTCTCGATCAAGTTGATCGAATCGTTTTACGACAGCGGCAAACCCATCGCCTTCGTATGCCACGCTCCGGGCGTACTAAGGCACGTCAAACACAAGGGCGAGCCACTGGTGAAGGGCAAGCACGTCACCGGCTTCACCAACGGCGAAGAAGAAGAAGTCCAACTCACCCACGTCGTTCCCTTCCTGGTCGAAGACGAGCTGCTGAAGCTCGGCGCCACGTTTGAGAAGAAGGCCAACTGGGAAGTGTTCACCGTCACCGACGGTCGCCTCGTGACCGGCCAAAATCCCGCCTCTTCGACGGCTGGCGCGCAGGCTCTCATGGCCCTGTTCAAATAGGTTTGCGAGCGTCGGAAAAGCCCGTGCCGGGCATAAGGCGCTGAAGGGCATGCGCCTTGGGGTCCCGGCGCCGGTGTTCTGAACCGCAAAGTCTGTGCGGTTTTGTGAGCCAAAGTTTGTGCGCATGGGTATCTACTGGCACAAACTTTGGCTCAGATGTGAGCACATAGTCTGTATTTGTGTTTAAAATCCAATACTTATCGTGGCATCGCCGAGGCCGGCGCGAGCCGAAAGGGGACCAAAGTTTGTGCAGCGCGTCCGCGGCCCGCCCGCCCGTCAGTCGTAACTCAAGCCGAGCGCACAACTCGCTTCGGTGGCCTTCCATCCTCCGAGGACCTCGACAAGCAGGCCAGCCGCAGTAACGGCGGCGAGATCCTCTGTCGGGACTATCGGATTTCCCAACCGCTCCGCCGCCCTGTCGGCAAAAAGGCGAAGAGCTCTCTTTGCACTATCGGTTAGCTGGTGAGTAATCATGCGTCAAATCCTCATCCAGACGGTTGAATAGATGGCTGTCACAGCGACGCGGATCTACTTCGGGCGCGTTGTTCGCCGTCCGTCCAACCACGCCACAGCCTCGCGCACCTCTTGCTCGACACGCGGCTGGATTTCAGAGCGCGGAGAACCCGTGTCCGGACAGACTCCCGTTACTTCGCGACTAATGCAGCCGTTACGCATGATGCGTGCGCGCCAGCTCACACCATCTGGGATATCAGTGATGGAAACAAGGCAATCCGCACCATCAAACGTGACTCGGAACTGCGACATGACGACGTCCCCTTTTGCGTGCCAACATTCCACGTCGGCGGAGAGCTTCGCGCGGAGGCGTAGGCCAGTCAAGGCGTCACCGAAGGGCTCACACAAACCTGAGATAGCTGGGGGAATGGCCATCTCTCGAAACGTACAGCCCGCCGGTCGAGGTCTTTGTGGAAGCGTTGCCGACGGAGCAGGATTGCCGGCGAAACGCCGGGATGACTGCATGTCAGTCACCATTGTGTTTTGGCTATAGGGTTGCCTCCCGGACCGAGTGACCAGTGAGGAGTTAGTGGCGTCAGCTCCCGGCTTAGAGGAGACATTCCTGCACCACTGCAGCAAAGTCCGATGCATGGAAGCTTCACGCCGGCTTGGGCATCGTGGGCCATAACGATTAGGCATCGGCGAAGACGTGGGAAGATGGATGCGGTGGCGCATTTGCACCGGTTATCTGCGTGCTGACGGTGCCCAACTCCACCAATGATCGCGGGACCAGTGAACTTATGCGGCATGGTGCGTTTGGGCATGGCCTGGGGCAGATGTTCAAGCAACGAAATCCGCCTGCGCTCCTTTCCAGCGTCGCGGGTGGTCCGGTTCTGGCTGCGACCGAAGTATGGTTCGACGGCCCCGGCTACGAAAAAGCTCGCGCGGATGATCTCCACGCGAGCCTTTCTAATAGAAAACAAACCGGAGGCTATGCCAGGACTATCCTTCCCCAAGCCCCACGTTCACTTCAACGCGGCGGTTCTTAGCTTGGTTTGCAGGGGTGTCGTTGGGCACGAGTGGGTTGTTGGGCCCGTACCAGAACAGCACCATTCTGCTATCGCCGATGCTGTGCTTTTCCTTCAGGTAGCGCGCGACCATCTCGGCGCGGCCGCGAGACAGGCCCTCGTTGTGATCCCTGGTCCCAACATTGTCGGTATACCCGGCGATCACGACGTATGACTTGGGCCTGTCGTTCATGAACTGCGCCAGCTTATCCAGCTCAGCCTTGTCCTTGGCCGCAAGCTCGGTTTCATTAAAGGCGAAATTGATGTTGTCGACCTTGGCACCGACGATCTTGGTATCGGTGGTCGTGACGACATGTTCGGTAGCCTTCACATCGAACAGTGCTCCGCTCATGAAGTTGGGCTGGTTGAAGAAGCTGGCCAGCGGGATGACCCGCGAGCAGGCGTTGAGGCTGGCGACATCCTGCGTGAGAGTGGCTTCCCTTGACGGCCTAGCGCTGCTTATCACGTAGAAGCAGACGTCGTATTCCTTGGCCAGCCTCCTGGCGGTGTCGGCGGGGTTATCGCCGGTGTAGTCACCATCCCAGAATACAAACACTGCGGTTCTGCCCTTTAATGGCTTGAGGACACCCTCGAGTTTCTTCAGGCCTGTGTTGAGGGGCGTGATGCCACGGCCGCGATCCGGAATTTTGTTCAACGCCGCATCAACCTTCTCGCGGTTGTACAGCTGCACGGGATAAAGCTCCTGCCAGTCGGTATAGATGTAGATGCCCATCTCGTAGCCAAGATCAGGAAGGTAGGCATTCCTGCTCTTGAGCTCGTTTTTCATGACCTGGACCACCGGCTTGTCCGTATCGCCGAAGTCGCTGTTAGTTGATGACGATGTGTCGAGCAAGAAAATCGCGTTGTCGGCAACCTTAACCAGTTGGTTCGTCTTGACCACGTTATTGATGATGTCCTGCTTGGTGATGATTTCGACGGCCCCTAGGGGCCACACCATGACGCTGATTACAAGCCCCATTATCAGGCCATTCCAGATTCTCGATTGGTGCTTCATGTCCGCTCCCAACATGCGGGCCCACGCCCGCTTAGCCCCAAATCTTGAGCGTAAGTTCCTTGTCCTGATGTGAAGCCGGGACCTTGGCGTGCGCGAAAATCTCGATGCGATCCGGTGCGTACGCATTCGAAGCCGCGGCGGTGTCAGCAGAAATACGCAGGCGACGCTAGGTAGATTTCCAAACGTACGCTTCGTTCCTTGAGTGGCGTGTTCGGCCCCTGCACTTACGAAGGCTGCTATACATCAACTCGTATTTCGCGGTGCCGCGCCCACCAATCTGGCGAGGCGAGAGATTCAGAGGGCAAGGTGGCCACGAATTGCTGGAGGCCTCGCACATTGGAATCTTGGATTGCGGACTTCGATCAGGTTGAAATAGGCTCCGGCAAGGCTGAACACCTCGTCGCCGCTCAACAGAGGACAAACACCACGAAGGAGCGCTAGATCATTAGGTAGTCTTAAAACAACTTCTGCGGGACAAACCGGGGCCGCTACTGCTAAGCGCAATCGGCAGCGGATCGAAAGGGCCCCCCGGCACCTTCGTGGTCACCGGTTGAAGTCACGGGCGATAGCGGACCTTCACTGCTTTGGCGAGAGTAAGGGTGCAATGCGACTCTGCACCAAGGCATGGATGAACGCGCTATCGAGGACTTCAACGTGCGAGGCCTCTAGTAGTTCGCCGCCAATTTCCCCCTGAAATTTCCCTTCTCGCCATAGCACTGCGCGCCATACTGCAGAAGTTTTGGTTGTGGTGTACGAGCCTTCGTAGGTGTAGGGGCCGAACACGCCACGTAGAATCGTCATTGGTGACCTCTTCAGACTGAGCTGAGGGATTGATTCTTCGTCAACGGCGTGACCTGTCACGCTATCTCAAACTAACAACCACCCTGATCCTCCGCCGTGGCAAATGACGTGTCTATACGTCAATCAGTCCGTCTTTCGGTGTAGGTGCGCACACGACTTACACTCCCGGCGACCTGTCGTCGCCGCTCGCACGGCGTCCGCGAGCTGCTTAGGTTAACGTGCTATGGGTATCGACGATTGCCGCTTCGGATCCAATGCCGACACTACCGATAGTACAAACCTCCTCCTGGGCAAGTCAGCGCAGCTTCCGATCAGTTTCTGGAGTCCCTGGTGCTGACCGATAAATAGACACCGTACTTTTACCCAAGCCAGCGACCACAGATCGTGGTTTGATAATGGGACAGACGATGACGCCCCAAACGCACTTCACCCCAGCGAGAGCGTCATCCGATGGGGAACGGGCGGTGCAGAGGCGCCGCCCTGTTCTTTAGCCCTCTTGCGACCGAAAGGTTATGTGAGGAGCCGCATGATGGCGTTGGAGCAAACTGGTCAGAATGGCGGACTTGTCAGACAGGCATTAATGTAGGCGGCGCCGGATTTCGCTCGCAATTTCATTGTGGCTAACTACGTATTTACCCTTAAGCAATTGCTGGATATATAGTGTTGTATTGCGCATTCACGCTCGTTGAACGTGAATAGTTCTATTTACGCAGAACTACATCAACGCAAAGATTTATGGCGTGACGGTGCTTGGGGATATTGCGTTTTCGTTCGTTATCTCGAGCGAATCGCGGCGCCTGTCCTTGCCGTTGGGACTCCTTGATCCGGAAAGGCCCACATCATGTTTGGCAGGACCGCCATGACTTCTAACGTCGTGCAACGAGTCGCGCTGGTGGCGATGATGGTGCCGAGCGTCTTCCTCATCCCCAACCACCGCCCAGAAGTCAAGGGTAGCTTCTGATTAGGAAACGCCGGTTGTGCCGGCAGAGGCGGCATTCTTTCTTTGGACCGATACCACATGTCCCTGCTTTCCTGTGGATATGGGCTTGAGGTCGATCCAAAAGAGCAATCCAACTTCATGCTTAAACACGCACGCGAGTGGACAACCTAGCGAGCATGGTCCGAGTTCAGCGTTGAAGTCGCAGTCCCGCAGGGATAGCTAAAACTCCGTCGAAGCAGGTGTCAACTCATGTACCTCAAGTCAATGTACGAGAGGGCCCTGTCCCGCGGGGCGCTCGATGTCTTGATCCGCGCTGGGCTGATCGCTGTGCTCCTGATCTTTTGCTTTGAGATCTTCAGCCCCTTCCTCCATCTCATGCTCTGGTCGCTGATCCTTGCCATCACCCTCTATCCGCTGCAGCGCAGGCTGAGGACTCGACTAGGCAATCGTGATGGCCGCACCGCGACTCTGATCATCTTTGTGGCGATCGTCATCCTGATGGTGCCGGTCTATTTATTAGGGACGTCGATGACCGAGTCGGTCGAAAAGGCGCTTGATGTGGTCAAGGAAGGCAAGGTCCGGGTCCCCTCGCCGTCCGAGTCAGTGGCTAGCTGGCCGCTAATTGGGAAGCGGCTGTATGGCTTTTGGCTACAAGCCGCCACCGACTTGACTGGCTTGGCACAGAAGCTTGCGCCGCAGCTCAAGGAGTTCAGCCTTGGTTTGTTGGGCAAGCTTGCGAATGCCGGCTTGGGCTTTCTGATGTTCATTGCTGCACTGATCATCGCGGGCATACTCATGGCTTACGGTGAAGGCGGACATCGCAGCGCTGTGAAAATAGCCTCACGTATCTTTAGCCCGGGGCGCGGGCCGCAGATCACCCGCTTGTGCACCGCAACCATTCGGGCGGTGGCACAGGGTGTGATCGGCATTGCCTTCATTCAAATGCTGCTGGTCGGCGTTGGCTTTGTGCTCATCGGTCTTCCTGGCGCCGGCCTCCTGGCCCTCGCTGTCCTATTGCTAGGCATCATGCAGCTCCCGGCCACCCTGATCACAGTACCGGCCATCGCTTACGTGTTCGCGACTGAAGGTGCCAGCGTGGGTACCATCATCTTCGCGGTCTATGTGTTCGTCGCCGGCTTGGCCGACAACGTGCTCAAGCCCCTGTTGCTTGGTCGCGGTGTGGATGTGCCGATGCCGGTCGTGCTGATTGGTGCGCTGGGCGGCATGGTCACGGGCGGCATCATCGGCCTGTTTATCGGTCCCGTGGCGCTTGCCGTTGGTTACCAGTTGTTCTGGCAGTGGGTAGAGGATCAGCCGCAGGGTGACGAATCAGAGGTGCCGAAGCAGGTCTGACCCAGCCGGGCATGCCTCGTACCATCGTCTGTCACTGTCGTCACACGGAGGATGTCGCCTGTGTTGCTCAATCTTCTGGTCGGCCTACCGGTAATGTTGATTTGCCTGCTGCTGCAGGCATTCTTCCTCAACATAAGCCTGCGTAAGTATGCCCGGTTCAAGCATGCCCATCGGGATCACCAAGCGGCAAGCGTCAATGTATTGCTGCTTTACACAGTCTTGCTGTTGCTGACGCTTGCCTATTTCACTCAGATGAGCATCTGGGCTGGGCTGTTCATGCTACTTGGCGAATTCGCTGATTTCCCCACTGCGCTGTACCACTCGGGAGTCAACTACGTCACGTTGGGTTATGGCGATATCGTCATGACCAAGGGCTGGCGCCTGCTCGGCCCAATTGAGGCGGCCAACGGCATCCTGATGTTTGGCTTATCCACGGCCGTGATGACCGCTGCGGTGCTCGATATCATTAAGAAAAGCACGGCTGCTTCCGATCCATAGCGGAGCTGAGAAAAGAGGGCTGATGGAGTTGCAAGAATGAGCGAACAAGGGATCATCTTCTTCATCTTTCTCGTGCTGTTCATCGGCATGCTTCAGGGGCTCAAGTCCGGCAGCGTAGTTCTTCTGGTGCACACCTATAGGAGGTCAGAAGACCCCGGGTTTTATTGGGTGGGCATTGCGGTGGCGGGCGCGAGCTCCGTAGCGCTACTCACAGTGTTGATTTTTGGCTAGTTCTGCTTGCGTCGTGTATGCACGCTGTTACTAGTAGGGGATGTGTCTGGTTCCGACCCAGGATGGACCTGCGCGTTATGGCTTTTTGTACGCAATCCAGGATGTGTAGAGGGCGAACCAGGACCTCGCCATAGGGGCACGTACGAGCGCGCGAATGTCAGTCCAACCAACGGATGGAACGAGTGACAGGCCGATAACGTCTGCCTGCAGATCGAGAAATAGACTAACGATCAATCTTCTTGAGGCGCTCCTGCAATATCCGTCCGGCGAGCTCCCGGCGAGCGTCACCATTGACCAAGTCGAAGAGGGCCCCAATCGGCAGCTCGCGCCGTGTTGGAGAATAAAAGGGAGTAGCTCACCTTTTGTCTCGGTGGCGCGAGGTCCGTGGAAACGGGCCCCCATATACAAAATCTGAAGGCGGACGATAGCATCACTGTTACGGGCGAGCGCACTAGCCTTGATTCTGAGAAAGAGGAGCGCACAGCCCTCTCCTTTTTGCCGCAGTGGCTGAAGCGGTTGGAGCTGGGGGCTCACGATGTTCGCGTACGGTGGTTGATAGAACGCGCGGGGATCTGTCCATCATTGTTAGCTGAGCGACCAGACTGTGACATGACGACTTTCCTCTAGTGCGTGACCATCTGCCTTCTCCGGTGAAATTCGCGGGAGAGGAGTAGGCCAGTTAAGATGTCACAGAGCGGCTGCCACGATACTTGCGATGTCTTTTGCCATGCTTACGGCAATGGCTTGGCTGGCCACCAATTCCGTATCGCCGAAACGTATAGGGTCGTCCCAGGGAGAGCGTGGCAGTCTGTAGATGATCCACGCACCTACCCAGCCGTCGCCATCCGGCATCAACATCTGATCGGCATAGATCCGTACCAAGTAATTGCGCACGGTAAATTCCTGGGCCGAGGCGTTGGACATGCGTGAGCGTCCGTCCTGTTGAATGCCAAATGTTTGCGCTGCGCTTCAGGAGCAGCCTGCAACGATGGCGAAGTCAGCTTCACGATGGCCTTGTCCGTTTCAGACGACTCGGTCATATCGGTATCGCCGTAGGGGATTATTCTCTGCGAGGTCTCGCAGGTCTTCCATCAGCTGGTTGCGTTGGGCTTCGAGCCGTCAGCGCTCCTCACCGTTCTCCTTGAGGCAATGGGCGCAGGGGATAGAAATGAAACGCAACGGAGCATGCTGAATAGCCGGTCCAATACTCGCCACAGGCAAGCGTGGTCTTTTGCACTCGCTGGTCATGCCGCCATTTTGAACGGGGCGGTAAGGTCTCCAGTCGATAGGCTAAGAGGCGTCGGTGCATGAAGATGGCTCCTGCATGGCCCTAGATCACGCAGCGCCGCCAACGGCCCGCTCATGCCGGCAGGCCCGGCGCCCATAGCCGCGACATCCAAGGCTCTTTCAGCCATTTGCCGGAATCCCCTAGCGATCAGAAACGCCACGTGTAGCTGAAGCTTGGGCCGCTTAGCTGTACTTTGCGCAGGAATTTCTCATCGGCACTTTCGTGATACTCGACGTCGCGGTAGCTAAGCGCCAGGTCGCCCCAGTGGAAGGCGTAGCCCACGCCGACGTTCAACTGATACGTATTGTCCGAATCGCCCGCGCCTACGTCGACGTAGTAAGGGAAATACCAGCCACTGTTGTCGAAGGGGGTCCAACGACCACGTATGCCGACGATGGCATCGGTCACGTGGGTTTGATTGTCGAGGTGGCCGCTGTTCTGGATGTCCAGCCGATTGCCGTTACCAGTCGCACGGAAATTCCAGTCGAGGTTGCCTTTCAACCACAGATAGCGCCCACCGAACAGCAGATCAGCATAGCCCTGATCACCGTGAGCCAAAGTGTAGAGGCCGGCAAAATTCACCATGCCGCCCTTGATGCCCCAGCGCGTGTCGAGGTTGGCGTTGCCACCGATGCGCTCGTTGCCGATGGATGTGAAACGTCCCTTCTCATCGCTAAACTTCACCCAGTCGATGTCACCGTACATGCCCCAGTCTCCTTTTCGGAGTTCGCCCTCGAGCATGAACGCGCCGCTGAGCGTGCTGAACAGGTCGTTGTCCGATTTGGTACTAACGCTGGGGCCGTTGTTGGGTAGCTGGAAGCGGGTCTCGCCAGACACGCCAGGCAGCCATCCATACGGCGTAATACTGCCGTGCCAGTTCCCGTCCCATGGATCGGGAGTATCGGCGTGTGCCGGCCATGCGAGCAGGGTCGCCGTGATGATTAGCCCGAGTGCGGGAACATGGCGTGCGATGCGGGAAACCAGGGGGCTGATCATAATCCACCTGCGATGGGTGATATTCCCTGACATAGTGAAGCGATTCCTCTGTCACGCCCACTGCATTAATACGTAGGGAGGTCTTAGTAAATCTACGGGACGAGGAGCTACAAATGGCGGCTAAGAGACGTACTGCGGTGATCGTGTTCGTTGTAGTTCTGGTTGCCCCGGCATTGGCTTACTACTTCGCCTGGCGGATGGAGATGCCTCGTTGGTAGCTAACCATGATCGCTTGCGTCGGAGGGCATACAGCTGGCTATCTTCGACGTCGAATATCAAGGCGGCGAGCCAGTGGCGACGTCGAGCTCGATCAAAATATCCGCTCCCGACCCGAAGGTGAACTAAAGACGACGACTAGTACGCCTCGATTCTGCGCCATATTCACAGTCGCTCTCCGTATGTTTTCCATTTAAGCTGCGACGAATGTGGTTATGTGCAGAAAGCGGGCATGAGTGGCAACTAAAATCCTACCGACCACAGTCAACTTTCATATCGCTAAGTTCTGGACCTATCAGTGTCGGAAAAGTGCTTGGACATCATCAGGAATCTGGCCTGCAGCCGCACAAACGCATCCGTGATGTCGGGATCAAAGTCGATAGATCGCCTACCCACAATGAACGCCACAACCTGGTCATGCGGCATGGGGGCTTTGTAGCTGCGCCGCGTGACAAGCGCGTCGTAGACATCGGCAACGGCCATGATGCGAGCTGACAGAGGGATGTCGTCACCCATCCTACCCTCGGGATAGCCGTGACCATCCCATCGTTCGTGATGGCTATAGGTAAGCTCCTTGACCACGCCGAGAAACGGCACGCTGATGCCCAGTTGATCCTCCGCCTTTTGAATGGCGTCACGTCCCAGTGTGGTGTGAGTCTCCATGAGTTCACGCTCGTCCGAGGCGAGCGGACCGGCTTTGAGGAGAACAGCATCGGGTATCCCAATCTTGCCGATGTCGTGCAGTGGGGCCGCGTTGAAGAGAAGTTCACGCTCTTCCAGGCCTAGATCGTTCGCGAACTTTGGGTCAGACGCTAAATCGTCCACTAACGCCATCACATAGTGTTGAGTGCGTCGGGCGTGCTCTTCCGTTTCAAAATCTCGAATCTCCGCGAGAGAGGCCAGGGCGAGAAAAGCGACCTCCTTGAGGAGATAGATCTCTTTTGAATGTCGGTCGACTTCTTCCTCAAGGAAGACCCTTCTGTCTTTGATAAAGGCCGCAGCGGAGTTGAGGCGGAGTTGGTGAGCGATGCGAATTAGAAGGGAAGCCGGCTCGATTGGCTTGAAAAAGTAATCATTGATGTCCAGCGCAGCGGTCAAAGGCGCGATTGCCGTTCCTGCTTGTTCGTGTAAGACAATGATCGGAATGTCGCGTGTTTCCGAACGACCCTTCAGCTGTCGGCAGAACTGGGTGGCCGCTTCTTCCGAAGGATTCTCATCAATCAGAATCAGATCCGGTAGATCGCGAGATCCTAAATACATCCACGCCTCTCGTGCCGTGCTTGCAGACACCACCACGTACAGCGGGGTCAGTACCGCGGCCAATGCAGATCGCTCTTGATGTGAGTCGATCACGATGAGCACAGATGGCCGATAGATGGCCTCGGGGATATCCATGAGGACGCTCCAGACTACCTCGTCGAAGTGTATGCCTTGGCGCACTCCCTTTGAATCCCAAGAGGGCGTGCGATGGTTACGCGAAGCCGATATCGCCGGTAGGTCAAGCCGGGAGAGATTTTCGAAGTGAAGAATTACGGCATGACGCTGCGTAGTTCTACGAGTGTTGAGTTTCATCCAAACCTGAGCCACTTCCCGGGGTGATTTTCGTCGAATTTTGAGCCACCTCCTACCACCCTCCGCTCACGACACGAGCGGGAGTAACGGGAGTGATCGACGTGGCCCTATTGAGCGTAATCCGTAATCCGACGCTGGCACCT
>NZ_JBFTSI010000008.1:0-212708 GCF_056399945.1 Dyella sp. 01L423 | reverse complement strand
GCGCTTGCATTTATTGGACATTCAATCGTCCGTCGCAAGACGCCCACACAAGTCACCTGCGCACACTGTCAAAGATCTCAATCACTTACCGAACGTTGCCGTTTCGGCGTTGGAACATTTCGTTCCGAGTGAGCCGCTCATCTTACATCATCTTTCCGGTCCGTCAACACCTCAGCGTGAATCTTTTTTGCTGTGGGCTTTCAGTGGAACCCCGTTGAAGAGCGTGTCGTCCGGGGAGGAGCGAAACTATAGCGTCCCTCCACAGGGTTGGGAAGGGGTCTATACGATTTTTTTTCACATTCGTGACAGAAGCCGACACCCGATGAGCGAATGCGCCGGTCTCGCAGTGGCAAGACCGGCGCGCTCAGGGCGCTCTGTCGGTGAATCCTGGCCCCAGGGGGCCTAGAGGGACTCTTTATGCCTCACTGCCCTTGGCGGTGCAGATGGTGGCGATCGGCGTGATCGCCAGGGACGCATTGGCCGCCACGAGCGTGGCGCCGTCTCCGTTTGCCGCCAGGTCATGCCGGCAGGGCACGCCGACGTGATAGGGAATGAGGGACTCGAGACTCAGCCTTTCCAGGATGTCCCACTCGTCTTCGAACGGAATGAATTGCTGCATGGTGCTGCTCCTACCTGGGTTGCGCGGTTTTTCCGGCGCGCGGGAGCATTTAAACAAACGGCCCGGTCCGTACGATGACGGATTCGGGCCGTTTGAGGGCAATGCGGGGAGGGATTCAGTCGATTTCGATCATCTCGAAGTCTTCCTTGGTCGCGCCGCAGTCCGGGCAGGTCCAGGTATCGGGTACGTCGGCCCAACGCGTACCGGGCTCGATGCCCTCGTCGGGCACGCCCAGCGCCTCGTCATAGATGAAGCCGCAAACGACACACATCCATTTGCGCAGGGTGCCGGTTTCGTTGGTGCTCTGATTCATCGTCAATGGCTTGCTATGGAGAATAAGTAGGTCATTCTCGCAACTCCCCCGCCGATGCGAAAGCGTATGGCGCAGCTCTTCAGGACTTCATTGCATGCGTGAAAAGCTCCAAGGCCGTGGCCTTTATGTGATTACCGATGGCCCGCGACCCGACCTGTTCCAGGTGGTGGCGCAGGCGCTGGCCGGCGGCGCCCGGCTGCTGCAATACCGCGACAAGACGGGCGACCACGCCCGCCGCCTCACCGAAGCGCGGGCCATCCGCGCCCTGTGCGCCGCCCGGCAGGTGCCCCTGATCATCAATGATGACGTGGCCTTGGCCCACGCTGCGGGGGCTGCGGGCGTTCACCTGGGAGAGGAGGACGGCGACGTGGCCGCCGCTCGCACGGTGCTGAGCGAAGACGCCATCATCGGCGTGTCCTGCTACGACTCACTGAATCGTGCGCGCGAACTCGCCGCCGCGGGCGCTGATTACATCGCCTTCGGCGCGTTCTTTCCTTCGCCCACAAAGCCGCATGCACGCCGTGCTTCCTTCGATCTGCTGCGACAGAGCGCCGCGCTCGGCGTGCCGCGAGTGGCGATCGGCGGCATCACGCCAGACAATGCTCAGTCGCTGATCGATGCCGGCGCAGACTATCTCGCCGTGATCTCGGCCGTTTTCGGCGATCCCGACGTGCGTGGCGCCGCTACACGATTCGCCCAACTCTTCACTACGCCTTGAGACATCCACGATGACCAGCAACCACGAACTCTTCCAACGCGCGCAGCAGCTGATGCCCGGGGGCGTGAACTCGCCGGTGCGCGCTTTCAAGTCGGTGGGCGGCGAGCCGTTCTTCACGGCGCGTGCGGATGGCCCGTATCTGTGGGACGTCGAGGGCAAGCGCTATATCGACTTCGTGGGCTCATGGGGCCCGATGATCGTGGGCCATAACCATCCGCATGTGCGTGAGGCGGTGGAACGCGCCGTGAAAAACGGCCTGTCGTATGGCACGCCCTGCCCCGCCGAAGTCACCATGGCGGAAACCATCACGCGCCTGATTCCCTCGATCGACATGGTGCGCATGGTCAATTCCGGCACGGAAGCGACCATGTCGGCGATTCGCCTGACGCGCGGCGCTACCGGTCGCAACCTGATCGTGAAGTTCGAAGGCTGCTATCACGGCCATGGCGACAGTTTTCTGGTGAAGGCCGGTTCGGGCGCGCTCACTTTTGGCGTGCCGACTTCGCCGGGCGTGCCCAAGGCCAATGCCGATCTCACGCTTACCCTGGCCTATAACGATCTCGATGCTGCCGTGCGTCTGTTCGATGAGCACGGCCACGATATCGCCGGCCTGATCATCGAGCCGGTGGCCGGCAACATGAACTGCATTCCGCCCAAGGATGGCTATCTGCAGGGCCTGCGCGAGCTGTGCACGAAACATGGCGCGCTGCTGATCTTCGATGAGGTGATGACGGGTTTCCGCGTGGCCCTGGGTGGCGCGCAGGCTTATTACGGCGTGACGCCGGATCTCACCACCTTCGGCAAGATCATTGGCGGTGGCATGCCGGTGGGCGCCTATGGTGGTCGTCGCGACCTGATGCAGCAGATCGCGCCCTCCGGACCGATCTACCAGGCCGGCACGCTATCGGGTAATCCGGTCGCGATGGCGGCCGGGCTGGCCATGCTGGAACTGATCCAGGCGCCGGGCTTCTACGACCAGCTCGCAGCGCGCACCCGCTTGCTCACCGACGGCCTGCAGGCCGTGGCGGATGGCGAAGGCGTGGCCTTCAGCACCAATCGTGTGGGCGGCATGTTCGGCCTGTTCTTCACGAGGGAAAAGGTGGAGAGCTACGCGCAGGCGACAGCGGCGGACACGGCGATGTTCAACCGTTTCTTCCACGGCATGCTGGAGCGTGGCGTCTACCTCGCGCCATCGGCGTTCGAGGCGGGCTTTGTTTCCAGTGCGCATAGCGAGCTGGACATTGCCGAAACGCTGGAAGCCGCACGCGGTGCGCTGCGCGCGGCGCGAGCAGGCTGAAGCCTTCGACATGCGCTCCTGCAGCCAGGAGCGCATGTTTGGCGAGGATGCCTAGCCCGCGACGAAGCTGCGCAATGCAGCTTCGAGGCGTACGAGGCCTTCAGCGAGATCCTCGTCGCTGATGTTGAGGGCGGGCACGAAGCGCAGTACATCCGGGCCCGCCTGCAGTACGAGCAGGCCGTGGGCCGCGGCGTGATCGAGGATGGCGCCCGCCTTCCCTTTATTCGCCTCGTTAAGCACCGCACCAAGCATCAAGCCGCGACCGCGAATCTCGTCGAACAGCGGCAGCGAGGCATTGATGCGGGCCAGGCCATCACGCAAGGCCTGCGATTGGCGCGCCACGTTGGCCAGCAACTCAGGCGAAGACAGCTTGCGCAGCGCCACGCGCGCCACGGCGGCGGCCAGCGGATTGCCGCCAAAGGTCGTGCCGTGCGCGCCAAACTGCATGACCTCGGCCACCTTGGGGCCCGCCAGCATGGCGCCGATGGGGAAACCGCAGCCCAGGGCCTTGGCCATGGTGACGATGTCGGGCTTGGCGCCGTCCTGCACATACGCAAACAACGTACCTGTGCGTCCCATGCCGCTCTGGATCTCGTCGAGCACCAGCAGGGCGTTGTACTGATCGCACAACTCGCGCACGCGCTGAACGAAGCCGGGCGCGGCCGGCAGCACGCCGCCTTCGCCCTGCACGGGCTCCAGCATCACGGCGGCCACGTCGCCGTGTGCGAAGGCTGCTTCCAGGGCAGGCACGTCGTTGAAATCGAGATAGCGAAAGCCACCGGGCAGCGGTTCGTAGCCTTCCTGGTACTTGGGCTGCGCAGTCGCCGTGACGGCGGCCAGCGTGCGTCCATGGAAGGAGCCCCGGAAGGTGATGATGACGCGCTTATCGGCCGCGCGGCCCTGCGCGGCAGCCCATTTGCGCACCAGCTTGATCGCCGCTTCATTGGCCTCGGTGCCGGAGTTGCACAGGAATACGCGCTCGGCAAAGCCTGACGCCGATACCAGTTCCTCGGCCAGGCGCAGCGGCGGCTCGGTGTAGAACACGTTGCTGGTGTGCCAGAGCTTGTGGGCCTGGGTGGTCAAGGCCTCGAGCAGATCGGGGTCCTGATGGCCCAGCGCGTTCACCGCGATGCCGGCGCCGAAGTCGAGGTAGTCGCGGCCCTGCGTATCCCACACGCGCGCGCCCTTGCCGTGGTCCAGCACCACATCGCGCGGCCGATACACCGGCAACCAGTAGCGCTTGCCGAGATCGATCAGGGACTGGGCGGACGGGTCTTGCGCGTGCATGTCGTACTCCGGGCATCGTCGGAGGCGACGACACCATGCTCAAAGATGGGATCGGGGATGGGGATGCGTCGCAAGCAGCGGCGCGCCTGCATCCTAAGCCCTGAGTACCGGCTTTGCACGGCTCCGGGCTCAATGGATGCGGCTTGAGCAGGTAAAACCGAGTGCGCCGCCACAATGTTGCCGAGGCCACGTCCGTGCCGGCAAAAGGTGTGACATTTCGCCTGTCCGCTGTAAAGCAGGCGATACACCTTCCCAAAACCGCTCAACCACAGGTGTTAAGCGCCTCCCGAAGGCCTGATTTCAGGCTGGGGCTGTAACGCCTTTAGCACGGTTCAAAATCGTCCACTGGGCTGCAAAGGCCCTAAAACCCGCGTTTTTCAGCCATTGGCCCTCGTTGGCACGGCGATTGCTCTCTTAACCCCGTACAGGCGGGAAGGGGGAAGGGCCAGCTGCGATAAACGCGCCGGACGCCGCGATAAGGATCTCGCGACGACAGGATGGCGACGCTTCTGGGTGGCCCGGGGCAAGTCGGCACGGACTTCGCAGCTGGCATTGGAAGCACCCTTTCCGCGCCTCTCACCTTGCTGAGAGGTCGTCAAAGCATTCCGCCGCGAGGCGGTAATGAGGGCGGTAACCCGGCAACCCCTGTGGCCGGGGCACCAATGGAAGCCCCCGACCCGACCCCTGCGGGTCGGGGGCCTTCCTTTTTGTCGTGGGCGGACTCGCCCATCGGGCGGCACATCGCCGCATTCGCTGGATAAGGAGCGTGCACGCGCCGCCCACCCCGATGGGGTGGCCAGCATGATGCTTTCGGTGGGGTGCCTTGGCAGGCCTGGACGTACGCTTAGCGCAGCTCGTCGAGCGCGAGCTGGTGCTTCTTGCACAGGCGGTAGATGGTGACGCGCGACACCTTCAGTCGACGCGCGCATTCGCTCACATTGAAACGACTCTCGCGCAGGCACGCGATCACGGCATCGCGCTCGGCCGCCACACGCGTGCTGCCCAGGCTGGAGCGTGCCGCTTGCTTGGTGAGCACGTCGGCCAGGTCCAGGTCGTTGACGCTGATGAGGGCGTCCTCCGCCACCACCGCCGCGCGCTGCACGCGATTGAGCAACTCGCGCACATTGCCGGGCCAGCTGAAGTCGAGCATGGCTCGCCGCGCACTGGCGCTGAAGGCGCGCCCTCGGCTGGCGTGCTGTTCGCGGAAGGAGTCGAGGAACTTCTGCGCCAACAGCACCACGTCGTCCTCGCGTTCCCGCAGCGGCGGCATGCGCAGTCGCAGCACGTTGAGGCGGTAATAGAGATCTTCTCGGAAGCGGCCCTGCTCGACCGCTTTTTCCAGATCCACATGGGTGGCGGCGAGCACACGCACATCCAACTTGATCAACTGGCTGCTGCCCACGCGCTCCAGCGTGCCTTCCTGCAGGAAGCGCAACAGGCTGGTCTGCGCGTCGAGCGGGAGATCGCCCACTTCGTCGAGAAACACCGTACCACCCGCGGCCGTTTCGAAATGGCCGATGCGGCGGGCGTTGGCGCCGGTGAAGGCGCCGCGCTCGTGGCCGAACAGTTCGGACTGCACCAGGTTGGGCGGCAATGCGCCGCAATTGATCGCGGCGAACGGCCGATCGGCTCGCGCCGACAGGCTATGCAACGCCCGCGCGGCAACCTCCTTGCCGGTGCCTGTTTCGCCGGTGATCAATACCGGCAGCTCAACCGGCGCGTACTTGCGCACGCTGGCCACCACGGCGCCGATGGCGGCACTGCGGCCGGTCACGCCGACGTCGCCGGGCTCTGCCGCGCGCGGCTGGTCGCCGCCGACGCGGGCGAGCGCTTCGACCAGGCGATCCACGTCCACCGGCGTGGCGAAGTATTCGATGCTCGCTTCGAGCACGCGATCGATCAGCGGCTCGTGCACCGACATGGCCGGCGGGATGAGCGCCACCCACGGCAGCCACGGGTGATCGGCCATGAGCTGAGCCATGGCCTGGGCGGAGGCAGGATCGCCGTGCCTAAGGTCGGCCAGCGCCACTACCGTATCGTTGTTTCGCATGCCGACGCCGCCCTGAGTACCGGCATCGGCCACGCGGATGATCCATCCCGCATTGGCCAATCCCGCCCGCTCTTCGCCGGCCGGTTGACCAAACCAGACGACGCATCGCCTGGCCTCCTCCCTCATTACAGCCATGGTTCCCTCCCCCAACCCCTCTAGGGGTCACAGGTTTCGGCCGGTCGTTGCCACGTCCTATGGCTACCCCCCGGTTACCACGCCCGTCGCGCCAAGCTAACCCGCGACCGCTACAAAAATGTGATATGGGTCACACAATATACAACTCTGCGCCTCACAGTCACCCCACCAATGGCGCAAAACCGTCGGACGTAAGCCGGAGGCCGGCAGGTGGGCTAGCACGTATGGCCTAGAGTCCTTAGACCCACGCCGAGCGCGCGCCGGGACCTCCTGCAAGCCACGCGACAGCAAGAGCCCTACCAGACGCCCGTATTGGGCATCGATGCCCACGGCTCCTGCGGCGGCAGATGGCCATCCTGCAGCAATTCCACCGAAATCAGGTCAGGCGAGCGTACGAAAGCCATGTGTCCGTCGCGTGGCGGCCGGTTGATGGTGTAGCCCATCGATTGCAGGTGCGCGCAGGTTTGGTAGATGTCGTCCACGCGGAAGGCCAGATGGCCGAAGTTGCGCGCGCTGCCATAGTCCTCGTTCGAGCCCCAGTTGTAGGTCAGCTCGATTTCCGCCTCCGGCGAATCGGCCGCGGCGAGAAAAACCAGGGTGAACTTGCCCGCCGCGTTGTCGCTGCGGCGTGTTTCCTTCAGGCCCAGTCCATCGCAAAAGAAACGCAGGCTTGCGTCGATGTCGCGCACGCGAATCATGGTGTGCAGGTATTTCATGCAGAACTCCGTGGCGTGGGGACGCCGCCGTCATGGGGAAGCACGTGTCGAATCCGCTCCGCCAGATCATCCAGCACGTCGCGTGTCGACGGTGTCGGCACGCCGCGTGGATAGACGCGAAACAAGCCGTCGGCCACGCGACGCGGATGCACGTGCATATGGAAGTGCGGCACCTCCTGCCCGCCCGCCGCGCCGTTGGATTGCCAAAGATTGAGTCCGGGCGAATGAAACACTTCGCGCAAGGCATGCGCCACGCGCACACCCAGCTGCATCACTTCGCCGGCAAGCGCGGCATCGATGGCGTAGATATCCTGCACATGCGCCTTCGGCACCACCAGCACGTGGCCGGGCTCGGCCTGGCGAAGATCGAGGAAAGCCAGCGCGCTGTCCGTCTGCGCCACCACGCTGGCCTCGCCTCGGCCAGCGACGATCTCGCAGAACGGACAGGACACGACGCTTAATCCAGAAACAGATCAGGCAGCAGCGGCTGCGTTGGATCCACCGCGTACGGAGCGAAGTCGGTGACGCCCGCTTCGCGCAGCACTTCTTCATCGATAAGAAACTTGCCAGCGAAACCCTTGGCTGGCCGCGTGAGCACGGCGTACGCCGCGTCCGCCACGATGCTTGGCTTGCGGCAACGCTCAAGCGGCACACCCGGAATCATGTTGAGCGCATCGGTGGCCACGATCGTGCGCGGCCACAACGCGTTCACCGCCACGCCCTTGCTGCCCAGCTCGCCGGCGAGACCCAGCGTCACGAAGCTCATGCCCATCTTGGCGAGCGTGTAACCCGTGTGCGGCGCCCACCACTTCGGATCGAGCGACGGCGGCGGCGCCAGCGTGAGGATGTGCGGATTGTCGGATTTGAGCAGGTGCGGCAGGCACACTTGCGCGCACAGGAAACTGCCGCGCGCATTCACCTGCTGCATAAGGTCGAAGCGCTTCATCGGCGTATCTGCCACGCCGGCCAGCCAGATCGCGCTGGCGTTGTTGACCAGGATATCGATGCCACCGAAGCGCTCGACGGTGGCGGCCACCGCAGCCTGCACTTCGTCTTCCTCGCGGATATCGCACTTGATCGGCAAGGCCTTGCCGCCGGCCGCTTCAATCTCTTCGGCAGCGCTGAAGATGGTGCCGGGCAGTCGCGGATTGGGCACATTGCTCTTGGCGGCAATGGCGATGTTGGCCCCGTCACGCGCGGCGCGCAGCGCAATGGCCAGCCCGATGCCGCGTGAGGCACCAGTGATGAAGAGGGTCTTGCCGGCCAGGCTGCTCATGGAGGGTCACCTAAGGTTGTGAGTGGACGAGTGTAGAAGCGCCTCGTGCAGGCGCAAAGCGCGGCGCTGTCAGGCTCGTTGGAAACGCGGGAGGATGTCGCGCAGTTCGCCCAGTCGTCGCACGGGATCGGTCAGTTCAAGCAGGCGCTGCTGCTCGTCGGTCTGCAGCGGCAGCAACTCCGCCAGGCGAAAGCCAAGCCAGCTGGCGTCCTCGTAGAGATGCTTGGGCGCGTGGCGCCACTGCGGCGCCAGGTTTTCGATCAAGCGCTCAAGGATCGATTGCAGCAGCGTCAATTCCACGGGCACTTCTTGCGCTGGCTCCGCGGCCCACGGTTCGACGTCGCCGCGAACGAGTCCATCCGAACGCACGCGCGTGCGCAACACGCGGAATCGCTCGCCGCCTTCGGCCAGGATGCCGAGCAGGCCATCTTCGCGATTGTGGAAATCAACAATGCGGGCCAGTGTGCCGACGGCGGCGGGCAAGGCGGGGGCGCCCGCTTCGCGTCCTTCAAGGATCAGGCACACGCCAAAGGAACTGCCAGTGCGTGCGCACTCGCGGATCATGTCCAGATAGCGCGGCTCGAAAATGCGCAGCGACAGCTGTCCACCGGGATACAACACGGTGCTCAGCGGGAATAGCGGGAGGTCGATCGATGGAGTCTTGGCAGCCATGCGAAGAGTCTAACCGCGCGCTTGCGTTGTAGGAGCGCACCTTGTGCGCGACCACTGTGTCGGGGCGCTATGGCAAGGTCTGTCGCGCACAGGGTGCGCTCCCACAAGGGAGAGGAAGAGGGAGCGCGTTACGAAGCGATCGATTCGGCGAAGCGGCGCGGTGCGCCTTCGAAGCCGCCGTTGGACATGAAGACCACGTGATCGCCGGAGCGCACTTCGCTGCGCAGGGCCTCGATCAATGCATCCACCGTTGGCACGGCGCTGCCGCGGCCGTTCAAGGCGGCCGTCACGCGGCCGGCATCCCAGGCAAGCTCCGGGCGATGCAGAAAGACCACGGCATCGGCATCGGCCAGCGAAGGCGCGAGGGCATCGGCATGCGCACCAAGGCGCATCGAATTGGAACGCGGCTCCAGCGCCACCACGATGCGTGCCTTGCCCACCTTCGCGCGCAAGCCGGCCAGCGTGGTCGCGATAGCTGTGGGGTGATGCGCGAAATCGTCGTACACGCGTACGCCATTCGCCTCGCCCACGACTTCCATGCGGCGCTTCACGCTCTGGAAGCTGGCGAAGGCCGGCAGCAGTGCGCGGGGATCGGCGCCTGCAGCACTTGCCGCGGCCAATGCCGCCAGCGCGTTCATCACGCTGTGGTTGCCGAGCAGCGGCCAATGGATCTCGCCGATCAACTCGGCGCCGTGGCGCACACGGAAGGCGGAGCCATCGGCCTCGATCAGCTCGGCCTGCCAGTCGCCCTGCTCGATGCCGAAGGTTTCCACCGGCGTCCAGCAGCCCATCGCCAGCACTTCGGCGAGATGCTGATCGTGCGCGTTGACAATCAGGCGTCCGTTGCCGGGCACGGTGCGCACCAGATGATGAAACTGGCGTTGGATCGCGGCGACGTCGGGGAAGATGTCCGCGTGGTCGTATTCGAGATTGTTGAGAATCGCGATGCGCGGACGGTAGTGCACGAACTTCGAGCGCTTGTCGAAGAAGGCACTGTCGTATTCGTCCGCCTCGATCACGAAGGGCTTGCCGCCACCCACGCGTGCCGATGCCTCGAAGTTGCCGGGCACGCCGCCGATGAGGAAGCCGGGCGACAAGCCTGCGCTTTCCAGCAGGTGCGCCAGCAGGCTGGTCGTGGTGGTCTTGCCGTGGGTGCCGGCCACGGCCAGCACTTCACGGCCCGGCAGCAGGGTCTCGCCCAGCCACTGCGGCCCGGAGATGTAGCGCAGCTGCTCATCGAGCATGTATTCCACGGCCGGGTTGCCGCGCGTCATCGCGTTGCCTACCACCACCAGATCGGGCGCCGGCTTGAGGTAGTCGGCGCGATAGCCGTTCATCAGGCCAATGCCCAAGGCTTCGAGCTGGGTGCTCATGGGCGGATAGACGTTCGCGTCGGAACCTTCGACGGTGAGTCCAAGCTCGCGCGCCAGTGCGGCGACGCCGCCCATGAAGGTGCCGCAGATGCCGAGGATGTGCAGACGCATGTGTTACCTGCTCGATAGAACCCGGCCAGCCGATGCGCCAGCCCAAAAACATCGGGCCGCCTTGCGGCGGCCCGGAGCGTCAGCCGTTGGCGGCGGCCGATTCGTCAGCCAGAGCGCGCTTCACGCGAGCGGTGACTTCGTTGAGCTCGCCCACGCCGTCGACCACCTGCAGCTTGCCGCGACGGGAGAAGAAATCGGCCACGGGCGCGGTCTGCTCGGCATAGACCTTCAGGCGATCGCGCACCACCACCGGATCGTCGTCCTTGCGGTGCTCGGCGGCGAAACGGATTTCGCAGCGACCGATGATCACTTCGTTGGGGACGTCCAGCTTCACCACGGCATCCAGCGGCTGGCCGATCTTGGCCAGCAGATGATCGAGCGCATCGGCCTGGGCCAGGTTGCGCGGATAGCCGTCGAGAATGAAGCCACCGTGGACATCGTCCTGCGAGAGACGCTCTTCGAGCATGGCCAGCAGGATGTCGTCGGAGACGAGCTTGCCTGCGTCCATCACTGCCTTCGCCTTCAGGCCCGTCGGCGTGCCAGCCGCCACGGCCGCGCGCAACATGTCGCCGGTCGAGATGTGCGGGACGCCGAGTTCCACCTTCAGACGCGCAGCCTGGGTGCCTTTGCCCGAACCGGGCGGACCGAGTAGGACGAGTCGCATAGTGCTCCAAGGTATCCGCAGGCCGCGCACGCTGCGGGACCCGGGGATGCAAGAAAATGGCGTTCAACTTAACTTCTGGCAGCGTCAACGTCAAACCGAGAAAGCGGCTCGTAAACGGCAAGTAGTTGTTGCCAAAAGAGTTAACCCTGACACGTTGTTGTCACAGGGACGCCGCGGGCGGGCCGGATTAAGCTCGCCAGGACCACTGGGAGGAAAACGCCGTGCCCGCACCCCGTATCCACATCGTGACTCTGGGCGTCAGTGACCTGGCGCGCTCGCGCCAGTTCTACGAGGCCTGGGGCTGGAAGGCCTCCTCGGCCAGCAACGACAACATCGTCTTCCTCAAGGGCGGCGCGGGTGTCCTGGCGCTCTACGGGCGCGATGCGCTGGCCGAAGATGCGCTCACCGAAGACCTGCCCACGGGCTTTGCCGCGATCACGCTGGCGCGCAACGCCAGCTCCAAGGACGAAGTGGATGCCTGGTTCGCGACGGCGCTCGCCGCCGGCGCACGCGAATTGAAGACACCGCAAGAGGCATTCTGGGGCGGCTACTCAGGCTATCTCGCCGATCCCGATGGCCATCTGTGGGAGTTCGCGTTCAACCCGTACTTCGTGTTTGATGACCACGGCAACCTCGCCCTACCGGATTGAGATCTCATGACGACAAAAGCCAAGCCCAGCGGTCGCCTGCTCTATGCCCAGTCTGGCGGCGTCACCGCCGTCATCAATGCCACCGCCGCGGGCGTGATCGAGGCGGCGCGTGCCAAAGGCGTGCCGGTATACGCGGGGCATAACGGCATCCTCGGCGCCTTGCGCGAAGAGTTGATCGATACCTCCAAGGAAACCAAGGCCGCCATCGCCGCGCTGCGTCATACCCCCGGTGGCGCGTTCGGTTCGTGCCGCTACAAGCTCAAATCGCTGGAGACCAATCGCGCCGAGTACGAGCGCCTCATCGATGTCTTCCGTGCGCACGACATCCGCTGGTTTCTTTACAACGGCGGCAATGACTCGGCCGATACCGCGCTGAAGATTTCCCAGCTCGGCAAGGCGATGAATTACGACATTCGCTGCATCGGCGTGCCAAAGACGGTGGACAACGATCTGGCCGTCACCGATTGCTGCCCCGGCTTTGGCTCGGTGGCGAAATACATCGCCGTGTCCACGCTGGAAGCGAGCCTGGACGTGGCCTCGATGGCGGACACCTCGACCAAGGTATTTATCCTCGAAGTGATGGGCCGCCACGCTGGCTGGATCGCCGCTGCCGCAGGCTTGGCCGGCGAAGGCGCGGATGCGCCGCCGCACATCATCTTGTTTCCGGAACGCGCGTTCGACGAAGCCGCCTTCCTTGCCAAGGTGAAGGCCACCGTGGAACGCGTGGGCTGGTGCACGGTGGTGGCGTCCGAAGGTTTGCTCAACGCCGAAGGCCAGTTTCTCGCCGAGGCAGGCACGCGCGATGCGTTCGGCCACAGCCAGCTCGGTGGCGTGGCGCCGGTGCTCGCCGCGCTGGTCAAGGAAAAACTCGGCTACAAATATCACTGGGCGCTGCCCGATTACCTGCAGCGCTCGGCGCGTCATCTCGCCTCCAAAACCGATGCCGACCAGGCCTACGCGGTGGGCAAGGCCGCCGTCGATTACGCCTTGGCGGGCATGAATGCCGTGATGCCGGTGATCGTACGCGGCAGCGATGCGCCCTATCGGTGGAAGATCGAACCGGCACCGCTGTCCAAGATCGCCAATCGCGAAAAGAAAATGCCGTCGAGTTTCATCACGCGCGATGGCTTTGGCATCACGGCGGCCGCACGTCGTTACCTTGGCCCGCTGATCCAGGGCGAAGCGCCGCCGCCGTATGGCAAGAATGGTTTGCCGCAGTACGCCACGCTGAAGAACACCATGGTCGCGCGCAAGCTCGAACCGTTCGGACGCTGAGCTTTATTTCAGAAAGCGCTCCAGGCTCAGGCGATAGTCCGGGTGAGCCTGGACGTCGTTGTGGCCGGCGTCGGCCACTACCTGCACCGTGGGCGGCCGCTTGAACGCCTTCAACAAGGTCATGGTGCGTTCGGCGGGAACGATCTCATCCGTTTCGGCACGTATGACCAAGACGGGGCAATGGATGTCGTTGACGTATTGCCAGGACTCGAAGCGATCGCGCATCAGCGCGTTCACCGGCAACCAGGCGAAGTAACCCGCTGCCACGCGCACCAGACTGTCGAAGGGCGTGACCAGCACGAGGCGCTCAACCGGCCGGCGCGCTGCCAGTTGCACGGCCACGCCGCTGCCCAGACTGCGTCCGATCACGGCAACGCTCGCGTGATCGCGCGCCAAGCGATCGAACAAGGCCTGCGCATCGCTGACCAGGGCCTGCTCGGTGGGTTTTCCCGCGCTCGCCGCATAACTGCGATACGGCAACAGATAAATCGTTCGATCCGGAAACCATTGCGCCAGTTCGGTGCGGGCATCCTCGATGCGCTCGCCATTGCCGCCGAAATAGATCAGGGCCCTCTCGCGCCCCGGGTTCATCACCCATCCGCGCAGCGGGATACCCTCGTTGACCAATTCGAAGTCCGGTGGCTGCTGCACGCGCCAGCTGGCTTCCGGGTGATAGATCTGCTGCCGCTGCCCCAGGTACATGGCAAGACAGATGCCGCCATACAGCACGATCGCCAGCGCCACGAACACCAGCATCACTCGCAGGAACATGGGCCATCTCCGGGCGGTTGCTGTACGGCGATTCAGATCGATAAGCGCCGGCTGAAAGCTTGCACGACGCTTTCAAAAAAGCACGCTCGGCGTTCAGACGCAGATTTTTACGATGATTCTGCCCGATCGATCCAGCGCCTGTGGCGGTGGCGGGCATCCCAGGAGGATGCGATGAAGACCTTTTCCCGTGTACTGGTGGCCTTGGCCCTGCTCGCCGGCAGCAGTGCGGTGCTGGCTGACCCCTGGCACGACCATGATCGGGGACATGGCCATGATGATCGCCATGATCGCGGCGATCGCTACGACAACCACGGCGGCCGCCATGATCGCGACGGCTGGCGCGATCGCGATCGCCACGGCGACTGGGATCATCGCTACTACAGCGACCGCGGCTATTACGGCCGCCCGCATCGCTGGGAGCGCGGCTACCGCTATGACGGCCCGATGTACATCGTCAACGACTACCGCGGCTACCAGCTCGCCCCGCCGCCCTACGGCTATCGCTGGGTGCGCAACGACGGCAACTTCCTGCTGGTCTCCATCGGCGACAGCATGATCCTGGACATGGTCATTCGCTGACGCGTATCGCTTCAACAGCTAGTGCTCCTGGCGCCGCACGGCGGCTGACGCCGGCGGCGCTGGATGCCATGCGCAGGGATTGCCGATTCCTGGCCAGCTCGGCCGAGGTCCCTGCCCGCGCCGCCCAAGCCGGATAGGCGGCCTGCCACAGGGCCAGCAGGGTTGGCGACAAGGCAGCACCTGCGCGCCACGCGAGTTCAGCGTGCAGGCAACCCGCGCCATGGTCCGCGCGGCGCAGATGACACTCCGCCAGGAGCAGTTGCGAGTCGGCGTCATCGGCTTCGGCGACGATCTCCAGGCACTTGGCGTACACCCGCCGATCCTTTTCCTCGCCAAGCGCGAGCAGGGCTGTGAGCATGCAGCGCAGAGCATCGACGGTGAACGTGGGCGCCGCAGTCAGGGGCCGCGCGAGTTCGACGGCACGCAGATAGAAGCTCCGCGCGCCAACCATGTCCTTGCCCTGAGCCTGGGTCAGCGCGACCCGGCACGCTTCCAGGCGCAGACTGTCGTCACGATCGATAAAGGGAAGCAGGACCGTATCGGCCTGATCCAGCAACGCGGACCTGGTCAGGCCATGCTCCAGACGCGCCCGGCCCAGCGCCATCTGCGCCACCGCACGGGCGTAACGTGCACTCTCGCCGTCATCAGCCAGCAATCGGCGTAGCACTCGCCGTGCCTCGGTGTATCGCTCCAACGCCAGGGGCGCGCTCAGCGATTGGGCCATGGCGCAGAGCAGCCCGACCCACGCGGCCAGCACCTCGGCCGTCGTTTCTGCCTCCATCGCGGGCAACCACCGCGCATACAGTTCACGCAAGCGCAGACGACGTTCGGTCGCATTCTGGCAACAGGTCATCAGCCAACGCCATTCGGTGGTCAGCAGCGCCGCCTTCCAGGCCGATGGTCCGCATGGTGTTTCCGCGCCCCTGGCCAGCAGGCTGCAGGCCTCTTCTAGGCGCGCCGCGACGCGCTCGCGCGCCATCCCACGTGGCGCGGCGCGCAGCACGCGCTGAAGTTGCCACGCGGCACCGGAATGAGGCCGGGTATCTTGTTGCATGGCCTCGCGGAGCACTTGTTCCGCCTCGCCCAACAGTTCCCCGTCGATGTCCGGGCCGATCTGGGCACGCAAATAGCAGGCTTCGCCGAGCTTTTCGGCCGGCAAGTTGTCGTGATCGACATGCGCCACTTCACGCAGGATGCGGATGCTGGCGTCGAGCATGCCGGCCCGAACGGGCTCGTCGAGCTGATCCTGCGCATCGGCCAGCAAGCTGAGCCCCACTGCTCGCTTGGTTTCCAGATCGTCGGGGCGCTGGCGCAGGAAAGACTCGAGCGCATCAAGCAGCTCGGCAGGAGCCACGTTCTCTGGCGAGGGCACCGCCGGCGCTTCCGCGATGGGCGAGCTTGTCTCGCTCTTGCCCGCAGCAGGCGCCTGCGTGGACGACTTGGCGAGCGCCGGCATCGACACAACCTCAGCATCGGCGTGATACAGACGGGCCCACAGCGGCCATTCCACCGCACCTGCGATCTTGAAGGACACGCCCGGCCCCTCGCCCATATCGACGGCGGCGCGAATGATCGGCTCCTGCTCTCGCAATGCGTCACCCATCGAACGCGTGGCGCATACGCCCCCGGGCGTGGAGAGCTGATTGAAGACCGCGTCCAGCGGCGAGGATATTTCGGCGACAGGCGCGGGCACAGCGGCATCGCCCGCGCTAACCGACGATGCCTCATGTACCGATGCGTGCATGGGCACCAGCACCGGTTCCATGTCGAGCACGGGCGCTCCTTGCCAGGTAAGCGCCAGGAACGCGATGTCCTCATCGGACAGCCGGGGCAAGGCCAGCCGGCTGGCGCGTTGCCTCTCACGCCGACGCGCCAGCGCCAGCGCAAACAGCCAACACCCCACCACCATGGCCAGCGCCGCGCCCCACAGATAACGCCATTCCAGCAGCCACATCGTCGAAACTTTCCCTGTCCGGTTATGCGTCCCGTCGCAACACGAGGCCAGCGGTGCGCCCGCTGCCGGCAGCTTGGCCGAGATGGACGGCTGTACGGATGGCGCTGTGACGACGCTTGCGCTGGGTTCCGCCGGCGAGGACTCCGCGGCCCCGTCCATGTGGACGCCTTCCGGCGCTGACTCCCACGGCGACAAATGAAACGGTGCCGTGCGCAGCGGTGCCGCCACACGCTCGCCACGCACACGCGCAGGGGACGCAGTAAGGCCCGACACGGGCGCGTCGGACCCTTCGTCGTCACCGGCCGAAGATGGCGGCTGGAGCGCGGGTGGCGCAGGCTCCGGCAGCTCATACGCGGGCTGCGGGGCCTTCATGTCCAGGCGATCAACCAGCGAACAGGCCACCAGCGTGGCGTAACCCAGTAACGACGCGCTGCATGCTTCCGCCACGCGCCAGCTTGAGCGTCCCCGCGATCGTCCCTTCGCTGGCCGCGCGTGGCTCACGTTGCTCAGAGCTCGTTGAGGTGGACGAACTCTGCGGTGGCCTCCCGGTGAGTCGCAATCACGTTCTGACTGACCCAGCCCGGGAAGATGTTGCTGCTGCTGCCGGAAAAATTGCGTGCGCTGTACAGATAAGGCAGATGCGACCAGCAGCGATAACCCATGGACTTCAAGGCATTGATCTCTTCCGTGGCCAGATCGGTATCGGACAAGCGGAAATAAATGCTTGGACGATGATTGCGCAGCGTGCTCTCGGCGCCGGCAAGCATCGGCAACAGGCCACCCGGGCGATTGACCTTGATCAGGTGCAGCTTGCTCATGCGCAGGGCGTCCAGCGCCAACTGGCGAGAGGTTTCCTCCGGCTGGCCATCGGCGGCAGCAAGGCACACCGTGGCATTGCGGCTCTCACCGAGCGCGGCGTGCAGGGGATAGACGTTGCGAATCTGGTTGAGCGCCAGCGTCGAGCACAGCGCAATGTGCTCGAGGCGACGCGGTTCGACCACGTGCACCTGGCCATTCGCTCCCACCAGCTGCGACAGCCACAGCGTCTGCGCACCGTATTCGGCACCGTATTCGAGAGCTACGTGGCCCTCGTCGAGCAGGGCACCGAGGGTGTCCAGCTCCTGTTCGATCCACTCGCCATATTCGGCCAGCGAGCGCGCCATGGTGGCCTTGGAGTCCTGCGCCAGCACCAGGCCGTAGCGCGTCTGCCAGAACGACGGCTTGCCGTTGCGCCGGGCCTCCGTGCTGGTGGCAGGGGCCTGGGCGGCTTGGGCCGCCGTCGTCTCGGTGATGTCGGTGGAGGTCTGTTCTTCGTTCATGCGGGTCTCTCAGGAAGTGAATGCGAGATGGGCCTGAAAGATCGCTTGGCGCTCGGACGTAGCATCCGGGCCAGTCCGCATCGATCGCGTAGCAACCGGGAGCCGGGCTGGCGGACGCCGAGCTTCACTGGATCTTTCGGCGATGCGTTACGCCTGAACATGCGGATGCGTACCGACAAGTGCTTTCCAGGCGTGCGCCCATCACATTCATGCACCTTACCGAGACGAACTGACGGCACATGAAGGCCTGAACCAGGTGGAGATGTGAGCCCAATCCGTCATCCACGTCGGAATTTCATGTGCACACGATCACATGCGAACTCTCTTAGCGCTGCGCCGCACAACACGGAACGTCATGCCAATTGCCTATACTCCCCTGGACCGCCCGCAAGGGCGGCCGCCGTGTCGGGGAGCCGGTGGCGACCTCGACGTTGGGTTTACCACTCATGGGGAGGCTCCGATGCTGCAGCAGTATGGCTTGTGGATCGTGCTGGCATGTGCGGTTCTGGCGATTCTTTATGGCGCACTGTCGGTGCGCTGGATCTTGGCGCAGTCGCCGGGCAACGCACGCATGCAAGAGATCGCCGCCGCGATCCAGGAAGGCGCGAAGGCATATCTCAATCGCCAGTACGCCACCATCGGCGCCGTTGGCATCGTGTTGTTCATCGTGATTGGATTGGCCTTGGATTGGGGCACGGCGATTGGTTTTGCCATCGGCGCGTTGCTGTCCGGCGCCACCGGCTACATCGGCATGAACGTCTCGGTGCGCGCCAACGTGCGTACCGCGGAAGCCGCGCGTCATGGCCTGGCGGCAGCGCTGAATGTCGCGTTTCGCGGCGGCGCCATCACCGGCATGCTGGTGGTGGGCCTCGCCCTGCTGGGCGTCACCGGCTACTACGTGGTGTTGGGCCACATGGGCTACGAGACCATGCACGCGCTGCATGCGCTGATCGGCCTGGCCTTCGGCTCCTCGCTGATCTCCATCTTCGCGCGCCTGGGCGGCGGCATCTTCACCAAGGGTGCGGATGTGGGTGCCGACCTGGTGGGCAAGGTGGAAGCGGGCATTCCCGAAGATGATCCGCGCAATCCCGCCGTGATCGCCGACAACGTGGGCGACAACGTGGGCGACTGCGCCGGCATGGCGGCCGACCTGTTCGAAACCTATGCGGTGACCTTGATCGCCACCATGCTGCTGGGCGGCGTGATGGCCGAACAGACCGGCAGCAACGGCGTGCTGTATCCGCTGGTGCTGGGCGGTGCATCGATCGTGGCTTCGGTGATCGGCACCTTCTTCGTGAAGGCGCGCAGCGCGAAGATCATGAGTGCGCTCTATGCGGGCGTGGCGGTGTCGGCAGTGTTGGCTGCCATTGCGTTCTGGCCCATCACCAGCCAACTGATGGCCGACTCGGCCTACGGCGTGGGTCGCCTTTATGGCTGCGCCCTGATCGGCCTGGTGCTGACCGGTGCCATGGTGGTGATCACCGAGTACTACACGGCTACCGAATACAAACCCGTGCAGCACATTGCGCAGGCATCCACCACGGGCCACGCGACCAACATCATCGCCGGCATCGGCGTATCGATGAAGTCCACCGCGCTGCCGGTACTGGCGGTGTGTGCGGCGATCTGGGGTGCGTACCAGCTTGCCGGCTTGTACGGCATCGCTATCGCCGCAACGGCCATGCTGAGCATGACCGGCATGATCGTGGCGCTGGATGCCTACGGTCCGATCACGGACAACGCCGGCGGCATCGCCGAAATGGCCGAACTGCCGCCCGAAGTGCGTGGCGTCACCGATCCGCTCGATGCGGTGGGCAACACCACCAAGGCGGTGACCAAGGGCTATGCGATCGGTTCCGCCGGCCTCGCTGCGCTGGTGCTGTTTGCCGACTACACGCACAACCTCAACCAGCACCTCAACCTCACCGACTTCCGCTTCGACCTTTCCAATCCGTACGTGATCATCGGCCTGCTGATCGGCGGACTGATCCCGTATCTGTTCGCTGCGATGGCGATGGAAGCGGTGGGCCGTTCGGCCGGCGCGGTGGTGGAAGAAGTGCGCCGCCAGTTCCGCGAGATCAAGGGCATCATGGAAGGCACCACCCGCCCGGATTATTCGCGCGCGGTAGACCTGCTCACGCGCTCGGCCATCAAGGAAATGCTGGTGCCGTCGCTGCTGCCGGTGCTGGTGCCGATAGTCGTGGTGTTCGGCTTCAAGTGGCTGGGCGGCCCCGAAGCCGGCGCGCAGGCGCTGGGTGGTGTGCTGATTGGCACCATCGTCACCGGCTTGTTCGTCGCCATCTCGATGACCACGGGTGGTGGCGCTTGGGACAACGCGAAGAAGTACATCGAAGACAACCACTTCGGCGGCAAGGGCTCCGAAGCGCACAAGGCCGCTGTCACCGGCGACACCGTGGGCGACCCGTACAAAGATACGGCTGGCCCTGCGGTGAATCCGCTGATCAAGATCATCAATATCGTGGCGCTGTTGCTGATTCCGTTTCTGTAAGCCTCCGTTGCATGGCCAGACCACTCCTCGGAAGAGGAGTGGTCTTAGGTCCGAAGCGCAGAACAAAACGGAATGGACAGGTCTTCGCGAGCACCCGCCCCTCACCCCAGCCCTCTCCCCGGCGGGGAGAGGGGGAAGTGATGCGCATCGCGAAAAGCTGAAGAGGATGCGACACGCCACTGCTTTAAGTCCTCCCCGCAGTGGCGCGTTGCGGTGTAGCGGAAACGCGTGTCGGACGATCACCACGCTTCCGAGCCCCTCAAGCGGCAAGGCTCGTGTTCGACAGAACGCTACGAGCTCCTGCCCTTCAGGCCATTCTCTTTGGGTTACTTTTCTCTTGGGCCAGCAAGAGAAAAGTGACTCGAGCGGCGGCAGCCGATCGAAACGCCCGCCGCGTAGGCGGCACGATCGCGGGAACGCGACAACCAAGCGCACAGTCACTGGATTCCTGCCTTCGCAGGAATGACGATCAAAAGCGGGATCCCGGCCGGCACCGGGACGGTCGCGCCAAGCCCCCTGACTTTAGTCACGCGCCCCACGCCCGCAGTCCCACCAAACTCAAGCCTTCGGCTGCACCCACCCAAGGAAACCGCATGACCTCCAAGAGCACACTCTGGCTGGCACTGGCGCTGGGCCTCACACTAGGCGGCATGACCCACGCCGCCGACCACATCGCCCCCACCGCCCAGGACCCCAACCTCTGGCTCGAAAACATCGACGGCAGCAAGCAGCTCGACTGGGTTCGCCAGCAGAACGCCCAGACGGTGAAGAACTACGCCGACAGCGCCGAGTTCAAGCAACTCGATGCGCGCCTGCTGGAGGTGCTCGATTCCAACGAGCGCATTCCGATGGTCAGCAAGATCGGCGACCACTTCTACAACCTCTGGCGCGACAAGGATCATCCCAAGGGCGTCTGGCGCCGCACGACGCTGGACGAATATCGCAAAGACAAACCCGCCTGGGAGACCGTGATCGATCTCGATGCGCTCGCCGCCAGCGAGAAGGAAAACTGGGTTTGGCACGGCGCCGATTGCTTCAAGCCGGACTACAAGCGCTGCCTGGTCTCGCTGTCGCGCGGCGGTGCCGACGCGGATGTCGTGCGCGAGTTCGACCTCACCGACAAGCAATTCGTGAAAGGTGGCTTCGAACTGCCTGAAGCGAAGAGTCGCGTGTCCTGGATGGACAAGGATCACCTTTACGTTGCCACCGACTTCGGCCCGGGCTCGATGACCAAGTCGAGCTATCCGCGCATCGTCAAGGCATGGCAGCGCGGCACGCCGCTGTCGAGCGCGGCCACCGTTTACGAAGCCAAAGACGACGATATGTCGGTCTCCGCCGGTCGCGACAACACGCCTGGCTTCGTGCGCGATTTCGTGGTCCGCCAGATCGCTTTCTACGAGAGCGAAACCTATCTGCGCGGCAAGGACGGCAAGCTCACCAAAATCGACGTGCCCAACGATGCCAATACCGACGTGCATCGCGAATGGCTGTTGATCGAGCCACGCAACGACTGGACCGTCGCAGGCAAAACCTACAAGTCCGGCTCGCTGATAGCGGCGAAATTCGATGACTACATGGCCGGCAAGCGCGAGCTCACCGTCTTGTTCGAACCTACCGACAGCACGGCGCTGGATGCCTATTCGTGGACTCGCCATCACTTGATTCTCAACGTGATGGACAACGTGGTGAACAGGCTCGAGGTGCTCACGCCAGGCGATGGCGCATGGAAACGCGAACCGCTGGGCGGCGCGCCGGCCTTGTCCACCATCGCCGCCGGCGGCGTCGATGACGACACCAGCGACGACTACTTCCTCACCGTCACCGGTTTCCTGCAGCCCACCACGCTCTACTACGGCAGCCTGGGCCAGGGTGAGGCGCAGGCGATCAAGCACAGCCCGAGTTTCTTCGATGCGTCGAAGTACGACGTGAGCCAGCACTTCGCCGTCTCCAAGGACGGCACCCACGTGCCCTACTTCGAGATCGCCCCGAAGAACCTCAAGGCCGACGGCAGCAATCCCACTCTGCAATACGGCTACGGCGGCTTCGAGGTGTCCCTGCAGCCTGCCTACAGCGGCAGCGTGGGACGTGCGTGGCTGGAGAGGGGCGGCGTCTATGTGATTGCCAACATCCGTGGCGGCGGCGAATACGGTCCGCGCTGGCACAAGGCCGCACTCAAGGCGAATCGCCTGCGTGCCTACGAGGACTTCGCGGCGGTCTCGGAAGACCTTATCCAGCGCAAGATCACCTCGCCGGCACACCTGGGCGCCATGGGCGGCAGCAACGGTGGCCTGCTGATGGGCAATATGCTCACGCTGTATCCGCAGTTCTATGGCGCGATCGTCAGCCAGGTGGCCCTGCTCGACATGCAGCGCTATACGCACCTGTCGGCGGGAGCGTCGTGGATTGCCGAATACGGCGATCCGGACAAGCCGCAGGAGTGGACGTGGATCAAGACGTTCTCGCCGTACTTCAATGCGAAGGCGGGCCAGAAATATCCGCCCGTGCTGTTCACCACCTCCACTCGCGACGATCGCGTGGGCCCGGTGCACGCCCGCAAGATGGCCGCCAAACTCGAGTCGCTCGGCTACAACACCAGTTTCTACGAGAACATCGAAGGTGGCCACGGCGCGGCGGCGGACAACAAGCAGTCGGCCTTCATGAACGCCCTGGGTTACACCTACCTGTGGGATCACGTGAAGTAAGCGCGCGTCCTGCGTAACATGGGGCGCCGGCCCGAGCCGGCGCCGCTTTTTTTGACGCATGAACCATCACACGATACGTCCCGAACTGCGCGAATGGATCCTCTCCACCAGCCGCTCCGGCTGCAGTCTCAGCGACCTGCTGAAGATGCTCAAGGACGCCGGCTATGGCGGCGAGCAGAGCCGCCAGATTGTCGCGCGGGTACTGAACCTCCCGCTGGCCACGGTCATGGCCGCATCGAAAGCCAAGGTCGTGGGCCTGCGCACGCGACATCCGCAGGCACCAGTGGAGACCGTCAACGGGCACCCGGTGCGCATTGCGGTGAGCACCGATGCGCCCGTCGTGCGCGTGCTGGAAAACCTGCTCACCCTGCAGGAATGCGACGAGCTGGTCGCTGAAGCAAAGCCGCGGCTGGCGCGTTCGCTCACCGTGGACGTCGAAGGCCGCCACCAGACCGATGAGCGCCGCACCAGCCAGGGCATGTTCTTCGCCATCGGCGAGACGCCGCTCGTGCAGCGGATCGAACAGCGCATTGCCGACTTGCTCGCGATCCCGGTCAGTCACGGTGAAGGCCTGCAGATCCTGCACTACCAGCCGGGCCAGGAATACGAGCCGCATTTCGACTGGTTCAATCCCGATCAACCCGGCTATTCGGCGGTCACCTCGCGCGGCGGCCAGCGCATCGCCAGCGTCGTGATGTATCTCAATACGCCCGACGAAGGCGGCGGCACGGCCTTTCCGCGCATCGGCCTCACCGTGACCGCGATGCGCGGTTCAGCCGTCTATTTCGCCTACGACACCGGTGACGAGGCCTCGCTGCACGCCGGCCTGCCGGTTCTCAAGGGTGAAAAATGGATCGCCACCAAGTGGTTACGCGAACGGCCCTATCAGGCCTGAGTACGCTGCAGACCCCGGTCTCACGCTGAACTGCAACCGGGCGTGAGGCCGCCCCGCGGCTGCGATGCCACAGTTTTTGACGTATCCTTTCAAGTCTTTGCATCTGACTAGCCAAGGACACGCTCATGGGTCTGCATCTCGTACCCGCCGGCCGCAAGGTTCCGGACGAAATCAACGTCATCATCGAAATCCCCAAGGATGCCGAGCCCGTCAAGTACGAGGTGGACAAGGAAAGCGGCGCGATTTTCGTGGACCGCATCCTGTCGACCCCGATGCGTTACCCCTGCAATTACGGCTACGTGCCGGGCACCTTGGGCGGCGACGGCGATCCGCTGGACGCGCTGGTGATCCTGCCGCTGCCGCTGGTGCCGGGTTCGGTGATCCGTTGCCATCCGGTCGGCATGTTGAAGATGACCGACGAAGCCGGCAGCGACGAAAAGCTGGTGGTGGTGCCGGTGGAAAAGATCTTTGCCGGCTACGCGCACATCAAGGACATCAAGTCCGTCTCCGGCCACTGGCTGGAGCGCATCGGCCACTTCTTCGAGCACTACAAGGATCTGGAGAAGGGCAAGTGGGTCAAGATCGAAGGCTGGGTCGGCGCCGATGAGGCGAAGGCCGAAATCGAAGAAGGCATCAAGCGTTACCAGGCCGACAAGAAGGCCTGATCGAAGCCAAAAAACGCCGCCTCCGGGCGGCGTTTTTTTTGATGGTGCTTCAGCTTTGCGTGCTGCCGTTGCCGGCCGAAACCGTCGCCTGCCCCGTCATGCTGGCGCTGTCATCGGCCCGGCGGACCCACCAGGCCATCACCACGCTGGCCAACAGCACGCCCAGCGCGAGCGTGGTCAGTACAGCCCTCAGAAGCCCATGTCCCTGGCGGGCTTTGTCCGTGGTCGCCATGGCGCGTCTCCCGGTGCAATAAGTCTCTCCAACGCACGTACCCGTCCGCGGGATGACTTGTGCTCAGTGCTTGGTGGCTTTCTTCTCGGGACGCGCCTTGGCTGGCTTGGCCGGCTCGCCCTTCTTGCCGAGATTGTCGAGCAAGGTCGCAAGATCCTCGGCGTGCTCTTCTTCCATCGCAAGAATGCCTTCCATCATGCGGCGCGAGGTAGGATCGGCCGCACCGAGGTAGTTGATCATCTCGCGATAGCTGTCGATGGCGATGCGTTCGGCGACCAGGTCTTCCTTGATCATGTCGACCAGGTCGTCGCCTTCCACGTAATCGGCGTGGCTGCGCGAAAGCAATCCATCGGGCGAGAAATTAGGGGCGCCGTCGAGCTGGGTGATGCGCTCGGCGATGAGGTCCGCGTGCCCTTGCTCCTCGTTCGCGTGCTCGAGGAACTCGGCGGCCACGCTCTTGGCGTGGATGCCCTTGGCCATGTAGTAGTGATACTTGTAGCGGAGCACGCAGACGATTTCGGTGGCCAGCGCTTCGTTGAGTATCTTGACCACGGTCGCGCGATCGGCGGAATAGCCAGCCGTAATCGCGCCATTGTCGATATGTTCGCGGGCGCGTTTGCGGATGGTTTCGATATCGGAGAGGAACGGCTTGGCTGCCATGGACGTGGCTCCATCGGGCTGGCTGGGCGAACCTGCACCGTAGGTGGCGACGCGCGAAACGCAGGTGAAAAAAGCGGTGTGGATGTGAGGCCGCCAATCAATCGCGGCCCCATGTGGGAGCGCACCCTGTGCGCGACAACCAACGGAGCGTTACATCGCGGCGTTGCCGTCGCGCACAGGGTGCGCTCCCACAAGGTGCTCTACCTCGTGCAGGCGGGGACGACCGCCGGCACGAGGTGAAACATCAGGCCTTGTGATAAACCTCAGAGCCCTGCTGGCGGAACTCCGCGGACTTCTCCGCCATGCCTTCTTCCAGTGCCGACTCTTCACCGGTGCCGTGCTCCGCAGCGTAGTCGCGCACGTCCTGGGTGATCTTCATCGAGCAGAACTTCGGACCGCACATGGAGCAGAAGTGCGCGCTCTTGTGTGCATCCTTGGGCATGGTTTCGTCGTGGAATTCCTTGGCCTTTTCCGGATCGAGGCCGAGGTTGAACTGATCTTCCCAGCGGAACTCGAAGCGCGCCTTCGACAGGGCGTTGTCGCGCACCTGCGCACCCGGATGGCCCTTGGCCAGATCGGCCGCGTGGGCGGCGATCTTGTACGCGATGATGCCGTCGCGCACGTCCTGCTTGTTCGGCAGGCCCAGGTGCTCCTTCGGCGTCACATAGCAGAGCATGGCGGTGCCGAACCAGCCGATCATCGCCGCGCCGATCGCGCTGGTGATGTGGTCGTAGCCCGGTGCGATGTCGGTGGTCAGTGGCCCCAGCGTGTAGAACGGCGCCTCGTGGCACTTCTCCAGCTGGCGCTCCATGTTCTCCTTGATGAGCTGCATGGGCACGTGGCCGGGGCCTTCGATCATCACCTGCACGTCGTGCTTCCAGGCGATCTGGGTCAGCTCGCCCAGCGTATCGAGCTCACCGAACTGCGCGGCATCGTTGGCGTCGGCAATGCAACCCGGACGCAGACCGTCGCCGAGGCTGAAGGACACGTCGTACGCCTTCATGATTTCGCAGATGTCTTCGAAATGCGTGTAGAGGAAGTTTTCCTTGTGATGCGCGAGGCACCACTTGGCCATGATCGAGCCACCGCGCGAGACGATGCCGGTGACGCGCTTGGCGGTCAGCGGCACGAAGCGCAGCAGCACGCCGGCGTGGATGGTGAAGTAATCGACGCCCTGCTCCGCCTGCTCGATCAGCGTGTCGCGGAAGATTTCCCAGGTGAGGTCTTCGGCCACGCCGTTGACCTTCTCCAGCGCCTGGTAGATCGGCACCGTGCCGATTGGCACCGGCGAGTTGCGGATGATCCACTCGCGCGTTTCATGGATGTGCTTGCCGGTGGACAGATCCATCACGGTGTCGCCGCCCCAGCGGATCGACCACACCAGCTTTTCCACCTCTTCGGCAATGCCGGAAGACACGGCGGAGTTGCCGATGTTCGCGTTGATCTTGGTGAGGAAGTTGCGGCCGATGATCATCGGCTCCGCTTCCGGGTGATTGATGTTGGCCGGGATGATGGCGCGGCCGCGCGCCACTTCGTCGCGGACGAATTCCGGCGTGATCAGCTTGGGCAGGGCCGCGCCGAACGATTCGCCCGGATGCTGGGTGCGCAGCGCGCTGCCCTGCAGCGCCTCGATGCGCTGGTTTTCGCGGATCGCGATGTATTCCATTTCAGGCGTCACGATACCCTGGCGGGCATAGTGCATCTGCGTCACGTTGGCGCCGGCCTTGGCGCGATGCGGCGCGCGCGTCGCGGTGAAACGGAAGGCATCGAGCTTGGGATCGGCAGCGCGCTGGCGGCCAAAGGCGGAGCTGAGGCCACTGAGCTGCTCGGTGTCACCGCGCTCGGCGATCCAGGTGGCACGCAGGGCCGGCAGGCCGGTGACCAGGTCCACCTTGTAGTCGGGGTCGGTGTACGGGCCGGAGGTGTCGTACACAGTGATCGGCGGATTCTCTTCGCCCCCGAACAGGGTTGGCGTCTGCGCCTGGCAGATTTCGCGCAACGGCACCTGGATGTCCGGGCGGCTGCCCTGCACGTGGATCTTGCGCGAGCCCGGAATCGGGCGCGTCACGGCTTCGGAGAGTTCCTGCGCGGCGCGCGCAAGGTCATTGGGCAGGGCATTCATCGGCAGTGTCCGTCCGGGGTTACAGCGGTCCCCAAGGGGACTTGGCTTTTGTGAGAAGTCCGCACAGGGGTGCGCGGGTCTTTGCGAAAGGAATCGCATATCAACAAAAGCGGACGGCGCCGGACGCAATACCCTTACGGCATTGCGGCGAAGCTCCCTACAGCGGTACTAGCCGCATCAGGTTCGAAGGGACTCTCTCAGCCGACTTGTTGCCGGCACCCCCGCCTCAAGCTGCTATTTGAGCACGAAGCGAGGGAGGCCGCGAGTGCGACGGCCTCCAGACGAGGTGAATCAAGGGACTTCAGCGCGGCAGATAGGCGCGCAGGAACATGTCCACGCCGTCGCGGGCGGTCTGCTCCAGCTCCGCCGCATAGGACTGGGCGCATTCTTCGCAGCCGAACATGCGGCGCAACAGCATTTCGCCCTTGATCAGCGAGATGAACTGGCCGGCGGCGCGGGCCACGTTGGCGATATCCAGCTTGCGGTCGTCAACGGCCTGTTGCAGCAGGCGTTTCATCAGACCATTGGTGCGGTCCGGGCCTTCTTCCCAGAGCAATTTGCCGTAGCGCGGATTGCCCTGGCGGCAGTCGCTGAGAATGGCGCGGAACGTGCCCACGTTCTGCACGTCGCAGTCCAGCCGGACGTGATGCAGGGCGATACGCTCCAGCGCGACCCGGATGTCTTCGACGGGGTCGTAGTGGTAGGTGTCTTCGGGGATCAGGTCCTGGATGCGCGCGCGGATCACCTCGCGGAACAGGTTGTCCTTGTCGCCAAAGTGGCTGTAGACGGTGAGTTTGGACACACCGGCCTCTGCCGCCACCGCGTCCATGCTGGTTCCGGCAAAGGCATTGCGGATGAACAGACCCTTGGCGGCCTCAAGGATCGCCGCGCGCTTTTCCATGTCCTTGGGACGGCCGGGCCCCTGAGGCTTGGTCTGCGGGATCGTGCTCATGGCTATACCTTCACAAATGGCTTCACAAATGGATAACGCCCGTTTAGTATACGCGACGGTTTAGTTATTTTCCATGGCCAAGATACACGGCTTCCCTTATGTCCACCACTATCGCAGAACTTTCCCTCAGCCCGGCGTATCGACTCGCCCAGCGTTCGCTTGCCAGCTGGCTTGAACCCGGCCTTGCGGAAGCGCGCCGGGCCGCCTTCGTGGCGCGCGCCGCCCTGTCGGGGCTTGACCCCACTGAACGTAGCCGTATCGCCCGCTGGCTGGCCTGGCTGGAGGTCGCGGCACAGAGCCGCGGCAGCCTCTCGCCCCGGGCCCGGATTCAGCGCCTTGACGCATCCTTGCATCAGGCCATGCAAGATGCACTCACGCGGCTCCCTGGTCAGACGGTGGCCGCGCGTACGGGGAAACATCGACGTAGTGCGTAACCTTGCATGGCGAAGTGTCCGCGGACACCGCGCCACGCATGACTTCCGTCAACCAAGCGCGATGACTTCCGGCACTTCGTGGCGTTGGTACGAACCCGCAGGCTTTGCACATTGTCGGAAGATGGCTAAGCGCTTATCCTTTTTAGCCTTTTTTCCGATTTGCATTAGGACCCAAGCAACATGGCGATGAACTTCGAACAGGCGCGAGTGAACATGGTGGAAAACCAGGTGCGCCCCTGGGAGGTGCTGGATGCCCGCGTGCTCGACGTGCTGGGCAGCGTGCGCCGCGAGGACTTCGTTGCCCCTGAGCACCGCAAGCTGGCCTTTGCCGACCTGTGCCTGCCGCTGGGCCATGGCGAAGTGATGATGAAGCCGGTGGTCGAAGGCCGCGTGCTGCAGGCGCTGGAACTGACCGCGAACGACCATGTGCTGGAAATCGGCACGGGTTCGGGTTTCCTGACCGCCTGCATGGCCAAGCTCGCTGCCCACGTGACCAGCCTGGATATCCATGCCGATTTCGTCACTGCTGCGGGCCAGCGCCTCGCCGGCGCAGGCATCGCCAACGTCACGCTGGAAGTTGGCGAAGCGGTGAACGGATGGCAGGCGAACGGCTTGTTCGACGCACTGGTTGTCACCGGCGCGGTGTACCAGATCCCACAGCGTTTCCTGGGCTGGCTCAAGCCCGGTGGCCGCCTGCTGGTGGTGCGCGGCGAATCGCCGGTGCAGCACGTGCTCCTGCTCACCCACGAGGGCAATGGTCGCTATCGCGAAGAATCGCTGTTTGAGACCGACCTGCCCTATTTGAAGCACGCCGAGCCGCCGCGTCGCTTCGTTTTTTGAACCTATTTCCCCATACATGAGGCAACCCATGCGCTTGAAGCTTCTGACCCTCGCCCTGGCCCTGTCGGCGTTCCCGCTGGCCGGCCACAGCGAGGACTTGCTGGATGCATACCGAGAAGCCCGCGCCAATGACCCGGTGCTGTCGCAGGCGGAAGCCACGCGCCTTGCTACCGGCGAAGGCGTTGCCCAGGCGCGTGCGTTGATGCTGCCGCAGATCAATGGCAGCTATGGTCTGCAACAGCAGTCGACGGGCAGCAATATCACCAACAACACGGTCACCAATCCCGATCTCGGCCATACGCGCACGCGCTCCTTGTCGGCCACGTTGAACCAGACGGTGATCGACCTCAGCCAGTGGGCCAACCTGGCGGCTGCCCGCTCGGCGGCCCGCTCGCAGGACGCGACCTATGACGCCGCCGCGCAGAACCTCTACGTGCGCGTCACCACGGCTTACTTCGGCGTACTTACCAGCCAGGATGCGCTGATTTTCGCCAAGGCCAGCGAAGACTCCTTCAAGCAGGCCTACGACCAGGCTGACCAGCGTTTCAAGGTGGGTCTGTCTGCCATCACCGACGTTTATCAGGCCAAGTCGGAATACGAACTGGCCAAGGCGCAGACTGTCGCCGCACAGAACACGCTCAACGACGCCAAGGAAGCGCTCACCCAGATCACCGGCAAGCCGGTAGGCGAGCTCAAGAAGCTGCGTGAGGATCTGCCGCTGACGCCGCCGGACCCGGCTGATCCGAACGCCTGGGTGCAGGCTGCGCTGCAGTCCAATGCAAGCATCCATGCCAGCCAGTACAGCGTGCAGGCCGCCGAGCACGACATCGACGCCGCTCGCGCCGGCCACCTGCCGACGCTCAACGCCCAGGTCACGCGCGGCAAGAGCACGAGCTGGTTTGAGCAGGCCAGTGCGGCCGGCCTCCGCGGCAACGGCCAGTACGGCACCACGGTTGGCCTCTCGGTGAACGTGCCGATCTTCTCCGGCGGCGCCACCCAGTCCCGCGTGCGCCAGTCGATCTACCAGCGCGATGAAGCCCAGGACTCGCTGGAGTCGACGCGTCGCCAGGTAGTCCGCGACACGCTGAACTTCTATCGCTCGGTCGCCGCCGGCATCAGCCAGGTGGAAGCGAACAAGGCCTCGGTCGACTCCGGCCAGAAGGCACTGGAAGCCACCCGCGCCGGCTTCGACGTGGGTACGCAGACCATGCTGAACGTGCTGAACGCGATTCAGACGCTGACCCAGGCCGAAAGCAGCTACTCGCAGTCGCGCCACCAGCTGGTGCTCGATCAGCTGCAGCTGAAGCAGTCGGCCGGCTCGATCGACGTGAAAGACGTGGAAATGGTCAACTCGATGCTGCAGTAACTCGCATCACCTGAGCTGGAAACGACAAGGCCGGGCAAGTCCCGGCCTTGTCGCGTCAGGGCCCTGCAGACGTCTGGACGTCTATTCCTGCAGCAGGTCGTCGATCATGCCCATCACGCGCTTGACGGCGCCACGCTCGCTGTCGAACACGATGCGCGCCGCGTCGCCCATGCGTCTGCGCTGCGGCGGATCGCGCAACAGTTGCAGCACCACCGGGCCGAGTTCTTCGGCACTGTTCACGCGCGACGCACCGCCTTCGCGAATCAGCGTCAGCGTGATCTCTTCGAAATTGAAGGTGTTGGGTCCCACCAGGACGGGCGTAGAAAGTGCGGCAGGTTCCAGCACGTTATGGCCGCCGATGGGCACCAGGCTGCCGCCCACGAAAGCGAGGTCGGAGGCGGCGTAGAACGGCATCAGCTCGCCCATAGCATCGATCACGAAGACCTGATGAGCCGCCGACGGCACGCGATCGGCGCTGCGCGTACCGACCGTGAAACCCAGGCTTCGCGCGGAGTTTTCCACCAGCTTGAAGCGCTCGGGATGCCGGGGCGCAATCAGCAACAAGGCATCGGGCCAGCGCGTGAGCACTTCCAGGTGGGCTTCGAGCACCGGCAGCTCTTCGCCTTCGTGCGTGCTTCCCGCGATCCAGACGGGCCTCAGATGCCCCCACTGCTGGCGCAGCTCTTCACCCTTGCGTTCGGCGTCATAGGGCACCGGCATATCGAACTTCATGTTGCCGGTGACCACGATCTTGTCCGGGTCGGCCCCGAGTGCGCGATAGCGCGACGCATCGGTAAGCGACTGGGCGGCGATCTGATACACGCAGCGCATGGCCTGCGCCACCAGGTTGCCCAATGGCTTATAGCCGCGCAGCGAGCGTTCGGACAGGCGGGCGTTGACGATCATCAATGGGATGCTGCGGCGGCGGCAGGCAAAGTAGAGATTCGGCCATATCTCGGTTTCCACGATGATGGCCAGTCGCGGCCGTACCCGCTTGAGGAAGCGCGACACCGAGAACGGCAGGTCGTACGGCAGGTACACGTGGAACACGCTGTCACCGAACAACTGGCGCACCCGCTCGGAGCCGGTGGGCGTCACCGTGGTCACCACCAGGGGCGCGTTCGGATAGTCCGCCTGCAAGGCCTTGATCAGCGGCTCGGCTGCGTTGACCTCGCCCACCGACACGGCGTGCACCCATAGGCTGCCGGTGACGCCCGAGGCCTCGAAGAAGCCGAAGCGTTCCCGCCAGCGCTTGTGATAGTCGCCATAGCGCACGCCACGCGCCATCAGCCGCAACACAATCAGCGGCGTCACCAGGTACATGGCGAGGGTGTAGATGTAGCGCAACGGAGAGCCCATCGATCGAGGTGCGCCAGTATATCGGCTCGGGCGCACGGGCCCTGCCCTGCGCCCTGGCTCGCCTCGTTTTGGCTTGTTCCCTACAATGCGGGCGATGCCCGGCATGCCTCGTCCCAGCTTCACCCGCTCCCTGCTCACGCCCACACACTGGCCCGCCTGGCTGGGTGCCGGCGTGATCTGGCTGATCGCCCGCCTGCCGCGCCCCTGGCTGATGGCGTTTGGCCGTGGACTGGGCTGGCTGGTGCAACGCGTGCCCTCGCCGCGGCGGCACGTGGCGGAAGTGAATATCGCGCTGTGCTTTCCCGAACTATCCAAGCAAGAGCAAGCCAAGCTGGTCGATGCCCATCTGCGCGATATCGGCCTGATGATGTCGGAGTTCGCGCTGGGCTGGATGGGCAGTGAGCGCGCGATCGCCAACGTGCCGGTGACCATCGAAGGCCTCGAGCATCTCGAAACGGCGCGTGCGCAGGGCAAGGGCGTGCTGCTGGTGGGCGGGCATTTCTCGCACCTGGAGCTGTGCGCGCGGCTGGTTTCCCAACGCATCCGCATTTCGGGCATGTATCGACGCATGGATTCGGCGGTGTTCGAGTGGGTGGTGCTGCGTGCGCGACTCGATTACGCCGAAGCGATGTTCGAAAAAGACGATATCCGCGGCACCGTGAAGCATCTGCGCAACGGCGGCACGCTTTGGTATGCGCCCGATCAGGACATGCGCAGCAAGGACAATGTGTTCGTGCCGTTCTTCGGCGTGCCGGCCGCCACCATCACGGCGACGCATCACCTAGCCCGCATGTCCGGCGCCGTGGTGATTCCGTTCTACCACCGTCGCCTGCCCGGCAACGCGGGCTACGCGCTGAAGCTGGGCGCTCCGCTCGATGCATTGCCCAGCAAGGATGCGCTCGATGACACTGCACGCGTCAATGTGTGCATCGAGGACATGGTGCGCGCCGCGCCCGAGCAATACCTGTGGGTGCACAAGCGCTTCAAGACCCGGCCCGAAGGCAGCCCGTCGGTCTACTAAAACCTTGCACGAAGCCTACCTACCCGCCGACAGATAAATGACAGTCTGTGCGGGTAAAAAGACTGCCGACTATCCCCACGACCCGCCCCTCAACATGACTTTCCGGCTGTTTTTGCGCTCGCTGCGCCAACGCCGCGATTGGCGTGGCTCGCCCTCAAAGCGCCTCGCCGCCGGCCTGAAATACGTTGCCCGCAGTATCCGCATGGCGCGTCGCCAGTCCGCGTGGCTGGCCGAGCTGTATGGGTCGCCGCGTCTCACCTCGATCCTGGCGCACGATCCGCGCCTGCATGAGCGCTGGCATCACCACTACATCAATCGTCGGGTTGGGCGTGCCGAGCGCATGTCGATTGTCAGCCAGCACTATCGCTTCGTGTTTGGCCAGCTGCCTGCAGCGATGGTGGACGCGGTTTACCTGCTTGGCAGCTATCGCTGGGGAACGCTCGCACTGAAAGACAGCAGCGAGCTGCAACTGGAACTGCGTCGTCCGACCGGTCGCAGCCGCGAAGGCGAGCTGGCGCTGTGCCTGAGCAACACGCAGGGCCAGGTGTTGTCGTCGGCCATCTTCAGCATCACCGATGAAGGCCGCACGCTGCTGATTGGTTGCCTGCAGGGCGCCGCCGCTGAACTGGGGCGCGAAGCAGTGCGCGAACTGACCAAGCAATGCTACGGACTGCGCCCGAAGAACCTGCTGCATTCGCTGCTGCTCGCCTTTGGCTCGTTTGCCGGCGCCACGCAGATCCGCGGAGTCAGCAACCTCGCGCATCCGTTCGCAGGCGAAGCAGACAAGATCAAGGCCGACTACGACAGTTTCTGGGAAGAGTGCCAGGGCGTGCTGCAGCCGGACGGTTTCTTCGCCCTGCCGGCCACTGAGCCCGAGCGCAGCGAACTGCAGGTCGAGAGCAAGCATCGCTCCGCGTTCCGACGCCGCGAAATGCTTCGTCGCGAAGCCTGCGCGCGCCTGCTGGCGGCGCTGCGCGACCAGCCGCTGCCGCTATCGCAGGCAGCCTGACCTCAGCAACAACATCCCCGGCGCAACGCCGGGGATGTCGAGGGACTCCCCTTACTTCACGTTGACGAAGGCCTTCCACGCCTTCAGCAGGTTGTTGGCGTCGACCGATCCCAGGCCAGACGCAAAGCTCCAGCCCGCCTGTGCCGCAAACGCTTCCGTGTTGGCGTTGTACTTGTTGGCATTGCTTGAGGTGAGGCCCACCTGGATCGCCCCGAGGTAGGAGTTCGGCAGCGTGCCGTAGTAGTAGCAGTCGGGCGTCACCACGTCCGGCAATTGCTGCACGCATTGCGTGGCGATGCTGCCCCGCGTGACATTGTGGAACACGCACTTGCCGGTGCCCTTGGCGCCATTGTCCGAGTTGCAGGTCGCCAGCGTGGCAGGCTGTGCGCCCTTCGGGCCACCGTACTCATCGGCAGCGAGCGTGTAGAGCGTCGGCGCCGCATTGCCCTGGTTCGGCGACAAGCCCTTGGCCTCGAGGCCCTGGTCGATCAGGGCCTGGATGCCGGCGAACATCGGCGACGACAGCGACGTGCCACCGATTAGCGCCGTGCTACCGGTGAATCCCGGTGTGCAGGGATAGTAGTAGGAGCACACGATCACCCAGGTCGAACCGCCGTACGAACCACCGAACAAGGCCACGTCGGGTACGTCGCGCGACTGATCCTTCGCGGTGTTGTAGACCAGCCGCTGCCAGGCGGGCTTGGCATTGACCGAGGACGGGCCGCCGCTGCCCGATTCGGAGGTGATGTAGTAACCATTGGGATCGAACTGCAGATACGCCTTGCAGAACGCCAGCGACGTCGCATAACCAAGCGACTTTGCTGCTACCTCATTGCCGCAGGATTCGTTCCACGGAATTTCCGGCACATACGACAGCGCCGAGCCGTACTGGGCGTTGAAGGTCGGGCTGAAATACTTCTTCGTGCTGCCGTCGAGTATGTCGGCCGTATCCGTGCCGCCGACCACGGTGTCATTGGGCGAGGTGCCAAACGCATTCGCATCGATGCCCGCGCCATTGATGAAGAAGCCGTTGAAGCTCGGGTTGGAGCCCGAATCGCCGCTGGATACGAACACGGAAATACCTTCCGCATCCGCCTGCGCCCACATCAGGTCGATCGCCGCCTTGCTCGGTGCATCGACGAAGCCTTCGCCGTATCCGTAGCTGGCACTGATGATGTTGGGACGGTTGCTGCCATTGATCAGATTGGTCGCTGCCGTGACCACGCCACCGAAGAAGTTGGTGGCATTGGAATCGTCGCAACTGGCCAGCCAGATGTTGGCGCCAGGCGCCATCGCCGTCGACCATTCGGCATCGAGCAAGGCCTCGAAGTCGTCTTCGCCGGGGAAGTTGATGGTCGGGTCGATGCAGTTGGTAAAGCCGGTCGCCTGCGGCTGGATTTGCTGGAACGTGCCGCCGTAACTGGTCAGCCCGAACTGGCTGACGAAGTTGGTCCAGTCATCAGGCACCATCGAACTGTCTTCGACCAGTGCAATGGTGATGCCACTACCGGTCAGCCCGCTCGCATAGAGCTTGTCGGTGCCATAGATCTTCGCCATGTCGTACGGCACCAGGCCGCGCGAGCCATTGGTGAAGCTGACGGCTTGCGGCGTGATGCCCGCTGCGGCCGTCTTGGGCTGCTGCACTTTGAAGCGCTGCGAACTCGCATCGAACTGGCCCAGCTTCGGCGCCGTGTGCTGTGCCTGAGGATGGATGTCGTTGAGGCCGGCGACGCCCGCCACCACGCTTTGCAGCGCCTGTGGAATGCTGATGTCGCTGGCATTGGCCACGTGCGCCGCCTTGTTGATGGTGTACTGGTTCATCTGCGTGTGGAACGCGCGCTTCACCTGCCCAGCGTTGCCGCTGAAGTCGATCTGCATCTTGTTCGGATAGACGCCATTGACCGTGAAGCCCTGCGATTTCAGCCATGCGCTGGTGGCGGCAATGTCAGCGTCGGATACGCCAAAGGTCTGGCCGAACTGCTCGGGCGTCACCCATTGGCGGAACTTCGACGAGCCCGGATCGTGCTGGGCGGATATCAATGCATCCAGTGCAGCTTGCCGCTTGGCGCTGCGTTGCAGGATCAGGTTCATGTGATTCATCGCGGCCGCGTCGTCCACTGCCTTGGCCGGCGTGGCGCGGTCGACCAGGCTCAGATGACTGCGTTGCAAGGTGGATGTCGCGCGGCTATCGACCGCCTGCGTCACCCTGGGCGCCTCGGTCGTGTTGATGCCAGCCAGCGCTGCGTTTTGCGCGGTGTTCGATTGTGCCGATGCCACCACCGGCAAGCCTGCGAGGGCCAGGGTCATGGCCCCTAGCAGGTTCAGGTGCTCGTGTTTCATGCAATGTCTCCCTGATGCGATCCATTGAGAACAAGCCCCCCGTTTTCGATCAGCCACAGCTGTTTCCCCTGCATGACCTCCTTTGAGATTCGCGCTGTGCGTAAAGCGAAGTCGCCCGTCGCGCCGCCACACTGGCGACACGATCCCATTGCAGTAAACGTCACCCTAGAACGGCGCGAGAGGGAGCTAGAAAACCTGCTCGCGATGACATCCCACGAAAACCAGGCGAGTGTGGAAGGCGTTTGCCCGGGCCACAACGAGAGCGACGCGAAAACGTGCGCTGGATCGTGACGACTTCATGCACGCCATTCAAATCATCGCGTTGCAGCGTACTCGCGCGTTGTATCAGCAATAGGCCGAGCATGACCCTGTGCGCGCAATTTCGTTCGTCTAAAAAGCGGAATTGACGAACGATTCACGACGCGATGGCGGCTGTGCTGGAGCGGGCATTCCGTGAAAGTAATTTCGGCATGCAAGAGTTTGCGGCCGGCCGTACAGCAAGCTAAATGCGCGCTGAATTTTGCCGGCATCCCATCGCAAAGAAACGCTCGCGTCGCGCGACTAACGCTCTTCACTGCGCGATTTGCGCGATGCCTGTTCCCTCGCCTCGTGCAACTTCGCGTATTTGAGGAAGGCGTAAAACGCACCGGTGACGCTGGCGATGAAACCGGCCCAGCCGTTGAGGAAGTAGCGCTTGCCGATGTATTGCCGCAGGAAGAACACCGGCGGGTAGAACACCATGCGCAACCCGGTAAAGCGCTGCCGCGTGCGCAGTTTGTAGGCCACCATGCCGGTGGTGTAGCGGTTGATCTTTTCCACGCGCGTGGCGATATCGCCGTCGCCGTCATTGACGAAGTCTGCCCGCCGCAGGGTTTTCACCGGGCCGCGTACCTCCACCGCCGAATGGACCTCGACATCGTTCATGCCGCCTCGACGGCGGTCGAACAAGCGTAGATGGCCGTTGCGCCAACTCCAGCGGTGCTGCACTGTCCAGAACATGCGCTCGCGTCGCGGCAGCCGGAAACCGGCATGGCTGGGCTGCTGCAGGGCGCGCTCGATTTCCTCGCGCGTGCCGGGCGAGAGGAGCTCGTCCGCGTCGAGGTTCAAGATCCAATCGTGACTGGCCATGTCATAGGCGCGCTGCTTCTGCGGGCCGTAGTCGTCGAACGGATGCACGGCGACACGGGCGCCATGTTGACGTGCGATCGCGACGGTGTCGTCGGTCGAGCCCGAGTCGAGCACGACGATTTCGTCGGCCCAATCGACGCGGCTGAGGCACGCATCGAGCGTGTCCGCATTATTGAAAGTGATCACCACCACCGACAGCGGCTCTCGCGTCATGCGGCAGCTCCTTGCGACGCGCGGTGCACATAGAGAGCCGCGCACCACAGGCCCAGCAGCCAGGCGAACAACAAGCCCCACCACGCGGAATAGAACGCCAGATGGGTGTTGAGGGGGAACAGCATCGCGCCAAGGGCGAGTGTGGCCGGGAAGGCGCGCGTACGCGCAGCGGCGCCCACTCTGCGCCACATAACGACCGCCCAGGCGATCGCCGCCAGCCAGCAGGCCATCCCGAGCGCACCGGTTTCCGTGAGGACCTCGAGCAGCCATTGATGGGCATGGCAGGCGCCTTCGCCAACGCCACAGCCATCGGCGGTGACGACAAAGCGATCATTGGCTGGCGCATAGGTGGGATACGCATAGCGGTACGCGCGCACGCCGACGCCGTTGATCGGATGCCCCTCGAACATCGCCACGCTGGTGCGCCAGATATCCAGGCGGCCGCTGAGCGCCCAATCGAGCGATTTGTCCGAACCGTGCAGCGCCTCCAGCGTGCGGTCCATGCGCAACTGGAAGCGCTCGGAGGTTTTCCAGGCGACACCGCCGGCCAGCAGGATCACAGCCGCCAAGGCAGTGGCGGCACCAACGAATCGCAAAGGCGAGCCGGTCACCCGCCAGGCAAAACCCAGAGCGACGACGGCGTAGCAAATCCAGGATGCACGCGAACCCGACATCAGCACCGGGCCCAGCAACAGCACGAAGGCAAGGAGCAGCCCCTTGAGACCGTAGCGCCGCAGCGCCACCCACAGCACAAACGGCGACAGCACCGACAGCGATGGGCCAAGTTTCAGGTTCGCGGCGCCAAAGATGCCGGAGATGCGCTCGGGCTCGGCGTGCCCACCCAGGCTCCAGCCGGTCAGAGCCTGCACCCAGGCGTCGAGTGCCCAGAAAGCCACGACGGCGGCAGTGGCCAGATAGAGCGCGTCGAGCTTGTCTTGGCGCCGGATGGCAAAGCAGGCGTACAAGCCCAACGGCACGTAGCGCAGCAGCGCCGCCACCGTGCTCCAGCTCTTGCCGGGCGCCAGTGAGTCCACCGAGGAGATCAGCGCGGCTCCCACATACGCTGCCAGCAGCCACAGCAACAGCCGTGCGCCAGCGTGCTCGCGCAACGCGGACGGATGGCGCACGAACAGCAACACCACGCCGATCAGGCAGAGAAAGGTACCCAGCTCAGCGCTGCGCCCGAACGGCAACAGGGCGATCACCAGCCAGAACGGCAGCAGGGGAGAACGCAGGGCGGCCTTCAGGAATGCAGCGACAGGGCTCATGCGTCAGTCAGTCAGGATGATGCGCGCATTGTAGTGAGCCGCTGCGATTGGCGGGGAGCTTCGAGGCTGCGCAGAATCCCGCCTGGCGGCTCATCTCCCTCACCGTCATTCCGGCGCAGGCCGGAATGACGGTAGGACTGAAGCAACGGCGAGACTGCAACGAGCCTGCGTCAGGCCGCAGTGAGCTCGTCGTACAGGGCCAGGGTGGCCTGCTGCATGTCGGTGAGGCGGTAGTTCTGCAGCATCGGGATAGGCGGCGCCACGCGCAGCAACTCGGCGGCGCGTTCCACCAGTCGCTCGCGGTCGGCGGGCGGCACGCGGCCGGCCGGATACAGCTCGGCCAGCAGCTCGCCCACGCCACCGTGTGCATAGCCCAGCACCGGGCGGCACAGCGACAGCGCCTCGATCACCGTCCGGCCAAACGATTCGGGCTTGTTCGACAACTGCAGCACCAGCGACGAGACGGCGTAGATATCACGCACATCAGAACGCGGCGGCGTCATCACCACCTGCGATTCCAGTCCGCGCGTGCGCACGAGATGACGCAGTTCTTCCACGTAGGCCTCGCGACCGGACTCGATCACGCCCAGCAACAGCAGGCGCACGTCGATGCCGCGACGCTTGAGCTCGGCCACCAGTTCGATGGCGTCGTGATGGCCCTTCAGGCGCGTGCCGCGTCCCGGCAGGGTCAGCAGCGGGCCGCCGGCGAGCGCCGGAAACTCGGCAAAGAATGCCTTGACCCAGTTGTCGTCCGGCCGATGACCGTAGGGAAAAGCGTCGGGATCGATGCCGCGCGGGATCACCCGCACGCGAGCCGGTTCCAGCCACGGGTAATGGCTGAGCATGAAGTCGCGCAGGGTCTGCGATACGGCAATGACGCGCTCGCCGCGCAGCAGGATGGCGCTGTAGCGGCCCGGCGAATTGAGGCCATGCACGGTGGTCACGAAGTGCGGCGCCGGCTTCATGCCCTTGATGGCCCACCAGCCCAGCCAGGCCGGCAGGCGCGAACGGGCATGCACGATGTCGGGCTTGAGCTCGCGCAGCAGCTTGCGCAGCGCGCCAACCTTCATGAAGGTGCCCAGCGACTTGCGACCGATATCCAGCGTGATGTGGCGGCTACCTTCGGCTTCCAGCTGCGACACCATGCGGCCACCGGCGGAAATCACGATGGACTGATGGCCGGCCTGAACCAGAGCACGGGCAATCTCCAGCGCAGACCGCTCCGCCCCACCCGATTGCAGGGCAGGGATCAGCTGGACCACGGTCAGAGACCGCGCTGGTGTAGCGATTGCTGACATGATTTGTTCGAAAGGTGCCTTCATTCCTAGAGGCAAGCAGCAATCGTGCCGAAATGCGCGGCCGATATGGTTTCAGTTGTAACTTTCGAGGTCGAAGTCAGTCGCGAAGCACGTAATGCGCGCCGCAATAAGGACATGTGGATTCACCACCGTCCTCTACGATCGGCAAATAGACCTTCGGATGGGAGTTCCACAGCGCCATGCCGGGCATCGGACAGGACAGCGGAAGGTCCGAGCGCGTCACTTCGTAACGATTTTCGGCATTCGCCGGGATCAGCGGGGCAGCCGCAGGGGAACGCGACATGGGGTCAAACTCCATCAGGACACCAGACCCACCATGTTAGCAGGCCAATCCCACATCGCGACGCGGCGGGCGGCGGACTGCGACCTAGGGCATAGTGCGGGCGACCAATGTCGGGGGCTTCCCCGGCGGCCGAGAATGCCCGTCGCGCATGGGGAACGAACGGTCCGCGATCCGACAGCCGGTGGATGGCGGAAACTGGCACATCCTGAAGCAGGAGCCGTCATGGACTTCGGAAAGATCTTCAGTCGCATCAAGGCCATCCTCAGTTCGCCACTGACCGAGTGGCCGGTGATCGCCGCCGAGCCCGCTACCGTCGGCGGCCTGTTCCGCAACTACATCTGCATCGTCGCCGCCCTACCGGTGATCGCCTACTTCATTCGCGGCAGCCTGATCGGCCACGGCGGCTGGGGCATGCACCTGCATACGCCGCTGGGCCTGGGCTTGCTCGGCCTGGTCCTGCACTACCTGCTGACCCTGGTGGTGGTCTATCTGGTCGCACTGATCGTCAATGCGTTTGCGCCGAGTTTTGGCGGCAGCAAGGATTCCGTGCAGGCGCTCAAGACGGTGGCCTATGCCTGGACGGCCGGCTGGGTCGCCGGCATCGCCATCATCATTCCGTGGCTCGGCTGGCTGGTGGCGATCGCCGGCGTGATCTACGGCATCTACCTGCTCTATCTCGGACTGCCGCATACGATGCGCTGCCCACCCGAACGGGCCGGTGGCTACACCGCGGTCATCGTCATCATCGGCATTGTGCTGAGCTGGATCGTGGGCTTGATCATGACCGGCATCATCGGGACCGCGGCGCTCACCGGCGCGTCGATGGCCGGCATACATGCAACCCGTAGCGATGGCAGCACGGCGACCGTCGATGCGGACAACCCGCTCGGCAAAACGGTGGCCGTGTCGCTGTCACCCGAGACTTTGCGCGGCTTCCTGCCCGAAGAGCTCGATGGCATGAAACGGAGCGACTTCAACGCGCAACGCTCCGGCGCGGTGGGCATGCAGATCTCGACCGCGTACGCCAACTACAGCGACGGCAAAGACCGCAACATCAAGATCGAGCTGGCCGACACCGGCAATATGCGCGGCATGATGGCCATGGCCAGCGCGGTGGCTCATTCGACCGAGCAACAGAGCGACCACGGTTACGAGAAGACCTATACCGAGCACGAGCGGCTAGTCCACGAAGCGTGGGACTCGCAGGCCAAGACGGGCGAATTCGGCGTGATCGTCGCCAACCGTTTCTCGGTCAAGGCGAGCGGCAGCGGCGCCAGCATGGACGACTTGAAGCGGGCCGTGAACGATATGGACCTGGACAAGCTGTCGGCGCTGAAAGACGAAGGCGTCAGCAATCGCTGAGCCTAAAAAAGAACAGGCCCGCGCCGTAAGCGCGGGCCTGCTCATGCCCAGCGTTGGGCTTACTTGGCGGCGTCGGCCTTCGGCACCGAAGCCTCGGTCGTGATGCGCACCTTGATCTCGTCGCTGACGTTCGGCACGTAAGCACCCACGCCGAAATCAGAACGCTTCAGCGTGGCAGTGGCGTCGAAGCCCACCGTCGCCGTCTTCATCATCGGATGCTCGCCGCTCTTGTTGAGCGTGGCGTCCAGCGTCACCGGCTTGGTCACGCCGTGCACGGTCAGGTCACCCGTGACCTTGTACTTGTTGCCGCCAGCGGCCTGCACCTTGGTGCTCTTGAAGGTGACGGTCGGGTACTTGTCGGCGTCGAAGAAATCCGGCTTCTTCAGGTGCTCGTCGAGCGCGCTCACATGCGTGTCGAGGTTGGCCAGCGGCAGGGTGACGTTGACGGACGACTTGGAGGCGTCCTTGTCGTCGAACACGATGGTGCCGTCGCCCAGGCCGAGGTTGGCCGTGGGGTTGGAGAAACCGAAGTGGTTCCAGCTGAACAGGACCATGGTGTGGCCCGGATCCATCTTGTAGGTCACCGGGGCGGCCTGGACGGACACGGCAGCGCTGATCAGGCCAGCAAGAACGAGGTAACGAAGTGCACGCATGGGTTGAATCTCCATTGGGTTGGGGGTTGTCGGACCGGTGCCGGTGAAGGCGTCAGGCGATCCGGCAAGCTTCTTCGAACGAGAGGCGCGGGCTGCGCGGGAACAGGTCGCGGCTGGCATCGCCATAGCCGATGTTGACCAGGAAGTTGGACTTCACCGTGGTGCCCGCAAAGAAGGCGCTATCCACGCCGGCATTGTCGAAGCCGGACATGGGGCCGCAATCCAGGCCTACCGCGCGCGCGGCAAGCATCAGGTAGGCGCCCTGCAGCGAACCGTTGCGGAAGGCGGTGATATCGATCAGCGGCTGATTGCCGGCAAACCAGCTGCGCGCATCGGCGTGCGGAAACAGGTGGGGCAGCTTTTCGTAGAACTCGTGGTCGGTGCCGACGATGGCGGTGACCGGCGCGGCCAAAGTCTTGGCGCGATTGCCGTCAGACAGGAACGGCGCGAGCTTGTCCTTGGCCTCTTTGGATTTCACGAAGACCACACGCATCGGCGAGGAATTGGCGCTGGTCGGGCCGAACTTGGCCAGTTCGTAGATCGCGTGCAACTGCTCGTCGGTCACTTCCTTCGGCAGCCACGCGTTATACGTGCGCGCCGTGCGAAACAATTGGTCGAAGGTCGCCTCGGAAAGCTTCTCGCTCATGGGTATCCTGTGTGCATGGCGCGCCGGCAGCGGCGCAACGACCCCCAGTGTAAGCGGGGTCGCAGTCAAACAGGACCCAGGCCAATGGAACGAACTGTACCGTCCAGGGAAACAATCCGGCGGCCAGGACCATGCTGAAGCCGCGCGGCGACTGCTGGGTCATCACGGATGGCGCGGCCGGCAACCAGCGCCAGGCGCTGGCGCTGGCCGAGTTGCTGGAGATGCCCGTGCGGCACCTGCAGCTCGCGCCCGCGGCGCCCTGGTCGTGGCTGGCGCCTCATCTCACCCTTGGCGCCCGGCTGGCGCTCGATCCCATCCAGCGCCAGCAGTTCGCGCCACCGTGGCCAGCCGTGGCTATCGGCTGCGGACGATCCGCCGCGCTTTACACCCGCTTGCTGCGCTCGCTCAGCGGTGGCGCCTGCTACACCGTGCAGATCCTTGATCCGCGGATCGATCCTGCGCACTGGGACACGGTGATCGCGCCCCAGCACGACCAACTGACCGGCCGCAACGTGATCCGCCCACTCGGTTCGCTCAATCCTGTGGACGAGGCCTGGCTGCAAGATGGCCGCGAGGCCGATCCTGCCTTCGCAGCACTGCCGCGGCCGCGGATAGGCGTCCTGTTGGGCGGACCGCGCAAGGGTGTGACGTTCAACGAGGCTTATATCGACCAGTTGATCAGCGGCCTGCACGCGCGACGCCGCCAGGACGGCGGCAGCCTGTTGGTGCTGGCCTCGCGGCGCACGCCAGCAGACTTGGTGGAGCGCATGCGCCAGGGCCTGGGCGATGTGCCCGGGCTTGTATGGGCCGGCAATGACGACGGCGGCAATCCCTATCCTGGCGTGCTGGGCTGGGCCGACCGCCTGGTGGTCACGCCCGACTCGGTCAATATGCTGTCCGAAGCCTGCGCTGTGGGTTGCCCGGTGCATACCTTCGTGATGGGCTCGCTGCCCGACAAACTCGAGCGCTTTCACCGCGCCCTGCGCGACGCCGGGCTGCTGCATTCGCTGGATGCCGGCGATACGCCCCCGGTGCCACCGCTGCGCATCACCGGCACCATTGCCGCCACGCTGCGCGAGCTGATCGTGCTCAGGCAGAACGAGGCGGCCTGAGCTTCATCAGAAGCGGAATCCCAGCTCCGTCGTCACTTCTTGCACGCTGCTGCTGAGGCGATCCAGTTCGCCATCGCGAGGTGCGATGCGCGAGCGCAGGTCGAGCGTACAGGCCAGTGCGCGATGCAATAGCTCTGCATGCGCTTCGGCGAACACGCCGGCCTGTCGGCCATCGAGCAGGCCGGCGTTACGGCAGGCTTCAATCAAGCCGGCGTTGGCGGTGATATTGAGCAAGGCGGGACGTTCCGACGCATGCGCCAGCACCAGGCCCTGCAGCGCGAACTCGATGTCGAGCAGGCCGCCATGACCTTGCTTGAGATCGAATAGCTGCGCATCGGAGCGATCGCGTTCCGCCCGCCAGCGCTGGCGCATGCTGCTGACTTCCTGCAAGACGGAGGCGCGTTCGCGCGGCACCGCCAGCACGTCGCGGCGCACCGTGGCGAGATCGGCGTGCAGTGCGGCGTCGCCCGCGATCGGACGAGCACGCAGCAGCGCCTGGTGTTCCCAGGTCCAGGCGCGGCTCTTCTGGTAGGCCTCGAATGCATCGAGGCTGCTCACCAGCAAGCCTTTGGAGCCGTCGGGCCGCAGGCGCGTATCCACTTCATACAGGCGGCCTGCGCGGGTGAGCACGGTCAGCCAGTTCATCACGCGCTGCGCGAGGCGCTGATACCAGCGCGAACCTTCCAGCGGACGCGCACCATCGCTCATCGCGTGCGCGCGCTTGCTGTCGTAGACGAAGACCAGGTCCAAGTCGGATGCAAAACCAAGCTCCTCGCCGCCCAGGCTGCCGTATCCGAGCACTGCAAAGCCGATGCCGTCGCCGGGCAGGCGACCATGTTGGGCAGCAAGTTCGCGCTCGGCCAACGCGGTGACCGCCAGCACGATGGATTCGGCCAGCACCGCCAGGCGTCGCGCCGTGGCGACGGCATCGGCGCGACCATCACTAAAAGCCAGACCCAGGCGAAACGCCACGCTTGCCTTGAATTCGTTGAGGCGTTCGAGCTCCGCCTCGGCCTCGCGTTCGTCCAGTGTCGCCAGCACGCGGGTGATTTCCGCGCTGATGTCGGCGCGTTTAAGTGGAAGCTGATCGATGCGAGGGTCGAGCACGTCGTCCAGCAGCAAGGGCTGCGCAATCACGCGCTCGGCAAGGAAGGCGTTTTCGGCAAACAAACGCGCCAGGCGCAGACGCGCCGCAGGCTGCTCTTCGAGCAAGGCAAGATAGGACGAACGCCGCGCCACCGCCTGCACCAGCCGACACAGACGAAGCAGGCAGGCCACGGGTGCCACGCTGTTGCGCGCCACGGCCAGCAGCTGCGGCATGAGACGGTCGAGCTGCTCGCGCGAACGCTGTGACATGGCTCGCACAGATGCGGCCTGGCTCAGTTTCAGCAAGGCTTCGGCCGCTTCGCCGCCTGGCGTGAAGCCGGACGATTCCATCACGCCGGCATTCAGCGATTCGGCACACGCCTGCTGCCACAGGGCCACGTCGGCCACCGGCGCTGCTGCCGTCCGTCCGCCCTGCGGCATCAGCACTTCGGCAAATTCCTCGCTGACCTTGGCGCGATGGGCCGCAAGCTGCTCTTCCAGCTCTTCCCAGCTGCCAAGGCCAAGGCCGAGCGCGATGCGTTCACGGCTGAGTGCGTCTGCCGGAATATCGTGCGTCTGCGCGTCGCGCAACATCTGCACGCGATTTTCCACGCGCCGCAGAAACACATAGGCTTCGCGCAACTCGCGCGCACGCGCCGCGCTGATATGGCCGCGTGCCTCGCAGGCGGTAAGCGCGGGTAGCAGGCCGCGCACGCGAAGGCTGGGTTCGCGACCGCCGCGGATCAACTGCACCAGCTGGACGATGAATTCGATCTCGCGGATGCCACCGGGGCCAAGCTTGAGATTGTCGGCCAGATCCTTGCGCGCTACTTCCGCGTCGATCAGCGACTTCATCTCGCGCAAGCCCGCGAAGGCGGTGTAGTCGAGGTATTTGCGATAGACAAAGGGACGCAGCAAATCCTGCAGCTCCTTGCCCGCATGGCGATCGCCGGCCACGGGGCGCGCCTTGATCCATGCATAGCGTTCCCAGTCGCGTCCTTCGCTCTGGTAGTACTGCTCCATCGCCGAAAACGGCAAGGCCAGCCGGCCGGCATTGCCGAACGGACGCAGGCGCAGGTCCACGCGCGCGCAGATGCCGTCGACCGTCGGCTCGTTGAGCAGGCGCACGAGTTGGCGCGCGAGGCGCACGAAGTATTCGCTGTTGTCGAGCGTACGCGTGCCGTCGCTCTGCCCGCTGTGCGGATAGGCGAGCACCAGGTCGATGTCGGACGAGAAGTTCAGCTCGCTGCCGCCGAGCTTGCCAAAACCCACCACCACCATGCGCTGCAGTTCGCCGTCGTGGCTGCGGCTATGCCCATAGCGATCAGCCAGCACGCGTTCGGACCATTGCAGCGACGAGGCCAGCAGCACTTCGTAGAGCACACTGGTGGCGGACAGGGTCTCGGGCAATTCATCGAGACCGTTCACATCGCGGAACACCAGGCGCAATGCCTCGGCGTGACGAAAGCGTCGCAGCTGCGTCAGGCAGGCCGCCTCGTCGTCGGCAAGCTTCAGCGCATCGATTCGTGCGCTGGCATCGCTGCCCGAGCGCAGGCGTTCAAGTCCTTGCGGCGCAAGCAGCTGCGGTTGGCGCAGCCAGGTATCGAAGGCGAAGTCGCTGGCGAGCAAGGTGCGCCGAATGCGTTCGGCCACGCCGGCATCGTCATGCAAAGGCACGCCCATCTGGCGGCATCGCGCGATCAGGTCGCGGTAGCGATCGTCGATCAGCGCACGCAGCGCCGGGGATTCGGTGGGCCTATGGATCACAGTCATCCGATCATTTTGCCGCAGAGTCCTGCGCCTTGCCGCGCGCACACTCAAGCCAAGGTTCCGCAGTATGACCGGCGCATGACCAGATACCGCACTCTTTGCCGACGGCGTGCACGCTGACGACGCATCGGGCGTTGCCATAGAGGCAGTTACGGGACACAGGCCCGTTCCACCAACAAATGGTTCAGATCCAGGACATTACATTCCCGTTTCCGAGCCATGACAGCCAGCCCACAGGGTGCCATGACCACCTCAACGACTCCAGCCGCGCTGCGCGCGCGCTCACTGCCCGCCCGGCTTGCGATGGTGTTCGCGCTGGGCGTCGTTTTTACGCTACTGACCGGGATGGTCGACGGCGGTATCGGCGTAGGCCCGATGCAGGCGCTCAACCAGCCGATCTTCCTCATCGCCAATGCGCTGCCCGGCCTGCTGCTGGCATCGCTGCTGCTGGTATTGAGCCGCCGGGCATGCCTGTCGTTCGGCCTTGCCTTCCTGCTGCAGACGCTGATCTACGCCATCAACTCGCTGAAAGTGAGCAACCTCAACACGCCGCTGATGCCCGCGGACTTTCGCATGCTGGGCCAGCTGCGACGCGGCGGCCTGAAGTTGCTGGGCACCTATCTGCCGGCTAGCCCCTGGCCCTATCTGGCGCTGCTGGCCGCGGTGGCCATCATCGTCGTCGCATGGCGGATCGAACCGCCGATGTTCGCGCGCCGCACGCGTGGCAAGCGCCTGGTTTCCGGCGTGGCCTTGCTGTTGCTGATGGGCACGCTCCTCGCAGGCCTGCCTGGCTGGATGAAGCTCTATGGCGGTCACCATCTGTGGATGGAACCTTGGTCCGCCACGGCCACCGCCGACCATTCGGGCCTGGTCAGTTCGCTGATGATGTTTCATCTGCAACAGGGTCATGCGCGCAAGAAGCCTGACCCTGCGGCAGCACTGCAGCTGATCGAACGCTCCGATCTTGCGCTACGCACGTATCTGCAGGCACCAGTACGCAACAACGGCGAGGAACCGGACATCGTCGTGGTGCAGAGCGAGTCGTTCTTCGATCCGTCGATCATGAAGGGCTACGAGCACGCCGACCTCGCGCCGAATTTTCACCGCCTCGCTGCGCAGGGAGAGAGCGGCCCGTTGCATGTGCCCACCTTTGGCGGCGGCACCATCCGCACCGAGTTCGAAGTGCTGACGGGTTTGTCGCTGCGCTATTTCGACGACATGCAGTTCCCGTATCTGCAGATGAATCACAAGGTAGTACCGAGCATGGTGCGCGTGCTGCGCTCGCATGGCTACGAGACGGTCGCCGTGCATGGCAACGACCCGCGCTTCTGGAATCGCAACACCGCGTTCCAGGCGATGGGTTTCGACCGCTTCGTCTCGCGCTCGTCCTTCCCCACCCATGCGGCGATGGACGGTCAGTACATGGCCGACAGCGCGATGACCGATGAAATCATGACGCAGCTCAAGAATGCGGGGCCGCCTCAATTCGTATTTGCCATCAGCATCGAGGCACACGGCCCCTATGACGTGGCTCCGGTGCACACGGCCGAGCGCGACGCGATCGCCGTACCCGATGGCATCACCGGCCAGAACAAGCTCGAGCTGCAGACTTATCTGTACCACATGCGTCACGCCGACCAGGAGCTGGGCCGCCTGGCGGAACTGCTCGCACAGCGCGAGCGCCCCACACTGCTGCTGTTCTATGGCGATCATCTCCCTGCGCTGACCGATACCTACAACACCGCCGGCTTCGTCGATGGCAAGGACATGCTCAGCCAGGCCGGCGCCTGGCTGCTGGTCAGTCCACGCAATCCCGCGCCGGCAAAGCACGAGGCGCTGGCCTCATGGATGCTGCCCGGTCGCCTGCTGGCGCAGGCCGGTGTGCGTGACGATGCCTATTTCGCGCTGACCCAGGTGATTGCTCCGCAACTGGCCACGCTGACCCATGCACCCGGCGCGCCGCCGGAAGCCGAAGACAACTCCGAGCATCAGGAAGACGACGATATGGCCAACGTCGCCCTGCTGCGCATGAAGGGCAAGCTCGACGCGCTCTGGCCCAAGGCAGAGGCGCAGACGGCAGGCTTGATCGAGGAGGCGCCACTGGACCGATCGGGTGAGGTCGAGTCGGCCGGCGCCAGGCAATAACGGCATTCTAACGCCGCCGTTCGAATGGACGTCCAAACGAAATGAGCGTGGCGGCTGTTTTCCACGCTTTTCAAGCCGTGTGAAAACGCTTTCTGCAACGCTTCATAACGAAGATTCAGCGATCTGTCTGCGCGCTAAAGGGAGCCTGTTCGGTTCAGCTTCGGTATGGCGATGTGCATCTAGCTTCGATTCCAGCCACGAAGCAACGCCTTCGCTGGCATTCCCACACTGGAGGTTTACCTCATGCGCAAGACCATGCTCGCCGCTCTCCTTGTCACTGCCGCTTCCGTCCTGACCGTTCCCGCGTTTGCACAGGACGCCGCTGCAGCGACGAAGACCGAAGCCAGCGCGACCACCGCCGGCGCGGCAGCGAAGGACACGGCCAAGGCTACCGATCAGGCCGCCAGCAAGACCACCGACACTGCGCACAAGACGGCCAAGCACAGCGGCCACAAAACCAAGGCCGCGGCGACGGACGCCACCAAGACCGACGCTGGCAAGACCGAGGCAGCCGCTCCGGCCGCCGCCCAGCAGTAAGTCGCTACGCACGATGTAAACCCAGGCCCCGGGAGGCAACTCCCGGGGTTTTTCGTGGGCAACGATCAGAAGTCGTAGGTGCCCGACAGCATCACGCTGCGATGCGTGCGCAACGGTACATAGGTTTCGTTGAAGTCGGCCGAATACAGGTCGCGCGCGAACAGGTTCTTGACGCCCAGCGTCATGCGCCAGCGATCGGTGCGATAGGACACGTTGGCATCCACTTCCGCCTGACCCGGTGAATCGTAGTAAGTGGAATAGTCGACGCTCTGCCCCAGCGATCGGCCTCGCGCCTGCACGCCACCGGCGATGCCCCAACCCTGCAGCATGCTGCCCTGGAACCAGTAGCTGGCCCACAGGTTGAAGCGCTGCCGCGGCGCACCGGTCGGCTGCGTGCCGTCGTGGTTGCTGATTTGTGCGTTGGTGTAGCTGCTGCTGATATCGAGTCCCGGCGACACGCGACCGGAGAACTCGATCTCCACGCCGCGGTTGGTCTGGCCCGGCCCGAAGCTGGCGACGTTCGGCATGGCTTCGAGAAACAGGTAGCTGTGGTCGAGCATGATGCGGTAGAGCGACACCGTCAGCCACGCCTGTTCATGGAACAGGTTGAATTTGGCGCCTGTTTCCAGCTGGCGTGACAGTGCCGGCACCAGCGGGCGACCATTTTCGCCCAGGTACGACAACGGCTGGAAGCCATTGCTGGTGAAGCCGTAGACCGCGACATCGGGAGTCAGCTTATAGACGATGCCCGCGTTGGGCACCCACTTGATGCGCTTGGGCGTCCAAGGATTGCCTTGCTCGTCGGTGGTCGACACTTCGTAGGCGGAACGGCGCAAGCCCACCAGCATGTCCCAGCGCTCGCCCAGCGCCAGCTGATCCTGCAGGAACAGCCCGTTATCCACCGACCACGGCGTGCCCGTCAGCGGAACGTTGTCCTCTGGCTGCACGACCGCGGAGACGCGCGGCAGCGCGGCGTCACTGAACAGGTTGTAGACACCGTTGTTGTACGAATGCCAGAAGTCGTCGGTGTGCCCTACGCGCGAACGCGAATAGTCCATGCCCAGCGTCACTGTATGCGTCACCGGGCCGGTGCCGAACACGCGGATGAAATCGTTCTGCAGCGAGTAGTAGGTGTCGTTGTAGCGATAGGCTTCGGCGAACGGCGAGACATTGCCGAGCGGCGTGGGGTTGGTCAGCGTCCAGCTCTGCAGGTCGTTCTGCTGTTCGACGTACTGACCGCGGCTGCGCCAGGTCCAGGCGTTGCCCAGTTGCTGGTCGAGCAGGTAGTAGAGGCGGTTGGTCTGGTAATTGGCGTAGTCGTATTCGTTGCCCGTGAGCAAGCCGAACGGCGTGGCGCTGGACAGCGTGTCGCCCAGCAGCACCGCGTGGTCGGGTATCGGCAGGCGATTGACGATGCGCTGCGCGCCCACCACCAGCTGCGTGCCACCGCTGGTCCAGCCGATCGACGGCGCGAGATAGCCGCTGCGGCGGTTGCGGTAACCCTGCGGCGTGCGGTCGGCGTAATCGCCCGACATGACCAGTCGATAGGTGAGGCCCGACACGTGGCTCAGTGGCCCCGTCATATCCAGGCCCGCCTGCACCATGCCTTGCTGGCCCAGCGTGTAGCTGACCTCGTGCACCGGCTCGCTTTGCGGCTGCTTGGTGGTGACATTGACCAGGCCGCCAAAGCTGTTGCCGGTGGAATCGCCCAGGATCGATTGCGGCCCCTTGATCACTTCCACGCGCTCCAGCCCGATCAAGGGCGGAAAGTCGCCGGAACCTGCATTGCTGTTCGGCATGCCGTCGATCAGGCCGTTGCCGGTATAGAAACCGCGGATCTGGAACAATGGCAGGCCGTCGGAGCCTTCGACGAAGGCCACGCCCGCCACGTTGCGCACGGCGTCTTCCACGGTGAGCGATTGCTGCGAATCCATCAACTCACGCGTCACCACGCTTACCGATTGCGGCACGTCGATCAGGTCTGCGTCGTTGCGCGAACCCACGCTGGTGAGCGAGGCCTTGAAGCCCACGTCGCGCCCGAGCAAGGCATTGGCTTCGACGGGCGTCAGCTGCTTGGCTTCCTGCCGTGGTTTCGACGATGCAGTGTTTCCCGGGGACGCGGGCAAGGTCACCACCACGGTGCCCTGATCAGTGAATTCGTATACGAGCCCCGTGCCTTCCAGCAGCTTCGACAGCGCCACCGGTGCGCTGAGGTTGCCGATGGCACCGGGCGAGCGAAAGCGCGCGATGGTGCAGCCTGCCGTGAGCACCTGCACATTGGCCTGCTTGCCGAAGGCGATCAGCGCGGTGGCGAGTGGTTGCGCAGGGATCGAGAAATCCATGGGCGCTGCGTCCGACATGACCGACGCGCGCGCGATGCAAGTGCCCGGCACCGCCAGGCACGCAGACATCCACAGGCCGCCCGACAGCAGCAGCTTCGCACGCTTCCTCATAGTCCCCGCTTCATGGCAAGCGAAAACCGCGAGTTTGACACGCGTAGCGGCTGTTGTGCGCTCACGTCACCGGGGTGAACGCTTTCTTTCGAGAGGCTGTCCGATCAGCACGCAGGCGTCATCGTTGGGCCGGTTCTCGACGCGCATCGGACAAGACGGTTTGCCCGCCGCTGTCATTCACCTGCAGCGGCAATACCTGGGGCAGCGCGTGCAACCAGTCGTCGATGGCGTCGGTCTTGACCGTACCGGTAAACGTTAGCGCTTTCAGATCGGCATCGGCGATCTGCAGCGGCTGCGCGCGATAGCGATTGATATTGGCCACGACGACCGCCAGCGGCTCGTTGTCGAACTCCAGTCGCTCTTGTCGCCAGGCCGCTGCATTGGCCGGGTCGCTGGCGATCAGGTTCATGGCCGCACGCGAGGGGTCATAGATCACCGACTGTCCGGCCACGGCCTCAAGACTGTTGTGGGCGCCGCCGGTAGCATCGGCCACGCGCACGCGCCCCTCGGCCATGGCGACAGTGACGTACTTGCCGGTGCGGCGAACATTGAACGCGGTGCCGATGTCCTCGATGGTCACGTCCCCGGCGCGCACCTCAAACGGTCGCCCCGCGTCGTGCATCACTTCGAAATAGGCTTCGCCCTCGGTCAGCTCCACCAGACGACGCCCCCGGCTGAAGCGCGTGCTCAGCTGGGTCGCGCCGCCCAGCGTCACGCGGGTGCCGTCTTCAAGCGTCACATGACGTTGCGCCGCAAGGGCGCTGGCGTACGTTTGCGAGGTGGCGGCGCCTTGCAGGGCGCTCCAGCCGATGTAGCCGCCAACCGCCAGGACCAGTGCGGCCGCGGCGGCGGCCGGCAACCACCAGCGGCGCGCAGCTACATGCGTTGGTGCAAATTCGGCGATCAGCTGATCGCGCGAGATGTCCCCCAGGGTATTCAGACTTGCCGCCAGCTCGGTCACGCGCTCGAAGGCAGCCAGGTGCGCGAGATCTTCTTCGGCCCAGGCCAGCCACTGCTCGGTCGTCCGGTCCGTGGCAGCGGGATCGCGCAGTCGCACCCACCAGTCGGCGGCGATACGCAGCGTTTGTTCTTTGGAAGTATTGGCCATCATGGCATCTCCGGTTCGTCCACCCGCGCCCGGCAATGAGCCAGGGCGTTGGCGACGTGATAGCGCACCATGCGCTCGCTGATTTTCATGGCCCGCGCGATCGCACTGATCTCGCGGCCATCGATGACGTGCATGACGAAGGCGCGCGCGGTCTTGCTCGGCAGCTCGCGCAGCGCCTTGTACAGTTCCTGCAATTGCCCGGTGGCCTGCACATGGCGCTCGGGAATCGGGGCCAGATGCAAGTCCTCGTCCGGCGCAAGCAGCGGATGGTCGGCGCGCACCTGGCGCGCGCGCAGCCGATCCACGGCCAGGTTCGAGGCGATGCGGAACAGGTAGGCGCGCAGGGAATCCACCTGTTCGGGCCTCTCCATGGTCACAAGCCGCACATACGCCTCCTGCGCAACCTCCTGGGCGTCCGACATCGAATGAAGACGGCATTGCAGGAACGCCACGAGCGCGCGGTTGTGATCGCGAAACAGCTCCGCGATGCGCATCGCGAACGCCGGATCGAGGTTCACACCTGCGTTGGCAGGCGTGTTGGAGCGTCTATCCACTAGGCTGCCCTGGTTATGTCGGGGAGCGGCGGCGATACGGGATCGGCCGCTGCCTCCGTCGCATCGCGCCACCACGGTACCGGTCGCAATGCGTCATTCAAAAGCTTGACCGCTTCCCAGCGCAGCTCAGCGCGGCGTCTGAACATGGCGCGGCGCTTGCTTTCCGTCTCTACTTCCGTGCGGTGATGCAACCTGGCCGGCATCAGGAACCAGCCACCTTGCACGGCAACACCACCCTGCTCCAGCCAATAACCATCGTAATCGGAAAACATCCGCGCGCGCGCCTGCAGCGGATGCGCCGCGTTGCCGACCGCCAGGATCCGGTGCAGGCCGCACTGGCCCGCGAATGCATACGCCAGCACCAGCAGGAGCTGCTTGGGGCGCATGCCGTGCATTTGGCGCGTCAGCTCACGCACGGATTCGCGTGCATCCATGCCGGTGGGTCCCTGGATGCAGCCGATGGCCAGCGTATCGTCGTCGATCAGCGTCATCACGAGGCGATAGAGCGTGCGATCGTGCGCATCAGTCAACTCGATCGTGAGCTCGCCCTCGCAAGACCTGGGCGCAGGCGGGCACAGATGAAGACGCAGCTCGCTGCCGTCCTTGAGGCGCAGGGAACCAAGCGTGGCACGGCCGCCCACGTACACCGACTCGAACAGCTCCGTCGACCAGCGCTGCAGCAACAGCCGGTAGTGCGCCTGCACTGCCAGCACGCGATCCACGCGATGCCACTGACGATTGACGAAGCGATGCAGATGCCGCTCGTGCAGCCGCGGATCGCGGTCCGCGCAGGCCTGCAGCAACGGATCGGATTGCAGGAACGCGAGGAACCAGTGGTGCAACAGCGGCATTGATAGCGCACGCACCACGTATTTCGCCGCCGCCAGCACGCGCTGCCCGGCATGTCCGCTCCAGTCGGCGCGTCCGCGCAACGAACGCCACCATACGGACAGCCCAGGGTGGCCTTCCTTGGCCGCACTCTCCTTGGGTCCAGTCACCTGCGGGTCGGGTGACCCCGCCCACCAGAGTTCGCGCTCCAGGGAGCGTTGCGCCGCGTAGGCGCAGCCGCTAGCAGCGAACACCAGATCGGCGTCCAGGGGTTCCTCCCCGGGCTGAAGATTCCGTTCGTTCAAGGCTGCCGACCCGCATGATGACTGTGACAATGACTAAGACGGCCGGGCGCGGCAAAACGGAAATGGCCGGAGCCACTTTTTTCAGTTTTTTTTTGCGCCCAAAAGAAAACCCCGCACAAGGCGGGGTTCTCCGGTGTTGCGATGCCTGGAGGCGAGGACTTAGAAGTCCATGCCACCCATGCCACCCATACCGCCCGGCGCACCGTGCGAATGGCCTTCGTCCTTCTTCGGCACTTCGGTCACGGCCGCTTCGGTCGTGATGATCGAGCCAGCCACCGAGGCGGCGAACTGCAGGGCCGAACGGGTGACCTTGGTCGGGTCCAGGATGCCGAACGCGATCATGTCGCCGAACTCGCCATTGGCCGCGTTGTAACCGAAGTTACCGTTGCCTTCCTTCACCTTGTTCAGGACGACGGACGGCTCGTCACCGGCGTTGGAGACGATGGCGCGCAGCGGCGCTTCCAGCGCGCGACGGGTGATGGCGATGCCCAGGTCCTGGTCGGTGTTCTGACCCTTCAGGCCTTCCAGCGCCTTCAGCGAGCGGATCAGCGCGACGCCGCCGCCCGGGACCACGCCTTCTTCAACGGCTGCGCGCGTGGCGTGCAGGGCGTCTTCGACGCGGGCCTTCTTTTCCTTCATCTCGACTTCGGTAGCCGCGCCAACCTTGATGACGGCGACGCCGCCAGCCAGCTTGGCCACGCGCTCCTGCAGCTTCTCGCGGTCGTAGTCCGAAGAGGTCTCTTCGATCTGCGCCTTGATCTGGCCGATGCGCGACTGGATGCGCTCGGCTTCGCCGGCGCCGTCGATAATGGTGGTGTTTTCCTTGGTGATCACGACGCGCTTGGCGCGGCCCAGGTCGGTGATCGTGGCCTTCTCGAGGGCCAGACCCACTTCCTCGGAGATCACCACGCCATTGGTGAGGATGGCGATGTCTTCCAGGATGGCCTTGCGACGGTCGCCGAAGCCCGGCGCCTTCACGGCGGCAACCTTGACGATGCCACGGATGGTGTTGACCACGAGGGTGGCCAGCGCTTCGCCTTCCACTTCCTCGGCCACGATCAGCAGCGGCTTGCCGGCCTTGGCGACGGCTTCCAGCACCGGGAGCAGCTCACGGACGTTGGAGACCTTCTTGTCGTGGATGAGGATGAACGGGTCGTCCAGTTCAACCTGCTGCGACTGCTGGTTGTTGATGAAGTACGGCGACAGGTAGCCGCGATCGAACTGCATGCCTTCGACGACGTCGAGCTCGTTCTCCAGACCCGAGCCTTCCTCGACCGTGATCACGCCTTCCTTGCCGACCTTCTTCATCGCGGTGGCGATGATGTCGCCGATGTTGGCGTCGGAGTTGGCCGAGATCGTGCCGACCTGGGCAATCGCCTTGTCGTCGGCGGTCGGGTTGGAGAGCTTCTTCAGCTCGGCAACCGCGGCGTTGACGGCCTGGTCGATACCGCGCTTGAGATCCATCGGGTTCATGCCGGCAGCGACGGCCTTGAGGCCTTCCTGGATGAACGCCTGGGCCAGCACGGTGGCGGTGGTGGTGCCGTCGCCGGCGACGTCGGAGGTCTTGGAAGCGGCTTCCTTGACGATCTGGGCGCCGATGTTCTCGTACTTGTCGGCCAGTTCGATTTCCTTGGCGACGGAGACGCCGTCCTTGGTCACGGTCGGTGCGCCGAAGCTCTTCTCGATCACCACGTTGCGGCCCTTCGGACCCAGGGTGACCTTCACGGCGTTGGCCAGGGTGTTCACACCCTTGAGCATGCGTGCGCGGACGTCTTCGCCGAAGCGGACTTCTTTAGCTGCCATTTCGTAATTCCTTCAAATGCGTTGAGTAGGTGGGAAGAGGTGCGGGAGAGGCGATTAGCCTTCGATCACCGCAACGATGTCGTCTTCCTTGAGGAAGACCAGCTCTTCGCCGTCGATCTTGATTTCCTGGCCGGCGTACTTGCCGAACAGCACGGTGTCGCCTTCGTTGACGGACATCGGGCGGACCTTGCCGTCTTCCAGGATGCGGCCGGTGCCGGCAGCGATGACCTTGCCGCGGGTCGGCTTTTCGGTGGCACTGTCGGGAATGACGATACCGCCAGCGGAGACGCGCTCTTCTTCGAGGCGCTTGACGATGACGCGATCGTGCAGCGGACGCAGTTTGCTCATGGTTGGGCTCCAGCTTCGTTTGGATGGTTGAACAAGATTCGGGACCCCGGAGCGGCGCCTGGGTAGGCGCTTGCTAGCACTCCCCGGAGGTGAGTGCCAATTCTAACGACGCAAATGCCCCCTGCAAAGCAAGAGGCGCCCGTCCGATGGCTGACACTTCCAATGGGGGGGCGGCGGGGGCCTTTCAAGGCGCGCCGGGTCGAAAAATCCTCTTTCCGTGCTATCGACAGAGTCGCCGTGACGGCCGACCATGCCGGCCTGCGCCGAATAGGACCCACCTGTGAGTGATGAGCTGACGCTACGCCGGGAACTGGTGGCCCAAGGGGCCAAGCTGGCCGCGTCCGGCCTCAGCCAGGGCACCTCCGGCAACCTAAGTGCCCGTTGCGGCGAGGGTTTCCTGATTACGCCCAGCGGCACGCCGTATGAGGAGATCACGCCCGAAGGCGTGGTGGCGGTGGATCGCGACGGGCACTGGCCGGCCGGGCAACGGCCCTCCAGTGAGTGGCGCTTCCACCGCGACATCTACCTGGCCCGGCCCGATGCCCAGGCTATCGTCCACGTGCACCCGCCCTATGCGACCGCTCTGGCCATGTGCCGCCAGGACATTCCGCCCGCGCATTACATGATCGCGGTGGGCGGCGGCGACTCGATCCGCTGCGCTGGTTACCACACCTACGGCACCCAGGCGCTGTCCGATGCCGTGGTGGCGGCACTGCAGGACCGGTTGGCCTGCCTGATGGCCAACCACGGCATGATCGCGCTGGGCAGCTCGCTGGCGCAGGCGATGTGGCGGGCCGTGGAAGTGGAGAATCTGGCGCGGCAGTACGCGCTGGCCCTGCAGGTGGGCACGCCGGTGCTGCTCACCGACGACGAAGTGGCCGCCGTGCTGGAAAAATTCGCCAATTACGGACTGATGTCGAGGTCGTGATGTCCGATACCGTGCTGCTTTGCTATTGCACCTGCCCCGATGCCGCCAGCGCGCAGACGCTGGCCGAGGCCCTGGTGGGCGAGCGGCTGGCGGCGTGCGTGAACCGCATTCCCGCCATTGCCTCCACCTATCGCTGGCAGGACAAGGTGGTCACCGACCACGAGGAACTGCTGCTGATCAAGACCACGGCCGCGCAGTTCCCTGCACTCAAGGAGCGCCTGCTCAGCCTCCACCCCTATGAATTGCCGGAGCTGATCGCGGTGCCAGTGACCGAGGGTCATGCGCCTTACCTCGATTGGGTGCGCGATCCGGGCTGACACCTCGCGCCATGCGTGACGGGATTCCCACTGCGCCGCATTGACTAGACAGTCCGCACCCACTGTCGATGCCCGCGTCATGGACGCGCCATCGCCACTCGCCAGCATGCCTCTCCATCACGGGAGGCGATATGACGTTCGAACTGGCGGTTTTCGATATGGCCGGCACCACGGTCTACGATCCGGACCTGGTGGCGCTGGCGCTGGGCGACGCGCTGGCCCAGGCCGGCTGCCATGCGCCGCTGCCCGAACTGCGCGCGCTGATGGGCTACACCAAGCCGGCCGCGATCCGCAGCATGCTGGCCACGCACGACCTGCCAGCGGACGATGCGGCGGTCGCGCAAGTACACGCCGACTTCGTGCAGCGCATGCTCGATTGCTACCGTTCCCACGAGACCGTACGGCCGACGGAGGGTGCGGAGGAGCTGTTCGCGTGGCTGCGCCACCGTGGCATCAAGGTGGCGCTCAATACCGCGTTCTCGCAAGACATTGCCGAATGCCTGATGGAACGCTTCGGCTGGCGCGCGCGTGGCTTGATCGATGCGTCGATCTCCGCGGACCGGGTCGATCACGGCCGTCCCGCGCCGGACATGATTCGCGCCTTGATGGCGGCTTGTGGCGTCGCCGACGCGTCGCACGTGTTCAAGGTGGGCGACACCGAAGTCGACGTGCGCGAAGGCCGCGAAGCCGGTTGCGGACTCGTCGTATCGGTCACCACCGGCGCGTATACCCGCGCCGAGCTGGCGGAGTATCGACCCGACGCCATCGTCGACAGCCTGAACGAGTTGCCCGCCCTGCTCGACCGCCTCGGCCAGCCGAATGTGGCCTGATCGCGCCATGCGCCGCGAGCCACGTTCGAAGGCGCCGTCCTGGCTCTGGTCGTCGTCGATGCTGCCGCTGGTCGCAGGCTTCGCTGCGTTCTGCACGTACTCGTGCATGTATGCGTTCCGCAAACCGTTCAGCGCGGGCAGCTACGAGGGCATGAGCTGGCTGGGTGTCGACTACAAGATCTGGCTGGTGATTGCCCAGGTGATGGGCTACGCACTGAGCAAGGTCTGGGGTATTGGACTGGTGCCCGAGCTGCAGACATCGCGCCGCGCAGTGGCGATTCTCGCCTTGATCGGCCTGTCGTGGCTTGCGCTGCTGGGCTTTGCACTGGCGCCGCCGGTACCGGGCATCGTGTTCCTGTTCCTCAACGGCCTGCCGCTGGGCATGGTGTGGGGCCTGGTGTTCGGATACATCGAGGGTCGGCAGGCGACGGAACTGATGGGGGCCATCCTCGCCTCCAGCTTTATCTTCGCCTCGGGCCTGGTCAAAGGCGTGGGCAAGGCGATGTTGCTGGCCGGTGTGAGCGAGCACTGGATGCCATTCCTCACGGGCCTGGTGTTCGTCCCGCCGTTGCTGCTTTCGCTGCACATCCTTACGCGCCTGCCGCCGCCCAGCGCCGAGGACGTCGCCGCCCGCGCACCGCGCGGACGCATGGATCGCGAGGCCAGGCACGCGATCGTGCGCCGCTTCCTGCCAGGGCTGCTGTTGATCGTGCCGCTGTACGTGCTGCTCACCGTGCTGCGCGATTTCCGCGAGAACTTCGATACCGAGATATTCCGCGATCTCGGCTACGGCCGCAGCGCCATCGTGTTCGGTGAAGTCGATACGCCGATCGGGATCGGCGTGTTGATGCTCACTGCCTCGCTTACGCTGGTACGCGACAACATGCGAGCCTTCATGCTCAACCATGTGCTGATCGGCGGCGGCCTGTGTTGCGCGGGCCTGAGTACGCTGCTGTTCGCGCACGGCGAGCTGCCGCCGCTGTTGTGGATGACCCTGGTGGGCTTTGGTCTTTACCTCGGCTATATCCCGCTCAACGGCATGTTCTTCGAACGCCTGATGGCCACGTTCCGCATCAGCGGCACCGCTTCATTCGTGATGTATATCGCCGATGCCTCCGGTTACCTGGGCAGCGTGGCGGTCTTGCTGGTCCGCCAGTTCCTCGCCCTGCAACTCAACTGGACGCAGTTCTTCGAACGCGCCGTACTGGCAAGCAGCCTGCTGGGACTCGTGCTTACCGCGCTGGCTGCGCGCTGGTTCTGGCGGCATGGCCAGCAGAACGGACACGCAGCGGCATCGTTGTCACCTCTTGAGATGGAAAGCAGCCGTTTATGAGCAAGTCGGAAACACGCACCGCGATCGTGATCGGTGCAGGCATCGTCGGGCTGGCCATGGCGCGCGCGCTGGCGGAAGACGGCTACCGCGTCAGCGTATTTGATCGCCATGAGCGCGCCGTGGGCGCCTCGGTGCGCAACTTCGGCACGATCTGGCCCATCGGCGTGCCAAACGGCCCGCTGTATGCGCGGGCACTACGCTCGCGGGAGATCTGGCGCGAATTCTGCGAGGCCACGGACACCTGGCAGGCACCGAGCGGCAGCCTGATTGCTGCGTTCCACGAGGACGAGTGGGCGGTGATGAACGAATACGCGGCGATCAACCAAGGGCTGCGTCCGTGCCGCATGCTCAGCGCTGCGCAGGTCCGCCAGCAGGCGCCCGGCGTCGTTGCCGCGGACTTGCGTGGCGCACTGCTGAGCACCGATGAGATGGTGGTCGATCCGCGCGAAGCCATCCGCAAACTGCCGGCGTGGCTGGCGGAGCGCTACGGTATCCAGTTCCAATGGCGACAGGCCATCACCCGCATCGAACATCCTTACGTGTGGAGTGGTCGCCGGCGCTACACCGCCGATGTGATTTATGTCGCGAGCGGCACGGATTTCGAAACCCTGTATCCGGAACTGTTCGAACGTCTCGCCATCACCAAGTGCAAGCTGCAGATGCTTCGCCTGGAGTCCCAGCCCGCACCGTTCAAGCTGGGCCCGGTCGTATGTGGCGGCCTCACCATGGCGCACTACAGCGGCTTCCACGCCACACCCAGCATTGACCGTCTGCGCGAGCGCCTGGCCGATCAGTACGCGGACTTGCTGGCGCTGGGCATCCACGTCATGGCGGCGCAAAACGGGCTGGGCGAAATCACGGTTGGCGACTCGCATGAGTACGGCCATACGTACGAACCCTTCGATGAAAGCGCCATCAACCACAAGATCGTCGACTATCTGCGCAGCGTGCTGGACTTGCCGAGCTGGCATGTGAAGCAGAGCTGGCACGGCAGCTACGCCAAGCTCACCGATGGCCAGCGCAGCGAGCTGGTAGTGGAAGCGGAGCCGGGCGTCACCATCGTCAACGGCGTGGGCGGCGGCGGCCTGGGCATGACGCTGTCGTTTGGTCTGGCCGAAGAAGTGATCAGCGGGCGCTTGCGTGCCGAGCGCGTGGAACTGCCAAGCATCGATGCTCGATGAGCCTCAACGCTCGGCAGTGGACATCACCAGCTGCACGCGTTCCGCCGCGAAACAGGTCAGCCCGTATTGCACGGGCTGATTCTTGTCGTCGACGTTGAGCGATTCGACGACCAAGACCGGTAGCTCAGGCGATTGTTCCAGCACACGCGCGGTGGTCGTTCCCGCCAGTCGCGCGGTGACGCGCGTGTAACTGCGGAAATAGTCGGCGACACCGAATTCCGCCAGCGTCATGCTTACCGAGCCGGTGCGCTGAAACACATCGCCGAGCTTGGGAAAACGTGCCGCCGGGAACCATGCCTGGCCATGATCGAGCACGCGGCCCTCCGCGTGCGCCGAGGACTCGATCCACCATGCGCGTTCGCCACGCGCCAAGGCCAGCGATTCGGCCACGCGCTGCGGCGGCATCACCAGCGCCGTGCCCAACACTTTGTTGCCCGAGCTGACGTTGAGGTTGTGCATGTTGCGGCTGAAGCTGGTGCGCCGACCGATCGGATAGTCGTAGCACTCCTCGCGCACACGCAGGCCGCGACTGGGATCGGCAAGAATGGCACCGCGCTGCTCAAGCGAGTCGAGCGCCCGGCGAACCGTATGCCGGTTCACGTTGAGGCGTCGCGCCAGCTCCAGCGCCGAGGGAAGTTTTGCGCCACCGCGAAGTTCGCCGCTGCGGATCTGCTGCAATACCTGCTGTTCGATCTGGCGCCAAACAGGCACATCGCACGACCGATCCAACGGCTCGAAGAGGTTTGCCATCATTCCTGCATGTTCCCGACACAGACTGCATGGGTGGCGATTCAGATCAGACGGGAAGTATGGACGGCCCAGTTTTCGCAGACATGACATCACGGCAGGGCCGTTCATGGCGCATTGCACGCGCGCGCCTGGTGCTGCCCGACCGGGTCATCGTCGGTGGCGCGGCGATCGAGGGCGAACGTATCAAACAGTTCTGGCCTGGCGAGGAGTGTCCGCACGACGCCATCGATTTCGAGGGCGATTTCTTGCTGCCGGGCCTGATCGAACTGCATACCGACAACCTCGAAAAGCATTTGCTGCCGCGCGCCGGTGCCGCGTGGCCCGCCCTGCCGGCCATGCTGGCGCACGATGCCCAACTGCTGGCCGCGGGCATTACGACCGTGTTGGACGCCATGTCCTTGGGCGATCTGGAAGAAGACGGTGGCCGCATCGACACGCTGCATCGCGCGCTTGCCGCGCTCGATGAAACGCGCACTCACGGCCTGTTGCGTTGCGAGCACTACCTGCACCTGCGCTGCGAACTGAGCTGGCCCGGCCTGCTTGAACTGGCCGCCCCCCTGGTGGCGCGCAAGGACTTGCGATTGCTGTCGCTGATGGACCACACGCCTGGCCAACGCCAGTATCACGACGTGCGCCAATACCGCACGTACTACAGCCGCAGCGGCATCACCTGGAGCGACGAGGAATTCACCGCCGTTCTCGAGCAGCGCCGCCAGCAGCAGAGCCGCCATCGCGACCTGCAACTGGATGGCGTGATGACGCTGGCGCGCCGTCATGGCGTGCTGGTCGCCAGCCATGACGACACCGACATCGCGCACGTGCAGGAAGCCGCACTCCTCGGTGCGCGGATCTGCGAATTTCCTACGACACTGGCAGCGGCAAGGGCGGCACGCGAACACGGACTCAGCATCGTCGCGGGCGCCAGCAATCTGGTGCGCGGCGGCTCGCACGCCGGCAACGTCGCCGCCATGGCGCTGGCACGCGACGGATGTCTGGACGTCCTTTCGTCTGACTACATGCCGACGAGCCTGCTTCCCGGCGCCTTCATCTTGCACCAGCAAGCGGGATGGGCCCTGCCGGATGCCATCGCCACGGTCACCACGACGCCAGCTGCTGCACTGGGCTTCGATGACCGGGGTCGACTTGGCGAAGGCTTGCGGGCAGACCTGCTGCGCGTACGCATGCACAAGGACGAGCCCGTGGTGCGATCAGCGTGGGTCGCCGGCAGGCAACGGCTATGACCGGCGTGACGGCCGTCACGTTTCGCCCGCCGCACATCAGCGCCGCGCCCCTTCGAAAGCATAGACAGCGAGCATTCGTTGCCTAGTCCGAGTCACGGGCGTTTCATCGCCCCTCCCTAGCCTGCCGGCCCGAGCAGCCATAAGCCTGCCGACGCTGATCGGCGACATCAAACCTCGGGGAGTGCGTCTTGAAGATCAATGCCATCACTTGCGCGGTGCTTGCCGCGCTTGCGGTCACTCGCGTGTCCTATGCCGACGATGCGGCACCGCCAGCACCCGCGCCGGCGGCGCAGAATTCTTCGGTGTCCACGCTGGGCGCCATCACGGTCACCGCCCAGCATGCCAATGAAGACATGCAGGACGTGCCGATCACCATGCAGGCGTTCACCGGAACGACGCTGCAGCAGCTCAACGTCAGCACGTTCGACGACATCATCAAATACCTGCCCAACGTCACCTTCGCCGAGAACGGCCCGGGCCAGGGCAACATCTACATGCGCGGACTGACGACCGGCTTCCTCGGCAACCAGTCGAGCGCATCGATCGCGCCGTTCCCGAACGTCGCCGTATATCTCGACGACCAGTCGATGCAGTTCCCCGCGCGCAACCTCGACATCTACATGGTCGACATGGAGCGCGTCGAAGTGCTGGAAGGTCCGCAGGGCACGCTGTTCGGCGGCGGTGCGCAGGCGGGCGCGGTGCGTTACATCACCAACAAGCCCAACCTGACTAAGGTCAGCGGCAACGTGGAGGCCAGCACGGGCGTCACGGCCGGCGGCGGTCCGAACAACTCGGCCAGCGCGGTGTTGAACCTGCCGATCATCCCCGGCACCTTCGCGCTGCGCGGCGTGATCTACAACGATCATCGCGGCGGCTACATCGACAACGTGCCAAGCACGTTTACGCGCAACAACAGCGACGGCGGCAACTTCTACGCCAACATCAAGCCCACCGGCGGCCTGTGCCCGAACGGCCTGCCCACCGGCACCGGCTATTGCACGGTGCCGGGCAGCCCGGTCGCCAACAACAACGCGGTTGCCAGGAAGGACTGGAACCCGGTCGATTATCAGGGCGGGCGCGTATCCGGCCTCTACAAGATCAACGACGACTGGGACGTGCTGATCGCGCAGAGCTACCAGGAAATGGATGCGGAAGGCCAGTCATCGACCTATCCGATCAGTTCGGATGGCCAGCAGCTGCAACCTCTGCAGACCAGCGTGTTCGTGCCGGCGTGGGACAAGGACCGCTATTCCAACACCGCATGGACGGTCAACGGCAAGATCGGCGATCTCTCCGTCGTCTACACCGGTGGCTACACCGACCGCCACATCAGCGAACAGCAGGATTACACCAACTACGCGCGCGCCGTGGGCGGCTGGTACTACAGCTGCACCGGTGGCACGGGTCTTGGTGCCGGCACCACGCCGCGTTGCTACTCGCCGATCGGCTACTGGAACGACCAGGTCAAGAGCACGCACCAGAGCCACGAGCTGCGCTTCAGCACGCCGGAAGACAGCCGTCTGCGTGCCATCGGTGGTCTGTACTTCGAGGACTTCAAGATCCTCGACGACATGAACTTCAACTACAAGACCATCCCCTCCTGCACGCCGGTCAATCTTTCCAACGCGCTTGCCGGCGGTGCGCCGTGCGTGGCGAACGTGGTGCCGTATCCCGGCACGGCGCAGATGGATCCGGGCCAGCGCAGCGACAGCACCGCGTTCGGCGAAGACGAGCAGCGCGGTTACCGCCAGGTGGCGGCATTCGGTTCGCTGTCGTACGACATCATTGCCGACGTGCTCACCGCCACCGCAGGTACGCGTTACTACCACTACTCCGAATACCAGCGTGGTTCGCAGTACGGTACCGGTTCCAACTGCGTGAACGTGCCCAATGGGCAATGCACGGGCGGCGATGCCACCAACATGACGGCGGAAGGTCTCAACGGTTCGTATCACGGCTTCAAGAGCCGCGCGAACCTGGTGTGGCATATCTCGCCCGATGCAATGGTCTACTACACCTTCTCGCAGGGCTTCCGTCCCGGCGCCTACAACCGCACCACCAAGGGCGTCGCCGTTGGCCCGGACGGCGCGCAGTACAAGAAGCCGCTCAGCTATGCGCCCGACTCGTTGACCAATAACGAAATCGGCTTCAAGACCGAGTTCTTCGACAATCACCTGCTGCTCAATGGCTCGCTGTACCACATGCAGTGGAACAACGTGCAGATGCAGTTCTTCAACCCGCTGGTGCTCGGCAACACCACGTTCGGCGTCAACGGACCCAACTACAAGGTCGACGGCGCCGAGCTGCAGTTCGACGCCCGTATCACCGAGGGCTTTTCGCTGATGGGTTCGGGTTCGTTCAACCGTTCCAAGCAGACCACGTCGCCGTGCCTGGTGGGCAACATCCCCAATACGCCGTCCTACGGCGCGTGCATCACCGAAGTGATCATCGCCGGCCAGGGCCTGCAGCCGTTCGCCAACCCGTTCGGCCAGGAAGGTAGCGAGCCGGCCTTCTCGCCGCGCTCGCAGTTCAACCTGCGTGCCCGCTACGACTGGTCCTTCAACGGCGGCTACAAGGCGTTCGCGATGGCGGGCGCCAGCCATATGGGTTCGATGTACAACCAGCCGGCGACTTATCCCAGCGGCGAAGGCGTGATCTACCCGACCACGGTCGACCTGCGCTACCTGCAGGAAGGCTATACCACCTACGACGCCTCGCTGGGCATCGCCAAGGACGCCTGGGACCTGTCGCTGTATGGCACTAACCTGAGCAACAGCCACGCCAGCGTGTTCACCTCGTCGGCGCAGTTCATCAAGTCGGAGGTACCGCTGCGCCCGCGCGTGGTGGGCGTCAAGTTCGGCTACAAGTTCTGACATCTGCCCGTCGCGAGTGCGTCGTTAGCATGGGGTGGGCGCAAGCCCACCCCATTCTCTCTGCAGGCCAGGCATGAACGCAGCGCTTTCCGATCCGATCACGATGTCCGTCGAACAGCAGGTGGCGCAGCTGCGGCAACTGCTGAAAGAGGGACAGCATCCGCAGGCCTTGCAACTGGCCCTGGGGCTGGTGCGCGAGCTGCCGGAAAACCGCGATGCGATGCATCTGCTCGCCCGCAGCCAGCGTCACCTGGGACAGGTCGACGAGGCCTTGCAGACCCTGCTCGTGCTAGAGCAGCACCATCCCGCCTTCAGTCGGCTGCATGAAGAGCGCGGCCACTGCCACGTGGTGCGACGCGATGCGATGCAGGCGATCGATGCCTTGCTACACGCGGTCAATATCAATCCTGCGCTGCCCTCGAGCTGGAATTTGCTTGAGGGGCTTTATCGCATGGCCGGCGACCATGCGAACGCCCAACTGGCCGCCGATCACGTGGCGACGCTCAAGCGCCTCGCTCCCGAAGTGGTGCACGCTACCAGTCTGTTTTCCGACGGTGATCTGACGCAGGCCGAGCTGGTCATTCGCGGCCATTTGCAGCGCGTGGGCGACGACATCGAAGGCATGCGCTTGCTCGCACGGGTTGCCGTGGCGCGCGATGTGTTGGACGACGCTGACATCCTGCTGGAAGCCGTGCTGCGGCTTGCCCCCGATCACCACGCCGCACGCTTCGACTACGCCAAGGTGTTGTTCGAACGGCATCGGTACAAGGAAGCCTGCGCGCAGATGGAACGGCTTCTGGCCATCGATCCGCACCATCTCGACTACCGTGCGCTGCATGCCAGCGCCAACGTCGGCCTGGGCGAACACGATCGCGCCATCGGGCTGTATCGCGAGCTCCTGCAAATCGTGCCCGACGCGGCAGACCTGCATCTGTCGCTGGCCCACTCACTGAAGACCCAGGGACGCCAGGCCGAGGCTATCGACGCCTACCGGGCCGCCATCGCCGCACGGCCCGATTTCGGGGATGCCTACTGGAGCATGGCGAATCTCAAGACCTACCGTTTCACCGACGGAGAAATCGACGGCATGCTCGCGCAGGTCGCAATGCCGTCGACGTCGCTGGTGGACGGTTATCACCTGAACTTTGCGCTCGGCAAGGCCTTGGAGGACCGCGGCGACTACGCCGCCTCCTGGCATCACTACGCCAAGGGCAACGCCCTCAAGCGATCGGAAAGCCGCTACCGGCCCGAGATTATCGAAACCAATACGCGCCGGCAGATCGAGGTGTGCACGCGGGAGTTCTTCGCCGAACGTGCCGGTGCGGGAGATGCGAGCGCCGATCCCATCTTCATTGTCGGCCTGCCGCGCTCGGGCTCCACGCTGCTGGAGCAGATCCTCGCATCGCATCCCTTAGTGGACGGCACGCAGGAACTGGCGGACATCCCGCGCATGGTGCTGGAACTGCAAGGCCGCGATCCCGATCTCGACGACCCGCGCTATCCGGGCGTATTGAGGCAGATGTCGCCGGAGCAGTTTCGCAGCCTAGGCGAAGCTTATCTGCGCGACACGCGCATTTATCGCGGCATAGCGCCGTATTTCATCGACAAGATGCCCAACAACTTCCGGCATGTTGGCCTGATTCACCTGATGTTCCCCAACGCAAAGATCATCGATGCGCGGCGCGAGCCGATGGCCTGCTGCTTCAGCAATCTCAAGCAGCTGTTTGCGACGGGTCAGGAGTTCACCTATAGCATCGAGGACATCGCGCGCTATTACCGCACCTACCTCGATGTGATGGAACATTGGGACCGCGTGCTGCCCGGCCGCGTGCTGCGCGTGCAGCACGAAGACGTGGTGGACGATCTGGAAGGCAACGTGCGGCGTGTCCTGGATTTCTGCGGCCTGCCGTTCGACCCGGCGTGCCTGGCGTTCCATGAAACGCGGCGCAGCGTGCGCACGGCAAGCTCCGAGCAGGTGCGCCAGCCGATCTTCCGCGATGGCATCGACCAGTGGACGCATTACGCACCTTACCTAACCTCGCTGCGGGAGCAGCTCGGCGACGCGCTCGAACGCTACCGCACGCATCGCTGACTACTTGCGCGATCCGTGCGGCTTGCCGACGAACACCACCAGGATGGTGGCCGGTGCGGTGCTGCTGGCGTTGGCGCTGACGAGATGGCGCGCTCCGGCAGGCTCGAACCAGTTTTCGCCCGTCGCATAGACGCGCAGCGGCTGCCCTTCCACTTGGCTTCGCACTTGGCCATTCAATACGTACACATAGGCATCGCGATCATGTGAGTGCGGCTTGGACGCTTCGCCGGGCGCATAGCTCACTCGCAACGCTTCCAGCGATCGGCCGGGCGCCTGCGTCAAGGCTGCCGTCAGCAGGGTATCGTCCTGCGTCGCCTTGGCAGGCGCGGCAGCAGCGAGCGTCAACATCGCGGCGAGAATCAGGGTCGTCCGCATGATCAGCGCCTCGTGACCGTCGGTTCTTGCTGCAGCGGCAGCGCGGCATCCACTTCTTCAGTACGACCAATCACCTTGCCCTGCGCATCCAGCACGATCAGCGTCGGCACGTGCATCACGCGGAAGCGGCGGAACAAGGCGCCCGTTTCGTCCAGCGCCAATGGCATGACGATCCGGTGTTCGCGCTGATAAGCGGCCAGTTCGTCGTGGCTGGCCCAAAGACCCGAAGCGATGCCGAGCCAGCGCGCATGCGTGTCGCGCGCCAGCACGTCGGCTCGCTCACGCGCCGTGCGGCAACTCAGCGCGATGACGGGACGGCTCTTGGCCAGATAGGACTCGCACCACGGCGACAGAAACAGCAGCACGGTCGGTCGCGCCGCCTCGAAGGCCGGCAGCGACTTCCCATCGAGCGTGTGCAGATCGAATGCGGGCACACGGTCGCCCACGTCGTAATGCGGTTCGTCCTTCGGCACGGCGGCTGACGCGACGTTGGCGGTCGACGGGCGACGTGCCTGCGCCAGCGCCGCGTCGAGCTTTTCATCGGCCATGTGGCCCACATAGGCAATGCGTCCATCGCGACCGATCACCACGTGCTGCGGTGTCACGCGCAAATGAAAGGCTTCGCCCAGCGAGCCGTCGTCGAACACGATCGGCATGCCCAGTCCCAACTGCTTCTGCACTTTGCGCACCTCGTCGACGCTGTCGTCAAAACCTACGTCGATCGCAATCACCGCCATGTCGGGGCCGGCCTGTTCGTAGGTACGCTCGAAGTGCGGCATTTGCTCGCGGCAGGGCACGCACCAGGTGGCCCAGAACTTCAGATAGACGGCTTTCTTGCCGTACAAGGCGCCCAGGTCGATGGTCTGGCCATCGATGGTTTTGACCACCATGCGCGGCGCCGGCTGGCCCACCAGGCTGCGTCCGGCCGATTCCGCGCGCGATTGGCCGGACTCGGAGGCATGGGTCACCGCGCAGGCCAAAAACAGGCAAAGCAGGATCAGATAGCGCATGGCGACACATTCCCGGAAAGGTGGGGCCATGTTCCGCCGGTCGGTGGACCTTAAACAGATCCAGTTTTCGCTGATTTGAGAGAACCAGTGCTTAGCCCGGGCGATGCGCCTCGAGCAATCGGGCCAGCACGCGCGCAGCCTCGTCCATGCGCGTGGCGGGCATGCCGCCCAGGCCAAACACCAGGCCATTGGGCCTCGCGCTGCCGATGGCGTATTCGCCCAATGCTTCGATGCGCATATTCATCGCCTGAGCATCCTTGACCAGTTGGCTCGCCTGAACTGGCCAGCGCAGTTGCACGGCGATGTGCAGTCCGGCATCCGAGGCCAGCGGCTGCAGGGCGTCGCCGGCATACCGCGACAGCGCTTCAAGCAGCGCCTCGCGCCGCTCCGCATAGATGCGCCGCATCTTGCGCACATGGCGAGCGAGATGACCCTCGTTGATGAACAGTGCCAGCGTGTCCTGTGCCAGCACGTCGCTGTGCCGATCGCCGAGTTGGCGCACGCAGGCCAGCGCCGGCATCGCCCATGCAGGCGCCACCAGATAGCCCAGGCGCAGCGAAGGAAACAGGCTCTTGGAGAACGTGCCGATATAGAAGACCGAGCCGTCGCGATCCAAGGTCTGCAAGGCATCGAGCGGGCGGCCGCCATAGCGGAACTCGCCGTCGTAGTCGTCTTCGACGATCACCGCTTCGTTGCGTCGCGCGAAGTCGAGCAAGGCCGCGCGACGCGCGGGCGACATGGCCATGCCGGAAGGAAACTGATGCGACGGGGTCACGTAGATCACGCGCGCGTTGTTCGGAATCTGCTCGACCACCAGGCCTTCGTCGTCCACCGGCACGGGCACGATCTGGGCGCCAGCCGCTTCGAAGGTCTGGCGCAGCGGTGGGTAACCGGGATCTTCCACGGCCACCACCGTGTGCCCCGGCGTGACAAGAATACGCGCCAGCAGATCGAAGGCGTGCTGCGCACCGCCGACGACCATGATGTCCGCCGCGCTGCAGGTAACGGCACGGGTGAACGACACATGCCCGGCAATGGCCTCGCGCAAAGCCTCTCGTCCGGCGGCCGCGTCATAGAACGACGGCGTACGCGACAGCGAGCGCAGAGCCCGTGCGGATAATTTGCGCCATGCCTCGAACGGAAAACGCGAGCCATCGGGCAAGCCCACGCGCAAGTCGTAGCGCGCAGGCGGCAGCGCATTCATCGGGGTGGGAAAGATCGCCTCGCGCCATTGCGGTTGCAGACGCTTTTCTTCGCCCGCGGTCGAGCGCGACGGGCTGGCTTGCGTGGGTCCCGCATGCGCGACCACATACCCCGCGCCCTGGCGCGAGACGATATAGCCTTCGCTGAGCAGCCGGTCGTAGGCCGCCACGATGGTGTTGCGCGATAGTCCCAGCGAGCTAGCGAGCGACCGTGTGGACGGCAGCGGCCGACCCGTGCGAAGGCGGCCGTCCAGAATCGCCGCCCGCAACTGCCCGTGCAGCGCCTGCAGGCGGCCGCGCAGGGGAATATCCAGCGGAAAGGCCAGCGGTTGTTCCATGGCGGCGTCCGGCTAAGTCGACTGGTACTAAAGATTTCCTCTGTTCTGGATCTTTTTCAAGACCAGTGAACACCGGACACTGTCGCCATCCACTCACCGGAGCCCTGCCATGATCGAGCTGTACTTCGCCGCCACACCCAACGGCCTGAAGCTGAAGCTGTTCCTGGAGGAGGCGGGCCTGCCCTACTTCATCACCCCGGTGAGCCTCAGCAAGGGCGAACAGTTCAAACCCGAATTCCTGGCTATTTCGCCCAACAACAAGATCCCGGCCATCGTGGACCACGCGCCGGCCGGCGGCGGGGCGCCGGTGACGGTGTTCGAGTCGGGGGCGATCCTGCTCTATCTGGCGGAGAAGATCGGCCAGTTTCTGCCCAAGAACGCACTTGCCCGCATCGAGGTGCTGGAGTGGTTGTTCTGGCAGGTGGCAGGGCTGGGCCCCATGGCGGGCCAGGCCGGGCATTTCAAGGTGTATGCACCCGAGCCGGTGCCTTATGCGATCGACCGCTACACCCGCGAAGTCTCGCGGCTTTACGGTGTGCTGGATCGCCGGCTGGCCGGGCGCGAGTTCATCGCGGGCGAGTTTTCCGTCGCGGACATCGCCTGTTATCCGTGGATCGTGCCGCATGAGGCGCATGGCCAGAATCTGGCGGATTTTCCGAACCTGGAGCGCTGGTTTATCGCCATCTCGCAGCGGCCGGCGACGGTTCGCACTTATGAAGGTGTGGAGAATGCGTACACCCCGAAGCAGCCGTTGTCCGACGACGAACGCCGTGTGCTGTTTGGTCAGGGTGCGGCGCCGAAGGCCTGAGGACTGCTGACAGGTTCTGACGTAGTGGGCGGCTAGACTTCCATTCGCGTAGCCCCCTCCCCATTCGTCATCCCTGCGAAAGCAGGGATCCAGTGACTTTCAGGCACCTAAAAGCAAAGGCGCTGGATTCCTGCTTTCGCAGGAATGACGAGCTCAGAAAGCGGAATCCTCCATGAAAACCTCCGACATCACCGCACTCGTCGTACTGGGAGCCCTATGGGGCGCCTCGTTCCTGTTCATGCGCATGGGCGCGAACGAGTTCGGCGGCATGGCGCTGGCCGGCATGCGCGCCATCGGTGCGGCGATCTGCTCGGCGCCGCTGCTGACACGTACGCGGGTGACCGAAATGCGCACGCACTGGCGCGACATCGCCATCGTCGGCATTGCCAATTCGGCGCTGCCGTTCGTGCTGTTTTCGTTCGCGGCGAAGAGCCTGCCGGCCGGCGTTTCGGCTATCTCCGATGCCATTGCACCGTTGCTGGTCGCGCTGTCGGGCTGGATGCTGCTGGGCGAGAAGCTCAGCCCCATGCAGGCAAGCGGCCTGGTGATCGGCTTGACCGGCGTGGTGTGGCTGGTGGCCGGTACGGTGGGCTTTGGTGGTGGCACGCATGGCATGGGCTGGGCGATGGCTGCCTGCCTGGGTGCCAATGTCTGCTACACCTTTGGCGCGCACTACAGCCATCGCCGCCTGCGCAGTGGCGTCACGCCGCTCAGTGTCGCCACCGGCAGCCAACTGGTCGCCGCCTTGTTGCTGCTGCCCTTCACCGTCTGGATGTGGCCTGCCCAGACCCCGGGATGGACGGCATGGCTGGCCGTCTTGGGCCTGGCGGCCCTGTGCACGTCGCTCGCCTATGTCCTGTTCTACGGGTTGATGGCCCGCGTCGGGGCCTCGCGCAGCATGGTGGTGATGTTTCTCATCCCGGTGTTCGGTGTGGTGTGGGGGCTGGTCTTCCTGCATGAACCGGTCACCCTGGCGATGGCCGGCGGATGCATCGTTATCCTGCTCGGCGTGGCACTCACCACCGGTTTGCTGCGTCTGCGCCGTAACCGCGGGCCCGTCTCAAACGAAGTAGTTGTAGAACACTCTTAAGCTCCGGCGGGTTTTCCCCGGCCCGCCGGCAAGCTGAGCCATAATCCCGGTTCACCTGCGCCCCGGCGCGGGTTTCTCCATGCTGGAGCCGCAATGCGCCTGATCCACCCTGGCCGACTGGCCGCCCGCTTCTTCACGCTGCTCTGCCTGTTGTTCGTCGCGCTGCCTGCGCTGGCTCAGGACGATCTCGACGGCCTGCTGCCGGTCACCGAGGCCTATAAGCTCACCGCCGACGCTTCCACGCCCGGCGTGGTGAAGCTGCATTGGACGATTGCGCCCGACTATTACCTCTACCGCGGCCGCATGAAGTTCAAGGCGGCGGACGGGGCCACGCTGGGCGAGGCGCAGCTGCCCGACGGCGAGAAGCACCACGATGAATACCTGGGCGACGTGGAGACCTATCACCACGGCGTCGACGCGACCGTGCCGTACACCGTCGCGGCAGGCACGACCGAGCTGAAGCTCAGCGTGCAGTACCAGGGCTGCCACGAGGTGGATCCCAAGATCTGCTATCCGCCGCATACCGAGCAGCTGAGCCTGCCGGTGCCGGCCGGTGCGGGCGTGGCCGGTGGCGGCGATGCGATGAGCGCGGCGCTGGGCAAGCTCGGTTCCAGCAAGAGCGGCGGCGCCGCCACCCTGCCCGCCGAACAGGCCTTCCACCTGGAAGCGCTCGCCAAGGACCGCCAGCACTTGCTGCTGCGCTGGACCATGGCCAAGGGCTATTACCTCTATCGCGACCAGACCGCGTTCAAGCTCAAGGATGCCAACGGCCTCACCCTGGCCAAGCCGGAGTGGCCGGCCGGCGTGGAACACGAGGACGCGCACTTCGGCAAGACCACGGTGTATTTCGACCAGATCGAAGTGCCGGTGGCCATCGAAGGCGATACGTCGGCGCTCAAGACCGTGAATCTCGAGGCCAGTTTCCAGGGCTGCCAGGACGGCGGCATCTGCTTCCCGCTGATGACTCGCGCGATGTCCATCGATCTCAGTGCGGCGACGCCCACCAGTGGCTCGGTCGCCGAGCCGGCGCCGGAAATGCCTCCGGCCGGCCTTGCCACCACTCCGCTGCAAGTGAGCCTGCTCACCGCACTGCTGCTGGCCCTGGGCGGCGGCCTCGTGCTGAACCTGATGCCGTGCGTGCTGCCGGTGTTGTCGATCAAGGCGGTGGGTCTGCTGGAAAGCGGCGAAAGCCATACCAAGGCGCGTTCGCACGCCCTCTTCTATACGGCGGGTGTGCTGAGCACGTTCGCGCTGATCGGCATCGCCATTGTCGCGCTGCGTTCGGCCGGTCATGCCTTGGGCTGGGGCGCGCAGCTGCAGCAGCCGGTGGTGGTGGGCGTGCTGGCCTGCGTGATGGTCGCCGTCGGCCTGTCGATGTCGGGCGTCGTGCAGTTCGGCACCTCGCTGGGCAATGTGGGCTCGGGCCTGGCCTCGCGCTCGGGCCATGCGGGCGACTTCTTTACCGGCGTGCTCGCGGTAGCCGTGGCCAGCCCTTGCACCGCGCCGTTCATGGGTAGTGCGCTGGCCTACGCGTTTGCCGCGCCGATGATCAATGCGCTGCTGGTGTTCCTGACTCTGGGCATCGGCCTGGCCCTGCCGTTCCTGGCGATCGGCTTCGTTCCCGCGCTGGCGCGGATGCTGCCGCGGCCGGGGGCATGGATGGAAACGCTCAAGCAGGTGCTTGCGTTCCCGATGTACCTCACCGCCGTGTGGCTGATCTGGGTGCTGGCGCACCAGCGCGGCGCCGATGCGGTGGGCCTGGTGCTGGTGGCCGTGGTGCTGTTGTCCGCCACGCTGTGGTGGTTCGAGCGCAGCCGGTCGCGGGGCGCGTTCAGCCGCGTGGCGGTGGCCTTCCTGCTCGCACTCACCATCGTGCCCCTGTTCTATCTCTCCAAGGTGCAGGCGCCGACGCAGGCAGTCGCCGCCCCGGACGGGGTGGTGGCCTATTCGCCGGAGAAGCTCGCCGAACTGCGCAAGGCCGGCACGCCGGTGTTTGTCGACATGACCGCCGACTGGTGCGTCACCTGCAAGGCGAATGAGCACGCGGTGCTCGACACCGATGGCTTCCGCGACCTGCTCAAGAAGACCGGCGCGGTCTATATGAAAGGCGACTGGACCGACGTAAATCCCACCATCGCCGCCTTCCTGCAGCAATACCACTCGCCGGGCGTGCCGCTCTACGTCGTGTTTCCCAAGGACGGCGGCGAGGGCCGCATGCTGCCGACCGTGCTCACTTCATCGCTGGTCGAAGATGCGCTGACCAAGGCCGCCGGCACGCCGGTCGCCGCCAACCCATGATCAGTCGCAGCAACTGGATCATTCTTGGCGCCGCGGTACTGGTCGCCGCCGTGGGCGGCTGGATGCAGCACGCCAGCCAGCACGCCCGTGTGCCGCAAGGCGTGCAGGTGGCCAAAACGGGCGATATCGTCCCCGATCTGGCCCTGGCCGACCTTGGCGGCAAGGAACATCGCCTGTCCGAGTACCGCGGCCGCCGTGTACTGATCAACTTCTGGGCGAGCTGGTGCGGGCCGTGCCTGAAAGAGATACCCGCGCTGGTGCAGGCACAGGCCAACGTCGGCGAAAAAGGCCCGATCATCGTCGGCGTCGCCATGGATGATCCGGCCAACGTGCGAACCTTTCTGGCTGCCCATCCGGTGAACTACCCGATCCTGCTCGGCAGCCTGGCCAGCCCCAGTACCTCGCTACGACTGGGGAACGTCGGCGAAGTGTTGCCGTACAGCGTGCTTCTGGACGAGAACGGCCACGTGCTGTTCAGTCGCCGGGGCATCCTTGACGCTGACGACCTGAAGGCCTGGGCCGCGCCAGCCGCGCCCTGACGCGGTTTCTGCGCCCATACGTCGCCGCACGGTTTAACGCTAACTTCTCCTTCAAACATCGCCGAACTGCGCCGAACTGGACAACATCGACCGGGACGCGCACACTCCGCGCCGGACGCCGGCCCTGCCGGCACAACCCAAGGTAAGGGCGTGGCGAAGATCCTGGTCCTGCACGGACCCAATCTCAATCTGCTGGGCACTCGTGAGCCGGAGGTTTACGGTCGCGACACGCTGGCCGATATCGACGCCTCGCTGGTGCAGCGCGCCCAGAGCGCCGGACACGGCCTGGAAACGTTCCAGTCGAACGCCGAGCACGCCCTGATCGACCGCATCCACCAGGCCCGCCTGGACGGCACGGCGATCATCCTGATCAATCCGGGCGCCTTCACCCACACCAGCATCGCCCTGCGCGACGCGCTGGCGGGCGTGGCGATCCCGTTCATCGAGCTGCATCTGTCCAACGTGCATGCCCGCGAAGCGTTCCGCCGGCATTCCTATCTCTCGGACATCGCCGTGGGCGTGATCTGCGGCTTTGGCGCAGACAGCTACCGGCTGGCATTGGATGCCGCCCTGAACCGGCTGGACCGCGCTGGCGCGTCCGCCTCCTGAATCCCGGGCCTGTCGTCGCCCACATATTCCCATTCCGGCCGCTGCGGCGGCCTCAACGAAAAGGTTTGAACCATGGACCTGCGCAAGATCAAGAAGCTCATCGACCTGCTCGAGGAATCCAACCTCGCGGAACTTGAGATCAAGGAAGGCGAAGAGGTCGTTCGTTTGTCGCGCGTGCCCAAGGGCACCATGACCGCCGCGCCGGTGATGCAGGCCGCCCCGATGATGGCCGCGCCCGTCGCCGTCGCCGCGCCGGTGGAAGCCGCGCCGGCCGAGGCCGCCCTGCCCGCCGGCCACGTGGTGAAGGCGCCGATGGTCGGCACGTTCTACGCCTCGTCCAGCCCGGGCGCCGCGGCCTTCGTGAAGGTCGGTCAGCAGGTCAAGGCTGGCGAGACGCTGGGCATCATCGAAGCGATGAAGATGTTCAACCAGATCGAAGCTGACGTGGCCGGCACCGTGACGGCCATCCTGCTCGAAAACGGCCAGTCGGTGGAATTCGACCAGCCGATGTTCGTGATCGCCTGAGCCGGCTGACCGATCATGCCCATGCTCGAAAAAGTCGTCATCGCCAACCGCGGCGAAATCGCCCTGCGCGTGCTGCGCGCCTGCCACAGTCTGGGCATCAAGACCGTGGCGGTGCACTCCACCGCAGACCGTAACCTCAAGCACGTAGGCCTGGCCGACGAGTCGATCTGCATCGGCCCGGCGCCGTCGGTCGACAGCTATCTCAATATCCCGCGCATCATCGCCGCGGCGGAAATCACCGACGCCCAGGCCATCCACCCGGGTTACGGCTTTCTGTCCGAGCGCGCCGACTTCGCCGAACAGGTGGAACAGTCGGGCTTCATCTTCATCGGCCCCACGGCGGACGTGATCCGTTTGATGGGCGACAAGGTGGAAGCGATCCGCGCCATGAAGGCCGCCGGCGTGCCGTGCGTGCCGGGCTCGGGCGGTCCGCTCGGCGACAACGTGGAAGAGAACATCCGCATTGCGCGCGAGATCGGCTACCCGGTGATCATCAAGGCCGCCGGCGGCGGCGGTGGCCGCGGCATGCGCGTGGTGCGCACCGAGGCACACCTGGGCAACGCCGTCACCATGACCAAGCAGGAAGCGAAGGCCGCTTTCGGCAACGATCAGGTGTACATGGAGAAGTTCCTGGAGAATCCGCGCCACGTGGAAATCCAGGTGCTGGCCGACGGCCAGGGCAACGCCATCCATCTGGGCGAGCGCGACTGCTCCATGCAGCGCCGCCACCAGAAGGTGGTCGAAGAAGCCCCCGCACCGGGCATCACGCCGGAACTGCGCGAGCAGATCGGCAAAGTCTGCGTGGATGCGTGCCTCCGTATCGGCTATCGCGGCGCGGGCACCTTCGAATTCCTGTTCGAAGACGGCCGCTTCTACTTCATCGAGATGAACACCCGTATCCAGGTGGAGCATCCGGTGACCGAGCTGATCACGGGCATCGACCTGGTGCGCGAGCAGCTGTTGATCGCCGGCGGCGAGAAGCTCTCGATCAAGCAGTCGGACATCCAGATCCACGGTCACGCGATCGAGTGCCGCATCAACGCCGAAGATCCCGATTCGTTCCTGCCCTCGCCGGGCACGGTGAAGCGTTTCGAGGCACCGGGCGGCCCGGGCGTGCGCGTGGATACGCATCTGTACGACGGCTACCGCATTCCGCCGAACTACGACTCGATGATCGGCAAGCTGATCGTGCACGGCCCGGATCGCGAAACCGCCATCGCACGCATGCGCCTGGCACTCGCCGAGACGGTGATCGAAGGCGTGAAGTGCAATATCCCGCTGCAGCAGCGCATCATGGCCGACGCCGGTTTCCAGCAGGGTGGACAGAACATCCACTACCTGGAAAAGCGCATGGCCGAACAGAAGGAAAAGGCCGCCCACGGCGGCTGATGTCTGGCCGGCGAGTCGTCCCGACGACTCGCCGGTTTGCCTGACCACGATGTCTGCACTGATCACACTGCGCGAAGCGATCGATGCCATCACCGAGGCCTTCGACGAAGGCGATGGCTGGGATCGCTATGCCTGGGTGTATATCCGCGGCCACATCACCGAGCCTTCGTGCAGGTTGTATCTCTCGCACGTTGGCGATGAGGAAGAAGCGCTGATTGCCGATCACGGCGCTGCGCTGCCTGAGTTTGCTGCGCAACACGAGCTGGGCCATTTTCTTGAAGCGGCGGATTTCGCCGAGGTGCTGTTTGTGCAGCGACGGCAGCAGCCCTCGCCCACGCTCGAGGATTTCGCGCGTGCGCTGGAGTATTACCGCAAGCACGATAGTTTTCTGGGCGTGCCGCCGTAGAGGCCACCGCACTCCATGTGGGAGCGCACCCTGTGCGCGACCGCGGAGCATCGGTGTACCTCTGGGCTGTCCAATCTCGCCTTCCGCTCTCAAGCTGACGAACCACCTGATCCGCATGGCGACGGCCGACCGCCGTCGCGCACAGGGTGCGCTCCCACAAAATGCGCTCCCACAAAGGGAGAGGCACCAGCGCCCCCACTTCGGCGACAATGCACGCCTGATATCGCAGGATCGCCCCATGCCCTGGCTTGAACTCTCCCTCACCGTCCGCGCCGAACAGCAGCCTCGTGTCGAAGAGGCGCTCGATGATCTGGGCGCGCTTTCGATCACGCTGCAGGACGCCGATGCGGAAACGCCGGACGAGCAGGCCATCTTCGAGCCCGGCGTGGGCGAACTGCCGCTGTGGCCCACCATCACGCTCAATGCGTTGTTCGAAGCCGAGACAGATCGGCGCGGCCTGAGCGAAGCGCTCGGCGACCTGCTGCCGTGGCTGGAGCCGGACCAGATGCTGTTCCGCGACGTGGCCGACGAGGACTGGGAACGCGCGTGGATGGACCAGTTCAAGCCCATGCCGTTTGGCCGGCGCCTGTGGATTTATCCGTGGAACATCGAGCCGCCGGCCGACCAGGACATCGTGGTCGTGCGCCTGGATCCGGGCCTCGCGTTCGGCAGCGGCACGCATCCCACCACGGCGCTGTGCCTGGCGTGGCTGGACAGCCTGGATCTCAAGGGCAAGAGCGTGATGGATTTCGGCTGCGGCTCGGGCATCCTGGCCATCGCTGCGGTTAAGCTCGGCGCTGCCAGCGCCGTGGGCGTGGACAATGATCCCCAGGCGCTGATTGCCTCGGCGGATAACGCCGAGCGCAACGAGGTGGCCGATCGGCTCACCGTCTATCTGCCCGAAGATCTGATCGCTGAACCCGCGGACGTCTTCATCGCCAATATCCTCGCCGGCCCGCTGGGCGAACTGGCGCCGACTTTTGCCGCGGCCGCCAAGCCGGGCGCGCCGTTCGCCATCTCCGGCATCCTGCAGGGCCAGGAAGAGGAACTGCTGGCGCGCTATGCGGAATGGTTCGACGAGTTGCGCGTGGACACCCAGGAGGACTGGGTCCGCATCAGTGGCCGACGCGCACGGACGCGGTAGTGCCGCGGGTGCAGGATGCGCAGGCACACGCTGAGGCAGGACGCGCCGCCACTGAGTGACCGTTCACGGTACCGGCATGCCCGCGGGTGATTTGTCCCGCGCGGTGCACTAGGCTTGTTGTAATCCGGTCACCACGGTCCGCATGTACGCCCAATGTCCCGAATGCCTCACCGTGTTCTCGCTGAACACGGAAACGCTTGCGCAGGCGCGCGGCGAGGTCGTGTGCGGACATTGCCAGACCGTGTTCGATGCGCTGGCCAGCCTTAGCGATCAGCTGCCGCCGGAGCCGTTCGAACACCTGACCCCGCGCATGCCCGAGTCGCCGCCGCGGCTGGATCTTGCGGTCTATCGTCCGCCGGCCGAGCCAGTTGCCGTGGCCGAGGCGGCTGTCCCGCACGATGTGTTCGACGAATTCGCCCACCTGGTGGTGGCGCCTCGTTTCGCGCGCAAGCCGGAAAAAAAGCGCCGCTGGCCCTGGATCACCGCCAGCACCGTGCTGCTGCTGGCACTGGGCGCGCAGTTGGCCTGGGCCAAGCGCGATGCACTGATCAGCGACGACACGGTGGGCCCGCTGCTGCAGGAGACTTGCGCCACCATGGGTTGCCAGCTGCCACTGGTGCAGGACCTTGCGCGGCTGAGCCTGGTCGCCCGCGACGTGCAAGCCCATCCCTCCGTCCCGGGCGCGCTGCTGATCACCGCCAACGTCCACAACGACGCGTCCTTCGCACAGCCCTACCCGGTGGTGTCGATCACCCTTTCCGATGCGAACGGCAGCAAGCTCGCCATGCGACGGCTGCGTCCCGCGGAATACCTCGGCGACAATGCCACCTTGCAAAAAGGCATACCGCCGGATGGCAGCGCGGCCTTGATGCTTGAAGTGGAAGACCCAAGCGGCAAGGCCGTGGCATTCGAGTTCGATTTCGAATAGACGTCCATTTGATGGTGCGCCATGGCGCACCCGGCACGGCCCTGAGCCAGTTCGCTGGAGCCACGCAGGCACATCTCGTGCCACCAATGCAAGTGAATGTCCATAGGACATTTTGGTTGCGTGATCTAAATGCGGTCCCGCCAAACGGGTACTTAAAATTCTCGGCACGCGAGGGTACACTCGCTCCTTCGTCTTGTGCTGCACCCGGCGTTCCATGCGAGCCGCCGCCAGCGGTATTTGCCATAAACACTGCAGCGGCCCACGTAGTCGCTGCGTTAGAACGTGAGGGGAAATGCCCGTGAACGCCGTACGACTGCCTGCCAGCGAGTCTCCGAAAGAGACGTCGTCGCAGAGCGCCTTGAGCGAATGCGTCAGCCGCACCGTGCGCCGCTATCTTGCCGATATCGGCGATACGGAATGCGACGAGGGTCTGCACGCACTAGTGATCCGCGAAGTCGAAGGCCCCCTCCTGCGCGAAGTGCTGGCCTGGCACGACGGCAACCAGAGCCGCGCCGCTGCCGTGCTCGGCATCAATCGCGCCACGCTGCGCAAGAAATTGGCCGCACACGGCCTGCTGTAACACTGCTGCGTCAGGCGCACCGCCGCCGGCGCGCATCCCCTTGCATTTAGCCATCCAACTGGGGCGTCGACCGCTTTCGGGCGGCCTGTGCTCCAGATGGCTATAATGTCTGGCTTCCCCGACCTGGAAGCCGTCATGCCTGCCTCTGCCGTATCCCCCATTCGCCGCGCGCTGCTGAGCGTGTCCGATAAGACCGGACTGATCGCGCTGGGCCAGCGCCTGCACCAGGCCGGCGTGGAGCTGCTTTCCACCGGCGGCAGCGCCAAGGCATTGCGCGAGGCAGGCATCCCGGTCAAGGACGTCAGCGACGTCACCGGCTTCCCCGAAATCATGGATGGCCGCGTCAAGACGCTGCACCCCAAGGTGCACGGCGGCCTGCTCGGTCGCCGCGGCACCGACGATGCCGTGATGTCCGAACTGGGCATCGCGCCGATCGATCTGCTGGTGCTCAATCTCTATCCGTTCGAGCAGACCGTGGCGCGCGCGGATTGCACGCTGGAAGATGCCATCGAGAACATCGACATCGGCGGCCCGGCAATGCTGCGTTCGGCCGCCAAGAACTGGAACGACGTGGGCGTGCTCACTTCGCCCGACCAGTACGACGAGGCGCTCGCGGAAATCGAAGCACACGGTGGCCTCACGCGCGCCACGCGCTTCAAGCTGGCCGTCGCCGCGTTCAATCGCGTATCCAACTACGACGGCGCGATCAGCGATTATCTCTCTGCGCTCAAGCTCAACGAAGATTACGACGCCATCGCCGGCCATGAGGCATTCCCCGCGCAGGCCAACGGTCGCTTCGTGAAGATGATGGATCTGCGCTACGGCGAGAATCCGCACCAGCAGGCCGCGTTCTACCGCGATCTGTATCCCGCGCCGGGCACGCTGGCCACATTCCGCCAGCTGCAGGGCAAGGAGTTGTCGTTCAACAACATCGCCGATTCCGATGCCGCCTGGGAATGCGTACGTAGTTTCACCAAGCCGGCCTGCGTAATCGTCAAGCACGCCAATCCCTGCGGCGTGGCGGTGAGCCTGGATGGCATCGGTCGCGCTTATGACCTGGCTTACCAGACCGACCCCACCTCGGCGTTCGGCGGCATCATCGCCTTCAATCGCGTGGTGGATGCAGCCACCGCCAAGGCCATCGTGGACCGTCAGTTCGTGGAAGTGGTGCTGGCGCCCGGCTACGAAGACGCAGCCCTGAAGGCGTTCGCCAAGAAGACCAACGTGCGCGTACTGGAAATCCCGCCGCCGGCCGACGGCGACCTGACCAAAGCGCACCCGGGCAATGATTCCCGCCGCGTGGGTTCAGGCCTGCTGATCCAGACCGCCGACCGCGCCACGGTCAAGGCCGAGGATCTGAAGATCGTCACCAAGCGCGCCCCCACGCCCAGCGAGATCGACGATCTGATCTTCGCGTGGAAGGTGGCCAAGTACGTCAAGAGCAACGCCATCGTCTACGCCAAGAACCGCCAGACCATCGGCGTGGGCGCGGGTCAGATGAGCCGCGTTTACAGCGCCAAGATCGCCGGCATCAAGGCGGCCGACGAGAAGCTGGAGGTGGCGGGTTCGGTGATGGCATCGGACGCTTTCTTCCCGTTCCGCGACGGTATCGATGCGGCGGCGGCGGCGGGCATCCAGGCGGTGATTCAGCCGGGTGGTTCGATGCGCGATGCGGAAGTCATCGCTGCTGCCGACGAGCACGGCATGGCGATGGTGTTCACGGGCATCCGCCACTTCAGGCATTGAGTGGTTGCCTGATTATTGGTTTGAAAAAGGGGCGCCGAAAGGCGCCTCTTTTTTTGCTCCTGCGCTTCCGCGACCTGGCTCGCTTGCCGCGGGCTGGTGCCCTCCAGGTGCGCTGGCGGGTTCCGGGGGCCTGTACATCCCATCGCTGCGGTCGCGCACAAGGTGCGCTCCTACAAGGGGGACGCAGGCCTGTGGATGGTGGATCAACGTGCCGCTCGGCTCTTTGTGGGAGCGCACCCTGTGCGCGACAAACCTACGGAGCGGTACACCGCAGCGTGGCTGTCGCGCACAGGGTGCGCTCCCACAGACAAGCCGGCGCGGCAGGCGGATGGAGCGATGCCTAAAGCCGATGCGCAGCGAGGCAACGCTTTAAGCTCTCTTCGCCGTGGCGCGTTGCGGTGTAGCCCAATCGCCTGTTGGACGATCGCCACGCTTCCAACCCCCTCGAGCGACAGACGATCGTATCCAACACGACGCTACGAGCCCTTAGCTCTTTTAGGCCATACTCTTTGGGTTACTTTTCTCTTACTCCGGGCATCCTGCCCTCCGCCCTTCGGGCCGGCTTCGCCGTTCGCATGCGCTCCTGCGCATGCATGGGCCAGCAAGAGAAAGTGACTCGAGCGGCGGCAGCCGTTCGAAACGCCCGCCGCGTAGGCGGCACCCTGGCGTCAACGCGACGATCGCAGCGCAAAGTCACTGGATGGCGAGCTTCGCTGTTGAAAAGCGCCTCCGGCCTACGCCGGGATGACGATCAAAAGCTGGATGACCAGCCCTTCGGCTGTTAAAAAGCGCCTGGGACCTGCGCCGGGATGACGAGTTGAAAGCAGCCCTCAGCGAGCCGCCTCCACGCCCCCACCAGTCTCAAGCCGACGCCCCTCCACCCTCTCCGCATACTTCTTCGCCAACACCGCACACGTCATCAACTGAATCTGATGAAACAACATGATCGGCAACACGATCGTGCCCAGCGGATGACCGGCAAACAACACCTTCGCCATCGGCACGCCACTGGCGAGACTCTTCTTCGAGCCGCAGAACACGATGGTGATTTCATCCTCGCGCTTGAAGCCCAATGCGCGTGCGCCATAGCGGGTAACGATCAGCGCCACGGCAAGCAGCACCGCATTCACCACCAGCAGGCCACCCAGCACCGGTAACGGGATCTGCTTCCACAGGCCCTGCAACACCGCCGCACTGAAAGCCGTATAGACCACCAGCAGGATCGAACCCTGGTCGACGAAGGAGAGCAGCGCGCGATTTCGTTCCACCCAGCTGCCGATCCAGCGTTGCGCAACCTGTCCGGCCACGAACGGCACCAGCAACTGCAGCACGATGGCGCCGATGGCATCCCAGTTCATGCCGCCCTGCCCGTGCGATTCCAGCATCACGCCCACCAGCAGCGGCGTGATGAAGATGCCGAGCATGCTCGAGGCGGAGGCGGAACAGATGGCTGCCGGCACATTGCCCCGCGCCATCGAGGTGAAGGCAATGGACGACTGCACGGTCGAGGGCAGCGTGCACAGGAACAGCACGCCGAGGTAGAGCGAGGGCGTCACCAGCGGCGACAGCACCGGGCGCAGCAACAGCCCCAATACCGGAAACAGCACGAACGTGCTGGCGAGCACGGTGAGGTGCAAGCGCCAGTGGGTCATGCCGGCCACCACGGCCTCGCGCGAGAGCTTGGCGCCGTGCAGGAAGAACAGCAGGGCGATGGCCAGGTCCGTCAGCACGTTGAACACGCTCGCCGTGGTGCCGCGGCAGGGCAGCAGGCTGGCCAGCGCCACGGTGACGATCAGGGCGCAGGTAAAGCGGTCGGGCAGGAGGCGACGCAGGGACATGGCCGTGGCACGCGCAATCAGGGAATGCCCCTATTGGACCGCCAGCCCATTGATTAATCAAATCGTTTTATCTGATCTACTGATACAGTATTGGTATGAATATCAGCCTGCGCCAGCTTCGAGCCTTCCTTGCCGTGGCCCGGCAGCAGCATTTCCGGCGGGCGGCGGAGAGCCTGCACCTGAGTCAGCCGGCGGTGAGCCGCTATATCGCGGACCTGGAAGCGGAGCTGGGCATCCGCCTGTTTGACCGCACCACCCGCGAAGTGCTGCCCACCGAGGCGGGCCGCTACCTGGAAAGTGCGATCGGGCGCGTGCTGGACGAACTGGAAGGCGTGCTCTCGCACGTACATTCGGAAAGCGAGCGCAAGCGCGGCAAGGTGCATGTGGCCTCGGTACCCACTTTGTCCGCGGGCCTGATGCCACGCTGCATCGCCGACTGTGCCGCGCGCTATCCCCAACTCACCATCCAGCTGCACGACCAGGCGCAAACCATGGTGCTGGATAGCGTGCGCGGCGGCGAGGTGGATTTCGGCGTAGCCATCGATCCTCCACTCACCGGCGAATTCGACAGCGAACGCCTGCTGCGCGATCCGTTTGTGCTGGTGTGCCGGCCCGATCATCCGCTCGCGCAGCTGGAACGCGTGCCCTGGCGCAAGTTGCAGGGACAGCCGCTGATCCTGCTCGACTATTCGTCCGGCAGCCGCCGCCTGATCGACCACGCGCTGGCGAGCCGTGGTATCGAGGCCAACATCGTGCAGCAGACCGGGCACACGTTCACCACCTTTCGCATGGTGGAAGCCGGGCTCGGCATCAGCGTGAGTCCTGCGCTGGCGCCACCGCCGCCCACCCTGGTGACGCGACCGCTGACGCCGCAGGAAAGTCGCGAGGTGGTGTTGATCAAGCGCCGGCAGCGGTCGTTGTCGCCGTTGGCGGCGCTGGTGTGGGAGCAGCTGCGCGAGCTGACGCGGACGATGTAACCACTCTTCCTTGTGGGAGCGCACCCTGTGCGCGACTGGCGCCTCAGGTGAGAACCGATCGTTCCAGCGTCATGCAGGCCTGTCGCGCACAGGGTGCGCTCCCACAGTGAGGGGATGGAACAGTGAGGATCGAAGCGATGCCGTGATCACGCTTCGTTGAATACCTACTGCCTAGCCTCGCCAGCTTCTCACCAGGACTCTCGTCATGCGCTACAAGCTCTACTACTGGAGCGGCATCCAGGGACGCGGCGAATTCGTGCGGCTCGCGCTGGAAGATGCCGGTGCCGGCTACGACGATGTCGCGCGCGAGCAAGGCGACCAGATCATGATGCCGTTTCTGCAAGGCAAACATCCGGGTGTCCTTCCGTTCGCGCCGCCCTTCCTGCGCGCGGGCAAGGAGGTGATTGCGCAGGTCGCCAATGTCCTCGCCTACCTAGGGCCGCGTCATGGGCTGGTGCCTGCGTCCGAACCGGCGCAGCGCTATGCGATGCAACTGCAGCAGACCGTGACCGATATCGTCGCCGAAGTGCACGACACGCATCATCCGATTTCCGGTGACCTGTACTACGAGCAGCAGCGCAGCGAGGCGCGCCAACGTTCCAACGCGTTCTGCGAAGCACGCATCCCGAAATTCCTTGGTTATTTCGAGCAAGTGCTCGACCGTGGCGATGGGCGGCACGCGATTGGGCGCCGCCACTCGTACGTGGATCTGTCGCTGTTCCAGCTGATGTCAGGACTGGACTATGCGTTTCCCAATGCGATGAAGTCGACCCGTCGCCGCACGACCAAGCTGCGCGCACTGCAGGAGCGTGTAGCGGAGCGCCCTAACGTCGCGGTCTATCTCGCCTCGGAGCGGCGCATCGCATTCAACGAAGACGGCATCTTCCGCCACTACCCGGAGCTGGATGAGCGCTAGAACACCGCGATGATGATTGCGCCGAGCACGATCAGCCCGCCGCCGATCGCCAGCGACCAGCTCAGCTGCTCGCCCAGCAATAGCACGCCCAGCACGATGGCGATGGCCACGCTCAATTTGTCGATCGGCGCGACGCGGCTCACCGGGCCTAGCTGCAGCGCGCGGTAATAGCAAAGCCAGGAGAGTCCCGTGGCGATGCCCGACAGCACCAGGAAGACCCAGCTGCTGGCGGGGAGCCCCGTGGGGCGTGCCCATTCATTGCGCAGGCTGAGAATACCGGCCGTGACCAGCAGGATCACGATGGTGCGGATGAAGGTGGCGAGGTTGGAGTTGATGCCCGCCACGCCCAGCTTGCCGAACAGCGCCGTCAGTGCGGCGAAGAACGCCGAACCCAGCGCGAACAGCAACCAGCTCTCGCGCAGGTTCATACAGCCCTCGCTGATGGCCGCCGCACGGACTTACTGGCCGCCGTTGTCCTGGTCTTCCGCGGACTTGCTCTTGCCCCACTCCATGACCTTGTACATCACCGGCTTCACCGGGTCGCCCGCCTGATTGGACCAGGCACCCTTCTGGTCGACCATATAGGTCTGCGGGATGCCGCTCTTGGGCGTCACCACCACCATGTAGACCTGGCCGCTGCGGCTGTATTCCTGGATGGTCTGGTCGCCCTGGGTGACCACCTTGACCTGCGGCGGAGCATTGCCGTTTGCGTCGCGTGGCTGCGCGTCGGAGGTGGCCGGGGAGGAAGTCTCCGGTGCGCTCAGCGTGGCTTCCGTGTCCGCGGAGACATTGCCCGATGCCGGTTTCTTGGTGGCGGCGGACTTGGGCGCGGGGGCTGCCTTGGGCGCCGGCGGCGGAGGCGTAGCCTTCACACCCGGATCGTCCATGCCCGGCGGCGGCGGGGCCGGCGGAAACTGGCTGGCGGACGACTGGGCAAGCGCATTGGACGCGATGGCCACACCAAGAACGGCAAGCAGAGCGACGGGTTTCATGATGATGGCCTCCTGTGGAGCGTGGAGCATATCAGCGCAGAACGTCGCGGCTCGTGAAGTGTCGCGGAAGGACCAGAACGGCGGTGGGTCGCGCCTGAACGCACAGCCGTGCAGTCCGGTGCACGCGTGCGACAATTGCGGCATGGCCAAGCTCATCCTGATCGACGGTTCCTCCTACCTCTACCGCGCCTTCCATGCGCTCCCACCGCTCACCAATTCGCAGGGCGAGCCCACCGGCGCGCTGTTTGGCGTGGTGAACATGCTGCGCGCCACGCTCAAGGCGAAGCCCGACTACGTGGCCTTCGTCAGCGACGCGCCGGGTCCCACCTTCCGCAACCAGCTGTACGACCAGTACAAGGCCAATCGCCCGCCGATGCCGGACGATTTGCGCGCGCAGGTGGACCCGATGCTCGCCATCGTCGGCGCGCTGGGGTTTCCGATTCTGCGCGTGGCCGGCGTGGAAGCGGACGACGTGATCGGCACGCTGACCGAGCAGGCGCATGCGCAAGGCATCGAGGTGGAGATTTCCACCGGTGACAAGGACCTCGCGCAGCTGGTGCGCCCTGGCGTCACCCTGGTCAACACCATGACCAACACCACCACCGACAGCGCGGGCGTGATGGACAAGTTCGGCGTCCAGCCATCGCAGATCGTGGATTTTCTTTCGCTCACCGGCGACACCGTGGACAACGTGCCGGGCGTGCCCAAGTGCGGCCCCAAGACCGCGGCGAAATGGCTGGCCGAATACGGCACCCTGGACAACCTCATTGCCAACGCCGACAAGGTCGGCGGCAAGATCGGTGAGAGCCTGCGCGCCGCGCTGCCGCAGTTGCCGCTGTCGCGCGACCTGGTGACGATCAAGCTCGACGTCCCACTGGATGAGTCGGTGTCGCAGCTGACCTTCCGCGATCGCCATGACGATGCCTTGCGTGAGCTGTACATCCGCTATGAGTTCAAGGCGGCGCTGAAAGACATGGACGCCGAAAGCGCCGCCTCTCCTGTGGGAGCGCACCCTGTGCGCGACACGGGCGGAGCGGTCTCCGGAAATCTTGCCGGCACAGCCGGTCGCGCACAGGGTGCGCTCCCACAAGAGCACGAACACGCGGCGAATCTGGCGATGGCCGGCCAATACGAACTCGTCACCACGCAGGCGCAGTTCGAGAACTGGCTGGCGAAGATCGCCACGGCGCCGCTGGTGTCGTTCGATACCGAAACCACCTCGATCGATTCGATGCAGGCCGATATCGTGGGCCTGAGCCTGTCGGTGGAGCCGGGCCATGCCTGTTATGTGCCGCTGGCGCACGACTATCCCGGCGCGCCTACGCAGCTATCGCGCGAGCAGGTGCTCGCCACGCTCAAGCCGTTCTTCGAGGACGCATCGCGTCCCAAGATGGGCCAGCACGCCAAGTACGACATCAATATCCTGTCGAACTACGGCATCCATCTGCGCGGTCTGAAGCACGATTCCATGCTGGAGTCGTATATCTGGAACGCCACGGCCACGCGTCACGACATGGATTCGCTGGCGCGCAAGTACCTGGGCGTGGAGACGATCAAGTACGAACAGGTCGCCGGCAAGGGCGCCAAGCAGATTTCGTTCTCGCAGGTGGATCTGGACACCGCGTGTCGCTACGCCGCCGAAGATGCCGACATCACGCTGCGCCTGCACCATGCGCTGTGGCCGAAGCTGGAAAGCGAGCCGTCGCTGCGTTCGGTCTATGAGAACATCGAGATACCGCTGATTCCCGTGCTCGCCTCGATGGAACAGCGCGGCGTGTTGATCGACGTCAACGAGCTGCGCATGCAGAGCCAGCAGCTCGGCAAACGCATGCTGGAACTGCAGCAGGAAGCCTGGAAAGGCGCGGGGCACGAGTTCAACCTCGATTCGCCCAAGCAATTGCAGGCCGTGCTGTTCGACGAGCTTGGGCTGTCGGCGAAGGTGAAGACACCGACTGGCCAGCCGTCCACCAACGAGGAGGCGCTGGCGGCCATTGCGGACGATCACGCGCTGCCGCGTTTGATCCTCGACTATCGCGGACTTGCCAAGCTGCGTTCGACGTATACGGACAAGCTAGCGGAGATGGTCAACCCGCGCACCGGGCGCGTGCACACCAGTTATCACCAGGGTTCGGTGGCGACGGGGCGTGTGTCTTCGTCCGATCCCAATCTTCAGAACATCCCGATCCGCACCGAGGAAGGCCGCCGCATCCGCCAGGCCTTCGTGGCGCCGCCGGGCTGGGTGGTGCTGGCGGCCGACTACTCGCAGATCGAGCTGCGCATCATGGCGCACTTGTCCGGCGACGAAGGCCTGGTCAAGGCGTTCAAGGAAGGCGGCGATGTGCATCGCGCCACTGCCGCCGAAGTGTTCGGGCTCAAGCCGGAAGAAGTGAGCGCCAACCAGCGCCGCGCCGCCAAGGCGATCAACTTCGGCCTGATGTACGGCATGAGCGCATTTGGCCTCGCCCGCCAGCTGGGCGTGGATCGCGGCGAAGCCAGCGACTATATGGCGCGCTATTTCGCGCGCTATCCGGGCGTGCATGCCTTCATGGAAGCGACCCGCCAGCAAGCGCATCGCGATGGCTACGTGGAAACGCTGTTCGGCCGCCGCCTGTATCTGGAAAACCTGCAGTCTCGCAATCAGGCGCTGCGTGCCGGCGCCGAACGCGCGGCGGTGAATGCACCCATGCAGGGCACCGCGGCGGATATCATCAAGCGCGCCATGCTCACCGTGCACGACTGGCTGCAACCCCGTGACGACGCGCACATGCTGATGCAGGTGCACGATGAACTGGTCTTCGAGGTGCGCCAGGATGTGGTCGAGGAAGTGCGTGCCGGCGTGGTCGCGCGCATGTCGGGGGCGGCGGAGCTTTCCGTGCCGTTGCTGGTCGAGGCAGGCGTGGGCAAGAACTGGGATGAGGCGCATTGAGGCTGAGATTGGGTGCTCCGGCACCCTCTTCCTCTACCTGTGGGAGCGCACCCTGTGCGCGACAGCGGCGCTGAAGGTCTCCTCTCCGATCGGTCGTCGCGCACAGGGTGCGCTCCCACAGTCTGCGCCGTTGCTTGGCGCTCGAAATGTTCGATTTTCGTCAAATGAACGCCCCCTAACCAAAACCGATTGCCGCAGTGCAACTTTCGCCGTCTGGCGCGTTCTTATATTCCGGGTGCACGCAACGGCATCCGCGGGCTCGCCACCTCCCTGGACGAGCCCAAACGGTAAAGCGAACCTCTCCCCTGGGTTTCGCTTTCCACCCCGGCCCCGAGGATTCCCCCCTAATCCTCGGGGCTTTTTCTTGCCCGTCGCCCGGTCAGACACATGAAAGGACAGCGAGCACACAAGCCGCTAGGATCTGCGCACTGACTCAAGAGTCACCGCTGCGTGCAGATCAAGGGAAAAGTCACCTCATTCGATATCGCCCACCTGGCCGGGGTCTCCCAGTCCACGGTGTCGCGCGCGTTGCGCGGCAGTCCGCTGGTCAACGAGGAGACGCGCCGGCGCATCCAGGCCGCGGTCGATGAGCTGAACTACAAGGTCGACAAGAACGCCTCGGGCCTGCGCGCCAAGCACACCGGCACGCTGGCCCTGCTGCTGTTCGAGGACCCGACCGCCGACGAATCCCACATCAATCCGTTCTTTCTTTCGATGCTGGGCTCGATCACGCGCGCCAGCGCCCAGCGAGGCTACGACCTGCTGATCTCGTTCCAGCAGTTTTCGCGCGACTGGCACGCCGATTACGCGGACAGCATGAAGGCCGACGGCATCATCCTGCTCGGCTACGGCGATTACCTGGCCACCCGCGACAAGCTGCAGAAGCTGGTGGACCAGGGCACCCGCTGCGTGCGATGGGGCGCGGTGCTGCCCGATCAGCCGGATGTCTCGGTGGGCTGCGACAACCTCAGCGGCGGACGCGAGGTCACCGCGCACCTGCTCGAACAAGGCTGCCGCCGCATCGCCTTCCTGGGTGACGCCTCCAGCCACTACCCCGAATTCTTTGACCGCTATCGCGGCTATGCGCGCGCGCTGAGCGACGTGGGACTGCACGTGGAGCCACTGCTGCAGGTGAACGCCGAGAGCACCGAGCGTTCCGGCTACGACGCGCTGGAAACGCTGCTGGCACGGGGCGTGAGCTTCGATGCGGTGTTCGCCGCCAGCGACCTGATTGCCTTCGGCGCCATGCGCGCCCTCGCCGACCACGGCTTGCGCGTGCCGGATGATGTGGCGCTGGCGGGATTCGACGATATTCCGATGGCAAGCTTTGTCAGTCCGCCGCTGACCACGGTACTGCAGGACACCAAGCTCGCCGGTGAGATCCTGGTCGACAATTTGCTCGCGCTGATTCGAGGCGAGCCGGCGCAAAGCGGGATGTTGCCGGCGAAGTTGATCGTGCGCAAATCCAGCCTCAAGCGCTGAAATCAAGCGTGACCTGTGGGAGCGCACCCTGTGCGCGACGCCCCATCGAAGAGGCGACCCTCAGCTCCGCGAACGCGCACAGGGTGCGCTCCTACAACGCCTCTACCGCGTCCAATCGCGTCGACGGCTCGGCCACCCGCAACGTGCACAGCCCCGCGATCAGCAGGCTCGCGCCGCCCATCGCCAGCGCCCAGATCGCCTGCCCATGGAAGAACAGCCGCAGCAGCAGGCCCAAGACGCTGGCCGCCATCAGCTGCGGGATCACGATGAAGAAATTGAAGATGCCCATATAGACGCCCATCTTCGACGCCGGCAGGTTGTCCGACAGCAGCGCGTACGGCAGCGACAGGATCGAGGCCCACGCAAAACCCACGCCCACCATCGACAGCAAAAGCCACTGCGGATCGCGGATCACCAGGATCGACAGCAGGCCTGCACCGCCCAAGGCGCAGTTGACCAGATGACTGATGCGTAGGCCCCAGCGCCGCACCATCCACGGAATCGCCGCAGCAGCCACGGCCGCGAAGGCGTTGTACGCGGCAAACAACACGCCCACCCAGTTGGCGCCTTCGTTATAGGCGGCCGAATGAACATCGGTGGTGCCGTAATGCACCGAGGTCACCGCTGCCGTGGTGTATATCCACAAAGCGAACAGCGCGAACCAGGAGAAGAACTGCACCACGGCGAGACGACGCATGGTTTCGGGCATGCCGTAGAGATCGCCCATCACCTGCTTCAACATGCCGCTGCTGCGCGTGATGGACAGCCATGAAAACAGGGCGCCGAACAGCACCAGGCCGCCCGCCAGCAGATACAGCTCTTTCTCCAGCACGTAGTGGCGGATCGCGACCAGCAGCGCGGCGCCCGCGATGATCAGCAGCACGCCAAATCGCCATGCGCCTGATGCGTTTGTCACGGTGGTCTCTACCTGGCCGTCGGAGAACGCTTCCAACTCACCCGGCGGATATTCGCGCGTGGTGAGCACCGTCCACAGCACCGAGCCCAGCAACACCACGCCGCCCAGATAGAACGCGTATTTCACCGTGTCGGGAATGGCGCCCTCGCCTGCGACATTGCTCACGCCAAGCTTGGCCAGCAACCATGGCAGCAACGAGGCCACCACCGAGCCCACGCCGATGAAGAAGCTCTGCATCGCATAGCCCACGGGGCGTTGGCGCGGCGGCAGCTGGTCGCCTACGAAGGCGCGGAACGGCTCCATCGAAATATTGATCGAGGCGTCCATGATCCACAGCAACCCTGCCGCCACCCACAGCATGGGCGAGTTGGGCATGCACAGCAGCGCCAGCGTGGTGAGCACGGCACCGATCAGGAAGTACGGACGACGCCGACCCAGCTTCGTCCAAGTGCGATCGGACAGATAACCGATGATCGGCTGCACCAGCAAACCCGAGAACGGCGCGGCGATCCACAGCGCCGGGATATCGCCGACATCCGCGCCCAGCGTCTGGAAGATGCGGCTGACGTTCGCGTTCTGCAGGGCAAACCCAAACTGGATGCCCAGGAAACCGAAGCACATGTTCCAGATCTGCCAGAACGACAGCTCGGGCTTGCGCGTCATGGCTTGGCTATGACCGGCGACGGCGACACCAGCATGGCCTCGACCTTGGCATCGTTCACCGGGCCGGTCGCCCCGCCCTGCTCGCCGGTGTAGTGCGCGTTGTGGCGCAAGTCACTCATGTTGAATCCCTGGTCCAGTCGGTAGCGGCAAAGCGCGCCCGCGCGTGCCATGAACGTGGCCGTGGTGGAGCGCTGCGTGCCCACACTATGCGGCATCACCACTGGTACGCGCTGTGGCGCTGCACCATCGCACGATACGTCCAGCAGCTTCACGGCAGCGGTGACGCCGGTGTTGATCGGCCCGTGATCGTTCACATAGTCGAGCGAGACGCTGAACGAGCCGTCCCTGGGTGCCTTCCATTGCCACGGGCCCGGCCCGGCCAGGCGCGATTCCTCGCCCTTGCAGGTCGCCATGCTTGGCAAGGATTCCAGACCATGTTCATCGATGCGCGTGAGTTGGAAGCACTGGCGCGTATCACCCTTGGGCAGCGTGAGGCTGCCGCCGATCGGGCCCGCGCGATGGCCGTCCAGATACAAGATGCCCTTGCCCCGGAAGGCGACCTGCCAGCGATTGCCGTTTTCGGTGACCACGGGCGCGTCCGGCATCTCCGCAGCAAACAGCGGTGCATCGGTGCGCAACGGCTTTGCGCCGGAATGAATCGCCTTCAGCTGCACCGTGGTTTCGTCGCCTTCGCGATGCTGCGATTGCGCCACCAGCAGATCGCCGTCGAGCTTGGCCGGGCGTAGCAGAGTGATGCGCTCACCGGCGAGATCAAGCGTGATTTTCTGGTTGCCGCCAAACAGCGGCGCCACCCACGACGCAGGCAGCTTCGGTTCGACGCGTCCGTCGTCACCAAGACCGAACACGCCGCTGATCACCATGTCGAGATAACCCGCCACGGACCACAGCTGGCGCGGCGAATTGACCACCGGACCGCTGAGCTTGCCTTCGTCGACATGCACGGCCTGGGAGACCAGCTCGTAGTTCTCCATATTGGACGAGGCGAGCGCGGCACCACGCAGGATCGAATCCATCTCGTGCGCGATGCGCGTCGAGTCATTCACCGTGCGGGCGGCACGCAGCGCATAGGCGCTCACGAACGGCCAGATCGCGCGGTTGTGATAGACCGGCTGATCCTTGCGCTCCGGCCAGATCACCGGGCTGCCCGCCTGCCCGGCCGGATAGCTGGCCAGCGATTGCCTGGCCCTGGCCGTATCGGCCACGCCGCTGGTCACTGCCAGTGCGATGCCGAGCAAGTCATAGCTGTCGACCGGCATGGCTTCCGGGCCGATATAGCTCATGTACATGCCACGATCGGCGCGCCAGAAGTGCGCGTTGATGGCCTGCTTCAGTGCAGCTGCCTGGGCCCGATAGTCCTTGGCCGAAGCATCTTGCTGCTGATCCGCGAGCTGCGCTGCGAGCTGCAATGCCTGGTAGTGCAGCACATTGGTGGACAGCGCGAACGACTCGCCGATATAGCGCACGTCCTTCTCTGTCCACGCGGGGTAGGTCTGCTCGCGCCAGTCGAGGAAGGAGGTCTCGCCGCGATAGAGGCCCAGCGTGCTGTCGAATACGTAGAGGCGGTCCTGCGCCAAGGTGTCCTTCAGAGCCTCCCGGGTGTCCTTCGCAAACGCCGGGTCGCCGAGCAAGTGACGCGCGCCCAGGAACCACACCACGCGATCGGTGCTGATCGGCCAGCTGCCGCCCGAACCGGTGTCCTGCATCACGTACAGGCCTTGCGTAGCCGACGGCTCGCGCACATCGGACAACTTGAAGCGCAGCGACTCGCGTGCCCGATCCGCATCGATGCGCCATAGTGCCAGATCGATCGAGTACGAGACGTCGCGTGTCCACACGTACGGCCACTTCTCGCCCGTGGCGTAGCAACGGCAGGGGATTTCCTTGCCGTGGTCGTAAGCGCCATCCTTGATCGCCGATACGGCATCGTGGCTGAGGTCGTCCTGGGCCATCGCGAACAGGCCATCGAACAGGGGGCTTGCCGTGTGCACAGACAGCTTCTGCGCGGTGATCGCGCGGTCGCCCGATGAGGCGTGCAACACAAAGCTGCCATCCGCCTGCGCGCTCATGCCTGCCCTGCGACCGTTCCACTGGATGTCGTCGTTTGCACCGATGACACTGGCCTGTGCGCTGCCCGCCAGCAGCAACGCACACGCGAACGCCAGCTTCCTGCGCGCGATCACCGCGTCACCGCCGCGGTATCGATATGGATGTCACGCGCTGTGGTTTTCTGCAGCAGCTTCACGTACGTCACCTCTCCGAATCGATCATGCCCGCGCGCCCATCCTTCCGACGTAGACGCGCGCAAGGCGTCGATGCTACCCAGATCCGGCAGCGGCTTGCCATGGTCCTTCACCGCGCTGCCCACGTCGCCATGGATCGCCAGCACATAGTCGTGCAAGGCTGGGCGGAAACCTTCGACCGCCGCTGCCGTATTGAACGCCACACCCGTCCCGTCGAGCTGCACCGAGAGCGTCTGCAGGAAATAGGCGCCCTTTTCATAAGCGTAGGTCTCGCCGTCGTCGTCGTAGAGGTCAAACCTGGTCAACTCAGCGGACGGAAACACATCTACGTCCAGCGTCGTCACCGGGTGTTGCCCCACGAAATCCAGCACAGGCTGCCGCGGGATGATGGCGCCTTCGCGCACGAACAAGGGAATGTCACTCCAGTGGTCCGCATCGACGTTGAGCGTGATCTCGCGATCGCCTTCATAGGCCTTGCCGTCAAACCAGTTGATCCAGCGACCGTGTGGCAATTGGAGATGTTTCACCGCCTGGCCTTGATCGACGATGGGCGACACCAGCAGGAACTCGCCGAACATCCACGCATCAATTCGGTCGCGTTGCGCCGTGTCGTTCGGATAGGCGAACTGCAGCGGGCGCACCAGGCCGACACCGTATGCATGTGCAAAATGTTCGTAGCTGTAGATATACGGAATCAACGAATAACGCAGACGGATCGCGTCCGTCGCGGCCTTTTCGGCGATCGGCCCGTATACCCAGGGCTGACGCTTCTGGCCGAAGTCGGCGTGAACGCGGAAAACCGGCGTGAACGCGCCAAACTGGAGCCAGCGCGCGTAGTTCTCTGGCGTGGGCATGGGCGCCTTGAAACCGCCGCCATCCATGCCCCAGTGCATCGCGCCCACGTCGAATGCGGCGAGCATGCGCTGGCGCTGCGCGGCCATGCTGGCGAAACCGCTCTGGATGTCGCCCGACCACACGCCATAGGCGTAGCGCTGCGAGCCGAGATAGAAGTTGCGGTTGATCGACCACACCCGCTGGTCGCTGATGCTGCGCTGGCCGTCGTACAAGGTGCGCTGCATGTTGAGGAACTGGGTGTCGACGCCGCTGTCGTCCGCCTCGTCGTTCCACCAGCCCGCGATGCCGGTGGCGAAGGAATGCTTGAGCGCGTCATTGAAGAACCACGCACGCACTTCGGGCTTGTCGAAATCCACGTCGCGCACCGGCTTGTGCGAGAAGTAGTCGGGTGCCTGCTTCGACTGCGCCAGCCAGTAGCCATGCTCGGTGGCCTCGCGGCCTTCCACGGTATCCACATGCACGCGCGGCTTCATGATGCCGGTCATGTGCATGCCGCGCTGATCCATCTGCTGCTTGAGCGTACCGTCGGGACCGCCGGGGAATTTGTCGGGATTCCAGCGGAATTCGCCCATCTCCTCGCCCCACGCCTTCCAGTCGAAGTCGAAGGTGAAGTTGTCGATGGGAATGTGCTTGGCACGATAGGTATCGACCAGGCTTAGCGCCTCCTTCTGGTCGATGCCCCACTGGCTGTTGGTGAAGCCCATCGCCCACTTGGGGAACATGGGCGAGGCGCCGCTGATGTCGCGCAATTGTCCGAAAAGATCGGCCGGTGACCCCACGAACAGGTAGAGCGTCCGCACGACGTTTGGCGTGGCCTGAACGCGGATATCCGTCGCCGAAAGATCGAAACGCGCGGGTTCGGCGTCCGCCAGCACGCCGTAGCCCGCCGTGCTCCATACGAAAGGAGCCCCCGTGTGGCCCTGGTTGCCGGCCGTGGCAACCTGCTTGCCCTGGCGCAAAAGGTCGCCGGCTTTTGCATCGAACGCGTTGAGGCCGCCGATGCCGTACTGCGGATCGCCCTTGGCGTGGCGAACGGTCCAGCGACCCTCGAACGCCTGGGAAAGGTCGACCTCCATCAGCTGGCGCTCAGAGGGATCATCCACGCGCAACGAATGGCTGGCTGGATTCCAGCGGACAACGAGCCCGCTGGAACGCATGACTTGATCGTCGCCCTGCGTGTAGCGGCCCACATCCACCGGCCCGAAATGGGCTTGCTCGTCGATGACGGGCGTGGCGGGCTCCTGCGTGCCTTCCACCCGCAGCTGGATGGTCTGCGTCTCCAGCAGACGCAGCTCAATCTTGCCCCTGGGCAGGAGCAACTCCATGCGATCGGCACTGGCGTCGTTGTGCGACCTTGCCACCACCGGTGGGGTGGTCGCCGCTGTCGCCACGCACGTCATGGCTGAAAGCAGCGCAAGCGCGAGCAGGGTCCTGCGCATCAGCGGATCACCACGGTGCCATAAGCGGGAAGCTTGAGGCTGCGGTTGTCCAGCGAGGCCTGGGTCTTGGTAGTCATCAGCACGGCGGCGTCCTTGGGCAGGAGATCCCCCTTAGGTTTCCACACTGCGCTCTTGCCGGAAAGGTTATGCACCACCAGCAGCTTCTGCTTGCCGTCGTTGCGCCAGTAGGCGACCACGTTGGGCAGGCCGGTGGCGACTACGGTCAGGTCGCCGTCGCGCAGCGCGCCGTTCTGGGCGCGCCAGCCGATCAGGGTGCGGTAGGTGTTGTACAGCGAGCTGGCATCGTCCTGCTCGGCCTGCACGGATACGGCCTGCCCCTGGTTCACGCTGGAGGGCTTCCAGCGCGACTCGCCCGGGCCTGCCTCACGCGTCCAGCGCATCGGCTCGCGCAGGTTCTCGTCGGGCTTCTTGCCTTCCATGCCCAGCTCTTCGCCGTAATAGATATACGGGCGGCCCGGCAGGGTCAGCAGCATCGCGGCGGCCATGCGCATATGGTCGACATTGCCGTTGAGCCGGCTCATCACGCGTTCCTGGTCATGGTTGGACAGGAAGGTGGAGTCGATGTGCGGCGTGTCACCCGCCACCTTGTACGCGTCGTAGGTGGCCTTGAGCAGATTGTCCAGCTGGCCCGCACGCTCGCTCTTGGCGCTCACGATCAGCTGCTCGGCCAGCGGAAAGTCGAAGATCGAACCCAGCGGCTTGAGGTAGGGCGCGAGTTCTTTCGGCGAGGTGGCGCTGACTTCGCCCACCAGAGTTACGTTCGGGTTCGTCTTGGCCAGCGCATCGTGGTACTCGGTCCACCACCCGACATTCTTCTCCAAGGCCTTTTCGCTGTGCACGTCCGACTTGAAGTCGACGTAGATGTGCTTGGCGGCATCGAGGCGGAAGCCATCCACGCCCTTGCCCAGCCAGTACTGGCCCACGTTGATCATCTCCGCGCGCACGGCCGGATTGTCGTAGTTGAGGTCGGGCATATGGCCGCCGAACACACCGATGTACCAGCCGTCGTTGCCGGCGTGCCAGATCGGCGTATCGGTGGCGCTGATGGCCTTGAGGTCGGGCTGTTTGGACGTCCAGCTATACCAGTCTCGATGCGCGCCATCGGGCTTCTGCGCGTCGACAAACCACGGATGTTCCTTGGCGGTGTGGTTGATCACCATGTCCATGGTCACGGCGATGCCGCGCTTGTGCGCTTCGGCGACGAGATGCTCCATGTCAGCCGCCGTGCCGTATTGCGGATTGATGCCGTAGTAATCGGTGATGTCGTAGCCGTGATAGCTGGGCGAGCTATTGATCGGCATCAGCCAGATGCCGCTGATGCCCAGCGACTTGAGGTAATCGAGCTTGGCGGTGACGCCGTTGAGATCGCCGATGCCGTCGCCGTTGGTGTCGTACCAGGCGCGCACGAAGATTTCGTAGTAGACGCCGGACGATGGCTGAGTATTGGAAACAGATGGCGGCGTTGCGTCGGCTGCGCGTACGCTCATCGGCGCGGCGCCGAGCGCCAGAGAGAGGGCAAGCGCAAGAGAACTGAACAGGCGATTCCGGGACATGCTGAGCTCCATTCGAAGGCGGCTGGCCATCGACGGAACGGTACACCGGAACGCAGACATCGCATCGGACCGGAAACCGCTACGCCGGGCCTCGCGGTGTGTTTGCCATGCATGACGCGGCATGGCCCCAAAAAGCATCGCGCCGGCCTCTTTCGAGACCGGCGCGATTCGTGGCTTACAGCTTGAACTCGACGCCGAGGTAGCTGGTGCGTCCGAAGTACTGGATCGTACCGGTCTGCTGCGGGTTGCCGCCGAAGTACGTACGCGTCGGCTGGTTGGTCAGGTTGAGCATCTGGTACACCACCTTGAACTGCTGGGTGATGTCGTACGAGGCCTGGAAGTCGTACACCGTCTCGGCCGCAAAGGTCACCAGCTGGTTGTTGACCGCCATCTGCGTGTCGGACAGGAACGAGGAGCGGTAGTTGCCCGAGACACGTGCCGAGAACGGACCGTAGTCGTAGAACAACGCTGCACTGGCCACGCGACGCGACAGGCCCGGCAGGCCGACGTAGGTGGTCGGGCCACCGAGGTTGGTCGGGTTGTGCACGGTGCTGGAGGTCAGCGCGAAGTTCGCCTGCACGCCCAGGCCAGCCCAGATGCCGGGCAGGAAGTGCGTCTTCGAACCGGACAGTTCCAGACCGCGGACCAGGCCGCCATTGGCGTTGTACGCCGTCTGGTATTCGCCGTTGAGGTACTGCTTGCCGGTGGTCGGATCGATCGGCACCGGAATGCCGGCCGCGGCGAAGTCGTAGTTGTTGTACGTCACGTCCTGCACGAACGACTTGATGTCCTTGAAGAACACGCCGGCAGTGAGCAGGCCGGTCGAATCGTCGAAGTAATGTTCGTAGTCGAGGTCGTACTGGGTGGCGCGCAGCGGATCGAGCAGCGGGCTGGTGCCGCCCCACACGTTGTACTGGCCGTTGGAGACCCACGAACCCGAACCGGCAAGCATCTTGTCGATCGGCGGACGCGACAGCACCTTGGCTGCCGAGAAGCGCATCATGTCGTCGTCGGTCAAGTGATAGATCAGGTTCAGCGACGGCAGGTAATCGGTATACGTCTTGCCGACGGTGAGCGGCGCGTAGTCCGAACTGGTGTTGCCGTTGCCGTCGGTGATCGGAATGCCCGCACCGTTGCCGACCTGCTGCAGACCCGTGCTGTACTGCGACTGGTGCGACACGCGGATGCCGACGTTGCCGCTCAGCTCGTGGCCAAACACATCCTGCGCATCGATGTCCGCCTGCAGGAAGATATCGCGCGTCTTCTCGGCCACTTCGCCGCTCTGCACATACGTCCAGCTCTGGTCGGTGATGTTCTTGACCGGGTTGGCCGTGATGCCGTGGGACGCAAGAATCGCCGGACCGTTGAGCGTCAGGAAGCAGGGGAAACCGGCGAACTTGCCCTTCCAGCAGGTGACCTTGGCCGCGCTGGACGGAATGCTCAGCGGCGGCTGGCCCGGCACCGGCGAGGTGTTCCACTCCGAACCGTAGACGTAGGCTTCGCGATCGGCGTTATACGTGTGGTTGTTCAAGTACACGCCCGCTTCCAGCGCGGACAGCCACGAGCTGTTGGGCATGTCGTACTTCACGCTGGTGCGGAAGGCCTTCATCTTGTCGTGATAGATGTACGGATAGACGCCGTAACGCGACAAGCCCATGTCGTTGACGTTGGTGTACAAGCCCGGATTGCCGAACTGCGCCGAGCCGATCTGCTGGCCCTTCAGCTGGAAGTTCATGGACTGCGCCATCAGCTGCGGGTTCGCCGTGCCCAGGCCCGAGTACGGATCGGCCGTGGTGTCGACGTTGATCTCGTTGCTGGTCGCGCGCGACATCGACACGTCGGCATCGATATGCCAGTTGTCGTGGTCCCACTTCGCGTTCAGGCCACCGGAGAAGATGCTGGTGGTGGTGCTGTAGTTGTCGGCGGTGGTCTCGTTGGAGAACTGGTTGCCGTACGGATTGCCGGTGCGCGGATCCACGCCGGTGGTCGGGTTGCTCGACACCGAGCCGCCAATCAGCGTGCCCAGCGAGCTCCACGTCGGATTGGTGATCTGCGTGTTGTTGCCGTAGAAGTTCTGCGAGCGGAAGCCGTAACCGAACGACTCGTTCTTGAACTTGGAGTAGAAACCGTCGCCGGTGATCTTCAGCTCGTCGGTCGGCTTCCACACGATGGTGGCGATTTCGCCGGTACGGCGCTCTTCACCGCCGTTCTGCTGCAGCTGGATGCCTTCCGGCAGGTAGCCCGTCGCGGCGCCCGGCTGCGAGTTGATCGAGTACTTCGAACCATCCGAGGCTTCGCCCACGAACTGCTCGGCCACGTGCGGCTGGTACATCTGCGCCACGCCCAGGCCGACGCCCAGCGTGTTGTCGAGGAACTTGCCCTGGTAGGCCGCGCTCAGGCGGTAACCCAAGGCGTTGGCGCCGCTCACGTCATGCGCCTGGCCGTCGTAGCTGCCGCGCGCATCGATGTTGAGGTTCTGGTCCTTCGGCGCCTGCAGCGGGTCAGCCGTCTGCAGCGCAATGGTGCCGCCCACGCCGCCGGTGACCAGGGAGGCCTGCGAGGACTTGTACACCGTGGCCATGTTGATCAGCTCCGACGGGTACTGGTCGAAGTTGATGTAGTTGCTGCCGCTGGTGGACGGCTGCTCGCGACCATCAAGCGTGGTCTGGATGAAGTTGCCCGAGAGGCCGCGGATATTGATCTGCGAGGCCTGGCCGGCAATGCGCTCGGCGGACACGCCCGGCAAGCGGGTCAGCGCATCGGCGATGGACTGGTCAGGCAGGCCGCCGATGTCGGCGGAGGTGATGACGTTGGTGATCGTGTCCGAATAGCGCTGGTAGTCGATCGACTTTTCCATGCTCTGGTTGTAGCCCGTCACCGTGATGGTGGAGAGGCTCTTGGCCAGCTGCTGGTCCTGCGTCTGCTTGGGCTGATCGTCCTTCTTGGCGTTCGGATCGCTCTGCTGGGCAGAGTTGTCCTGGGCGCCAGTGGCCCCGTTGGCGACGGCGGTGCCGGTCGCGTTAGCGCCCGCATCCGCCGGCATCGCATGAATACTTGCCGTCAAACAAAGACCGGACGCCAGCGCCAGGGCCAGCACATTACGTTTCAGTTCCACCGTCTTCCCCTCCCACGGGTTTGCACTTCATCTTTGGTTTTGTAGTTGCCGCAGTCGCCCCCACAGGCGCTGCGGGCTACGCGCCAGTGCAAGCCGAGAAATCTTCGGAGGGCCCCGTCGCGTGGCGGCCATGGTAGGGCTGCAAAAAACCCCGAACAGGCCTATGCATACGTATTCATGACCCGGTTTTTTTGTGCACCTTTGACAAAATTCTAATGGGTGCGTGTCTCACGCCCGTTGTCTGCGTACGGTTTGCCGCGACCCGGCGCGGCGCTCGGAAAACGTATGACGGCGCGGTTTGCCGTACCTCGGCGCACATCGCCGGGCGCAAGTTTTCCGACCAGGGAACGAATCTTTTTGCCACCTGCTGCATCGCAATATCCCGATTTTCTGAATACGTATGCAGTCGAAGCGCCCGCTTTGCACTCTGCCTTTAAGCTGCCCCCCGCGCTTCGCAATCGGAGCGACAGATCTGCGCGCGACGCAGGCATTGGGCGGGAACGGGACAAACGAATGAGTGATGCACCCTGGTGGCGAGGAGCCGTCACCTATCAGATCTATCCACGCAGTTTCATGGACACCAACGGCGATGGCGTCGGTGACCTGCCCGGCATCGTCGACAAGCTCGACTATGTCGCGAGCCTTGGCGTGGATGCGATCTGGATCTCGCCGTTCTTCCGCTCGCCCATGGCCGACTTCGGTTACGACATCGCGGACTATCGCGAAGTCGATCCGCTGTTCGGCAGCAACGAGGATTTCGACCGCCTGCTGGCCAAGGCTCACAAGCTCGGCCTGAAAGTGATGATCGACCAGGTGCTCAGCCATACCTCGGTGGAGCACGCTTGGTTCAAGGAAAGCCGCGAGAGCCGGGACAATCCCAAGGCCGAGTGGTACGTGTGGGCCGATGCGAAAGCCGACGGCACGCCGCCCAACAACTGGCTCTCGCTGTTCGGCGGTTGCGCCTGGCAGTGGGAACCACGCCGCGGCCAGTACTACCTGCACAACTTCCTGACTTCGCAGCCGGACCTGAATTATCACCACCCGGATGTGCGCGGCGCGGTGCTCGGCGAGGTGAAGTACTGGCTGGACAAGGGCGTCAACGGCCTGCGCCTGGATGCGATCAACTTCTGCTTCCATGATCGCGAGCTGCGCGACAACCCGCCCAAGCCCGAGGAAAAGCGCGTCGGCCGCGGCTTCAGCCCGGATAACCCGTACGCGTTCCAGTACCACTACTACAACAACACGCAACCGGAGAACATCGCGTTCCTGGAAGAACTGCGTGCCTTGATGGATCAGTACGAAGACGTGGCCGCCATCGGCGAGATCTCGTCCGAAGACTCGCTCGCCACCACCGCCGAATACACCAGCGGCAATCGCCTGCACATGGGTTACAGCTTTGAGCTGCTCACCGATGATTTCAGCGCCGGCTACATCCGCGGCACGGTGCAGAACCTCGAGGCGCAGATGCTGGAGGGCTGGCCGTGTTGGGCCATCTCCAATCACGACGTGTCGCGCGTGCTCAGCCGTTGGGGCAATGGCCATGCGTCGCCGAAGCTGGCCAATCTGCTGAGCGCGATGGTGTGCTCGCTGCGTGGATCGGTGTGCGTGTATCAGGGCGAAGAGCTGGGCCTGACCGAGGCCGAAGTGCCGTTCGAATCGCTGCAGGATCCTTACGGCATCACCTTCTGGCCGACCTTCAAGGGCCGCGACGGCTGCCGCACGCCGATGCCCTGGAACGGCGGCATCAACGCCGGCTTCAGCGTGGGCGATCCGTGGCTGCCAGTGCCCGCCGAACATCGCGCGCTGGCCGTGACGCTGCAGGACGCGACGCCCGATTCCACGCTCAACGGCTTCCGTCACTTCATGGCCTGGCGCAAGACGCAGCCGGCTTTGCGCTGGGGCAGCATCCAGTTCATCGATACGCCCGAACCCGTGCTCGCCTTTACCCGCAAGCATGGCGAGGAGACGCTGCTGGTCGCGTTCAATCTGTCCAAGACGCCGGTGGAACTGCCGCTGGCCGCCCTGGGCAAGCTCACTCCCGTCAACGGCCACGGATTGAGCCAGGGCACGGCCACCGCCGACGGCCTGAGCCTACCCGGCCATGGCGCGCTGTTCGCCCGGGTGGACTGAGCATCTGCTTACCCTCTCGACGGCGGCAATGCTTCTTCACGCCGCCGTCGACTTTTCCCTTTCCCTCTGCTCCTATGGTGGCGCGTCAACGACTTGGCGCGGTTTCACAGCGGCGTGACGCGATCTAGCGATTCTTCGCCCGTCCACCTTTCCAAGGAGCTTTCCATGCGTGCAGTGCTGATCATCCTCGGCGTTCTCCTGCTGGCCGGCGGCATTTACGTCCTGATGGGCCATGGCAGCTATCAGACCACCGACACCCTCGTACAGATCGGCTCGGCCAAGGTCAGCGCCACGCATGACAAGGCGCTGCCGCAGTGGGTGGGAATTGCGGGGATCGTGGTGGGGGCGTTGCTGGCGATTGGTGGGTTCCTCAAGAAGGGCTGAGTTTTTAGCCGTCATTCCGGCGCAGGCCGGAATGACGAGCGTGTAAGCTTTCAGCGCCCCAGCCTGTCGGAACGCCCATGGAACGCCGCCAATTCCTGCGCCAAGCCAGCGCCACGCTCGCCGTGGCCTCGACCGCGGGACTGGCCGCCTGCACCACGCCAGCGGTGAAATCACGCTCGGGCTCCACGGCCTGTTCGACAGCACTGGCGCCCATCCGCGCCAGCACCGACCGCATTACCGGCGTCTATGTATGCACTCGCCCGTTCCGTGCAGCGGGTCCGCGCATCGAACTGGAAAAGGTCGGCAAGAAAGCGGTGGTGCACAACTACGGCCACGGCGGCAGCGGCTGGTCGCTGTCGTGGGGCTCGGGCACGCTGGCCTTGCAGATGGTGCAGGCCAGCGGCGCACGCGAGCTGGGCGTGATCGGCTGCGGCGCGATTGGACTGACCACCGCCCTGCTCGCGCAGCGCGCCGGCCTGGCCACGCGCATCTACGCCAAGGCCTTGCCGCCGGATGTGTTCTCCATGCGCGCTTCCGGCCTGTGGACGCCCGACTCGCGCATCTGCGACGCCGCGCATGCGCCGGCCCTGGCAGACCGCTGGGAGATGATGACGCGCATTTCCTATGCGCGGTACCAGAGCCTGCTCGGCCTGCCGGGCCAGCCGATCGAATGGATCGACGGTTATTCGCTGGCGGATGCGCCGTTCGGCAAGTTTCACGGCGAGGTGGCGGACGAACCCGAGTACGGCGAATTTGCGGACCGCGTGCGCGATCTCACGCCGCGGTCGGTGCAGCTGTCGCCGGGCCAGCATCCGTTCCCCGAGCCCCATGTGCGTCGTTACACGACGCTGATGTTCAACATCAGCAGCTATGCGAATTATCTGATGAGCGAATATCTTGCGGCCGGCGGCAAGATCGAGATCCGCCAATTCGAACACGCCGAGCAGCTGCAACAGCTCCCCGAGCACACCCTGGTCAATGCCACCGGCTACGGGGCGCGTGCACTGTTCAACGACGATACGGTGATCCCCGTGCGCGGGCAGACGGCACGGCTGATCCCCCAGCCCGAAGTCACGTACGGCTTGCGTACGCAAAATCTCAGCGTGGTGCCGCGCAGCGACGGCATCATGGTCCAGGTGATCGGCGACACGGGCAACTACAACAACCCGGATACCACGCCGCAGCGCGAGGTCTCCGAAGCGGCCGTACGCGAACTGGCTGATGTCGTTGCGCAGATGAAACGCGACTGAGCGCACGCTTCCAGCTGAAAACCACCTGACGCGCGTTGACGCCACGCCGACGCCACGCCACAAGTGGCGGTGCATACTTGTCCACCGTCCCCGCCGCGTCCGCTTCAAGGAGTCCCGCATGCTCGCCATCGCGTCCACCGTGATGAGCTGCTTCCGCTCGCGGAAACATGCTGCGGCCCTCGCCCTGATGTTGCTGCCGGCCAGTCTGTGGGCGCAGGCGCCGATCCAGATCACGCCGCTGCCGGAAGCCAAGCACGCCACCGTCACCCAACTGGGTGCGTCCGACCTCGACCCCCGCGATCTTCAATCCTGGCTCGACGCCGAGATGGGCGGCGTGATGCAGCAAGGCGGCGTGACCGGCGCGGCGATCGTTGTAGTCAAGGACGGCGAGCTGCTGTACTCGAAGGGCTATGGCTATGCGGACGCCGAGGCGAAAAAGCCGGTCGATCCCGCCACGACCATGTTCCGCGCTGCGTCGATCTCCAAGCTGTTGACCTGGACGGCGGTGATGCAACTGGTCGAGAAGCACAAGCTCGACCTGGATGCGGACATCAATCGCTATCTTGATTTCACCGTGCCGCCGCGCGAGGGCAAAGCGGTCACGTTGCGCGATCTGATGACGCATACCGCCGGTTTCGAAGACGTGCTCAAGGACCGCTATGCGGTCAATCCCGCATCGCAACTGCGCTACGACGTCTGGTTGAAACAATGGGTGCCAAAGCGCATCTATCCCGTCGGCGAGGTTCCTGCGTATTCCACCTATGGCGCCGCGTTGGCCGGCTACATCGTGCAGCGCGTATCCGGGCAGCCGTTCAACGATTACATGGAGCGGCACATGCTGGAGCCGCTGGAGATGAGGCACGCCAGCTTCCGCCAGCCGTTGCCAGCGTCGCTGCAGCCGGACATGGCGCTCAGCTACGGCAAGCCGGGTAGCGCGCCGCATCCGTTCGCCCTGCGCACGGCGGTGCCTGCGGGCGCGCTTTCGGTCAGCGCCGAGGACATGGCGCATTTCATGATTGCGCATCTTCAATTCGGACGTTCGGGCAACGCACAGTTGCTCGAGCAGGCCACCGTGCAACAGATGCAGAGCTACCAGCGTGCGGCGATTCCCAGCCTGCCGGGCATGGCGCTGGGCTTCATGCATCTGGATCACGGCGACCAGGTCATCCTTGGCCAAGCGGGTGATTTCGATGGGTTCCATAGCTTGCTCGCGCTGTTTCCCGAGCATCACACCGGCATCTTCGTGGCGACCGATGGTGGCCATGCCGGAGCGTTGCTGCGCGGGGTGTTGGAACGCTTTTCCGATCGATACTTCCCGCCGCTGCCCCAGCTGAAACTACCGACACTTGGCACAGACAAGCAGCACGCCGCGCAGCTGGCGGGCCGTTATTCATCCAGCGTCACCTCGCGCAGCAACGTGCTCGCACTGCGCGACCTGTTCCAGCAAACCACCGTCAGCGTGGCCGCCGATGGCACGCTGCTCGCACCGATGTTCGGCCCCGCGCACTGGCGCGAGGTGAAGCCGTATCTGTGGGTGGATGACGCCACCGGCCGCCACCTGGGCGCCGTCATGCGCGATGGCAAGGTAAGCATGCTGTCCGTCAATACCGTTTCGCCGGTGCAGGTGTATTTGCCCGCCACGGACTGGCCGCCCCACCGTGTCATCGCCGCAGTGACGGCGATCCTTGTCGTGTTCGCGCTGATCGCACTGTCATGGCCGATCGTGGCGCTGCTGTGCCGCCGCCAACCGTCGACACTGACCGATCGCGACCTTCGCTGGTATCGACTGAGCCGCCTGAGCGCCATCGCCTATCTGCTCTTCGCCTGCGGCTGGATGCTGATGCTGCCGCGGCTGGGCGCCTCGACGCTCGACACGCGCTTGCGACTGTTGCAACTGGTCGGTGTCCTGGCTGTGCTGGGCACGCTGGCGGTGGCCGTGGAAACCTGGCGTGCCTGGCGCCAGGCGGGCAGCTGGTGGCGCCGGATCAGCGGCGCGGTCCTGCTGTTGGCCTGCCTCGCCGCCATCGGCTTCATCGTGCACTGGCACCTGCTGAGCCCGGGTCTCAACTACTGAGGCCCGCATCGGGCACCTTGGCGGGAACGGCCTTGCCTCCCCCGGTACAATAGGCAGGATGGATGTCTCCCACCTGATCGACAAGCTCAACGACGCGCAGCGCGAAGCCGTTTGCGCGCCTCCCGGCCACTATCTCGTGCTCGCTGGCGCCGGCTCCGGCAAGACCCGCGTGCTCACTCACCGGATCGGCTGGCTCACCCAGGTGGTGGGCGTGTCGCCGTGGTCGGTCCTCGCCGTCACCTTCACCAATAAGGCCGCCGGCGAAATGCGCGCGCGCCTCGACCAGCTGATTCCGGGCGGTACCCAGGGCCTGACCGTGGGCACCTTCCACGGCATCGCGCATCGCCTGTTGCGCCGGCACTGGCGCGAGGCGGGGCTGCCGGAAGGTTTCCAGATCCTCGACGCGGACGATCAGCAGCGCATCATCAAGCGCGTGATCGCCGGTCTTGGTCTCGACGAGGCGCGCTTCCCGCCGCGCCAGGCCACCTGGCAGATCAATCAGTGGAAGGACGAAGGCAAGCGCGCGGACACCATCGAGCATCGCGATCACCCGATGACGCGCACCCTGGTGCAGATCTACCAGGCGTATGAAGAATCCTGCCGCCGCGCCGGCCTAGTGGACTTCGCCGAACTGCTGCTGCGCGCGCACGAATTGTGGCTGCACAATCCGTCCATTCTCGATCACTACCGCGATCGCTGGCGCCACCTGCTGATCGACGAATTCCAGGACACCAACACGCTGCAGTACGCATGGATCCGCGTGCTCGCCGGCCACACCGGCCAGGTGTTCGTGGTGGGCGACGACGACCAGGCGATTTATGGCTGGCGCGGCGCCAAGGTGGAAAACGTGCAGCAATTCCTGCGCGATTTCCCGGGCGCCAAGACCATCAAGCTCGAACAGAACTACCGCTCCACCTCGACCATCCTCAAAGCCGCCAACAGCGTAATCGCCCGCAACGGCGGCCGCCTCGGCAAGCAGCTGTGGACGGACGGCGGCGAAGGCGAGCGCATCGCGCTGTACGCCGCGTACAACGAACAGGACGAAGCGCGCTTCGTCATCGAGCGCATCCGCGAATACGTCGCCGAGCATGGCCAGGCGCGCGACTGCGCGATCCTCTATCGCTCCAATGCGCAGTCGCGCAACTTCGAAGAACAGCTGATGCAGCGGGATATCCGCTTCCGCGTCTACGGCGGCCAGCGCTTCTTCGATCGCGCGGAAATCAAGGATGCTTTGGCTTACCTTCGCCTCTCATCCAACCGACAGGATGACGCCGCGTTTGAGCGTGCCGTCAACACGCCGCCGCGCGGCATCGGCGACCGCACGCTGGATGTGCTGCGCCGTCGCGCGCGCACCGAACGCAGCTCCATGTGGGAAGCCGCGCTCAGCGAACTCAGCGGTGGCAGCGAGCTGGCCGGCCGCGCGAAGAACGCGGTGAAGGCTTTCCTCACCATGATCGAGGATATGGCGCGCGCGTTCGCGGGCGCAGGTGTGGGCGACGCGCTTGCACTGGCCGAACAGATCGATCACGCGATCACCCACACCGGCCTGCGCGACTTCTACGAGAAGGACAGCCGCGGTAACGCCGAGTCGCGCGTGGAGAACCTGGACGAACTGGTCAATGTCGCCAGCCGCTTCGAGCTGACGCCCGATGACGAGGAAGCGGGCCTGAGCGAATTGTCAGCCTTCCTCTCGCACGCCGCGCTGGAAGCCGGCGAAGGCCAGGGCGAAACCTGGGACGACTGCGTGCAGCTGATGACGCTGCATTCGGCCAAGGGCCTGGAATTCCCGGTGGTGTTCCTGGTCGGCATGGAAGAAGGCCTGTTTCCCAGCCAGCGCTCGGTGGAAGACGAAGGCCGCCTGGAAGAGGAACGCCGCCTCGCCTACGTGGGCATCACGCGTGCACGCGAGCGCCTGTTCATCACCTACGCCGAATCGCGCCGCATGCACGGCGTGGAAATGCTCGCGCGCCCGTCACGCTTCCTGGCGGAAATTCCGCCCGAACTGATCGACGAAGTGCGACCGCGCGTGCAGGTAAGCCGGCCGCTCTATGGGGCGCGCCCGAACAGTGGATCGAAGTCGCTGGAAGAGAGCATGCCGCTGACGCTTGGCCAGCGCGTGAGCCATCCCAGCTTCGGCGAAGGCATCGTGGTCACGGCCGAGGGCAGCGGCGCGCATATGCGCATCCAGGTCAATTTCGCCAACAGCGGCAGCAAGTGGCTGGTCTATGCCTATGCCAACCTGACGCCTCTGTAGCCACGCCCATGAGCGACCAGCCTTCCCTGCGCGACAACCTGCGACGCCTGGTCGACGTCCAGCAAGGCTTGGCCTATGTGTACCGCCAGCAGCCGTGGACGCATCGGCTGGTGCAGGGCCTGTGGTTTGCGCTGCAGGCACTGCTCGCGGCAAGCGTCGCCTATGGGCTGGGCCTGCTGCTGCATACCCAGCAGGCCTTCTGGGCGGCCATCACCGCCATCGCGGTGACCCAGCAGACCTACCTCGATACCCGCTCGTCATCGCGCGACCAGCTGATCGGCGCGCTGGTGGGCGGCATCGTAGGTTTTGGCGCCACGCTCTTGCTGGGCGAGCAATACAGCGCCTATGCCGTGGCGATCGTGGTCGCCATTACCATCTGCTGGCTGCTGGGGGTGGGCAGCGCGGGCCGGCTCAGTGGCACCACCACCACCATCATCATGCTGGTGCCGCATACGGGCTCGTTCTGGCTGATCGCCCTCACGCGCCTGGGCGAAGTGGCGCTGGGCATCATCTGCTCGCTGGCGGTGGTGATGCTGGCCGAGCGCGTGCAGCGCCGGTGGGTGCGCCCGGGCGACTGAGTCGCCTTTATGATCTGGGCGATGAACGCAGGAAGGTTCGACGGGAACCGCCGGCGAGCGCTGGGGCTCCCTCTTTACAATGCATTCGATCCAGGCCATGCCATGACCGACATCTCCGACAACAGCCCCGAAAGCCAGCGTGCGCGCCTGGACCACGATATCTGCGTGCACATCTTCACGGCATCGGCCGCGATGGTCGGCGTATGTCTCACCGTGATCGGCATTCTTCGCGTGGTGATTTCGCTGCGCAAAGAGGACCTGCTCGGTGACGACCTGCTGGCCTTCAACTCCATGCTCTATCTTTCTTCGTGCCTGCTTTCGTACTGGGCGTTGCGCACGCGCAGCCTGGGCCGCAATCATCGGCTGGAACGCACGGCCGACACCATTTTCCTGGTGGCCCTGGTGTTTACGGCGATCAACGCCGGCTTCATCACCTGGGCCATTTCGGCGAGTTGAAGCAGCGCCGCCGCGCACCTTCAAAGGCTCAGGCGGCGACTGCGGTCACTCAGGCAGTCGCGGCACACCGTGTTCGCTGCGCTCTTCCACTGCGATGGGGCGCGTGTCCAGACGCGTCGAGCGCGTACCCTGCGGCAACGGCGCGACGGCTTCGCCACGCGCCAGCGCCAGGGCGTTGCGGTAACACCGCTGGGCCAAGGCGGCATCGTCCTGGCCGGCGTAGACGTCGCCCAGCGATTCCCACGCGCCGCTGCTGGGCGTGAGGGCGAGCGAGCGTTCCAAATACTGCGCCGCCTTGCCCCACAGGCCCTGGCGCACGCACATACGGCCCAACGTCAGCAGCAGGGCGGCATCGTTGGGATGTCCATCGAGCCACGACTCGGCGCGACGCAGGCGCGCTTCGATATCTTCGCCGCCGAGCGCACCGTAGGTTTCGATCAACAGCGGCGACCATTCGCGGCGCAGCGCCGATTCCACTTCGTCCATCGCTGGCAACACCATACCGAACGACGCCGCCTGGCGCGCGTAAGCATCCACCGCCGCCGGTACGCGACGCTGCGTCTTGGGCAGTTGTGACCACAGCGTATTGAGCGCGGCCGCATCCGAAGCACCGCGCAGCGAAGCGGCCAGCACCTGGCCTTCCAGCACGGCGAAGGTCTTGGTGCTGAGCGAACCGCTCTTTTGCAATGGCTCCAACGCCTGGCGCGCCCGACGCGTGTCGCCGCTGGCCAGTGCGGCAAGCGCAAGTTCGCGCCAGCCCCCCGGCGTGAGACTGCCGGCGTCCGCATCGGCAGCGAGCAGATTCACCGCTTCGGCCGGACGACCCTCGCGACGCAGCACGCGGGCACGCAGCACGCGGGCGCCGCGCGGTGCGACCTGCGCCGCTTCATCCAGCGTGCTGAGCGCACGGCTGTTCTCGCCGCGACGCGATGCGGCTTCGGCCGCCGCAAGCAAGGCGGGACCACGCAGCACATCCAGACGCGAGGCACGATGCAGGTCGCGCTCGGCATCGCCGTGGCGACCTTCCATCAAGGCGAGCAGGCCGTCGCTCATCTTCCGTCGGCTGAGCCGACGATGGCGACGCGTGAAGGCGCCGAACGGCCAGCGCACGGCAAACCAGAGCGCGCTCAGCAGGGCCCAGGCCAGCAACAGGATCACCATCGCAGCCACCGCCGTGGTTTCCGCCTGCCAGCCGCGCAGCTGCACCAGCACATAACCCGGGTCTTCCGCCACCCAATGCCAGCCGAACGCGGTCAGTGCCGCCACGATCACCAGCAGCAGAATCCAACGCCACAACGTCATGACTTGGCTCCGGCCGAGCTGCTGGCCGCGGGCTTGAGTGCATGCACAGCGCGCAGATTACGCAGCTCGCCCAGGGCCGCACCCAGCTGCACCGCCGCACCGGGCGGCTGCGCCAGCAGGGTGGCCAACTGCGTGCGCGCCTGCTGTACCGGCGCGGCGTTGATGTCGAACTGCGCCACGATGCCGGCGTCGGCACGCTTGAGCGCCGCGATGTAGGCGTCGCGATCGGAGGCCAGCAGTGCCGCCTGCGCCTGGGCCAGATCGATCGAAGCGAGCTCGCGTGCGAAGCGCGCATCGGCGACCGACAGCGGCGCGCCATTCGTGCGCTGTACCTTCACCACTTCATTGAGGGCGCCCATGATGCGCGACCAGCCGCCGGGAGAGGCATCGGATGCCGCGCCATCGAGCGGCTTGAGGGGCAACTCCATCGTCGCGGCACGGAGATTGCTCAGCGTGGTCAGCGCGGTGTCCACGTTCACCGTCTGCGTCTTGCTCAACGCTTCGCGTTCCGCGCCGACGCTCTGGCGCAGACCGGAGAAGGCGCCGTCATTGACCGCCGCGAGCGCCTGATCGGCGAGCGCATAAGCAGCGAGTGCGCCCTGGGCGTCGTGGAACAAGTCGTAGCGCTCCTTGGCCATGCGCAGCAGTGATTCGGTTTCGTCCAGCAGCATGGCGTCGTGACCGGACAGCGTCTTTTCGGACAGCTTGGTCACCGCATCTTCGAGATTGCGCGTGCGCTCGGACTGGCTCAGCAACTCCTCGCGCAACGAGCGATTCACCTGATCGGCATCGCCCAGGCGCTGGCGCAGCAGGTTGCGTTCGCTGTCGCTGGCGCCGAAGGCACTTTCCAGCGTGTCGACGCGCTGCTTGAGTCCGCTGAGCGCCGCATTGCCGGCGGCACTGCCCTGCTCCTGCCGCCACTGGCGCCAGCCCACGTAGCCGGCGCCGCCAAGCGCAAGCAGGGAGACCAGCAGTGCCACGGCCAGCGTGCCGCTGCCGCGCCGGGTCGGCGGCGTCGCGCGCGCAGCGCGAGGGGAAGTGTCTGAACGCGCGCCCGCAGGCGCACCGCGATCGAGGAAGGAGTCGTCTTGGCTCATGCGCGACATGCTAACAGCCCACGCCGGGGGGCTCGCATCAAACGGGCGTGAAGGGCTGGGGTTCGTGCAGGAAAACGGCTAAGAAAGGGCGGCGGCTGCAAGCAGGTTGTCCGAGAGCGCCGAAGCTGCCACTGCGACACGCTTGAAGCCGGCGGCATGCGCGGCCTCGGCGAGCCGCTCGCTGCTGGCGATCGCTACGGCCTGGATCAATTGGGCGAACGCATCGGCAGGCAAACCCTGCCTGAGGTTATCCAGTGCTTCGGCGCTGGACAGCAGCACACGCGCATCAGCCGGCAACTGTCGGATGGCGTCGAGCTGATGGCGCTGCCAACGCGGCGTGCCACGACGATAGACGTGCACTTCGCGCAACTGTGCGCCACGCGCCAGCAGCTCCGCACGCAGCACGCCACGGCCGCCTGGCGCGCCGATGAGCGCCACGCGCCGCCCCGTCATCTGCGATAACGCCGGTTGTTCCAGCAGACCTTCGCTGTCCTGACGCACCAGCGGGGCCAAGGCTTCGATGCCATGGCGCGCCAATGCCCGCGCCGTGCCCTGGCCTACCGCAAGCACGATGGCGGCGGTGCGCAATGGCGCCAACCGGGCGGCGAAACGGACCGCCGCGGGGCTGGTGAAGATCAGCAACTGGTCCGTCAGTGCAACGCGCAGCTCGATAGCCACCGCCTCCGCATCATCGACGGCACGCAGCGACAAGCCCGGCAGCAGCAGCGGCGCGCCGCCCATCCGCCGCACGCGCCGCGCCAACGGCGAACCGGTACCGGCCGGGCGCGTGATGACCACGGTGCGTCCGTCCAGCGCGGGCTCGGCAGGGGTCGGGGATCGGGTGGTCATGGGCCTCTCCGGGGTTGCCCGCGAGTGTAGCGGCCCCGGCGGTAGCGGTGCTGTCTCGCCAGGATGCGTAAACTACGCATTCCCCCCACGCCTACCCCGCGACGATGAGCAACACCGAACGAAACACTCTTGCACGCAAGCTGGTCAACTTCATGCGCGATGAAATTCCCCTGGCGCAGACCATGGACGTCAACTTGCACGACTGCGACGAGCAGCAATTCTCCCTCGCCGCCCCATTGGGCCCGAACATCAACGACAAGGGCTGCGCATTCGGCGGCAGCCTGGTCAGCGTGATGACGCTCAACGGCTGGGGCCTGGTCGAACTGGAGCTGCGCATGCGCGGACTGGAATGCGACCTCTTCGTCGGCGAATCCACCGTGCGCTACCTGGAACCGGTATGGGAGGGATTCGTCAGCGAGGCGCGCCTGGCCGAAGGTGCCAACTGGGTCACCTTTTTCGACACGCTCGACTCGCGTGGCCGTGCCCGCATCGAGGTGACCTGCCTGGTACCCGGTACCGGCAGCAAGCCCGCCGCCACGCTGGAAGCCAGATTCGTGGCCAAACGACGCTCCCCCGACGCCGTATGAAAAAGTCGTCCGCCTTGGGCACAATGCAGGCCTAGTCCAAGGGGAATGCCAGATGCGTCGCGTCCTGATCCCGCTCGTCACGCTGTCCATGCTCGCGCTTGGTGGTTGTGCCACCAACAAACGCAACGACGACCTCACCACCACGCTCAACGCCTATGCGAGTGCGGTGCGCTGGGGCGACTTCAACGCGGCCCTGGTGTTTGTGGACCCGAAGGTGCGCGAGGCCCATCCGATTTCGCCGTTGGAGATGTCCCGCTACCAGCAATACAAGGTCAGCGGCTATGACGATGGCAACGGCGCCGTACCCAATGGCCAGCTCGAAGTGAAGCAGACGGTGAAGATCAACCTGGTCAACGTGAACACCCAGGCGGAGCGCACGGTGACGGATCACCAGACGTGGAGTTACGACGCGGAAAGTAAGCACTGGTATCTGGAGACGGGGTTGCCGGATATCAGTGGGAAGCAGTTGTAGGGGTGCGTTGGTTCGGTTGATGGCCGCGGTGGGCGTTTAGTTCGGCGTCCCGTGGCAGACCTTTTTGATCGTCATCCCGGCGCAGGCCGGAAGCGCTCTTCAGTGGCCGAATTGGCTGGTCATCCGGAGCCTCGGTGTTTCCTTGTCACCTTGAGGCCAGGGTGCCGCCTACGCGGCGGGCGTTTCGAACGGCTGCCGCCGCTCGAGTCACTTTTCTCTTGCTGGCCCAAGAGATCCCACGGGACTAGCTTCGCGTCGAAAGTAACCCAAAGAGAATGGCCTGATAACGCCCGCAGCATCGTGTTGGGATAAGCCCGAACGTTCGAGGTGCGTTGTTATGGGACAACCTCCGAGGGTACACAGCGGGTAATTCAAAGCGCTGCGCAACGCGCCCGAATCGCTGAGGACTTAAAGCCGAGCCTCGCTGCGCATCGGCTTTAGACATCCCTTCTTCCGTCTGCCGCGCCTGCTTGTCTGTGGGAGCGCACCCTGTGCGCGACAGCCACGCTGCGGTGTACCGCTCCGTAGGTTTGTCGCGCACAGGGTGCGCTCCCACAAAAAAGCTGAGCATCGGCGTTGATCCGCCATCCAAAAGGCAGCGCGCTCCTACAAAAAAACAGCCGCGTATCGCCTGGGGCGTCGTGCGCCTCTTGATGCGGCTCTTGATGCGGCTCTTGATTCGGCTCTGGACCTTCGGGGTCCCCGTATGACGCGGCGGGCGGGTGGAGGAAAGCCCGAAGGGTGGCCGCATGGATGCGGCCAGTTTTTCGACAGGACAGGGATGTCCTGTCGAAAAACCCCGTAACCCGCACGCGCACCTGGAGGGCGCAGCCCGGAAGGCGCGTCATCCGGGGGGCCCTTTCTTTTGGTTACTTTTCTTTGGGCAAGCAAAGAAAAGTGACCCGGGCCGCGGCAGCGGCACGGAAGCCCGCGGCAAGCGAGCCAGATTGCCGTATCGCGACACCCAAGCACCGAGGCTCTGGATGACCAGCCTTCGGCTGTTGAGGAGCGCTTCCGGCCTACGCCGGGATGACGATCAAGAACGCACCCGGCTATGAGGCAGAAAACCAACTCCCCCCTCCACCCCCTATAATCCCCCGCTCAGTTCACCCCGCGCGGCCCAGCCGCGCCAGCGGAAGCCCCAAGAATGAGCGATATCCTGCATAAGCTGCCCGAGTTCCTCGGCAACCACCTCGCGCTCGCCGCGCTGTTCCTGGTCCTGCTGCTCGGGCTGGTCGGGACGCAGCTGCTGATGTTGCTGCGCAAGTACAAGGAGCTGACGCCGGCCGGCCTCACCCTGCTGATCAACCGCGAAGGTCCGCTGCTGATCGATCTCTCTGCCTATGCCGATTACGAGAAGGCCCATGTACCGGGCTCGCGCCACGTCGCCATGAGCCAGTTCGATCCCGAGCACAAGGACATGGCCAAGGCGAAGGACGTGCCGGTGGTGCTGATCGACAAGGACGGCCGCGGCGCCAGCGACAAGGCCGCGCAGCGTCTGGTCAAGGCCGGCTTCAGCAAGGTCTACACCCTGGGTGGTGGCGTGATCGGCTGGCAGCAGGCCCAGTTGCCGGTGGCCAAGGGCAAGAATCCGGGCTGACCGCTGTTTCGCGGGTGAGAGCGCAACGCCCTCGCCCGCTACAGGCCGACGATGCCGGCGCGACTGCCCAGGATCTGCGCCAGCACATCGGGCGCGTAGTCGAACGAGTCGTAGTACAGCCGGTCTTCCGGCAACCCTGCAGCGATGAAGAGCTTGCGACCTGCATCGATCATCGCGGGCGGGCCGCTCATGTAGACGTCGTAGGCGGCGAGATCCGGGTGATCCTGCAGCACGGCCTCGTGCACGAAGCCCATGCGCATGCCGCTGGCCCGCGCCTGTTCCGCATCCGAAATCACCGCCTGGAAGGTCAGGTCGTGCGCGAGGGCCGCCCAGCGTTCAGCCTGTTCGCGCATGTAGATATCGGCTGCCTGCCGCGCACCCCAATAAACCCTCATCGGGCGACGCGTACCCAGCGCCATGAAGTGCTCGACGATGGCCTTCAGCGGCGCAAAGCCCGTGCCGCCGGCCATCAGGATCATCGGACGTTCCGAATCTTCGCGCGGCACAAAGGTGCCCAGCGGGCCTTCGATGCGCATGGCATCGCCCACTTTGAGCGTGTCGTACACCCACGAGGTGAAACCGCCGCCGGCCACGTGGCGCACATGCAGTTCGGTGGTGCCGTCGGCTTGCGGATGGTTGGCGATGGAGAACGGGCGGCGGCGCCCATCCTCCAGCAACACATCCAGATATTGACCGGGCAGCCAGTTGAGTCGCGCATCCACTGCCACCGGCTGCAGATGCAGGCCGATCACATCGGGCGCCAGCATCCATTTGCGCGACACCGCCACATCCACTTGTCGCTTGGCGATGTCTTCCACCGAGGTGACTTCGCGCGCTTCGATCAGCAGATCGCCGCGCGGCACCGCCTGGCAAAGCAAGATCGCATGCTGTGCCGGCGAGGTGCCGGCCAGTGCCACCGGCGGATTGCGCGGATACTCGCAATAACCTGCCAGCAGCGTGGCCTTGCAGCTGCCGCAGACGCCGGCGCGGCACGAATACGGCAAGGCGATGCCGGCCCGCTGCGCGGCTTCCAGCACGGTTTCGCCGGGCGCGACCGGGAAATGGCGGCCGGTGGATTGGATCGTAACGATAGACACGGGCACATTGTCGCGGCGTAAGCGTCAGCCGACAATGAGGGCCTTGAGGTCCAATCACAAGCTTCACGCGGAGAAAACAGCCATGGCCATCTGGAAACAGGACATCTCGCTCGAGCGCATCAACGGCTGGAGCGCCAACACCATGATGGAAACGCTGGGCATCCGCATCACCGAGATCGGCGACGACTGGCTGCGCGGCACCATGCCGGTGGACCACCGCACGCACCAGCCGTATGGCCTGCTGCATGGCGGTGCGTCGGTGGTGCTGGCCGAGACGCTGGGCAGCTCGGCCGCCATGCTCGCGCTCGATCCCTCGGAAGTCGCCGTGGGCCTGGACATCAACGCCAACCATATCCGCGGCGTGCGCAGCGGCACGGTCACCGGCACCGCGCGCATGGTGCATATCGGCCGCACCACGCAGGTGTGGGAGATTCGCATCGAAACGGAAGCCGGCGAACTGGTGTGCATCTCGCGCATCACCATGGCGGTGATTCCCGCGCGCGTCGTGGCACCGCGTTGAGCATCGACGCTCCCTACGCCACGCTCGATCCCGATCGCGTCCTCGATGCCGTCACCGCCTGTGGCCTTTGGCCGGACGGCCGCCTGCTGGCGCTCAACAGCTACGAAAACCGCGTGTGGCAGGTGGGCATCGAAGACGCCTCGCCGGTCATTGCCAAGTTCTACAGACCGCATCGCTGGAGCGACCGGGCGATCCTGGAGGAGCACGCGTTCGCCGGGGAGTTGGTTGAAGCCGAGATTCCAGTTGTCGCGCCGCTGGTGTTCGGCGGACGCACGCTGCTGCATCACGATGGCTTTCGCTACGCGCTCACGCCGCGTCGTGGCGGCCGCGCACCCTCGCTGGAATCGACCGAACAACTGGAATGGCTTGGTCGCCTGATTGCACGCATCCACAGCGTGGGCGCGCGCGCAGCGTTCGAACACCGCGGCCGACTCGACCGCGCCACGCTGATCGCGCACCCGATGCAGGCCGTGCTGGCATCATCGCTGCTGCCGCCGTCGCTGCACGCCGCCTACCGCGCTGCGGCCGAACGCGTGGACCACGCCGTAGCCAGCCGCTACGACGCCGTCGGCCCGGTGCGTTCGCTGCGCCTGCATGGCGACTGCCATCCGGGCAATGTGCTGTGGACCGATGGCGGCCCGCACTTCGTCGATCTCGATGACGCACGCATGGGTCCCGCGGTGCAGGACCTGTGGATGCTCGCCAACGACGAGAAGTCGATGAACGCGCTGCTCGATGGCTATCAGCAGATGCGTGATTTCGACTTCAGCGAGCTCGCCCTGGTGCCCGCGCTGCGCGCCATGCGCCAGCTGCACTACGCCGGCTGGATCGCGGCGCGCTGGCACGATCCGGCCTTCCCCGCCGCCTTCCCGTTCGCCGCCGAAGCGCGCTGGTGGGAGCAGCACATCGCCGACCTGCACGAATTGTCGGAAGAGCTGCTGTAGGAGCGCACTTGTGCGCGACCCATGCGGAGCGGTGCCTGTGCGAGGGGACGGTCGCGCACAAGTGCGCTCCTACAAGGGTTCGCCATGTGTGCAGCAAGCGGCTGGCGTGAACACCACCCGACAAACTGCCAAGCCGCACCACCGACAGCGCTAGCACGATCCGCTAAGCTCGCCCCCTTTCGACCCAGGGCTTCGCACGTGCGCAATTTTCTGTTCCGCCTGATCGGCATCCTTGAAGTAGCGGGTGGCTTTTTCGGCATGGTGAGCATGCTGCGACGGCTGCTGCCGTTCGGCTCGCACGACTCCATCGTGGCGGTGATCGGGCTGGCGTTCTACGCGTTCGTGCTGGTGGCCGGTGTGCTGTTGCTGGAAAACAGCGAGCGCGGCGTGACCTTCTCGAGCTGGGCCCAGGTGCTGCAGCTGCCGCTGATCGCCACGCCGATTTTCAGCTATGGCTTCCATTGCGGCGCGTTCGTGAACGTCTACGCCAGCCTGCATATTCCGGTACAGCTGTGGCTGGACTGGCATGTCGGCAGCGAGGGTTTCGTGCTGGCCGTGGCCGGGCCGTCGGTATCGCGGCTGGGGCTGAACCTGCTGGCGCTGCTGTCCTGGCTGGCGCTGCGCCTGCGCTGAGCGAACACCTCGCTTTTTGTGGGAGCGCACCCTGTGCGCGACTCCGACGGAGCGCCACAGATGGGACGCCAGTCGCGCACAGGGTGCGCTCCCACAAGGAAATCGCCGGGTTCTAGGCCCTCACCGGTTATCATGGGCGGATGAATAGCCCCGCCCCCCTCCCCATCATCCGCCTCAAGACCGACCGCACGCCCGGCCACCCCTGGGTCTGGTCGGCCCAGGTCCACAAGCCGGAAACCCGCGTGCCACCCGGCAGCGTGGTCGATGTGGAGGACGCCAAGGGCCGCTTCGTGGGCCGCGGCTTCTGGAACGGCCACGCGCGCATCGCGCTGCGTCTGCTGAGCAGCGATCCCACCGAGACCATCGACGCCGACTGGATCACCGGCCGCATCGACCGCGCCGTGGCGCTGCGCCAGGAACTGCTGCAGCTGGACCGCGTCAGCGACGCGTGGCGCGTGGTGCACAGCGAAGGCGACGGGCTATCGGGCCTGGTGGTGGATCGCTACGCCGATATCCTGGTGATCGAATACTTTGCCGCCGGCATGTGGCGGTTCCGCGAGGCCATCCAGGCCGCGTTGCTGCGCCACTTCCCTGGCGCGCGCCTGTACTGGTTTGCGGAAAGCCATGTGCAGAAGCAGGAATCCTTTGACTGCCGCTCCCCCGAGGCGCCCGAGCCGGTGGAAGTGCATGAGCACGGCCTGCGTTTCCACGCGGCGCCCGGCTATGGCCACAAGACGGGCTTCTTCGCCGACCAGCGCGAGAATCGCCACCATTTCGCCCGCCTGGCCAAGGGCCGCAAAGTGCTCGATCTGTGCTGCAACGCAGGCGGATTCGCCGTGCATGCGCTGGCGGCCGGTGCGCAGTCGGCCACGGGCGTGGACATGGACGCGGGCATCCTTGAGGTCGCCCGTGCCAACGCTGCCGCCAACGACGTGCCCGCCGTGTTCGAACAGGCCGATATCTTCGACTGGCTGCGCGCGGCCGTGGCACGCGGTGAGCAATACGACGCGGTGATCCTCGACCCGGCCAAGCTCACGCGCGACCGCAACAAGGTGATGGACGCGCTGAAGAAATACTTCGCGATGAATCGCCTGGCGCTGGACGTGATCCCGCCCGGCGGCCTGCTGCTCACCTGCTCCTGCACCGGCCTGGTCAGCGAGGCCGGCTTCCTGGAAATGCTGCGCCGGGTGGCGCTCAACGCCGGCCGCGAGATCCAGGTGCTGCATACGGCAGGCGCGGGCGCAGACCATCCGTTCAACAGCAGCGTGCCGGAAGGCCGCTACTTGAAGGCGGTGTTCTGCCGCGTCATGTGATCGGTCCCCGCTTCTGAGACGCCAGTGCGTACACTGGCGGCCGTATGCCGTTGGGAACTGCCATGTCCGTGACTGAAATCGTGTTGATCGTCCTCGTCATCGCCGTGCTCGCCATGCAGGTGATGAGCCTGTTGCGCGCACGCGATGATGGCGGCCTTGCCGCGCGCCTGGATGCCTTGAAGGACGACAACCGCCACCTGCGCGAAGCGCTGGCGCAAGAGCAGCGCGCCGATCGCGGGGAAATGACCCAGTCGCTGGGACACTTCCGCTCGCTGGTGCAGGAACAATTGGGCGGCATGAGCACGCAGCAGCACGAACGCATCGGCCATTTCGGCCAGCGCCTGGACGTGCTTACCGAACGCACCGACGCCGGCCTGCAGACGCTGGCGCAGCGCCTCACCGAAGACGCGCGCCGCAGCCGCGAAGAACTCACCCTCACCCTCAACCGTTTCGGCGAACAACAGCAGCAGCGCCTGGCCGCGCTCACCGCCGACAACGAAAAGCGCCTGAACGAAGTGCGCGCCACGCTGGAAACCAAGCTCAAGGAAATCCAGGACGACAACGCCGCCCGGCTCGAGCAAATGCGCGCGACGGTCGACGAGAAGTTGCAGAACACCCTGGAAACGCGCCTGGGCCAGTCGTTTGCGCTGGTCTCCGAACGGCTGGAGCAAGTGCAGCGCGGTCTCGGCGAAATGCAGAACCTCGCCATCGGCGTGGGCGATCTCAAGCGCGTGCTCACCAATGTGAAAACGCGCGGCATCCTCGGCGAAGTGCAGCTGGGTGCGTTGCTGGAGCAGTTGCTTACCAACGATCAGTACGACTCCAACGTGGTGACGGTGCCCGGCAGCAACGACCGCGTGGAATTTGCCGTGCGCATGCCGGGCGCCGGCGAGCACGCCCAGCTGTACCTGCCGATCGACGCGAAATTCCCGGTGGAGGATTACCAGCGCCTGCTCGACGCGCAGGAAGCGGCCGATGCAGATGGGGCGGCGCTCGCCGGGCGCGCGCTGGAAGTGCGCGTGCGCGAGGAAGCCAAGCGAATCCGCAGCAAGTACGTGGCGCCCCCGCACACCACCGACTTCGCGGTGCTGTTCCTGCCCACCGAAGGCCTGTACGCCGAAGTGATCCGCCGGCCGGGCCTGTTCGAATCGCTGCAGCGCGATTTCCACGTCACCATCGCCGGCCCAACCACGCTCACTGCCTTGCTCAACAGCCTGCAGATGGGCTTCCGCACGCTGGCCATCGCCCAGCGCAGCAGTGAGGTCTGGACCTTGCTCGGCGCGGTGAAGACGGAATTCGGCAAGTTCGGCGCGGTGCTGGAAAAGACCCGCAAGAAGCTCAACGAAGCGACCAATGTGATCGATCAGGCCAGCGTCCGCACGCGGGCCATCGAGCGCAAGCTGCGTGGCGTGGAAACCCTGTCCGGCGAGGACGCCCAGCAGGTGCTGATCGACGCCCCGGCGCTCGACGAGATCAGCGACGACGACACCGAGGTGTGATCGCTCGCAGCGCCCTCAGGCCGACGTGCTGACCAGCGCGCCGCTGCTACTGCCGCCTTCGCTCTGCAGGGCGGCCGACAGCGCGTTGACGGCGGCTTCCAGCTGACCATTGGTGGTCGCCACCGCCGATTGCAGGGCGGAGACGACGGCCATGTTCGCCGGGTCAGCGGCTTTCTTGCCTGACGTGGCGGCATGCAAGGCCTGCTCCTCTTGGGCCAGTTGCTTCTGCAGCTGCGCGATTTCCTTCTGCAAGGCCTTGATCGTGGCGCTGGCCGCGCTGCCGCTGTCGGAGCTGCTCGACGACGCAGAACTGCTGCTTGCTCCACCAGCCACACCGGCACCCTTGACCACCGGGGTCGTGCCGCCCTGTGCCGATGATGTCGCCGCTGTCGACGACGACGTAGTGGACGCAGATGCCGTCGAGGCCGAAGCGCCGGCGATGGTCACCGGGATGGCGGACATGTCCAGATGAATGCCGATGCTCATGGGAGGTCCTGGGGGAGGGTCGCCCATGGAATCGGCCGGCCGCGAAGAACCTTTAGGCCTCCCACCAGCCCATGGCATTAACCCCATTCGGCTCCATGCGACGTTCCAACCTATGCATCGGCCATCGATGCCTGCCGGAGTCGTTGCATGAACAGCTTGCGCTCGTGGGTACTGGGCCTGGCCTCAGTGGCGGCCAGCACGCAGGCCGCCGCAGTCGGCCGGCTGGTGGATCTGGGCGTGTATGACCGCACCTCGCAACAGGAGCTGCCGGTCTATCTGCACGACGGCCGCTACTACGTCGCTGGACAGCCGGGGCACCGCTACCAGATCCATCTGCGCAGCCAGAACGGCAGCCGCGTGCTGGGCGTGCTTTCGGTCGACGGCGTCAACGTGCTGTCCGGCGATACGGCCGACTGGTCGCAAACGGGTTATGTGCTGCAACCGTATGTGTCCACCGATATTCCCGGCTGGCGCAAAAGCCTCACCGAAGTGGCGGATTTCATATTTGCCGATGCATCCCGCAGCTACGCCGCACGCACGGGACGCCCTGACAACGTGGGCGTGATCGGCATGGCCGTGTTCCTGCCGCGACGCATGATCCGCCCGCTGCCGATGCCCGGCCCGATCTCCAGGATCTCCGACTCGGGCGATGAACGCATCCAGCCATCGCTGCCTGCCCCTGCCGCGCCCGTGGCCGAATCCGCCGCCCGCGCGTCGGTGGCCAAGGCGCAGGACAACGGCCCGATCGGCACCGGCCACGGCGAGCGCGAAACCTCGGTGGTCAGCTACACCGATTTCGAACGCGCTTCGTCCACGCCCAATGAGACGATCACGCTCTACTACGACACCCGCGAACGCCTGATCGCCCAAGGCGTGATTCCCGGCGACGACCGTCCGCCGCCCGCTCGCCCCGACCCGTTCCCCGGACATTTCGTCCCCGATCCGCGTTGACATCGCAGCAACCTGCGTTCAACTCGCGGCCAGCCGAAACATGACACCATCCAGGGGTTCGTGCGCCCTTGTGGATTCATCACGTCATGCTGGATGCCCTGCACACCATCGTCCGCGAAGTCGAGCAGGACCGTTCCCTGGAACGGCCCGAACAACTGCGCGAGCGCGTGCGGGCGATGGACCGGCTGGAAGACGTGCTGCTGCACGAACCCCAGGCCTGTACGCCAGCGGCAACGGCGGTGATGAACACCGTGCGCCGACGCGCGCGCGAGCGCCTGGCCGCCCTCAGCGACGTACAGCAGCGCCTGTGCGAAGGCGTTCGTCAGGCCATCGTGGAAGGTGCTGGCGCCCACGCGCTGCGCGGCTGGCTGCACCATGACGATCTGCGCGAACCCTGGGGTTATGACCATCTCGACGCCTTGATCGGCGAGGTGCTGTCGCTGGACGAGCCCGCCTCGGTCGACGAGCTCGAAGCCGACATGGTGTTCTATCAGCCAACGCCGGTGCGCCACGTGCTGGACCTGATCCATCGCGCGCATCTGGGCCATGATGACCTGCTCGTCGACCTCGGCTCCGGCATGGGCCATGTGCCCCTGCTGGTGTCGATCTGCACGCCGGCACGTGCCTGTGGCATCGAGCGCGAGCCAGCCTACGTGGCCAGCGCCCAGCGCGCGGCGCAAGCGCTGGGCGTCGATCGCGCCAGCTTCATAGCGCAAGATGCCCGTGACGCCGATGTCTCGCGCGGCACGGTGTTCTATCTCTATACGCCGTTCACCGGCGACATGTTGCGGCAGATGCTCGATCGGCTCCATGACGAAGCCCGTCGTCGCACCATTCGCGTCGCCACGCTCGGCCCGTGTACGCCCGCCGTGGCGAGCGAGCCCTGGTTGCGCGCGGCCAGCGAACCCCAAGCTGGCCGCGTGACGCTGTTTCGTTCGATCGCCTGAAAGCGCTCAGGCCCCGCCGAGCCGCGTAACGAGCTGGATTGAAGAATTGCCCGAGGCCAGCGAGCCATCGGGGGTCGCGTCAGGGGACTGGTTGGCAAGCCCCGCGTCGATCCAGGATGGCGTCTGCCGAGGGCCTGGAATATAGACATCCCAGTCTCCGTACTTGTGCACCTTGTCGAGTGCGCCCATCTGATGAAGGCTGTAGTTCACCGGCACACGGACGACCCAATAGGGATCATTGATGGACGTCCCCTTGGTGGGCAGGTTGTACGTCCAGTGTGTGGCCGCATCGATCGACGCATCGGCCAGTATCTTGCGGAACCTGTCCATGTCAGCTTGCGTGCCGTATTGGTCAAGGTTCACCTGTTCGGCCGCCACATCCATGACGGCGCCGTCGCGGCCGACACGCACCAGCAGATACACGGTCCCGCTCACGCGCGCCTCGACGGCCAAACGTGGATATCGGGGTGCGGAATGCTCCTTGTAGCTCACCGTAGCGGCATTGGCTTCGGCTTGGCCAAATGACGCGCCCTGGACGAAGACGTTGAACTTGCCATCAGCCACGGGCTTGGCCACTACACGCAGGCTCATCGTGCTCTTCACGACCTCCTTCGCGGACGCGGAGAGTTTGAACTCCCACTGCACGATGTTTTTACCGATCACCTCGACCACCACCGGCGGCAACTTCTCGGGATGATCGAGGGTGTAACCGTGCAGCGTGCCGTCCGGGTTCACCTCTAACGATCCGGTGACCAACACGGAGGCTTCCGCCGTCTTGCGTACATTTTGGCCGGTTGCAGCCCCGGTTGCCGCCACCGATACCGTTGAGGCGATGCAGCCCAGCCATGCGAGGGTCCAGGCAAGAGTCGAGCGCTTCATAAACCACTCCCTAGTTCATGCAAGCGTCCAGTCTAGCGGGCGTGGGTGGCGCCGCGTAAGGGTGGAAGACTGGCCGCCCGGCCATCGGGCCGGGGTGCAAGTGGTTGATCCTGCTAACCGTCCGTCGCCCATGCGGGCCAGCGCTTGACGCTGGCGTTACACTGGCAAGTCTGTAAGGCGTATCTGAAGGAACCCGCATGAGCGAGCGTCAAGAACCGACCGAAGTCACCCGCGAACAGGCCGAAGAAGCGGTCCGCGTCCTGCTGCGCTGGTCGGGCGAAGATCCCAGCCGCGAGGGTCTGCTCGATACGCCCAAGCGCGTGGTGAAGGCATACAAGGACTGGTTCTCCGGCTATGCCACCGATCCGGGCGACTACCTGCGCCGCACCTTCGAAGAAGTGGCCGGCTACGACGAAATGGTCGTGCTGCGCGACATCGAATTCGAAAGCCATTGCGAGCATCACATGGCGCCGATCATCGGCCGCGCGCACGTGGGCTATCTGCCGACCAACCGCGTGGTGGGCATCAGTAAGCTGGCGCGCGTGGTGGACGCTTATGCGCGCCGCTTCCAGGTGCAGGAAAAGCTCACCGCGCAGATCGCCCAGTGCATCCAGGAAAACCTGCACCCGGCGGGCGTGGCCGTGGTGATCGACGCCAGCCACGAATGCATGACCACGCGCGGCGTGCACAAGCGCGGCGTCTCGATGGTCACCAGCCAGATGCTGGGCGCCTTCCGCGACGATGCACGCACGCGCTCGGAATTCCTGCAGTTCATCGGTATCCATGGCGCGGGCCGCTGAGCACGCGCCACCGATGATCTTGATCGATAGCACCGACGCCGACGAGCGTCTGCAGGACGTATTGCGCGAAGGCATCACCGCCGAGGACATCCCGGCGGTGTTTCCGTTGCTGCGCGGGCGCTCGCTGTTGCGCGCGTTCAATGCGCTGTTCCACGGCAGCGAGGCGCAGGTGTTGCTGCGCCTGCTGGTGCTGCGCACGCTGGGCGCGCGCGCCCACGCGCCGGAATGGACGCCGGCGGAAATCCGCGAGCAGCTGGCCTTTGTCGAGCCGGTGAAGCTGGATACCGTGGTGCAGCGCCTGAAAGAACACGAGCTGCTCACCTGGGACAACGAGACGCTGCGTTATCGCGTGAGCCCGCTGGGCCGCAAGGCGCTGGCCGCGGTCGCCACGCTGCTGGAATTCGAGCACGACGACGACGACGGCCTGGGTTACATCACCGCGCAGCTTGCCGCCGGCCAGGCCGTGGGCCGCGTGTCCGGCGACGAGCTGACGCATCTGCTGTCGCGCCTGTCCGAATTGAAGGACGACTTCGACCGCGCCGTGCTGTCCGGCTCCGAACATCGCATCCGTCGCGCCGCACAGCGACTCGATTCGGTATGGACGTGGGTGGAGAAAGGCACGGAAGTCGTCAGCGCCATCGCCGACAATGAAGACCTCGACTCGGCCACGCACCGTCTCGCCCAGGCCGTGGGACGCGCGCAAAGTGCGTTGCTGCGGCAGGCCGGCATTTTCCAGCGCGAGCTCAACAAGATCGACCAGCATCGCGTGCATCTGGGGCGCACCGGACTCTCCTCGTCCGACCTGGTCGCGTGGTTGCGTTCGCTCACCCCCGATGCGCTGGCCCAGCATGCCGACGAGGCCGCGCAGCTGCCGGTGCAGCCGCCGTTCCTGCAGGACCAGATCGCGCTGGACGTGGCCGAGTACGAGTTGCTCGAACGCGAACGCGCCGCCGCCGAAAGCAGTGCCCTGCCGAACGCGGAAAGCACGCCGACCACGCACGACCTGCCGATCGACGAAGAAGATCTCTCGCCGCTGCTGGAATGGCATGGCCAACTGGCCGCATTGACCACGCCCCTGGAACTCAGCGATGCGCTGCGCGGCGACGATTACGCCTTGAGCGCGTACCGCCTGTCGCTGCTCGGCCTGGTGGGCGACCCGGAATCCTCTGCGCTGCAGGGCGCCACGGCGGATCTCGCGCGCCTGCCGCTGAAACTTGAAATTGAACCGCGCCTGGTCGACCCGGGCCTGGCGACGATCGCGCTGGTCAGCGCGGGTCGCCTGCATCCAAGCAAGGACAACAAGCATGCATGACGAAACCGCTGCGCTGGTCGCGCGATTGCTATCCCAGCGCTGGCTGCCGCGCGACGACACGCAGGCGCGCAAGGCGCTGCTCGACGAAGCGTTCCGCGAAGAACTCGATCGCCGCCTCGCTGCCGTCGGTCTCGAACTGCGTGAACATCCCTACTCCGCCTTTATCGGCGTCGCCGTGGCGCGCGCCAACGAGAAGCATGTGTTCGGCGGCAGCGACAGCTGGATCTCCAACACCTTGCAGCTCGACCGCGACGCCATCGCGCTGCTGGTGGTGCTGTGGGCGCTTATCGTGCTGCCCAAGCGCCAGCGCCAGCTGGAACGCCAGCAGGCCGAAGCCGATGCGTCGCAGAAGCAGATGTTTGCCGAGGCCAAGCCGATTTCGCGCGACGCAGCGCTGTCGCCGATCGTGGCCGAACGCACGTTGCTCGCCGACTTTGGCGAAAAGCTCGGCGGCAAGACGCGTGTGAATTTCAACCTCGGCCTGCTATCGCGCCACGGCTTCATCGCGCGCCGCAAGGGCGAGCTGGCCGAAGGGCCCTTGCTGGACCTGGTGTTCGACTACGAACGCACTGCGCGACGCATCCTCGATGGCGCGTTGAGCGATCTGCTGGCCGGCCTCACGCCGCGCGATGATCTGGGCAGCGACGACGAACCGCTCTACGACGAAACCGACGAAACTGAAGACAGCGAAGTGATCCACGATGTTTGATTTCCGCAGCCTCGAAGTCATCCACTGGGACTATTGGCAGCGCTTCAGCCTGCCGCTGGATACCAATATCGTCACCGTGGTGGGCCCGAACGGTTCGGGCAAAACCACCCTGCTCGATGCGCTGCGCACGCTGCTGACCATCGACTGCGCCGGCAACCGCGACTACAAGAGCTACCTGCGCCACAACGGCAAACCGTTCGCGTGGCTGCGTGCCCGCGTGGGCAATGTGCCGGGGCCGCGCGGCGAGCGCCCATTCTTCCCGATCATGGACAGCGAAGTGACGCTGGCCGTGCGCATCCAGAAGAAGGGCGGCGAGTGGCAGCGCCAGTACGCCGTCATGGGTGGCGACGTCAGCGTGGACGAGATCGAAGCGCGCAACGATTTCCTCGGCCTGCGCGACTACCGCGTGCGCCTTGAAGGCGCCGGCTTGTCGCAGGCGATCCGTCGCGTGCTGACGCTCGAACAAGGCGCCACCGACAAGCTGTGCCAGCTGCCGCCCAAGGCGCTGCTGGACCTGGTGTTCGATGTGTTCGGCGACAAGACCGTGCTGGACGATTACCAGCGCGCCCGCAACGAACAGGCCGAAGCCGATCGCGAACTGCACGGCCTGGAACACCAGCTCTCCCTGATCGGGGTGAGCCTGCAGGAAGCCGAAGGCCGCGTGCGTTTGTGGCAGGAGTGGGATGCGCTCAAGCACGAGCACACCGACTTGGTCGCCGAAACGCTGCCGCGCACCGAGCTGGCCGAACTGCATGCGGCGATCCGTGGTGCGCGTCCCCAGTTGCTTGGCCTCAAGCGCAAGTGCCGCGACCTGTCCGCGCGCGACGTGGATCTGCAGCAAGGCCTGCAATCGCTGGACCTCAACGAGGAATCACTGCGCGGCGAGCAGCACGCGGCCGACCAGGTGCGCCAGCAGGCCAAGCAGCAGCTCGACGAAGCGCGCCGCGCCGAAACCGAGAACGCCACCCTGCTCAAGCAGGAACAGCATCTGCGCAAGCTGGTGGCCGAGCAGGACGGCGCCGATCACGAGCAGCAAGGCAAGCAGCTGGTCGAAGCGCGCAGCCAGCTCGGCCGCCTGCAGAACGATGAGGCACGACTGCGCGAGCAGTTGTCCACGCTTACCGCGCAGCTCGGCGCCTGGCGCCGCGGCCAGCGCTATACGCCGGAGTTTGAGCAGTCGTTCCGCCGCGCGCTGGACGATGGCGGCATCGGCCACAGCATGCTGAGCGAGATCGTCGAGATCACCGAACCGCGCTGGCAGGCGGCCGTGGAGGCCGTACTTGCCGGCTATCGCCATGTGGTGCTGCTCGACCATCCGCGTGATCGCGAAGCGGCGTGGCGGCTGGGCGAACAACACCGCTACAAGCATTTCGTGGTGGCCGAACGCTCGCCCACCATCGCGCCCACGCGCGGTTCGCTGCTGGAAGTGGTCGACTTCACCGCGCCGGCGCCGGAGTGGCTGCTGCGCCAGCTGGACCGCATCCGTCGCGTGGAAGACGTGGCCGACGGCACCAAGCTCGGCAAGGAACAGGACTGGATCACGCCGCAGGGTTATTTCCGCGAGCGACGCGGCGGACGTCACCTGGGCGTGGATGATGTGTACTTCGGCAGCGCCGCACGCGAACGCCAATTGCGCGAAGGCGAAGAGCGCCTGCAGTCGATCGAAAAGCAGCTGCGGGGCATTGCCGACAAGCGCAAGCAATACCAAGAGCAAGCCAGCGACGCCGAAAGCCTGCTGCGTGGCGCCAACGCCAGCAACCAGCTCGCCGACCGCGCCGATGAATTCGCCGTGGCGCACGAAGCGCAATCTTCGTTGCAGGACGACGTGCAGCGCTGCGCCGACAGCTACGCCGCCGCCGAGGCCCATTACGAAGGCGTGCGCGAACAGCGCCAGCAGAACTCCCGCCAGCGCGACAACGAAGCGCGCGAACACAAACAGGCGCAGCAGCAGCTGGCCGACAGCGCTCGCCAGTTTGCGCAGTTCCGCCACGAGCAGGTCGATCGCCTGAAGGCCTTCCGCCACAAGCGCAGCCACGTGCGCCCAGCGCATCGTTCGCGCCGTGCCATGCTGGAGCTGCGCGAGCGCTATGAATCGCCTGCCGCGGTGCGTCGCGAGATCGACCGCATCGAGCGTCGCCTCAACGAAGGTCATTGGGAAACCGACGACGGCGTGCTGCCGTTGCGCGACAAATACGCCAACGACCACGAGGGCCTGCGCGACGATCTGCAACGCCGCCGCGTGCATCTCGAACGCGCCGGCCGCATCACCACAGAAGCGCGCGCCGCCTATCTCAACGTGCTGCGCAACACGGTCAAGCGCTATGCGCGCAACCTCAAAGTGCTGGCGGATCTCGCCGGCATCGGCGTGGAAACGGATCTGCCCGAATTGGTCAATGAGGACCTCGCGCTGGCCCAGGCCGGCCTCAACGTGCGTTTCGAGTTCGACAAGAAGGGCTGGATCGGCATGGACGACGGCGAGGCGTCGGGCGGCCAGCAGGTGATGAAATCCTTGTTGCTGCTGGTAGCGCTGATGCGCGACGAGGACCGCCCCGGCGGCTTCGTGTTCATCGACGAGCCGTTCGCGCATCTGGACATCTTCAACATCGACAAGGTCGGCGCCTTCCTCAAGTCCACGCGCGCGCAGTACATCCTTACCACGCCGGCAACGCACAACATCAACGTGTTCCAGCCCAGCGACCTCACCCTGGTCACCAGCAAGCGACGCCCCGGCGCCACCTGGGCGCAACCGCTGGCGGTATTGCGTCGTAAGACCGAGGCCGCATGATGCGGCTGCCTGCCCGCGTCGCGATGCTGGCAGGCCTGTTGCTGGGGCCGGTCATCGCGTGGGCGCAGTCCACGCCTGCTGAGTACCTTCGGGAGTTCGACACCGATGGCGATGGGCGGGTGAGCGAGGCGGAGTACGTGGCGCATTTGAGCCAGGGCTTTTATCGGCTCGATATCAATGGCGACGGTGTGCTGGAGACCGACGAACTGCCCGGTGGCCATGGCAAACCGATCACGCTCAAGCAGTTCCAGGACAACCTGCGCCGGCAATTCCACAAGCTGGACCGCAATCACGACGGCTATCTCGACGCGCGCGAGCTGACCCAGCCGCCGCAGGGTTGAATCGCCCCCCTCTGTTGTGGGAGCGCACCCTGTGCGCGACTACCTCAGGGGTCGGCTTCGTAGCGACCGTCGCGCACAGGGTTCGCTCCCACAGGAGGCGTGGCGCTCCTACTGCACTGCACACACAGCGTCATCGGGAATCGGCTATCGTGCGCGTCTCACGGCCAGCCTGACCCATGGACCCAACCACCGACCCCGAGCTCCATCCGCGCCGCCGCGCCGCGCTGGCGTTCATCTTCGTCACCGTCGTGCTGGACATGCTCGCGTTCGGCATCGTCATCCCGGTGCTGCCGCATCTGATCGAGCAGCTCGCCGGTGGCGGCATTGCGAATGCGGCCTGGTGGGTGGGCGTGTTCGGCACCGTGTTCGCGGTCGTGCAGTTCGCTGCCTCGCCGGTGCAGGGTGCGTTGTCGGATCGCTTCGGGCGCCGGCCAGTGATCCTGATTTCCAATGCCGGGCTGGCCATCGATTTCTTCGTGCTGGCGCTGGCGCCCACGCTGTGGCTGTTGTTCGTCGCGCGCGTAGTGCTGGGCATCACGGCCGCGAGCTTCACCACGGCCAATGCGTACATCGCCGATATCACGCCCAAGGAAAAACGCGCCGCGGCCTACGGCATCCTCGGTAGCGCGTTCGGGCTGGGCTTCATCATCGGGCCCGGTCTTGGCGGTTTCCTGGGTGACATACATCTGCGCCTGCCATTCTGGGTGGCCGGTGGCCTGGCCGCCTGCAATTTCCTCTACGGCTTTTTCGTGCTGCCGGAGTCGCTGCCCAAGGAACGCCGCACGCCGCGCTTCGAGATGCACAGCGCGCACCCGCTCGGTTCGCTGAAACTGCTCGCCCGCTATCCGCTGGTGATGCGCCTGGCCGTGGTGATGTTCCTGGTGTATCTGGCGCACTACGTGCTGCAGACCACCTTCGTGCTGTACGCCGACTATCGCTACCACTGGGGCCCGCAGGCGGTGGGCTATGTGTTGATGCTGGTGGGCGCCTGCGACGCCTTCGTGCAGGCCGTGCTGACACGGCGTCTGGCGCCACGCTTCGGCGAACGCCGGCTGATGCTCGGCGGCATGCTGTGCGGCATCGGCTCGTTCCTGGTGATGGGCCTGGCCAATACGGGCGTGGCGTTCCTGATGGGTATCCCCTTGATGGCCCTGTGGGGCCTCTCGCAGCCGCCGATCCAGTCGCTGATGACGCACGAAGTGGATGCAGCGGAGCAAGGTCGTCTGCAAGGTGCCATCAGCAGCCTGGCGAGCTTCGCGGGCATCTTTGGTCCGTTCCTGTTCGCCCAGGTGTTTTCGTTCTCGATCTCGCCGTCGTCGCCGTATCACCTGCCCGGCTTGGCCTTTGTGCTGTCGGCGGTGTTGCTGGCCATCGGCACCGTGATCGCGCTGCGCGCGACGCGGCATACGCATGACCTCGCCAAGGGCGAGGAACCCGTGCCTCACACCCTACCGGGCGAACCGTCCTCTGTTGTCCCTTTGCAAGCCACCATCACTCCCCTAGAACCTCCGGAGCATTCCCCATGACGTTGTCGATGTACCAGGCTTCCGTTCCCGTTTTCCTGCGCGCCCTGAGCAACCTGCAGCATGTGCTGCGCAAGGGCGAGGCCCACGCGCAGGCCCGCAAGTTCGAGCCCTCCCTGCTGCTGCAGGCCCGCCTCACCGCCGACATGCTGCCGCTGACCAGCCAGGTGCAGATCGCCACCGACATGGCCAAGAACGCCTGCGCGCGACTGGCCGGCGTGGATCCGCTGAAGTTCGAGGACAACGAAACCACCTTCGCCGAACTGCACGCACGCATCGAGCGCGCCATCGACTACATCAAGAGCTTCAAGGCCGAGCAGATCGACGGCAGCGAAACGCGCGCGATCACGCTCAAGACGCGCTCGGGCGAACAGCACTTCGAGGGTGAAGGCTATCTGCTGCACTTCGTGATCCCGAATGTGTTCTTCCACTGCACCATCGCCTACGCGATTCTCCGCGAGGCCGGCGCCGAGCTGGGCAAGATGGATTTCATCGGCAAGCCGTAAGCCGAGCTGAAAGTTCGGGGCGGCGCAGGGTCTTACGAATCTGCGCCGCCCTTTTTATTGGCCGGCAACAGCGAAATTCTGGACGCCAGGGCAGCCAAGCCGCGGGCTGAGCCGGCACTTGATTGGCGCCTTGTGCGATCCCATTTAGCGGGGATCGCATCGAGGACTCCGCCATGGCCAACGCCAAACCCATCAAGATCGACTTCGTTTCCGACGTGGTGTGCCCGTGGTGCGCCGTCGGCCTCAAATCGCTGGAGCAGGCGCTGCAGAATCTGGGTGACGAGGTGGCGGTGGAATTGCATTTTCAGCCGTTCGAGCTGAATCCGCAGATGGCGCCCGAGGGTGAGGACATCTTCGAGCACATCGCGCACAAGTACGGCAGCTCGCCGGCGCAGATCAAGCAGAACCAGGAAGCCATCCGCGAACGCGGCGCGTCGCTGGGCTTCACCTTCAACATGGACAAGCGCAACCGCATCGTGAACACCTTCGATGCGCATCGCTTGCTGCATTGGGCCGCGCTCGAAGGCAGCCAGGCCGAGCTCAAGCAGGCCTTGCTGGCCGCGTACTTCACCGACGGCCGCGACGTAAGCTCGCGGGACGTGCTGGTGGACGTGGCGTCTTCGGTCGGCCTGGACGCCGGTGAAGCGCGCCGCGTGCTGGACGAAAACCGCTACGCGCAGGATGTCCGCGCGCAGGAGCAGTTCTACCAGTCGCAGGGCGTGCGCGCGGTGCCGTCGGTGATCATCAATGATCGCTACCTGGTCCAGGGCGGGCAGCCGCCTGAGGTGTTTGAGCAGACCTTGCGGCAGGTGGCGGCGGAGGGCTGACCGCTCTCGCAAGGTTGAGTCGCGCACAGGGTGCGCTCCCACAGGGGTCTCGCAGCCCTTGTGGGAGCGCACCCTGTGCGCGACTGGGCGCTGCAAAACCTCAAACGCCCAGACATGCGAAAATCCCCGGCCAGACCGCCTGACCTTCTGCCCGCATGATCCGACTCACCGACATCAAGCTCCCGCTCGACCACGCCGACGGCGCCATTGACGCCGCCGTGCGCGCCAAGCTGGGGCTGGGCAAAGACGGCTTGCATAGCGTCTCGGTCTTCCGTCGCGGCTATGACGCGCGCAAACGCGGCAACATCCAGCTGATCTACACGCTCGATGTCGAGGTGGCCGATGAAGCCGGCCTGCTCAAGCGCCACGCCGACGACAAGCACGTACAACCCACACCCGACACGAACTATCGCTTCGTGGCGCAGGCGCCAACCGATCTCAAGCAGCGTCCCATCGTGATCGGCTTCGGGCCCTGCGGCCTATTCGCCGGTTTGCTGCTGGCGCAGATGGGTTACAAGCCCATCATCCTCGATCGCGGCAAGGCCGTGCGCGAACGCACCGTCGACACCTGGGGCCTGTGGCGCAAGCGCCAGCTGGAGCCCGAATCCAACGTGCAGTTCGGCGAAGGCGGCGCGGGTACATTTTCCGACGGCAAGCTGCATAGCCAGATTTCCGATCCGCATCACCATGGGCGCAAGGTGCTCACGGAATTCGTGAAGGCGGGCGCCCCCGAGGAAATCCTCTACGTCAGCAAGCCGCACATCGGCACGTTCCGCCTCGTCACGATGGTGGAAGCGATGCGCGAGACCATTCAGGCGCTCGGCGGCGAAATCCGCTTCACGCAGCGTGTGGATGATCTATTGGTCGACACCGCCGCCGACGGCACGCGCCAGCTGCGCGGCGTGGTGCTGGCCAATGGCGAGCAGCTGCTGAGCGATCATGTAGTGCTCGCGGTGGGACACAGCGCGCGCGACACGTTCTTCATGCTGCATGATCGCGGCGTTTACATGGAAGCCAAGCCGTTTTCGATCGGATTTCGCGTGGAGCATCCGCAGTCAATCATCGATCAGGCGCGCTTCGGACCGCAGGCAGGCCATCCCATTCTCGGTGCCGCCGACTACAAGCTGGTGCATCACTGCAAGAACGGCCGCTCGGTCTACAGCTTCTGCATGTGCCCGGGCGGCACCGTGGTTGCCGCGGCGTCGGAACCCGAACGCGTCGTCACCAATGGCATGAGCCAGTATTCGCGCAACGAGCGCAATGCGAATGCGGCCGTGGTGGTCGGCATCGAGCCCAAGGATTTCGCCGCCTTTGACGATAGCGGCAGTCCGCTGGCCGGCATTGCCTTGCAACGCGCCCTCGAATCGCGTGCGTATGACATGGGCGGCCGTGACTACAGTGCGCCGGGACAGCTGGTCGGCGACTTCATCAAGGGCAAGGCATCGACCGAATTCGGCAATGTGCAGCCTTCGTACAAACCCGGTGTGCATCTGACCGATCTGGCTGCTGCGCTGCCCGACTACGCCATCGAAGCGATCCGCGAAGCGCTGCCCGCGTTCGATCGCCAGATCAAGGGCTACGCCATGCATGACGCGGTGCTCACCGGCGTGGAAACGCGCACGTCTTCACCCGTGCGCATCCGCCGCGGCGAGGATTACCAGAGCCTCAATACCCGCGGCCTATACCCCGCCGGCGAAGGCGCGGGCTATGCGGGCGGCATTCTTTCCGCAGCGGTGGATGGCATACGCGTGGCCGAAGCGGTGGCCATGAGCATCAACGCCACCGCTGATTGAGCGTCGCCCACCAAGCGCTGTTTCAGACGCATCCCGTAGCTCCGCATCGTCCGTCCCGCGAAAATACCCCTCGCCCCACCTGCCTACGGACAGTGCGGGGGCTCGCGGTGACGCGGGCAGCGTTTCCGGGAACTGGATGTCCAGTCGTTCAGCAGCCCGGAAGCGCTGGGGCATTCGAACCTGGTGGGAGCGAGCGGGTGGCCACGGCCATCCGCTTCTTTTTTGGGCGCTTTTCGGTCGCCCCATGAGCGGGCCGGCAGGGCCGCTGCGGGCATGCGAGAATGCGCCTCCGACGCGCCGTTTCGCGCCCGACCCGCCCGATGCTGACCGATACCACCAAAGACGCGATCCGCGCTTCCTATACGCGCCTCAAGGAAGGCCTGCCCGGCTTTCGCGCCCGCGCGTCGCAAGGAAAGATGATCGCCGAGGTGGCCAAGGCGCTGGCCCAGGAAGGCGGCGCCGCGGTGATCGAAGCACCCACTGGCACCGGCAAGTCGATGGCTTATCTGATCGCCGGCGTCGAAGTGGCGCGGGCGCAGAAGAAAAAGCTGCTGATTGCGACGGCCACCGTGGCGCTGCAGGAGCAGCTGGTCCAGCGCGATATCCCGCTTTATCTCAAGCTCAATGGCACCGAGGCCAAGGTGGCCTTGGCCAAGGGCCGCGGCCGTTACCTGTGCCCGCGCAATCTGGCGATGGCCAGCAACAGTCTCAATGAAACCTCGCAGATGGGCCTGGGCTTCGACGCCGATCTGGCGCTGTGGAGCAAGCCGCCGCAGGAGCGCGACAAGAAGACCCTGACCAAGCTGATGGACTTGTTTGATCGGCACGAATGGGATGGCGACATCGACGTGGCGCCCGAGCCCATCAGCGATGTGCTGCGTCCGATGATCACCACCAGCGCCGGCGGCTGCACCAGCCGCAAGTGCGCGCATTTCATGCAGTGTCCGTTCTTCGCCGCACGCCGCGCAGTGGGCGATGCGGAGATCATCGTGGCCAACCAGGATCTGGTGCTGGCCGATCTCACCATGCCGCGCGAGGAAGACGGTTTCGGCGGCGTGATCCTGCCCAAGCCCGATGAAACGCTCTACATCTTCGACGAAGGCCACCACGTGCCGGCGAAGGCGATCGACCGCGGTGCGGCCGAGGTCTACATGAATGTCGCGGTGCGCCAGCTGAGCCGCCTGGGCCGGCAGATCCACGCCGCCTATTCGCTTACCGACAAGGAAGTGATCGGCAAGCTCTCGCTCGACGCCGGCGATCAGAAGCTGCAAGACCTCAGCAGCGGGCTGGAAGAACTGGAGCGGGAAATCCGCCTGAGCTGGCTGCCGTCGCCTGACGATAAGGAGCCGATGTATCGCGGCTCGCTGGGTCAGCTGCCCGAGGCCTGGGTGGAGCATGCGCGCGCGCTGTACGTGTTCACAGGCGAGATCGAGCGCTGGGTCGGCGCCGTGCGCCGCGCCGTGCTGGAGATGACCGAAACCGGTCCCACCCATGAAGCGCTGTCGCGCGAACTGGGGATGGCGCTGGAGCGCATCGATCGCCAGGTGCGCACCTGGCGCGCGTGGTCGGCGTCCGATGGCGACAACACACCGCCGCTCGCGCGCTGGGTCACGCTGAGCGGTGACCAGCAGCTGGTCTGCCACGCCTCGTCAGTATCCGCGGGCGGTCTGCTTCGCAGCGTCCTGTGGGGCAATGCAAGCGGCGTGGTGATGACCTCGGCGACGCTGAGTGCGGGCGGCAATTTCCGCGGCTTCGCCGATGCGGTGGGCTTGCCCGACGATGCTGTCACGCTGAGCCTGCCTTCGCCGTTCGACCTGGCCATGCAGGCACGCCTGGAAGTACCAGCGATGCGCTCGCTGCCCGATGCACGCGAGGAACACGTGCAGGAAATCTGCGACTGGCTCGCCGAGCACCTGGACTGGAGCGCCGGCAATCTCGTGCTGTTCACCTCACGCGTCAAACTCGACCGCGTACTGCAGAAACTGCCGATCGAATTCGTGCGCAAGGTGCGCGCGCAAGGCTCGCTGGGCAAGGCGCAACTCGTCGCCGAGCACATCGTCGACGTGGAAGCCGGCAAGGGCAGCACGCTGTTTGGCCTGGCCTCGTTCGGCGAAGGTCTCGACCTGCCCGGCAAGCTGTGCGAAACGGTGGTGATCACACAACTTCCGTTCGCTGTGCCCACCGATCCGGTGGGTGCCACTTACGCCGAATGGCTGGAATCGCGCGGCCGCAATCCCTTCATCGAAGTCACCGTGCCGGAAGCGACGCGGCAGCTCACGCAATATTGCGGCCGCCTGATCCGCACCGAGACCGACCGCGGCCGCATCGTGCTGCTCGATCGCCGCGTGGTGCTCAAGCGCTATGGCGAACGCATGCTGCGGGCACTGCCGCCCTTTACCCGCGTCATCGAGAAAGTCGCATGAGCTTCCGCATCATTCGTGCCGCCGACATGACGCCGCAGCCGTGGAAGAACGGCATGGGTGTCACGCGTGAAATCGCGCGCTTTCCGGCCGACGCAGGCAGCGATGATTTCATCTGGCGCATCAGCGTCGCCGAAGTGAACAGCGCCGCGCCGTTCTCCACGTTTCCCGGCATCGATCGCCAGATCGTGCTGCTCGATGGCGACGGTTTCAGCATGACGCTGGACGGCAAGCAGCAACATGCCCTGACCACGCCGCTGGAACCGTTCGCCTTTGCCGGCGAAGCGCAGGTCGAAGTGGCGATGGCCGGCGGCGCCACGCGCGATTTCAACCTGATGGTGCGGCGCGCGGCGGCCAGCGGCCGCGTCGAGGTGATCGTCGGGCCCGGCAGTCACGTGATGCCGCCCGATGGCATCTTGGTCTACCTCGCCCGTGGCACGGCGCACACGCTCGATGGGCCGTTGAGTGCGGGCGACGCGTGGCAGCCCGATACCAGTCCCGTCAAGTTGCACGAGGGTTCGGTGGCGCTGGTTGCCTGCGTCACCCTGCAAGGATAGCCAAACCTTCGACGCATGCGGCCAGCCTGCGTGGCGTGCCATGATCGGGGCACTCCGCCCGTCTAGGTGATCCGCATGGCACTGCTCATCCTCGGCCTGGTGTTGTTCCTCGGCGTCCATTCCCTGCGCATCTTTGCCGATCCCTGGCGCACGCAACGTCGCGCACAGCTCGGCGAAATGCGCTGGAAGGGGCTCTATTCCGTCGTATCGATCATCGGCTTCGTGCTGATCGTTTTGGGTTTTGGCCTGGCGCGGCAGCAACCCGTGCTGCTCTACGTGCCTCCGTTGTGGCTGCGTCATCTCAACGCGCTTTTCACTTTGCTGGCCTTCGTGCTGGTCGCGGCGGCTTATGTGCCGGGCAACCACTTCAAGGCCAAGCTCGGCCATCCGATGCTGGCGGGCGTGAAGGTCTGGGCGTTCGGCCATTTGCTGGCGACCGGCATGCTGCACGATGTGGTGTTGTTCGGTGCCTTCCTGCTCTGGGCCATCGTGGATTTCGTCAGCGCACGCCGCCGCGATCGCGCCGCGGGCGTGGCCTACCGGGCTGGCACGGTCAAGGGCGACATCATCAGCGTCGTGGCGGGTGTGGTGGGCTGGGCCGTATTCGCCTGGTGGCTGCACATCTGGCTGATCGGCGTGAACCCGATGGGGTGAAACTAGTCATCTACGCCCCCTCGCTGGGCTGAGCTAGAGTGGCGCTGTTTCCGGCATGAGGACGTAGGCCATGGTTGCCTTCCTGCTTTGGCTGTTGCTGCTGGTGTTCTGCTGGCCGCTCGCGCTGCTGGCGCTCGTGCTCTATCCCATCGTGTGGCTGATTGCGCTGCCGTTCCGTCTGGTGGGCATCACCGTGGGCGCCGTGTTCGCCTTCCTCGGTGCCGTGTTGATGCTGCCCGCACGTGTGCTGCGCGGGCGGCCTGCCTGAGTGGACAAACCGAACGCGCCCTCCTGCGAGCGCAATCGCGACCCCATCCTCGAGGTATTGCGCACACATTTCGCCGGCTGCCGGCAAGTATTGGAAATCGGCAGCGGCACGGGGCAGCATGCCATCCACTTTGCATCGGCCATGCCAGATCTGCTGTGGCAATGCACGGATCGCAGCGAGTACCTGCCGGGCATCCGGCTATGGCTGGACGAGGCGCAGCTTTCCAATACGCCTGCGCCCCTGGTGCTTGACGTGGGCGGGCCATGGCCGGCTCGCCACTATGACGCCGTGTTCAGCGCCAACACCTTGCACATCATGAGCTGGGACGAAGTGGAACTGCTGTTCTCGCGTCTGCCCGAGGTGACCACGGAAGACGCGATGCTGGCGATCTACGGTCCGTTCAACTACGACGGCCACTACACCAGCCAGAGCAACGCCGCGTTCGACGACTGGCTGCAGGAGCGCGGCAGCCATATGCGCATCCGCGATGCCGAAGCCGTGGATGCGCTGGCCGAGATCGCCGGGTTCGAGCTGATCGACGACGTCGCCATGCCGGCCAATAATCGCCTGCGCATCTGGCAGCGCGCCCGCTGAACGGATTAGCCGTCCGATCATTGGCATTTTGACCGCGATCGCGTCAGGATGCGCATCAGAGGGCGCCCCTGCTCGCGCCCGCCCCACGCCATGCGCCCTTACGTTCAAGCGATCGACACGCTCACGCCCTGCCCCTGCGGCAACAACGACGGCTATGCGCGCTGCTGCGGCCCGCTTCATGAGGGTGCGGCGGCCACCACGGCCGAGCAACTGATGCGCTCACGTTACAGTGCCTACGTGCTCAAGCGCGAAGATTATTTGTTGGCGACCTGGCACCCGAGCACGCGCCCCGCCCACCTCAAGCTCAGTGCGCAGCAACCGGCGCCCACGTGGCTGGGGCTGGCCATCAAGCGGCATGAGAGCGACGGCGACCAGGCGGTCGTTGAATTCATCGCTCGTCTTCGCCTGGGTGGGGGCAAGGCACAGCGCATGCATGAGGTGAGCCGCTTTGTGCGGGAGCAAGGGCGTTGGTACTACGTGGATGGCGAGTTTCCCGAGAAGTCGGGCGACTAGCGACACCTTGGCCGTGTGTGGGAGCGCACCCTGTGCGCGACGGCCACGCCTGGGTGTATCGCTCCGTCGGGTTGTCGCGCACAGGGTGCGCTCCCACAGAAGGCGAGGGCTAGAACGGCACGGCGGTCTCACCCTCATCGCTGCCATTCGGACCAAACCGCCGCTCCACCACCACACCGCGCCCGTCATGGCCAATCGCCACCACCGTGCTCGCACGCGTGCCGTAGCGATCGCCGCGTATGAAGGCCGACGACAGCCAGCGCTCACGCTCCAGCCCAACACCGGTATCGGGCAACTGATCGTCGGGATAGACATGCGGATCGGCCAGCGCGGCAAACAGCGGCGCGAATTCATCATCCTGCCCCGCCGCTATCCACGCACCCACGTGGCCCATCAAGGCGCGGGTCTTTGGCCACGGCGTATTGAAGTCGGCATTGGATAACCCGTGCACCCCAGGCTGCACGGCTTGCGCGCGCGAGTCCGGGCGGTTGCCGATATAGAAGGCATGCGTGGCGTCGAACGTCAGCAGATTGAACGGTCGATAGTCCGCCGCCGTGTGCAGCAGCGACCCGGCGTGGGCCACGGCATCGTCGCTGCCGGCAAGATAGTCGAGCGCGAGCAAGCCGCGCGATCGACCCAATTGCGGGTCGCGCGGATCGCGCACATTGGTCACCACGCTGCAGCGCCCGTCATCGGTCACACCCAGCCAGGTACCGCCGGCTTCCAGATCCTTGCCCGCGACGATGGGCGGCTGCTCCCAGCGCGCCAGCGGCAGGCTGGGACGCGCGTGGAATTCGTCGCGGTTTCCAATCAGGACAAGCCGCCAGCGCGGATGCGCCTGCCAGGCGAATGCAATCACGCACATGGGAATACCTGCTCCACGATCACGACGCGACGAGTGCGCCAGTATGCACCCCTCATCGATCAGCGGCCGGCTCGCCGTTCCACGGCGGCTGCCCAGCGCGCTGCCACCTTGGGCGTGGTCATGCAGACCGCGTCGTCGGTGCGGGTGGTGACGGCGCGCTCGAGCAGTTGGATATCGGCTTCATGCTGGCGTGCCACGTGCGGATCTTCAAAAAAGATCGCGCGCTGGCAGCGGCGTTCGAGCACCAGATCCGCGATCTGCGCGTCGCCGCCCAGCGGACCGCTCTGGTAACGCTCCACCCACGCCTGGTCCTGCGGCCAACCGCGACTCCATGCCAGTTCGTTGAGGCGCTGGCCCGTGGTGCCGGTACCCACGCGATGCGCAAAGCGCGACAGCACGTCGAAGTGCTCGGCGGCATACGCCAGCATCTGCGGCTTCATGGCGTCGTGCGCGATCAGCGCCAGCGTCTGCGATTGGAGATCGTGAAATATCTGGGCACCTGGGTCCGGCAACAGGCCCGCGTGGATGCGCTCCATCTCGATCCAGTCGCGCGCCGTGGCAACGGTGGAAATGAAGGGCTTGCCATGGATCACACACTGGCGCTTGAGCGCGATCGCCTCGGGAAAAATCGAGGATGGATCGACCGGATCGATCAGGTAGATAGCGCCATCCAGCACGCGGTCATCGCCCAGGCCAACGACCTCGGCCACCAGCTTCATCAGCCCGCCTTCGCGGCCGTAGGGATAGCGCCGCAGCGGCAGATAGCGCTCAAGGTAGCCGGCGCGATGAATCGCATCGTAGGTACGCCCCACCGCGTGCAAGCCCAGTTCAAGTTCGCGGATGCCTGCCTCGCACGCATGCAGCCAGCGGAACAGCGCGGCGTTGGCGTGGGCGTGGTGCAGCTGGTTGGCGGCAAGGCCGAGACGCATGGGTGGTGCTCCGTGACGACGTCGCCGCGCAGTGTCGCATTGGGGTGTCATGCAGCGCCATCTCTGCTGTGAGAGCGCACCCTGTGCGCGACTGACGGTGCCTCGAGGCAACGGGCGCCGCGCACAGGATGCGCTCCCACAGGTGAGGAGTGAGGGTTAGCTGTCAGGCGTGCGCCAACGCTGGCGCATCAACCTGCTGCAACAATTGCACGATCGATCCCGCCGCCTCGCGCCCGTCATACACGGCACGCACCACCAGATCCGCGCCACGCACATTGTCGCCACCGGCAAAGATCTGCGGATGGCTGGTCTGAAGCGGCAACGCACCGTTCGCGCCTGTGATCACACGGCCCGTCCTGTCCAACGCCACGCCATGCGAACGCAGCCAATCGGGCGGACTGGACAGGAAGCCGAACGACTGGATCACCACGTCGGCATCGATCACATATTCCGTGCCCGGCACGTTCTGTGGACGCATCCGCCCGTCGCCATCATCGAGCAACGCAGTTTCCACCACGCGCACGCCGCGCACATTGCCGCGCGCACCGCCGAGTATCTCCAGCGGCTGGCGCTGGAACAGGAAGTTCACGCCTTCCTCGCGGCTGTAGGTCACCTCGCGCCTTGAGCCAGGCATATTCGCCTCGTCGCGGCGATACACGCAGGTCACGCTGGCGGCGCCAAGGCGGATTGCGGTGCGGTTGCAATCCATGCCGGTATCGCCGCCGCCGAGCACCACGACATGCTTGCCACGGAAATCGAAGGCCGGCGACACGGCGCCATCGCGCAGCAGGCGTTCGGTGTTGGCGATCAGGAAAGGCAGCGCATCGTGCACACCGTGCAACTCGCGACCCGGCAATTGCGCATCGACATAGGTGTACGCACCGGTGCCGACGAAGACGGCGTCGTATTCGTCCAGCAACTGGCCGAACTCGATATCGCGGCCCACCTCGCGATTGAGCAAGAAACGCACGCCCATGCCTTCCAGCAATTGGCGGCGCGTGCGCACCACGCTCTTGTCGAGCTTGAACGGCGGGATGCCGAACGTGAGCAGGCCGCCGATCTCACTCTGGCGATCGTACACATCGGCGGCGATGCCGGCGCGGCGCAATCGGTCCGCGCACGAGAGACCGGCCGGTCCGGCGCCGATGATGGCCACGCGCTTGCCGGTCTCCCGCACCGCAGAGAGATCCGGCTTCCAGCCCTGACGCAGCGCTTCGTCGGTCACCCAGCGCTCGATGCTGCCGATGGTGACCGCACCGAATGCGGTCTGCTCCAGCGTGCATGCGCCTTCGCACAGACGATCCTGCGGGCAGACACGGCCGCAGATCTCCGGCAGCGGATTGGTTTCGTGCATCAAGGTCGCCGCTTCCATCAGGCGACCGTCCTGCACCAGCTTCAGCCAGTTCGGAATGTAGTTGTGCACGGGGCACTCGTGCTCGCAGTACGGGTTGCCGCAGTCGATGCAGCGCTCCGCCTGGGTGCCCGCCTGCGAGGAACCGAAATCGCCGGAGATCTCACCGTAGCCGAGCACGCGGATCGACACCGGCACCGTGCGCGGCGTTTGTCGCTGCACGTTGAGGAACTGGAAGGTCTTGGAGTCTGCGCTCATGCCGCGCTCCTCAGTTCTTCAGCCAACGCAGCGAGGCTTGCCGCCTTCGGTTTGACCAGCCAGAACTTGTATTGCAGGCCGCGGAAGTCCGCCAGGATGCGGCGGCCCCAGTCGCTGCCGGTCAGTTCGACATGACGAACCACCAGGGACCGCAGGTGCTGCATGTAGTGCTCCATGCCTTCGGGCGAGATGCGCAGGATGTCGACCAGCTCGTGGTTGTAGCAGTCCACGAAGCTGCGCTCGATGTCGAGCACGTAGGCGAAACCACCGGTCATGCCCGCGCCAAAGTTCAGGCCCACCTTGCCGAGTACGGCGACGACGCCGCCCGTCATGTATTCACAGCAGTGATCGCCAGCGCCTTCAACCACCGCGAGCGCGCCGGAATTGCGCACAGCGAAGCGCTCGCCCGCACGACCGGCAGCAAACAACTCGCCATCGGTAGCGCCATACAAGCAGGTGTTGCCGATGATGGAGGCATCGTGACTGGCAAACGGCGAATCCGCCGGCGGACGCACCACGATGCGACCACCCGCCATGCCCTTGCCCACGCCGTCGTTCGCCTCGCCCACCAGATCGATATGCACGCCGCCGGCGTTCCAGGCGCCCAGGCTCTGGCCAGCAGCACCATGGAGTTTCAGCAGGATCGGGCTTTCGTCCATGCCGTGATCACCATGGAGACGCGCCACTTCACCCGATAGCCGCGCGCCAATGGCGCGATCCGTATTGGCGATCTCGAAGGCGAACTCGCCGCCTGCCTTGCTTGCCACGATCGCCCGCGTCGCTTCGTCGATGCGTGTCGCCAGCGCAGCGTCGTCGCGCATCGGATTGCGCGGCAATGTGCAGGCGAAGTCCACGTTGTCCGCCAGCGCTCCCGAACCGAGCAGTGGCGCAAGATCGAGCTTGTGCTGCACCGGCGTGGTGCCGTCGACCTGTTCCAGCAGATCGGCGCGGCCGATGATGTCATCCAGGCTACGCGCCCCCAGCGAGGCCAGATGTGCGCGCACGTCCTCGGCGAGGAAGCCGAAGTAATTCATCACCATCTCGGGCAGGCCGATGAAATGTTCCTTGCGCAGCACGGCATGCTGGGTCGCCACGCCGGTGGCGCAATTATTGAGATGGCAGATGCGCAGATACTTGCAACCCAGCGCCACCATCGGGCCGGTGCCGAAGCCGAAGCTTTCCGCACCCAGCATCGCCGCCTTGATCACGTCGAGGCCGGTCTTGAGACCACCATCAGTCTGCAGGCGGACGCGGCCACGCAGGTCGTTGCGGCGCAGCGTCTGCTGCGTTTCGGCCAGCCCCAGCTCCCACGGCGTGCCCGCATACTTGATCGAGGTGAGCGGGCTCGCACCCGTACCGCCGTCGTGGCCGCTGATGGTGATGAGATCGGCGCCAGCCTTCACCACGCCCGCCGCCACTGTACCCACGCCGGCATGGCTGACCAGCTTGACCGACACCAGCGCCTCGGGATTGACCTCCTTGAGGTCGTGGATCAGCTCGGCAAGATCTTCGATCGAATAGATGTCGTGATGCGGCGGCGGCGAAATGAGGCCGATGCCAGGCTTGGCGTAGCGCAGGCGCGCAATAGTGCTGTCAACCTTGTGGCCCGGCAGCTGACCGCCTTCACCAGGCTTGGCGCCCTGCGCGATCTTGATCTGCAGCACTTCGGCATTGACCAGATACTGCGGCGTGACACCGAAGCGGCCTGAGGCGACCTGCTTGATCTTCGAGGTCTTCTCGGTGCCGTAACGCGCCGGATCTTCGCCGCCTTCGCCGGAATTGCTGCGCGCGCCGAGCCGGTTCATTGCGATGGCGAGCGCCTCGTGCGCTTCGGGCGACAATGCGCCCAGCGACATGCCGGCCGAATCGAAACGACGCAGGATGCTTTGCGCCGACTCCACTTCCTCGATCGGCACCTCGTCGCCGAGCGGTCGCGGCGACAGCAGGTCGCGCAAGGCCGACGGCGGACGATGGTCGACGAAGTTCGCATAGTTGCGATAGTCGGCTTGGCTGCCCGTGCGTACGGCTTTCTGAAGCGTGCCGATCACGTCCGGGTTGTACATGTGGTACTCCCCGCCGTAGACGAACTTATAGAGGCCACCTGCGCGCAGCGGCGAGGCATCGCTCCACGCTTCGGCAGCGAGGATCTGCTGGTCGTGCTCCAGTTCGGCAAAGCCCGCGCCGCCGATGCGCGACGGCGTGCCCGGGAAGCACAAGGCCACCACGCTGGGCGCAAGACCGACGATCTCGAACAGCTGTGCACCGCGATAGCCCGCCACGGTGGAGATGCCCATCTTGGACAAAATCTTCAGCAGGCCTTTGCGAATGCCGCGGCGATAGCTGCGCCCGATCTCGAAGCGGTCGCTGGCGATATGCCCTTCGCGACCCAGTTCGAACAGGCTTTGATAGGCCAGCCACGGATAGATCGCCGTGGCGCCGAAACCGAGCAGACAGGCGAACTGATGCGGATCGCGCGGCGTCGCCGTCTCCACCAGGATGTTGCACTGGCAACGCAAGGCCTGGTCGATCAGATGCGCATGTACCGCGCCCACCGCCAGCAGCGAATGGATCGGCAACCGGTCTTGCTGTGGATAGCGATCACTGAGGAAAACCAGCTGGCAGCCCTCGCGCACCGCCTTCTCCACCTCGCGGCAGAGGCGCTGCAGCGCGGCTTCGAGGCCTTCCTCGCGCGCATACATCAAATCAAAGCGCGGCGTGCCGACAAACTGCGGCAGCCCCAGCAACTGCCGCAGCTTGCGCTGCGAAAGCACCGGTGAGTTGATCAGGATCTGCTTGGCGTTCTCCGGCGTGAGGTCGAAGACATTGCTCTCGGGTCCGATCTGCGTCACCAGCGACATCACCAGCTTTTCGCGCAGCGGATCGATCGGCGGATTGGTGACCTGGGCAAAACCCTGGCGGAAGCGATCGAACAGTGGACGCACCTGGCGTGACATGGCGGCGATGGGCGTGTCGTCGCCCATCGAACCGGTCGCTTCCTGCTCCAGCTCCACCATCGCCTTGAGCACGGTTTCGCGCTCTTCGCGCGAGAGGCCGTAGAGCTTCTGGTAGCGGCGCAGTTCGTCCGCCGGCAGCGGCTCGGCAGCGAGCGAGGGATCGATCAGATCCGATTCCAGGTAGCTCACACCGGCGCGCAGCCAGTCGCGGAACGGTGCGCGCTTGCGGTTGATGTCATCGATGTCGGCATCTCGCAGCAAGCGGTGCTGCTTCAGATCCACCGCGATCATTTCACCGGGCGCGAGGCGGCCCTTGGCTACCACCTGCGAGGACGGCACATCCCACAGCCCTGCTTCGGAGGCGACGATCAGGTGATTGTCCGCCGACAACGCCCAGCGCGCAGGACGCAATCCATTTCGATCGAGCGTGCACGCCGCGTAATGACCGTCGCACATGACCAGGCCGGCAGGGCCATCCCAGGGTTCGCTATGCAGCGCGTAATACTCGTAGAACGCGGCGAGATCCTCATCGATGCCTTCGCGCGCGGCAAACGCCGGCGGCACCAGCACACGCATCGCGGCGAGCAGGTCCAGGCCGCCGGCGATCAGCACTTCCAGCGCGTTGTCGAGGCTTTCCGAATCCGAACCCGTCTGGCGCACCAGCGGGCCGATATCGGACAGATCGACCAGCGGCGAATGCAGGATCGATTCGCGCGACTGCATCCAGCGGCGATTGGCGCGGATGGTATTGATCTCGCCGTTGTGCGCCAGCAGGCGGAACGGTTGGGCGAGCCGCCATTGCGGCGTGGTGTTGGTGGAGAAGCGCTGGTGGAAGACCACCGCGTCGGCGCTCAGCGCGGGATGCGCGAGATCCGCGAACACTTCGCGCAGCCGTCCGGGCGCAGCCATCGCCTTGTAGCCCACGACTTGCGCGGACAACGTCACCACATAGAAATGTTCGTCGGTGGTGAGCGCGGCTTCCGCTCGACGGCGGGCGCGGAACAGCGCGCGCTCGAACACGCCGTCGTCCATCGATGCTGGCGGCTCTACAAACACTTGATGTACGCGCGGCTTCGCTGCCGCAGCGAGCGGGCCGCAGGCCTCGGCATTCACCGCCACGTCGCGCCAACCGGCAACGTGCAGGCCTTCTTCGCGCAGATAGTCTTCCAGCGTCGATGCCGCGGCATCAACGCCATTCGGATCGAGGAACACCACGCCAGCGGCGAAACGCTCGCCCACGGCGATGCCTGCTTCATCGGCCAGCGCATGCAACCAGCCCAGCGGACGATGAAAGAGCACGCCGCAGCCATCGCCGCTCACACCATCGGCATTCACTCCGCCGCGATGCGAGAGTTTGGCCAGCGCATCGAATGCGGTGTCCACTACCCATGCGCTCGCGCGACCGTCGATCTGTGCGACCAGACCAAACCCACAGCTGTCGTGCTCGAACGCAGCGTCGTAAAGCGTCGCTGGACCTGCCTGCGCCATCTTGCCTCCCCGGCCGATGGTGGGAGACGCGTCGTCCCAACGGTGCCGGGGGCGCCGCTGTCACGCATCCATAAGTGTGGCCTCGACTAAAGCACATATGGTGCGTCGCGTCAAAGACATCTTTACGTCCAAATGAAAGTTTCAACTGGAAGCTTTTTTGTCCGTAGGACAACTCGCAAGTCGCGACGACGCCATGCATCCATCGATGAATGCGCTGCTCGTTGTTGTTGCCGCACGCATGCGTACCAGCGCACGCATACACGACATCGAAAGACGCGGGCATACCAGTGATCGCACCGGCCTTGCGATGAAGAACACGTGACCGGCATCAACAGGCGATGCAGACCCGCTCGCATGCCGTCGTCACGCTCTGTGATAATCGCCCCATGCCAATACCACTCCGTCGTGCCCGCCCCCTTGCCTGCGCCGTGATCGGCGCGCTCGCCATCGCCATCGCGGCCCAGCCGGCTTGGGCGCTGCAGGACAGCAAGACCAAGGCCGAGCAGGCCGAGGCTCAGAAAAAGCTGCAGGAGCTGCACAGCAAGATGGACGCCCTGGCCAAGGAGCAGGCCGAGACGGCAGCCAAGCGCGACAGCGCCACCGCCGAGCTGGCCAAACAGGCCAATGCCGTGGCCGGGGCTGCCAAGGCCGTCCGCGAGACCGACAGCCAGCTCTCCGCCAAGCAGAAGGAGCTGGCCGACCTGCAGGCCCAGCGCGCCGAATTGCAAAAGAACCTGGAAGGCCAGCGCGCGGCCATCGCCGACTTGCTGCGCGCCACCTATGCACTGGGCCGCGGCTCGGACCTGCGCCTGCTGATGGGCGACGACGACGTGACGCGCATCGCCCAGGCGCTGGCCTATTCGAAGTATTTCCAGGAAGACCGCGTGGGCCGCGTGCAGAAGCTGATGGGCGACCTGGCCAAGCTGCAAGACCTGGAAACCGAGATCACCGCCCAGCAACAGGCCTTGCAGACGGCCCGGGCCGAGCGCGAGAGCCAGGCCAAGGCGCTGGAGCAGCAACGAGCCAGCCAGGCCAGGCTGGTGGCGGACACGGATGCCCAATACAAGGACCAGGCCAGCAAGCTGGCCGCCCTCAAGCAGAACGAGGCCTCGCTGAACTCACTGGTCGCCACCCTGCAAAAGGCCATCGACGAAGCCGCCCGCGAAGCCGAGCGCGCCGCCAAGGCCAACGAGGGCAAGGCGGCGCCCCCAGCCGGCAAGGGCCTGGCCAATATCCGCGGCAACCTGCCCTGGCCCGCCGCCGGCGTGGTCAACAGCTACGGCAGCGGCGTGCTGATCAAGGCGCCGGGCGGCAGCGAAGTCCGCGCCGTGGCGGCGGGCCGCGTGGTCTATGCCGCCTTCCTGCGCGGCTACGGCATGCTGGTCATCGTCAGCCACGGCGGCGGCTGGATGAGCATGTACGGCAACAACGAGACGGTCCTGCACGGCGTAGGCGACCAGATCAGCGCGGGCGAGGCCGTCGGCACGGCCAGCGCGCCCACCGGGGTCAATACCGGCGTCTACTTCGAGCTGCGCCAGAACAACCAGCCGGTGGACCCGCGTACCTGGCTGGGCAAGAAAGGTTGATCTAGGGAAGTTCTGATCTATTCCACGATTGACGCCGCCTACGCAGCGTCGCAGGCTAACCTGCGTACCATGTTGAATTTTGGCGACATCCGGCGGTCAAAGCGGCAACGCGGCCCGCTGCCGGGCCCGCCCCCACGGCTATACCGGAGTCCCCCATCCATGCGGTTTCCCACCTTGAGCCTGGCCGTCCTGTTGCTGGCGGCGCCGCTGGTGCAGGCGCAGACCGCGCCAACCCCGAGCAGTGCCACCAAGAAGGCTGCCGACGCGGCGCCAGCCAAGGCCTCGTCAGCGCCTGATCGCGTGGATCTGGACGACGTGCGCAATTTCAGCCGGGTCTATGAAATCGTTCGTCAGGCCTATGTCGAGCCAGTGGACAACAAGACCCTGATGAAGGCCGCCATCAGCGGCATGCTCAGCGGCCTCGATCCGCACAGCGAATACCTGGACAAGGCAGGCCTGGACGAATTGAGCGAGGACACCACCGGCCAATACGGCGGCCTCGGCATCGAAGTGCTGCAGGTGGACGGCACGCTGCGCATCATCGCCCCCATCGACGACACGCCCGCCTCGCGCGCCGGCATCAAGCCGGGCGACACCATCGTGAAAATCGACGGCAAGGTGGTCGACCCGGAGAACATCGACGACATGTTCAAGGCGCTGCGCGGCGATCCGGGCAGCAAGGTCACGCTCACGATCCTGCATGAGAAGAGCGACAAGCCGATCGACATGCCGCTGGTGCGCGAGAAGATCTCGGTCACCAGCGTGAAGACACGCGAGATCGAACCCGGCTACGCGTATATCCGTGTCAGCCAGTTCCAGGACGACACTGCGCCGGACCTGGAGAAGAAACTCGGCGAGCTGATCCGCAAGAACGGCGCACAGAAGGGCGCGATCCTGGATCTGCGCTCCAATCCGGGCGGCCTGCTCACCGCCGCCGTGGGCGTCAGCGACGATTTCCTCAACTCAGGGACCATCGTGACCACGCGCGGGCGCCTGCAGGATTCCAATCTCAGCTTCGAAGCGCACGCCGGCGACTTGCTCAACGGCGCACCCATGGTGGTGCTCGTCGACAACGGCACCGCCTCCGCGGCGGAAATCGTGGCCGGCGCGCTCAAGGACAACCACCGCGCGCTGATCGTCGGCCGCCGCACCTTCGGCAAAGGCGTGGTGCAAACCGTGCTGCCGCTGGACAACGATCATGCGGTCAAGCTCACCACCGCCCGCTACTACACCCCCAAAGGCACCTCGATCCAAGCCGAAGGCATCAAGCCGGACATCGCCCTCGCCGACCTCGCGGTGAACAAGACCGACAGCGTCGCCGTGCTGGTGAGCTCCGAAGCCGACCTGCCCAACCACCTTGCCAACGAGGATTCAAAACTCGGCAAGGACATCGACAATGACGGCAGCGCCGAGAACGCGAAGCTGGCCACGCAGGATTACGCGCTGTCGCAGGCGTTGAATGTGCTGAAGGGGTTGGCGTTGAACCGGGGTCCGTATGGGGCGCCGGTGCCGGCGGCTGCGCCGACCAAGCATTGAGGCGTGGCGGTAAGCGGTCTTCATGTGGGTGACCTGTGAGGGTTGCCCGCGAATGAAGCGACTGATGTCGATGATCTTGAGAAGCCGCCCTGATTGAGGCGGCTTTTTCTTTGCTCGTCATTCCGGTGCAGGGCGGCGTTGTTCGTCATCCCGGCGAAGGTCGGCTTTGTTCGTCATCCCGGCGAAGGTCGGAAGCGCTCTTCGACAGCCGAATGGCTGGTCATCCAGAGCCTCGGTCTCTGGTTGTCACGTTAGCGCCAGCGTGCCGCCTACGCGGCGGGCGTTTCGAACGGCTGCCGCCGCTCGAGTCACTTTTCTCTTGCTGGCCCAAGAGAAAAGTAACCCAAAGAGAATGGCCTAAAAGAGCAAGGGCTCGTAGCGTCGTGTTGGATACGATCGTCGGTCGCTCGAGGGGTTCGGAAGCGTGGCGATCGTCCGACATGCGATTCCGCTACCCCGCAACGCGCCAAAGCGGAGAGGGCTTAAAGCGCTGCCTCGCTGCGCATCGGCTTTAGGCATCGCTCCATCCACCTGTCGTGCTGGCTTGTCTGTGGGAGCGCACCCTGTGCGCGACAGTCACGCTGGGGTGTACCGCTCCGTAGGCTTGTCGCGCACAGGGTGCGCTCCCACAAAAAAGCTGAGCATCGGTGTTGATCCGCTATCCAAAAGGCAGCGCGCTCCCTTGTAGGAGCGCACCTTGTGCGCGAACGCGGCGCGTGGGTGTACCGCTCCGTAGGTTGGTCGCGCGCAAGTGCGCTCCTACAAAAGAGGCGCGCGGCGATGGTCGGCGTGGGATGGCACGTGATGTGGCTCTTGCGCCCCGGGTCTCCGTCTAACGCGTCAGACGAACCAGGTCGCGACCACGTTACAAACAGTACAAACCGCTGGCTATCTCCCCCACGTCCCCCATGCGGTCGATCAGCGAGCCATCCTCCTCGCACAGCACGATATGGCTGACCTCATCGTCACGGTTGGCGGCCTGAGGTGCCACATCGGCCGCCATCAGCAGCGCGCCCTTCGAACCCACGATGCGCGAGACGTAGCGCTCGCATACATCCGCAGCGCAATGGGCCGCGTATTCGCTCAAGTGAATGTTCTCCACCCGGGATACATCACCGATGCGATCGGCAATCGGCGGCAATTCGCGCGCCGCCGATTCCAGGCTGGATCCAATCCGGTGTTGGGTCCAGGCGAACGCTGCGCCAGCCAGGATTACCAGCACCGCCAACACCACCAGAAATGCTTTCACGAACTTAGTCACCGTTAGCTACTCCTTGCTGACCCAACCCGCCACGCGGCTTCACATCCGCAAGCCTTCGAAGAAGTTCCAGCTGTCCTGCCCCTTCACTTCTTTCAGGTAGTAGGCGTAGTTGGCGGTGGTGGTGTAGATCAGCGTCACCGCCAGGCCCAGCATGCGGCTCATGAAGTCGGCAGCGCGGCTATCGGGCCCCAGGATGGCGTACATGATGATGTCGATGACGATCGTCGCCACCACCACCGCAATGCCCATCAGGGCCTTGCGCCACAGGCCGAGTATGAAGAAGTAGATCGGACCAAACAGGAACGCCAGGATGCTGCTGCCGATCTTAATGCGCTGCATGAAGGGAAGCGCCTTGAAGGCTTGCTTGTAGCTCGGCGTGCCGGGAGCACCGTTGGCTTCCAGGAACGCAAAACGCTCCTGCCACTTCGCTGGGTATTTGCTGTATGCCTGGGCATTCATGTTGAACCACGCTTTCTAGTCAGGACGAAAGCCCCAACTATGGAGTGGCTACCCGAGGCAGACCATACAGATCAATCTTGAAAACAACGATCGATCGCTTTGAAGATGGTGGCGAGCAGCGAAACCTGCCGCTCAGGACAGCGGAATCTCCGGCGCCAATCCCGCCAGGTGCCCAGCCAGCGTGGCGTCTTCGGAGAGGATCTCGAAGCCCTCGTATTCGAATGCAGGCGCCACTAGGCAAGTCACCAGAGTGTAGCGGCCGAGTGGCCGAGCGGCCTGCCACGCACCGGCAGGCACGACGATCAGCGTGTCCACGCCTGGGGCCAAGGGCCCGAGACAGCAGCGCTCCAGGCGCTTGTTGTCCGCGTGGTAGATCAGCAGCTCCAACGGCTCGCCTTCGACGTAGTGCCAGACTTCCTCGGCATCGACCCGATGCCAGTGGCTGAATTCGCCGGCCTCGAGCAGATAGTGGATCGCACTCAACGAGGGCCGGGCGCTGGCGCCGTCGCCGCCCGCCTTGGGCGGATGGATCCGCCGATAGTGTCCGCCTTCCACGTGCGGCTGCAGCTGCAGCATCTCTTTCAGTTCAGCAGCGCGGGCAGCGGCATCGGTCATGTGGCTGGCGCGTCGGTGGGCTTGATCAACCAGCGTACCGCCAGCATGCCCAGCTCATAGAGCAGGCACATCGGAATGGCCAGCATGATCATCGAGGTGATATCCGGCGGCGTGATGAAGGCGGCAATGGCGAACGCGCCCACCACGGCGTAACGACGACCGCTGCGCAGCTGCTCCAGGTTCACCACGCCGATCGCGGCGAGGATCACCACCGCCACCGGCACCTCGAAGCACAGGCCGAAGGCGAAGAACATCAGCATCACGAAGTCGAGGTAGTGCGTGATGTCCGTCATCATTTCCACGCCCTGCGGCGTCACCGCCGTGAGGAAGCGGAAGGCCGCCGGCAGCACCAGGAAATAGGCGAACGCACTGCCGAGATAAAACAGGAACAGCGCCGCCACCAGCAACGGCCGCGCCAGTCGTTTCTCGTTGCGGTACAGGCCGGGGCTGACGAACGCCCACAGCTGGTAGACGATCATCGGCATGCTGATGAACAGGGCCGCATAGAAGGCCAGCTTCAGCGGCGTCACGAACGGACTGGCCACCTCGGTGGCGATCAGATGGGCCCCCTGCGGCAGGCGCGACACCAGCGGCGCGGCCAGCTCCGTGTACAAGCGGTTGGCGAACGGCACGAGGGCGCCCAGCACCAGCAGCACGGTCACGATCGCGCGCATCAGTCGCGAGCGCAGTTCGATCAGATGCGAAAAGAGACCTTGTTCCAGGTCATCGGCCCCAGGGCCTTCGAGCTCAGGCGCTGCCATGCGGAGCTTCCTTGGTCGCGGTGGCGGCGGCCACGTCCGCTACCGGCTCGGCAACGGTTGGCTCGGACGGTTTCGACGGCACGCCCTCTGGGCGCATCTTGCGCAGGGTCTCGTCCAGGTCGGCCTGGGCGGCCTCGGCTTTGGAGGCCACTTCGCGCGCCTGGCGGCGGATTTCTTCCACCTGCAGTTCGCGCTCCACTTCTGCACGCACGCTGTCCCAGCCGGTGCGCACGCGGCGCAGGAACACACCCGCAGTGCGTGCCGCGTGCGGCAGCTTTTCCGGGCCAAGCACGATCAGCGCGACGAGCGCGAGCAATACCAGCTTGCCGAAGCTGATCTCAATCATGACCCGCGAGCCGCCTTACTTGGGTTCGGTGGTGTCGTGCTGGTTCTGCGTCTGGGTGGGACCAGCGGGCGGCGGATCGGCGCGCAGGGTCGCGCTGGGATCGTTCGGCTTGGGGGCTTCGTCGCCGCCATCCAGACCCTTCTTGAAATCGCGGACGGCGCCGCCGATGTCGCCGCCGATGTTGCGCAGCTTCTTGGTGCCGAAGATCAGCACGACGACGACCAGCAGGATGAGTAGATGGGTGATGCTCATTGAATCAGGCCTCGAATGGTAAGCGGCGGAACGAAACTGTCACGCCGTGTCGCGCCGCCGCTCCCTATCATCGCTGAGTGTACTCCTCAAGGCGATCCCTGAAATCGACCACCTGGGTCGGCACGTTGCCCACGCCGCCCTCGAAGATGCGGCGCGGGGTGATGCCCTTGCCGTAAATGGCCTCGTTGGCGTCGTAGTCGATGCGCAGCGCCGAGCCGTCCAGGGCCACGCCGGCGAACAGGCCGCGCGAGCGGGAATAGGAGTAGATCTCGGCCTTGAAGTCGCTGTCGGTGGAGGCCTGGGCGGTGCGGCCCACCGGGCCGGCCGCGGCGGCGGCGTCCGCGCCGATCGTGAATTTACCGTTGACGATGCTATCCACGCCGCGCTGGGTACGGAACACCAGGATCACGTCGGTCGACGAGGCGCCGGCCTGGAAGCCCACGCTGCCGCCCGTCATGGTGATGAAGCTGGGGTTGGACCAGGTGCCGTCCGGCCCCTTCACCGAGATCAGGCCCTCGCCGCGACGGCCGCCGAACACGAAGCCCACCTTGAGCAGGTCCGGGATCACCGCGATGGCCTTGGCCTGTTTGAGCAGGTCGGTCGGGATCGATTTGTCCGGCGCCTCCATGATGTCGCTCAACACGCGCACGGCGTTCTGGGCGCGCACCAGCGGCGGGTCTTCGGCGTGCGCGGCCATGGCCGGCAGCAATAGAACCAGGGACGCGAGCAACAGACGGTGCAGCGATGCTTTGAACATGGACGACTCCTTCGCTTGAATTCGGGACGGCAGCCTGCGGCGATGATGTCCACGGCGGCTTCTTTGGCTTGTGGCAGACTTGCGACGGATTTCTCCCGTCTGAGCCACGATGCCACGCAGCGATGACTATACCGGCGTTGCCGGCGCTTCCCGAGACCTACCCGTTCAGGCTGCAGTGCTGTTGGTGAACCTGGGCACACCCGAGGCGCCCACGGCCAAGGCAGTGCGCCCGTACCTCGCCCAATTCCTGGGCGACCGCCGCGTGATCGACTATCCGCGCTGGCTCTGGTGGCTGATCCTGCACGGCGTGATCCTGCGCGTGCGCCCTGCGCGCTCGGCCCACGCCTACCAGCGCATCTGGACGCCGCAAGGCTCCCCACTGCGCGTGGGCAGCGAGGCGCTGGCCGCGCGACTGCAGGAAAAGCTTTCGGAAGCATGTGCGGAACCCGTGCGCGTGGCATTGGCGATGCGTTATGGCCAGCCCTCGGTGCCCGCGCAAATCGAACGGCTGCAACGCGAGGGCGTGCGTCACCTGTTAGTACTGCCGCTGTATCCCCAATATTCCGCCACCTCCACCGGTTCGGTGATCGATGCGGTGGCCGAGGCCATGCAATCGTTGCGCTGGCCGCCCGAGCTGCGGCTGGTCAACGACTATCACGACGACCCGGGCCACATCGAGGCGCTCGCGCGCAGCATCGAGCAGTGGTGGGCGGGGCACGGCCGCGGCGACAAGCTGCTGCTGTCCTTCCACGGCATTCCCGAGCGCTATGTGCGCGAAGGCGATCCGTACTTCGACCAATGCCAGGCCACGGCGCGAGCGCTGCGGCAGCGACTGGCGCTGGACGAGTCGCAGCTGCTGGTGAGCTACCAGTCGCGCGTGGGACGCGAATCCTGGCTGCACCCGTACACCGACGCCACCGTGCGCGAGCTGGCGGCAAGCGGCATCAAGCGGCTGGACGTCGCCTGCCCGGGCTTTGCCGTGGACTGCCTGGAGACGCTCGAAGAAATCGCCATGCAGAACCGCGACTTCTTCCTCGACGCCGGCGGCAGCGAACTGCGTTACATCCCGGCGCTCAATGACACCCCCGAGCAGGTCGACAGCCTGGCCGCGCTGGTGAGGCGCCACACCGGCGGCTGGTCGGCGTTTGCGCCACGCGCCGGCACGTCGACATGACGGGCCCGGTCGAGCGCGAGGTACGGCTGCCGCACCTGCGCCTGAGCGCGCAGGTATGGGGCGATCAACAAGCGCCGCCGCTGCTGGCCCTGCATGGCTGGCTGGACAATGCGTGGAGCTACGCTCGGCTTGCACCTCTGCTGGCCGAGCGCTGGCAGGTGATTGCGCTCGAACTGCCGGGTCACGGCCATTCCGATCATCTGCCGCCCGGCATGCAGTATCACCTGGTCGACTATGTGCGCTCGGTGCTCGGTGCGATCGATGCGCTGGGCCTCACGCGTTGCCATCTGCTGGGTCACTCGCTGGGCGCAGGCATCGGCTCGATGGTGGCGGCCGCCAGGCCGGAACGCATCGATCGACTTCTGTTGATCGAAGGGCTGGGCCCGATAGCCGACGACGGCCACCACACGCTGCGCCAGTTCCGCGATGCGATGGCGAGCGAGGCGACTGGCCGGTCGCTGCGTTCGTTCCCGTCCATCGACATGGCGATCAGCGCACGCACCATGGCCAGCGGCCTGCCCGCGGCGCAGGCGCGTCCGATCGTGGAGCGCGGCCTGCACAAGAGCGAGCACGGCTGGTACTGGCGCAGCGATGCACGCGTCAATCGCCCTTCGTCGATCCGACTGACGGAGGAACAGGTTCACGCCATCCTTCGCGGCATCGAGTCGCCGACCGCGCTGTTGCTCGCCAGGCCCGACACGCCCTACCTGCCCGGAGCCCGCATGCAGGCACGCGCCGCCTGCGTGGCTGATATCGCGGTGACCCATATGGATGGTGGCCACCATCTGCAGCTGGAACACCCTGAAGCCGTCGCCCGCTGGGCAAACATGCATCTGGACGGCCAGCACGCCTGACCTGCGGCACATGCCCCGGCGCGACAGCGGTCTAGACTGGCGCCATGCAACATCTACAGCGCGCCAACTACGGTCAGCCCGAACGGCTGCGGCAACTCGGCGACCTGCAGGTTTCCGCCACGCCGTATGCCGGCGGCAGCGCCCTGCCATGGCATGAGCACGACGAGGCGTATCTCTGCCTGGTCGCCGCGGGCAGCTATAACCAGCAATCGGGCGAGCAGGTACTCGACTGCCGACCGGGTGCCCTGCTGACGCATCCGCAAGGTCATCGACACGCCAATCGCTTTGGGCCGGAAGGGGCGCGCTGCATCAGCATCTTTCTCGCCGACATGGCCAGCGACGGTGTGTCGCGCCTGCTCGGCGATCATCGTCAACTGCGACTGCCCGAGGCCGACCGCTTGCTCGCCCGCATCGAGCGCGAATTGCGCGCGACCGACGATGCCGCTGCCCTCGCCCTGTCGTCAGCGGTGCTGGAACTGGTGGCGCTCGCCTGTCGCTCTGACGACGAGCGACGGCCGGCCTGGCTGCAACGTGTGCTCGATCGCTTGCATGATGACCCGCTCGCCACGCCGTCGCTGCAGGAATTGGCGACCTTGGCAGGCGTCCATCGCTCCCATCTCGCACGCGGCTTTCAGCGGGCCAAGGGCACGTCGATCGGCGAATACCAGCGCGGCTTGCGCATTTCATTGGCGCGTAACGCGCTAAGTGAGTCGCAGCGCTCCATCGCCGAGGTGGCCGCCATGGCCGGCTTCAATGACCAGAGCCATTTCGCCCGCGTGTTCCGTCACCTCACCGGCGAAACGCCGCGTGACTACCGGCACAGAACGCAACGCACGTGCTGATACGCCACGCACGTCCTAGACCGGACGCGCCAACCGACGGACCATGACGGCACCCGACCACGGAGTGTCCCCCATGCAGCATCGCGCCCGCCCCCTGCTTGTGTTGTTGCTCGCCGGTGCACTGAGCCAGGCTTTCGCTGCGCCCGCCGATGACAGCGCCGCCTTGCTGGCCAGCCTCCGCCAGGCCCATGGTGGCGAACGCTGGCAGCACGTCGCCGCACTGAAGGCCGAAGGCCGCGAAGCAGGTGATGGCCTGTCCGGTCCCTGGCAAGCCACGGTGGATCTGCGCAGCGGCCAGTACCTCACGCGCATGCACAACGACGTGTTTGGCACCGCCGAAGGCATCGATGCGCAGGGCCATTGGCGCGAAGACATCACCGGCATGATCCATCCGCTCGATTCGGACGAGGTGCGCACCGTCGACATCACCGCGAGCTGGCTGCGCCGCTTCGGCTTTCTCGATACGGATTCTTCTGTCCAATACCATCGCCTGCCCGATGCTCAGGACAACGGCCATACCTATCAGCGCATCGAAGCCACACCCGCGGGCGGTCGCCTCGTCACCCTGTGGATCGATGCGTCCACGCATCGGCTGGATCGCGCGATCTACGCCACCTCTTTTCTGATCGCCACCGAACGCTACAGCGACTATCGCGAGGTGGATGGCCTGCCACTGCCCTTCCGCATCGCCAGTTCGCGCGCCAACCTCGCCGGCAATGCCGATGGCGAAAGCGTGGACACCGTTGAGCGTTACCGCGTGCTCAATAGCGCTTCGACGAGCGAGCTGAAGCGGCCGGAAGGCAAGGTCCGCGACGTCACCATGCTCAACGGCGCAACGGATGCCGTGACGCCCATGCATCTGGAAGGCGGCATCTTGATAGTGGATGTGAGTATCGACGGCCGCCCACCGATGCCCTTCATCCTCGACACCGGAGGCCACGCAATCCTCACCAGCGACGCAGCAAAACAGCTGGGATTCCAGACGCAGGGCCAGGGCGTAAGCGGCGGCTCAGGCTCCAGCACCATGAGCACGTCCTATACCAAGGTGCACGACACCGGCCTGGGCAACGCGCATATCCGCGATCTCACCTATACGGTGCTGCCGTTTCCCTACAGTTTCTACGAGCGCGGCAACGGCGCGCCGATCGCCGGCATCCTCGGCCTGGAGATGTTCGAGCGCTTTGCGATCACCTTCGACTACGACCATCAACAATTGCGCCTCAAGCCCTATGACATGGGCGAACCGCCGGCGATCCAACAGGGCGACGTGGTGGCGCTGCGCTTCACCGACGACATGCCGCTCGCGCAGGCCAATCAGGACGGCCACACCGGCATGTTCGGCATCGACACCGGCAACGCCGGCTATGTGCTGACCTTCCCCCAATGGGCCGAACGCAATGGCATTGCCGCCCACTACGAAGCAGGCTTACCGACCCCCACCGGCGGTGTCGGCGGCCTGTTCACCGCACACATCGCCCACGCGAGGGAATTCATCCTGGGCACGCAACGCATGGACAACGTGGTCGCCCTGCTTACCCGCAATGACGCCGGCGCCACCGGCAACCCCAGCGAAGCGGGCAATATCGGTCAGGACATCCTGTCGCGCTTCAACGTGCACTTCGACTATCGCCGCCAGCAGATGGTGCTGATGCCCCGCAACCCCGTGCCCGTGTGGCACTACGGTATGGCGGGCTTTCGCGCCGAGAAGTCCCAGGACCACCCGGATCGCTTCAAGGTGATCAACGTGACGCCCGGCAGTCCGGCGCAAGCAGCTGGGCTGAAGCAAGGCGACATGATCGTTGCCGCAAATGTGAAAGCCGCAGCGGATATGAGTTTCGGCGCCCTGCGCGATCTGAGCATGCATCTGCCCGATGGCACGCCGCTGACGTTGAAACTGGCGGATGGAAGGGAGTTGAAGATGATGCTGCGGGATATTGCGCCCAAATAGCCATGTCGCGTCATCCCCCTGTGGGAGCGCACCCTGTGCGCGACAAACCTACAAGGACGAACACTGCGGCACCGCCGTCGCGCACAGGGTGCGCTCTCACAGGGGATTGCGCGACCTTATAGCCAGTCGCAATTCCAATACGGATAGTCGAACACGTTGTCGACCAGACCGGCGCGCAGTGGATTGCACACGATGTAGCGCGCTGCGGCATGCATGTCTTCGTCCCGTCGCAACGCGCGGTCATGGAAGCCGCTACCCCAGACCAGCGTCGACTGCGTGCAGCGAAGACTCTTTGCCGTCAACGATTTGAACCGATTCATCACCAAGGCCAGACTATCGCGGGAACCAAGCTGGACCAGGCCGTGCCAGTGATCGGGCATAAGCACCCAACAAAGCAAAGCGGCATCGCCCCAGCAAAGCGGCTTGTGCAGACACCGGCAGACCGACCGCGCCAACTCAACGTCACGGAACAGCGGGCGGCGGTACGCCGCAACCGTGGTGAGTAGATAGACCTGGCCAGGGAGCGAGATGCGTCCCTGGCGCAGGGTGTGGTATCCGAGCGGGTGGCGCATGGCGTGAACGTGGCATCACGCCAGCCAGACTGTCATCAGCTGTGTTCTGAGTGAATCGTAGGCCTGCGACCTTTAACTCTGCGATGTGGATGGGGGCGGCGGCTTCGTTGTGTCGCGCACAGGGTGCGCTCCCACAGTGAGCACCGTGCACCAGGGTTACGGCTTCTTGAGGCCCAGCGTTTCCAACCCCTGCTCAAACGTCACATCCACCGGAATCTTCGCCTTATCCAGCCGCTTCAGATCGCCCGCCAGCGTGGCGTCGACATTGCCCATGCCGTCGGTGAGCTGCTTGGCAGCGTCGTAGTCACCATCGCCCTGGATGGTGAGCAACTTGGCGGAGAGTGCGTTCATCGCGGCGGTCATCTTGTCGAAGTCGACGCGATAGCGCCCCGTCTTGGCGTCACGGGTGAAAGCACCCTGTTGCTGGAAGAAGTTGAAGCGCACCATATTGGCCTTGGCATGCGCATCGCTGGCGCCGAAGCGCACCGAGCGCAGGATGCCGGCAAGGAAGGTGACGTAGTTGTCCATCAGCTTGGTCTTGTCCAGCTCACCTTTTCCGGCGAGCTTGCTGACCATATAGAGGCCGAGGATGTCGGCCTTGCCTTCTTCGAAGCTCGATGCCTGGTCCTTCAATGCAGTGCGCACCATGCCCTTGCCGTTGAGCGTGTTCTTGATGCCAAGGCCATGCGCGACTTCGTGGAACATGGTGTTCTCGAAGAACGCATCGAAGGTGAGGTGGGACTGCTGATCGTCTGCCACCAACTCCTTGGCGATCGGCAACATGATCTTGTCGAACTTCGCCTGCATCACGTTCTCCAGCTGCAGGCGGCGCGTGCCTTTCTTCAGCTGAACTTCTTCGTCGTTGGGCAGGTTGATCGCGATGGTCTTGGCGCCGACGTTGGCGTCGCCCGCGCAATACACGGCGAAGTAGGCGTTGAGGTCGGCATCGGCGCCGGGCTTCTCGGCCTTGTACTTGTCGTCCACCGGGAGCTCGCGCTGCAGTTCGGGCAGGTACTTGGTGAAGCGCGCGAGCTTGGCGCTCCAGGCCTGGTCTTTCACCAGCACATAGCTTTCGTAGCTGGCCTTGTAGCCGAACAGCTGGTCTTCATAGGTTTCGATGGGACCAATCACGATGTCGACCGGATTGTTCTTCATCGACATCCAGGCGAAATCGCTGGGGCGATAGTCGTCGCTGAGCAAGGCATCGGCGCGCTTCTTGAGATAGCCCGCGAACTCCTTGTCGGCCGACAAATCCGCCGCCTGGCGCAGCAGTCCGGCGGCACGCTGCAGATCGGCCTGATAGGCGTCGTGATAAGGCACCACCGCCAGTGCATTCTGGGCATTTCGACGCAGTACGGTGTAGAGGCCGGCCTTGTCCTTCAGATCGGACTTGTCGAATTCCTCTTTGGTCATGTCAGCCGGATAGAACTGCGCCCCCGGCGGGCGTGGGCCCACGCCGGCGACAAACGGCTGGTCGTTGTTCAAGCGATCCCACGGGCCGTAGTTGATCTCGGCGTACTTGCGTGTGACCTCGTCGGGGATGCGCGCCATCAAGGCAGCCTTGTCGCCCCACGATTGCTGCCAGTAGATGTCGTTGGTGACATCCGCCGCCTCGATAAGCAGCGCGATCATTTGCCTCTGCTTGTCGTCGAAGCGGGAAAGATCCGCCGTGAGCTTGACCGACGCGTAGTTGGCCAGGCCTTGGGTGGCGATATCTGCATCCGTCGACGGCGGCGGCACTGTCGGCGTGGTGCTGGCCGGCACCGGAGCGGAAGCGGTGCCGGCGGGCGCGTTGTTATCGTGCGAGCTGCAGCCGGCCAGGACGGCGATGAGACTGAGGGCGAGCAGATGGCGTCGCATGGCGCTTTCTCGATAAAAAGAAAGCACCATGGTAGCGCGCGGCAAGCCACTTGCGGCCACCTCCATTTCCGTCATTCCGGCGCAGGCCGGAATCCAGTTGCGAAGCGCATGGCCTTCGCGAAAAACCTGATGCACCGAAACTGGATTCCGGCCTGCGCCGGAATGACGAGCACTAGAGCGGCGCCGACCTCAGCCCGAAATCGCCAACCGCTCTGACTGATACAGATGCGCCGTCGCCAGCACGCCCAGAACCGAGGCAGCCAGGCTGCCCGCCAAGCACAGGCCAAACTGGTCCGCCGTGACACCATCGCCGCGCAGCAATTGCATGATGCCCAGGTGCTGTCCAAGCAACGGCACGGCATACATCCATTCCTGCGCCTTGATGGGCATGGTGGAGAGCAGGATGCTGGGAAGTATCGGCACGAACATCAGCAGCGAGACATAGGTCTGCGCTTCGCGATAGCTCTTGGCGAACGCCGCCACCATGGACTGCAGCGCTGCCAGCAGCACGATCAGCGGCAACATGAGCAACAGCACCTGTCCACTGAAACGCAGGCCTAGGTCGAGCTCCATGCCGAGTTTTTCCGTGGGAATGAAGCGGCCCACCACAGCGAACGCCAACAGGCTGATCAAGAGGCTGATCGCAGAGAACGTGCAGATCGCCGCCAGCTTGCCGGCCAGGATCTTCCAGCGCGCCACCGGGTTGGCGAACAGCGGTTCCAGCGATTGCCGCTCACGTTCGCCGGCAGTCAGATCGATTGCCAGGTACATGCCGCCCATGAACACGGTGAGCACGAAGAAATAGGGCAGGATCGAAAACACGAGGGCCGCGCGCGCCTGTGCGGTGGCCTGGTCACGTTTGGCGGCCACTACCGGCCACGCGGTACTGGGTGAAAGCCCGCGCGATACCAGACGCATCGCGCCCTGCTGGCGTGCATACGTTTCGACGACTTGCGACAGGCGATCCACCGCAGCATTGGCATCGCGTTGCGAGGAGTCATAGATCAACTCCACCTGCACGGCTTCACCCTTGCGCCACGCGGTGGCGTAGTCGGGCGAAATGCGCAGCACCACGTCGGCATCCTGCTTGCGCACGGCCAATTCAGGGTTGGCGATGGCGGGCTTGGGCACGATGCCTTCGGCCTTCAATGCGTTGATCAGATTGGGGGCGTACTCGGCCCCGGCCACCGGAACCGGCAGCGGCTTCTCGGCCTTGTCCAGCTGGCGGTTCAGGGTGATGTTGAGCAACATCACCATGATGATCGGCCCAAGCAACGGGCCGGTGAGGAATGCACTCATGATGGTGCGCCGGTCGCGCAGGTTCTCCCGCACTTCCTTCAGGTACACGGTGAGGAAGGCCCGCGTGCGTGCAACGGGAGTTACGGTTTTCATGTTCATGCGGCGAGGCCCTCTTCGCTGCCGATGATCTTCACGAAGGCGTCCTCGAGGTTAGCCTCACCCGTTTGGTCGCGTAGCGCCGCCGGCGATTCGTCGGCCACCACACGTCCGTTGGCGATGACCACGATGCGATCGCACAACGCCGCCACCTCTTGCATGATGTGGCTGGAAAACAGCACGCAGCGACCCTCGCTCTTCAGCTGCTGCATGAACTGCCGCAACGCGCGCGTGGCCATGACGTCCAGGCCATTGGTGGGTTCGTCGAGAATGACGTTGCGCGGATCGTGGATCAGCGCGCGCCCGATCGCCGTCTTCACGCGCTGGCCCTGGGAAAAACCTTCCGTACGCCGATCGGCGAAGTCGCTCATCTCGAGCGCCCTCACCAACGCCTCGCGGCGACTGACGATCAAGTCCTCCGGGAGTCCGTGCAGGCGGGCGAAATAGTCGATGTTCTCGCGCGCGCTGAGGCGCTTGTAGAGGCCGCGCGCATCGGGCAACACGCCCAGCTGGCGCCGTACGGCGAGCGCGTCGGTGGCGGCATCGATGCCATCCACCAGCACCTGGCCGCGATCGGGCCTCATCAGCGTGTACAGCATGCGCAAGGTGGTGGTTTTACCGGCGCCGTTGGGACCGAGCAGGCCGGTGATCTCGCCGTCGCGAGCCTTGAAGCTGACGCCATCCACCGCTTTCACGGCGCCGAACGCCTTGTGTAAATCCTTTACTTCGATCATGGCGTCGCTCCGTTGAAGTCGATGAAGGTCGGCGTGGGATGCATCCGCTCCAGGCAGCTGGTATCGAGCGCCTTGGGGTTGAGGTCTTCGATGAAGTGCTTGACGATCTGTGGCGCACAGCCTGCGTTGATCACGTTGTGACCCTGACCGGTCAGCACGAGATGGCGCGAGTTGGGCAGGTTCTTCGCCACCTGCTCGCCGTAACGCGGCGGTGTGACGGGATCGAACTGACCGGAGAACAGCAGCACCGGCGCATCGGTTTTCAACGGCTCGTGGAAATCGGCCGGGCGATCACCCTTGGGCCACACCGAACACGTGTTGCGCAGCGTGTCGACCATGCGCGTACCCAGGATGCTGTGCGCATCCTCCTCGCGCGGCGTCAGCAGGTCGGCGTCCTCGCTGCAGATCACGGCAAGCTGCATGCCGCCATTCATGGTGTCGGAGAGATCGCCCGACAGCAGTTTGGCCTGCCCTAGCAGCGGACCAACGTCGCCATGCGCGGCGGCATCGATGGACAACGGCAGCAGCGCGGCCGTGAGCGGTGAATAGGCGAACATGCGAACCACGCTGGCCAGCGAATATTCGCTAAGGGTGTGCTGCACACTCTGGTAGGTTTGCGGATCGCGGAAACTCACCTTGTGCGGATTGGCACGCAGCGCATCGCGCAGCTGGAACAGCGTCTGGTACGGATCGTTGAAACGCTTTCGGCATGCCTCGTTCGCCGTGCACTGCGCGAACTGCGCCTTGAGGGCGTCATCGAGGTTGCGTGCAAAGTCTTCGCCGAGCACCAATTCGTTCGGCACCACGCCATCGAGCACCAGGCTGCGCACGGCCTTGGGATAATGCATGGCGTATTGCTGCGCCATGCGCGTGCCGTAGGACACACCGACCAGGTCGAAGGTCGGCGAACCCAGCGCCTTGCGCACGTCTTCCAGATCCTGCGCGGCGATGGTGGTGGTGTAGTAGCGCGGGTCGGCCTTGCCGTCGAGCTGCTTGAGGCATCGCTCGGTTTCCTGCTTCTGGCGCTCGGCGCTCGCGTCGATATCTTCGGAGCCGCCTTCCGTGCCCTCGCCTTCGTCCTTGCAGGTGAGTGGATTGGAGCCGCCGGTGCCGCGCTGATCGAGCAGCAGCACGTGCCGATGCTGGGTCAGCGGCTGCAGAGCGGTCGATACGCCCGGCCACGATTCCGTGGCCGCCTGCCCCGGACCGCCCGCCAGCATCACCAGCATGTCCTTGCTCGCTACTTGTGCACTGCTGCGTATCACCGCGAGCTTGAGGTGGATCTTGCGGCTGTTCGGATCGACGCGGTTCTCGGGCACCTCGAACGGTGCGCACCACGCCGCGGTGGACAGTCCGCTGTTGGGTTCCCCCAGTTCGCACGGCGAGAGCGTGAGCGAACCCAGCGTCCAGGTTTGTGCTTTGGCGGGCTTGGCGGGCGTCGACGTCGTGTCGGCGGAAACCGCAGTGTCCTTCGAGTCCGCGCGCGCCTGTGGATGAAATTGCTTCCAGCCCAGGATCGCCAGTGCGATGACTGCGATGCCTATGCGAAAGGCGGTTCGTCCTTTGCTTGCCATGGGTGTACTCCCCTCACTCCATTGGATGTCGCGAAATCACCGGTGGTGCCACCGGCGGTTCCGGTTCGAAGATCGATTCGATGGAAAGGCCAAACAGCCGCGCAATCTTGAAGGCCAGCGGCAGACTTGGATCGTACTTGCCTGTCTCGATCGCGTTCACCGTCTGGCGCGATACATCCAGACGCTCGGCCAGATCGGCCTGCGACCAGGCGTGCTCGCCGCGCAGTTCACGGACGCGATTGTTCACGGTACGCGCACCAGGGCGCGGTGGCTGCTGTTATTCATCGGGCAGCCCACGCGCGCGCCAACGCCACACGCCCAGCAGCAGCCCAAGCACAGCAGACGCGCCAGCCATGCCGCACAACAGCCCCACGCGGAAGCTGTCCCAATCATGTCGCCATGCATAGAACGCCGCCACGCCGGTGATCAGGGCAAGCAGCAGCAAACGACCCGCCGGCGCGAGACCGCTCTCGCCCGCGCAAGCCGTGTCATGCCCATAGGCACGCGCCACGTACCAGCGGGTGACCCCATAGCAGGCCATCATCAGCGGGAACACCCAGATCAGCACCGAACCATCAAGCGGCAGCACCTGGGCAATCGACAGGAAGCCGCCCAGCAGGCTGAGCGCCGCGGTCACCCCGGTGGCCACGCCCAAACCGATCAGATGGGTGCGCTGCTCCAGCTCATCGCTGTCGCGGATAAGCCGGGCCAGCTGCGCCAGCACGTAGAACATCGGCAGCAGCGGCGCCAGCGCGAGCAGGATCTTCAGAGGCAGGCTGCTGACCGTATGGACGATCGGCCAGACGGACAGCATGAACACCGTATAGAGGGTGATCGCGAACAGCGTGCGCCGCTGGTATTGCCGGTAGGTGAGGCGAGACATAGAGGCCCTGGGTCCGGTGTCAAGCTGACTTGACACAGGCTACGTCCGGCCGCCCAGGCGTGTCAAGCACGCTTTACACGGAGGTCTGTATCGGCCGACCTGACGCAAAACTTAACGGTTTTGGCCATCAGACAACTCCGAAAATGTGACCCAATTTGCACATTGAGCTGCCCAACGCGTCCGATGTGACCCAGCTCGACTCACAAAATTCGTCACTTGCATTTAACAACTACCTCTCACTTTCGGCAGATAGCGGGGTTTTGAGCGTCTCGTCGGCGTTGGCACGGGGGTTGCTTTGAGGCGGGTAAGCGAACTGGAAACCGGCCCGAGGGGTACGGGCCAGAAGCCTAAGAAAGCGCTGCGGGGGCACCTGCCCAGGGTCCGGGAGCGCACCAAACACGATGTATCCACCAAACGTTCAAAAGGACATGGGTATGAAGAAGCTTCTCCTCTCCGCCGTGCTCGCCACCGCCTTCGGCGCCATGGCTATGGCTCCGACCCCGGCCAAGGCCGTCGACGGCGTCATCACCGTCACCGGCTCGGTCGTGGCACAGACCTGCACCGTCGACGGCAACGCTTTCGGCACTTCCGACGCCGTGGCGGTCAAGCTGCCGCTGGTTCTGGCTCCGGTGCTCGCCGGCTCGGGCTCGGTGGCCAACAAGACGGGCTTCTCGCTCGTGGTCGCTGGCTGCGACTCCAGCCTGTCGACGGTCCAGGCTTTCTTCTCGGGCGCCAACATCAACACCACCGACGGCAATCTGAAGAACGCCACCGGCGCCGGCAATGCCACCAACGTCGAAGTGCAGCTGCTGAACGGCAACTCGGTGGTCATGCCGCTTAACGGCGCCACCGCCAATGCGCAGAACTCGCTGCTCACCAACCTGACCGGCACCACCACCAAGGGTGCCACCCTGAACTTCTTCGCGCAGTACTTCGCGACGGGCGTCGCCACTGCCGGTGCGGTGAACACCTCCGTGCAGTTCACGATGAACTACCTGTAAGTAGCTCACCCGGTGCGGCGGACCGCCTGGTTCGCCGCACCACTCCTGCAGCCCGTTCTGGAATCCCCCTATGAAGACCGTCGTCTGCGCCCTGCGCGCGGGTTTGCTCACACTTTGTCTGTTCGCTGCCAGCGCCCATGCCGGCGTGGTGGTCGGCGGCACGCGTGTAGTGTTTCCTGCCCAGGACAACGAAGTCACCGTTCGCCTGACCAATCGCGGGGAGCGCCCTGCCCTGGTCGAGGCATGGGTTGACGACGGCGACATCCAGTCGACGCCGGACAAGGCCAACGTGCCTTTCCTGATCACCCCTCCGCTGTTCCGCATGGAAGGCAACAAGGACCAGAGCCTGCGCATCATTGGCACGGCCGCCCAGTTGCCGCGCGATCGCGAATCGCTGTTTTGGCTTAACGTGCTGGAAGTGCCGCCCAAGCCGGCGGGTACGGATGCGGCGAACGCCAACATCCTGCAATTTGCCGTCCGTTCGCGGATCAAACTTTTCTATCGCCCGGCCAATCTGCCGGGTGATGCCCTGAAGGCACCGGCACAGGTGACCTGGAAGGCCGTTTCCGATGGCCAGGGTTACTCGCTGGAAGTGCACAACCCGTCCCCGTTCTACCTGACCTTTTCCAAGGTCGAGTTCACGGTGGGTGGCACGCACTATTCGGCCGAGCCGGGCATGGTCGCTCCCATGGGCAGCCAGCGCCTGGCAGTGAAGGATCTCAAGCAGTCGCCCGCCAGCGGCACGCCGGTCGCATTCGACGCCATCAATGATTTTGGCGCCAACGTCGGCTTCAACGGTGTGATCGCCCCGTGAGCAACGCCCGCGCCCAACGCCCGGCTTCCGGTCGCTACCGTCTTATGGCATGCCGAAAGGCCGTGCTGTGGACGGGCATCGCGACCGTGCTTGGCACGTGGGGCTGCGCGGCGCATGCAGCAGCGGCTGCTGCAAGTGGCGCTGACGCCAGCGCGATGGAAGCGAGCTTTGATCGCAGCCTGCTGTCCGGCGCAGGCGACAATACGACCGACCTCTCGCGCTTCGAGCGCGGCAACCCGGTGTCGCCGGGTAACTACAGCGTCGATCTTTACGTCAACGGCTCGCATGCCGGTCGCGCAAATGTGCGCTTTGCCGCGGTGAGCGGCCAGGTCAGTGCTGTTCCTTGCGTCGATAAAAAGTTGCTGGAGCAGTTGAAGCTGTCTCCGTCGGCGCTCTCGACCGAGGCGCAGGCGAAGCTCGAGAACCAGACAGGATGCATCGCCATCGGGGACCTGATCCCCGACGCCACGATGGCCTTTGACATGGCGACCCTGCAGTTGGACGCCAGCATTCCCCAGGTGTACATGGGGCAGGCCGCGCGTGGGTATGTCAGCCCCGAATACTGGGACGAGGGTGTCCCCGCCGCGCTGTTGAACTACAACTTCAACACGTATCACATGGACAACCACGGCATCAGCCAGACGTCGGCCTATCTGGGGCTGAACTTCGGTCTCAACGTGGGTGCCTGGCACCTGCGCCAGGACTCCACGGTGAGCTGGCAGTCCGGCGTCGCAGGCGCGCCATCGAGCAACCACTGGCAAAACATCGACACGTATGTGCAGCGCGATATTCCTTCGATGCGCGCGCAGCTCACCGTGGGCGATTCGTATACCGACGGACAAGTATTCGACAGCTACGGCGTGCGCGGTGTGCAGCTGGCAACCGACGACCGCATGCTGCCCGATTCGCTGCGCGGCTACGCACCGGTGATCCAGGGCGTTGCCGAGTCCAATGCCAGGGTAACCGTGCGCCAGAATGGCCTGGTCATTTACGAAACAACGGTCGCTCCGGGTCCTTTCTCCGTCAACGATCTTTACCCGACCGGCTACGGCGGCAATCTCGACGTGACGATTACCGAAGCCGACGGGCGCGTTCGCACGATGGTCGTGCCCTACGCATCGGTGGCCCAGCTGCTTCGCCCCGGCACCACGCGCTTCGATGTTGCCCTGGGCCAACTGCGTGTCGCCAACGTCCACGACACGCCCGCCGTGGGCCAGGCGACGCTCCAGCACGGCTTCACCAATTTGCTGACCGGCTATGCCGGCCTGGCGGGTTCGGAAGGCTACGCTGCGGTGCTGGTGGGCGGCGCGGTGAACACCAAGCTGGGCGCGGTCGCCGTCGACCTCACTCAGTCGCACGCCACCATTCCGGGCTACGCATCACAGTCCGGGCAGAGCATGCGCGTGACGTACAGCAAGATCATTCCCGAGACCAACACCTCGCTGTCGGTTGCCGCGTATCGCTATTCCACGAGTGGATTTCTCAGCCTCACGGATGCAGCGCTGGCACGCGACTACGCACGCCACGGCCTGAACGCTTTCGACGCGCTGCTGCCTGCCACTTCACCCACCATCGATGGCGTGGCGGCCCCCAGCATCCTGACCCCGGCCCAGCAGGCTGCACTCGCCGGCTCGACCTATAACCCTGTTCTCAATGGCACCGCGCTTCAGCGCCAGCGCAATCGCTTCACGCTCACGCTCAGCCAGCGCATCAGTGAAAGCGGCGGCACGATTTTCGTCAATACCGCCGCCAGCGACTACTGGAACAGGACCGGCACCGACACCCAGTTCCAGGCGGGATACAGCAACAGCTTTCATCGCGTGAGCTACAACATCTCGGCGACGCGCACGCGCGATCCGCTGGGTCGCTACGACAATCAATATTTCGCCAGCTTCAGCGTGCCCCTTGGCAACAGCGCGCATGCACCGACGCTTTCCTTCAATGCCACGCATGACCAGTCCTCGGGCAATCAGGAACAGGCCATGCTGACCGGCTCCGCGGGTGCGGACAGCCAATACACCTATGGCGCCACCGCGACGCACAGCAGCAGCGGCGGCAGCGGCAATTCCGCCTCCATCAATGGCGGCTATCGCAGCCCCTACGCGGTGTTGAATGCGACCTACGGCGATGGCAGCGGCTATTCGCAGGCGTCGTTCAGCGCCAGCGGTGCGATCGTCGCGCATCCGGGTGGCATCACCTTCGGCCAGCCGATCGGCGATACGGTAGGTATTATCGAAGTCCCCGGCGCTGCCGGTGCGCGCCTGGGAAATTCCGCTGGCGTGCGCATCGACCATGGCGGCTATGCGCTCGTGCCCTATCTGCAGCCCTACAGCCTCAACACCATCACGGTCGACCCCAAGGGCCTTCCGCTGGATGTGCAGCTGGATTCGACCAGCGCCCAGGTCGCCCCGCACGCAGGCGCCGTGGTGATGCTCAAGTTCAAGACCGACACGGGTCGCACCATCATTGCTCAGGCGAAGACGGAAGACGGCCGTGCACTGCCCTTCGGTGCCGAAGTTTCCAACGAGAAGGGCAGCGTGCTCGGCGTCGTCGGCCAAGCCGGCCAGATCCTGGCGCGCGGCGTCGAGCAGAGCGGCGTGCTGACTGCCCGGTGGGTCGACGATGGTGGCCAGCAACAGGCCTGCTCGTTCTCCTACCAGCTTCCGGCGAAGAGCAAGAACGCGACCGCTTATCAGCAAATTCAAGTCACCTGTGCCCAGCCGCGCGTGGTGGCACAGGTCTCTAGGAGTGGTTCATGAAGCCCGTTTCGCGCCATCGGATTGGGCTTGCCCATCGACTCGCCTGTCTGCTGCTGATCATCGTCGGCACGGCCTGGGCTCCCCTGGCCGCCGCTGCCGCCAACTGCAGCGGCGCCTCCAGTCAGATGTCGTTTCCCGATGTCACCATCCTGACCGGGCAGTCGCCGGCTGTCGGCACGGTATTGGCCACCTCCAACCCCGTCACGATCACGTTCAACTGCACGGGCCTGCCAATCACCACGAAGTCGTCCAACGACTACACTGCCACCGTTCAGGCGGGACAGACGTTGGCCACGCTCGATCCGACCAATGTCCCTGCCGGCCCTGGCATCCGCTTCAGCACCGGTGTCACCGGCGTGGCACTGCTGGTGACCGCAACGCCGGTACAGGCAAGCAGCGAGAGCGGCAACGTCAACGACGGTCCCAACAGCCTGGCCGGCTACCCGGTCGGTTCGGTCACAGCGCCAGGCGGGGCCGCCGTGGGCAGCTATTCCGGATCGACCAGCGCCACCTACGTGGGCAAGCTCATCGTCACCGGGCCCATTACCGCCGGCACGATCAAGGCGAACACACTTATTCCGTTCTGGTGGTACATCTCGGGCGGCTCGGCGAACTCATCCAGCACCAAGATGTCCGCGGCGCTGACACTCGCCAGCAGCGCAATCAAGAATGGCGCCTGCAGCGTCAATACCGACTCGCAAAACCTCACCGTGCAGTTGCCAGCGGCATTCTCGGCGGCGCTGGGGACGGCGGGTGCGACGGCGAACCAGACGCCGTTCTCGATCAACTTCACATGCCTGTCGTCCAACCAGAAACTGGTCATCGCCATGACGGCCAGCAACCCCAGCACGAACACGACGGGCGTCATATTGCCAACCACCGGCACCGGTTTTGCCACCAACGTCGGCGTGCAGATTCTTAATGGAAGCGGCGTCGCCGTGAATGTTCGCGGCACCAAGCAGACCCCGGTCGCAATCACCGCGGGAACGATGTCCATCCCCTATTTCGCCCGGTATTACCGAACGAGCGCACAAGCGATTGGCCCAGGACAGGTCAGCGCAACCATCACCTTCGTCGTGACCTATCAGTAGGAAGCCGGCCGTTGGCGGCGTCACTCAAACGTTTGCGTAAGCAACTTAAGTGATGCCGTATCGGTGCCGATATCCTTGGCATAGCCGGCGAAATACTTGATAACGCGATCGCCGGCCAGCGCAGAGCCTTGCAGCGCCGTGACCCGCAGCTCATAGAGTTGCGAACCATCGGCGGCCGCATCGACGCCTGTGCAAGCGAGGTGCGAGGTTCCTATGGCGCCCGCGCCACTGGCAAGCCGCCCTTGATCGGGCGAACAGGTCGGCGTGACGACGGCCCCGGAAAACGTGATGGTGCCCGTGTTTGCATGCGCCACCGACGCCAATGAAATGGCAATGACGCAACCCATCCAGGTCTTGCGAATCCAGCCCTTCATAAATGCCCCTTCCCGCACCCCCCTTTTTGGGGATACCTGTTGGGATCTATCGGCGTGGGCCCCTTGCGCTTGATATCGAAAACCCGGGCAGGTCTTCGCAGCGTGAACTGCGTCACGTTTTTGGCAGGCGTCGGGAAGACGACCCGTAGAACTACGGATTGGGAAGCAGCGAAGGGCGTCGCTGGGCTGATCCGGTTAGCGGCCGGTCTCAGCCGAACTTGAGCGTCTTGTTGGGCAACGGTTTAGGAACGGTTGCGCGACTCAACGTGAGGAGACGTACTTCTCGCGGCGGATATGCGCCACCGGCAGGCCGAAATCCTTCAGGGCGGTAAACGCCGCATCGACCATATTCGGGTTGCCGCACAGATAGGCGATGTCCCGCTCGGCGCTGGGCGCCAGCTCGGCCAGCACCTGCTGCACATGGCCGGGGCGATCGTTCGGACGCGGCACGTCGCGCGGCTGGCGGCTCAGGCAGCCATGGAAGGTGAAACCGGGGTTGGCCTGGGCGAAGGCTTCGAACTCCTCGCCGTACAGCAGCTCGGTTTCGTTGCGCGCGCCGTACAGCAGCACCACTTCGCGGCCCTGCTTCACCAGTTCGGTGATCTTGGGCAGCATGGCGCGATACGGCGTCACGCCGGTGCCGGTGGCCAGCAGCAGATAACGGCCATTGCTGTCGCCCGGTTGCAGGCAGAAGCGGCCGTAGGGGCCGCTGGCGCTGATCTCGCCACCGATTGGCAGCTCGCCCAGCAACTTGGTGGCGGCGCCGCCTTCCACATAGCTCACGGCAATTTCGATGCGCTGCACCGGAGAGGAGCCGTCACCCACCGTACCCACCGAATAGCTGCGTTTGGTGGCGCTGCCATCGTCGTAATGGAAGTGGATCTGCAGGAATTGCCCCGGCGTGAAGGCCAGCGGCTGCCCGTCGGCGCGCTCGAAAGCCATGTGCCGGACGGTGGGCGCCAGCATGGTGCTGTCGACGAGACGGAGCTGAAAATGATCTGCCATGGGGTTTTCCGGGAAACAGTGCGTGCGTCGGCCGAGGCCGGGCGAGAGAGCAAGCCACGTATAATAGAAGGCTGGCCCCTTCGGTGCAGCCCATGTCCCCCTCTTCAACACCCGCGCTGGTCGTCGAAAACCTGCGCAAGACCTATAACAACGGCGTCGAAGCCCTCAAAGGCATCAGTCTCACGGTTCAGCCCGGCGATTTCTTCGCCCTGCTCGGCCCCAACGGCGCCGGCAAATCCACCCTTATCGGTATTCTTTCCTCGCTGGTGAACGCCTCCGATGGCGACGCCAAGGTATTCGGCGTCTCGGTCAACAAGCAGCGTGGCAAGGCCATGCAGCTGATCGGCCTGGTGCCGCAGGAAATCAACTTCAACCAGTTCGAGAAGCCGTTCGACATCTGCGTGAACGAGGCCGGCTTCTACGGCATCCCGCGCAAGGTCGCGATGGAGCGCGCCGAGAAGTACCTCAAGGAACTGCGCCTATGGGACAAGGCCCACCATCAGGCGCGCATGCTCTCCGGCGGCATGAAGCGTCGCCTGATGATCGCCCGCGCGATGATGAACGAGCCCAAGCTGCTGATCCTCGACGAACCCACCGCCGGCGTGGATATCGAGATCCGTCGTTCGATGTGGCAGTTCGTCAGCGGCATCAACGCCGCCGGCACCACGGTGATCCTCACCACGCATTACCTCGAGGAAGCCGAAAACCTCTGCCGCAACATCGCCATCATCGACCACGGCACCATCATCGAGAACACCTCGATGAAGCGCCTGCTGTCCTCGTTGGACGTGGAGACCTTCGTGCTCGACGTGAACGATGCGCCGACCGATCTGCCCACCATCCCCGGCATCACGCTGCGCCGCATCGACGATCACACGGTGGAAGCGGAAATGTCCCGTTCGCACGATCTCAACTCCCTGTTTGCGGGCCTGAGCGAGCGCGGCATGACGGTGACCTCGATGCGCAACAAGACCAATCGTCTGGAAGAACTGTTCGTGCGACTTGTCGAGAACGGCCGAAAGGACACCACGGAGAAGGCCGCATGAACGGCACGGGCAACCTCGTTGCACTCAACACCATCGTCCGCCGCGAGATCGTGCGCATCATGCGCATCTGGACGCAGACGCTGATCCCGCCCGCCATCACGATGACGCTGTACTTCGTCATCTTCGGCAAGCTGATCGGCAGCCGCATCGGACAGATGCACGGCTTCACCTATATGCAGTACATCGTGCCCGGCCTGGTCATGATGAGCATCATCACCAACAGCTACGGCAATATCTCCAGCTCGTTCTTCGGCGCCAAGTTCAGCCGCGCCGTGGAAGAAATGCTGGTGTCGCCGATGCCGAACTGGGTGATCCTGCTGGGCTATGTCACCGGCGCGGTCACGCGTGGCCTCGTGGTTGGCGCGTTGGTGCTGCTGATCGCGCTGTTCTTCACCGACCTGCACGTGGCGCACCCGGTCATCACCTTCCTCTCGGTGCTGCTTGGCGCCACGGTGTTTTCGCTGGCGGGCTTCGTCAACGCGGTGTTCGCCAAGAAATTCGACGACATCGCGCTGGTGCCCACCTTCGTGCTCACCCCGCTCACCTACCTCGGCGGCGTGTTCTATTCGGTGGACCTGCTGGGCGAGCCGTGGCGCAGCATCTCGATGGTCAATCCCATCCTGTACATGGTGAACGCGTTCCGCTTCGGCGTGCTCGGCGTGAGCGACGTGCAGATTGGCGTGGCGTTCGCGGTGATGCTGGTGTTTGTGGTTGGCCTCGCGGCTGTTGCGCTACACCTGCTCAAGCGCGGCATCGGCCTGCGTTCGTAAGAGCGAATCACCTGTGGGAGCGCACCCTGTGCGCGACTGCAACGCCGCAACGTACCGCTCCGTTGGTTGTCGCGCACAGGGTGCGCTCCCACAGTAGACAGAAAGATTCGATCCATGCGCGTCAACAAATACATCAGCGAAGCCGGCATCTGCTCCCGCCGCGAGGCGGACGAGCTGCTGCTGGCCGGTCGCGTCACCATCAACGGTGAAGTCGTCAGCACCGGCGCCAAGGCGCTGGAAGGCGACGAAGTGCGCGTAGACGGCGAGATCGTCAAGGCGCGCGTGCTGGCGGCGACGCCGGCCGCCAAGCGCGCCGTGTACATCGCACTGAACAAGCCGGTCGGCGTCACCTGCACGACCGATCAGACGGTGAAGGACAACATCGTCGATTTCGTCGACCACAAGGAACGCATCTTCCCGATCGGCCGCCTCGACAAGGATTCGGAAGGCCTGATCCTGCTCACCAGCAACGGCGACATCGTCAACGAGATCCTGCGTACCGAGAACAACCACGAGAAGGAATACCTCGTGGCGGTGAACAAGGCAGTGACCGACGATTTCCTCAAAGGCATGGCGCGGGGGGTGCGCATCCACGGCCAGATGACCAAGCCGTGCAAGGTGCGCAAGATCGCCAAGTTTGGCTTCGGCATCATTCTTACGCAGGGATTGAACCGCCAGATCCGCCTGATGGCCGCAGAGTTTGGCTATCGGGTCACGCAGTTGCGACGCGTGCGCGTGATCAACGTGAAGCTGGGGCACCTGAAGGTGGGCCAGTGGCGCAACCTGACCGAGGTGGAGCTCAAAGGCTTGTTGCCAGGGCGGACGCAGTGGTGAGCTCGGTACACCGCAGCGCGGCGAGGATTTAAAAAAGAACTCGCTGCGCGCCGGCTTCGAAGCTCACCCTTTGTCATGCCGGCTTGTCTGTGGGAGCGCACCCTGTGCGCGACTGCGACGCTGGGGTGTACCGCTCCGTAGGCTTGTCGCGCACAGGGTGCGCTCCCACAAAGAGCGATCGCAAGATTGAATGGGCGCCACAGCGTGCGAAACCCTTGTAGGAGCGCACTTGTGCGCGACCATAGCGCTTGGGTGCACCGCTCCGTCGGCTGGTCGCGCACAAGTGCGCTCCTACAAATAGCGGAACAGCACCCTCACTTCGCCGGCCGCGCCGCCTCTTCAACTTCCCTCGGCTTCCCCTGCTGCGGCGAATCCAACTTCTTGATATCCACCGGCCGGATCTGCTTGATGAAGCACGGCGCATCAGCACCGCCCGTAATCACGCGGTCGAATTTCGCCGACACTTCGCTGGCGCTTGAGGTCAGCGCGATATGGTTGGTGAACTCCAGGTTGCGGCAGCGGCCGTCAAGGTCAATCAACCACGCTTCGTTCGAACGCGTATAGACGGCCAATTCGGTATCGCTCAGAGGCTCCCACGACCACAGGCTGAAGTAGTGGAAACTGCTGACCGGTTCGCCGGCGGCGGCGGCGTACGCCTGCTGGCGGGCTTGCATGCGCGAGGTGTAATCCTTGCCCACGCGGGTGCAGGCGCTGAGCGCTGCGATCACCGCGACGGCGGCAAGTAGGGATTTGGCTGCCATGATTTTCATCTCCATCAGTGCTGGTCTTGCAAACGCATGACGCGCAAGCGCGTGGACCTTATTTCTTTTTGCCGGACGACTTGCTGACCGGCTGCCACTTGGCCGGGTCGAAGCCACCCGTTTCGAACACCAGCGTCACTTTCTTCTCACCGTCCTGCAAGGTCACGTCCATGGTGATTTTCTTGGCCTTCTCGAGCTGGGTGATGAAGCCCTTGTCGTCCTTGAACAACAGGGCCGGCTCGCCCGTGGTCGGCGCAAACGCGGGGATGGTGCCAGGCTTGCCGTCGAACGTCGCCTTGATCGAGCACACGCCCTTGCACACGAAGCCATGCGGGCCGCCATTGAACAGAAACGCGTTCTGCCCCCACTCGGTATGACGGCGCAGCACCAGTCGCACGCGATCCTCGCCCGAAGGCTGGCTGGTATAGATGGTGGCGGTGGACTGCGTGCCGCCCTGCATCGGCGACACTTGGTACAGCCACAAGCCGGCGAGGCGGTTCTTCTCGCTGTTTTCCTTGTAGCGCTGTTCGATCGCCGGGAGGCTCTGCTGCACTTCCTTGGCCGCCTCGGTGTTGGGATAGCGCTTGAGGATCTCGTTACCCATCGTCACCGCCATCTCGTCGTTGCCGATGCGCTGCAACTGACGGTAGGTGTCGAGCTTGCCCGCGGATTCGTCAGCCGGCGCCTGGGCCTGTTGCGGCGCCTGGGCCTGGTCGCCCGACTGGGAGCAGCCGGCAAGCAGGAGCACGGTGCCGAAGGTAGTGGCGGCGAAGCGGAGGCGCTGGTTCATGGGCAAGGTCCTGTTGCGGTTAGGCGCTTAGAGTGGAACGAGGGTGAGTGGCGGTGCAAGCTGGATGGTCTTCGGCCCGGCCGAGTCGCGCACGGGGTGCGCTCCCACAGGTGACTGGCCTTAGGCGCTGACGGGAGTGTCGCCGAAGCGTTCGCGCAGTTGGGTGCGGAAGCGGCGGCTGCACGGCAAGGTGGCGCCGTCGCGCATGGTCAGGCGCGCGTCGCCGGTTTCCAGCGGTTCCATTTCGGAGAGGTAATCGAGGTTCACCAGATAGCTGCGATGCACGCGCACGAAGCGCGTGGGATCGAGCCGCTCCTCGATGCCGGCCATGGTGGCGCGCAGCGGATAGTCGCGTCCGCGCACGTGCAGGTTCACGTAGTTGCCGGAGGCCTGCAGCCATTCGATCTCGCGCGCGGCGACCAGGAATTCCTTGCCGAGCTTGCGTACCAGGAAGCGTTCGGGACGGTCGACCGGCTCGACGGGCGGGCCTTCGTCGGGTTCGGCCAGGAGCGCGGCTTCGCCCTGCAGGCGGCGCATGATGAAGCCGTAGGCGGTGATCAGGCCCACGAACGAGAAATAGGTGCGGATGTCCTTGAGGTACTCGTAGCCCACCTGCAGCGGCCAGTCCTTGCCAAAGTGGTACTGCCAGTCGAAGAAGACCCTGTACGCGATCATGCGCAGCACGATCATCAGCCCGACGTGGGCCAGGCAGAACGGTACGCTCAGGGCCAAGTGAAACTTGAGGCTGCGCGCCCAGGTGTCAAAGCGCATCGGCCAACGCCGGGTCGCCCAGACGACGAAGGGCACCAGCGTCAGGATGGCCACGCTGCTGCTGGCCTCCCAGATCCACGGCTCCAGGCCCGACACCCAGTGGGTGCGATACACCGCATCGAACCATGCGGTCATGCCGTTGAAGACGGTATTGGTCAGCAGCATCACGACCCAGAAGCCGGTCTCGAACGGCCGGCGCCAGCGCTGGAAGCGGGTGTAGTCGAACGAGGACGGAGGGGTCATGCCCGGGATTCTACGTGGAGCGCTGCTTTCGTCCGCACCTTTCGTCCCCGGGGGGCCACCACTCGTCCCTGTCTTCGGTCGATCAATCACTTAGCGGCGGACGCGGCAAGCCGTGACGCGGAGCATGCAGCCATCGCCACCACGGAGTGCCGTTCATGAACCGCCGCCACGATATCGACGCCCTGCGCGTCCTGGCCTTCGCCCTGCTGATCCTCTACCACCTGGGCATGCTCTACGTCGGCCCGGCCGACGACTGGAAGTTCCATCTCAAGAGCAGCTATATCGCCGACTGGTTGGAGCAGCCCATGCTGGCCTCGAGCTTCTGGCGCATGGACCTGCTGTTCCTGATTTCCGGCATGGCGGTGCACTTCCTGCGCGGGCGGCTGAGCCTGCCGCGGCTGGCCTGGAAACGTACGGTGCGGCTGTTGGTCCCGCTGCTGTTCGGCATGGCGGTGGTCGTGCCTATCCAGCCGTATGTGCAAGGCGTGGACAATGGGCTGGTCGCCCCGGGCTTTGCCCGCTTCCTGCTGCGCTACTGGACTGGCGGCCCCTGGCCGGCGGGTGCCTTCGATGGCTGGCAGTTCGGCGTGACCTGGAACCATCTCTGGTACCTGCCCTATGTATGGGTCTACACCCTGGGCCTGATCGCCCTGCTGCCGGTGCTGGAATCGTCGCGGGGACAGCGCGTCATCGGCACGGTTAATCGCCTGCGAGGCTGGCCGCTGCTGGTGCTGCCGGCGCTCCCGCTGGTCGCATTCAACTTCTGGCTGGCGGCCCGTTTTCCGCAGAACCACGCCCTGATCGGCGATTGGTACGCGCACGCCGGCTACGCCACGATGTTCTTCTACGGCTACGCCATCGGCACGCATCCGGCCTTGTGGTCGGAACTGGCGCGCCTGCGTCATCGCGCGCTGGGCCTGGCCGCGTGCTGTTTTGCGGCGCATTTGCTGCTGGATCGGATGGATATCGGCACGTGGTCGGCATCGGCCATCGCCGTCGAGCGGCTGGGCATGCGTGCCCTGCATGGCTTCTACGCCTGGAGCGCCATCGTGGCTGTGCTGGGTTGGGGCCATCGCTACCTCAACCGCCCGTTCCGCTGGTTGCCGTATGCGCGCGAAGCGGTGTTTCCTTGGTACATCCTGCATCAGAGCGTGATGCTCGCGGTGGCGTACTGGCTGCTTCCGCTCAAGCTCGGTCCGGTGCTCGAGCCCACCCTGGTGCTGTTGGGCACCGTAGGCGGCTGCGCCGCGCTGCATGAGTGGGTGATCCGTCGCACGCCGTGGCTGCGTCCGCTGTTTGGCCTCGACGCCAAGCCGCGCGCCGCACGATCGGAAGCGAGCTTGGTGGCGCAGACGCAAAGCGCCTGAACTTGTGGCGGCAGCGGGAGCTCAGCTCTCGCTGCCCATCGAATCGAGATGCTCCACGCGATGGATGTCGCCCAGCCACAGGTAACACGTCCACGCCGGCGCATCGGGCCGCTCCAGACGCACGACACCATTGATGCCCTCATTTTCCTGCGCATCGCGAAACACCTGCACGTTCGGGCGTTCGCACACGACGCCGTCGTAGCTGGTGCCGTCCCTCATCTGCAAGACCACGTGGCCTTGGGTCGGCAACTGGTCGACCAGGGCTTCCAGGCGGCGGATCCTGGCAGGGTCCGTATATACGCGTTCGGCTAACTGGCCCATGCTTCACCTCATCGGCGCGGCGACATCGGCACGCTAGGGCCGGCGCCGCCAAGAGCCGGTCACACTCATGTGAAGCTGCAGTGCTTTGCCATGGCGCTTCAGCTGCCGATAATGGTCGCGCCCCCGCAAGGATCCCCTCATGCCCCCTGCTCCCGCGCAAGCTTCTGCGGAATCGCTGCGCTCGCACCCCGCATTCGTGCAGTTCTGGTTTGCCCGCATCTGCTCGGGCTTTGGCTTCCAGATGTTGTCGGTGGCCGTGGGTTGGCAGATCTATGCCATCACCGGCCGCGCACTCGACCTGGGTCTCATCGGCCTGGTGCAGTTCTTTCCATCGGTGATGCTGGCCTTGCCTGCGGGCCATGTGGCCGATCAATTCGAGCGGCGTCGCATCGTGATGTTCGGGCAGATCGTGGACATGCTGGCGATTGCCGTACTCGCCGTGATCAGTCTGATGTACCTGGCGCACGAGACGACGATACTCGCGCTGGTGTTCGTGATCGGCGTCGCCAAGGCCTTCGAATTCCCGGCACTGCAATCGATGCTGCCGGCACTGGTGCCGTCGTCCATCCTGCCACGCGCGATGGCAGCCAGCGCATCGGCCGGACAGGCGGCGATGATCATGGGGCCTGCCGTTGGCGGCCTGCTCTATGTCGCGGGCGCCGGCGTGGTGTACAGCGTGTGTGCGGTGTTGTATCTCATCGCGGTCGTGCTGATGGCGCGCATGCGTTACGAGCAGGCGCAACCGAAGCGCGAACCGGCCACGCTGAAGAGTTTGTTTGCGGGCGTGCATTTCATCCGCCGTCGGCCCGACGTGCTCGGCGTAATTTCGCTGGACCTGTTCGCCGTGCTGCTCGGTGGCGCCACCGCACTGCTGCCGATTTTCGCCAAGGATATCCTGCACACCGGCCCGTGGGGGCTCGGGCTGCTGCGCGCTGCACCGGCGGTGGGCGCGCTGCTGATGTCGCTGTGGCTGGCACGCCACAGCATGGAGCGTCGCGTCGGGCCGATCATGTTTGCTTCGGTGGCCGGCTTTGGCGTGGCGACACTGGTGTTCGCCTTGTCCAAAGTGCTGTGGCTTTCGCTGATCGCGCTGTTCGCGCTCGGCGCGTTCGACATGGTGAGCATGGTGATCCGCGGCGCGCTGGTCCAGCTGGACACGCCTGACGACATGCGCGGCCGCGTCAGCGCAGTCAATGCCATCTTCATCAACACCTCTAACCAGCTCGGCGAATTCGAGTCGGGCATGCTCGCCGCGTGGCTGGGCGCAATCAACGCCACGGTGATTGGCGGGATCGGCACGCTGGTGGTGGTGGGCTTGTGGATGACGATGTTTCCCACGCTTCGTCGTCGCCAGAGCCTGCGCGCCGAACCGCCGCCGGTGGTGGAGCCGGCGGGAGCGGAGACGATCTAGGTGCGCGAAGCGCGATCCGTCGCGCCGTGCATTGATGTGCATCAAGCGCGCTCTGGAGCTGCTCCTTAGCATGAGGCTGTCTCCAACCCGGCCCTGCATCCCATGCATGTCGATATCGCGATTGTTGGCGCAGGCCCCGCGGGGCTGTGCTTTGCCCGAAGGCTGGCACGTACGGGCCTGAGCATCCTGCTGATCGAGCAGCAGTCGCTGGACTCGCTGCGCGAACCGCCGTTCGATGGACGCGAAATTGCATTGACGCAACGGTCCATGCGTCTCCTGCATGAGCTCGGTGTGTGGCAGCGGCTGTGACCGGCGGATGTCTCGCCGCTGCGCACAGCACGCGTGCTCAATGGACAATCGCCGCACGGACTGCGCGTCACGCCGAACTCCGAAGCTGAGGATGCTCTGGGCTACCTCGTGCCCAATCACTGTATTCGTCGCGCCGCCTACGGCAGCATCGAGCTCGAACCAAACGTGACGCTGGTCTGTGGTACCTCGGTCGAATCGGTGACGCTGGGTGATGACACTGCACGCCTGCGCCTGTCGAGCGGCGCCGACGTGACGGCGAAACTCGTCGTCGCCGCCGATAGCCGCCACTCGCGCGTACGCCGCGACGTGGGCATCGCCGCCGACATGCATGACTTCGGCAAGACCATGCTGGTTTGCCGCATGGCGCTTGAACAGCCGCATCACGATGAAGCGCTGGAATGGTTTGGCCACCACCAGACGCTGGCTGCGTTGCCGTTGAACAATGCAGAGGCCTCGATCGTGCTGACCCTGCCCCCGCACGATATCCAGCGTGTGATGGCCATGGATGACCACGCCTTCCAGGCCGACATCCGTCGCCGCTTCGATGGGCGCTTCGGCGATATGCGGCTCACCTCCACGCGACATGCTTATCCCCTCGTCGGCGTGTATGCGCGCCGCTTCGTGGCGCAACGCCTCGCCCTGATCGGCGACGCCGCTGTCGGCATGCACCCGGTGACCGCGCACGGTTTCAATCTCGGTTTGCGCAGCGTGGAGGCATTGGGCGGCCTGATCACCCAGGTTGCCGCATACCGTGGCGATATGGCTGCCAGCGAACTGCTGCGCCGCTATCAAGGCATGCATCGCCGCGCCACTTGGCCGCTCTACGCAGCGACAACCGCCATCGTCGCGATCTACACCAACGAGACGCCTGCCGCGCGACTGGCCCGCACCACACTGCTGCGGGCCAGCCAGGCCTTCCCGCCCGTGCGGCGCGCCATCGCCCATGCACTGACCGCCCGGCGCCCACTCGCTGCGAACCTGCCCCGCCATCGCAGCTGAACAAACCGCCTGATTATTTACGCATCGCTCACACCACCGCTGGCAACGTGAACAAACCCATTGCAGGAGGACGCCATGAGCCGTCACCACGACCTCGAAAATACCGTCAACGGCGTCCGTGACCGCGTACGCCATTACGCTGGCGAGGCCGCCGATCGCGCGGATGAGCTAGTGGAACGCGGCCGGGATGCCACCCGTCGCTTCGGTCGCAACCGCACGACGTACGCACGTCGTATTGGTCATGCAGCTGAAGATTTCGCCGACGAAGCTAACTACCAGTATCGTCGCCTGCGTCGCCATGTGAACCGCCACCCCGTTGCCACTACCGCGATCATTGCGGGCACGGTAGGCGCGTTCTTCCTGTTGCGACATCTGTTTCGCGGGGACGACGATTGAGGTCGTTCGACGCATGACAGGAACCCGCCGCAAGGCGGGTTTCTTTTGGACGGCCATTTGATCGATTCACGACCCCTGTGGGAGCGCACCCTGTGCGCGACGCTCTGCATGTGGCGCCGTCGCGCACAGGGTGCGCTCCCACAATTGAGGCAACAAAAAAACGCCGCGGTAATCCGCGGCGTTTTTGCTTAGGTCAGCGACCTCAGACCGACTCAGGATTCGGCTTATCCGGATCCAGCTTGTAGGTCTTGATCGCGCGGGCCACGTCCTTCGCATTGACCTTGCCGTCCTTCGCCAGCGCAGCCAGCGCGGCGTGGGCGATCCAGTAGCGGTCGATCTCGAAGAAGCCACGCAGGTGCGCGCGCGTGTCCGAACGACCGTAACCGTCGGTACCCAACACCGTGTAGCGCATGCCGTCCGGCATGAAGGCACGGATCTGGTCGGAGTATTCGCGCACATAGTCGGTCGCGGCAACGGCCGGACCCTGGCGGCCTTGCAGCAGGCCGGTCACGTACGGCACGCGCTGTTCCGATTCCGGATGCAGGCGGTTCCAGCGCTCGGCGTCGAAACCATCGCGACGCAGTTCGCTGAAGCTCGGGCAGGACCAGATGTCCGAGGTCACGCCGAAATCCTTCTCCAGCAGCTCCGCCGCAGCGATGACTTCGCGCAGGATCGTGCCCGAACCCAGCAGCTGCACGCGCGTCTCGCCCTTCTTCGGCTTGCCGGCGTCCTTGAACAGGTACATGCCCTTGATGATGCCTTCCTCGGCACCGGCCGGCATGTCGGGGTGCTGGTAGTTCTCGTTCATCACGGTCAGGTAGTAGTACACGTCCTGCTGTTCCTGCAGCATGCGGCGCGTGCCGTCCTGCAGGATTACCGCGACTTCATAGGAGAACGTCGGGTCGTACGACTTCACGCTGGGGATCGCACCGGACAGCAGATGCGAATGGCCGTCTTCGTGCTGCAGGCCTTCACCGTTGATGGTCGTGCGGCCGGCGGTGCCGCCGATCAGGAAGCCGCGCGCACGCATGTCGCCCGCCGCCCAGGCCAGGTCGCCGATGCGCTGGAAGCCGAACATCGAGTAGTACACGAAGAACGGCAGCATCGGCTGGTTGCTGATGCTGTAGCTGGTCGCCGCAGCCATCCAGGCGGCCATGCCGCCGGCCTCGGAGATGCCTTCCTGCAGCACCTGGCCCTTCTGGTCTTCGCGGTAATACAGCAGCTGGTCGGCGTCCTGCGGACGATACTTCTGGCCGAACGGCGCGTAGATGCCGATCTGGCGGAACATGCCCTCCATGCCGAACGTGCGGGCCTCGTCGGCCACGATCGGCACGATGCGCTCACCGATCTGCTTGTCGCGCAGCATCAGGTTCATGCCGCGCACCAGCGCCATGGTGGTGGAGATTTCGCGCTCGCCGGTGCCCTTGGTGATCTGCTCGAACGCCGACAGTTCCGGCGCCTTGAGCTTCACATCGGAGGTGCGGCGACGCTGCGGCAGCGAACCGCCCAGCGCGCGGCGACGCTCCAGCATGTACTGCACTTCCGGGGAGTCCTTGCCCGGGTGGTAGTACGGCACGTCGGCAAGCTGGTCGTCCGGCACCGGGATGTTGAAGCGGTCGCGGAAGTGGCGCACGGCGTCGGCGTCCAGCTTCTTCTGCTGGTGCGTCGGGTTCTGCGATTCGCCGGCCGCACCCATGCCGTAACCCTTCACCGTCTTGGCGAGGATCACGGTCGGCATGCCCTTGGTCTTCACGGCCTGGTCGTAGGCCGCGTACACCTTGTGCGGGTCATGGCCGCCGCGGTTGAGGCGCCAGATGTCGTCGTCCGACAGATTGGCGACCATCTCGCGCGTTTCGGGGTACTTGTTGAAGAAGTGTTCGCGCGTATAGGCACCACCGAAGGCCTTGCAGGCCTGGTACTCGCCGTCGACGGTTTCCATCATCAGCTTGCGCAGCACACCCTTGGTGTCGCGCGCGAGGAGCGGATCCCAGTAGCTGCCCCAGACCACCTTGATGGCATTCCAGCCGGCGCCACGGAACACACCTTCCAGTTCCTGGATGATCTTGCCGTTGCCGCGCACCGGACCGTCCAGGCGCTGCAGGTTGCAGTTGATCACGAACACCAGGTTGTCCAGGCCTTCGCGGCCGGCCAGCGAGATGGCGCCGAGCGACTCGGGCTCATCGGTTTCGCCGTCGCCCAGGAAGCACCAGATCTTGCGATCGGTCTTGGGCATCAGGCCGCGGTGTTCCAGGTACTTCCAGAACTGCGCCTGGTAGATCGCCTGGATCGGACCCAGGCCCATCGACACCGTCGGCACCTGCCAGTAGTCCGGCATCAGCCACGGGTGCGGATAAGAAGACAGGCCGCGGCCATGACCGGCCACTTCCATGCGGAACAGGTCGAGCTGATCTTCGGCGATGCGGCCTTCCAGGAAGGAACGCGCATACACGCCCGGGCTCGAATGGCCCTGATGGAACACCAGGTCGCCCGGATGATCGGCGCTCGGGGCACGCCAGAAATGGTTGAAGCCCACGTCATACAGGGTCGCCGACGAGGCAAAGCTGGCAATGTGGCCGCCCAGTTCGCCCGGCTTGCGGTTGGCGCGCACGACCATCGCCATCGCGTTCCAGCGGATCAGCGTGCGGATGCGCCATTCCATCGCGGCGTCGCCCGGCATCTTGGCTTCGTTGGCCGGCGAGATGGTGTTGACGTACTCGGTGGTCGGGTTGAACGGCAGGTAGCCGCCAGCCCGGCGCGTCGAATCGACCATCTTCTCCAGTAGGTAATGCGCTCGCTCGGTGCCGTCGTGATTGATGACCGCGTTGAGCGATTCGACCCATTCCTGGGTTTCGGTGGGGTCGAGGTCTTGCTGGAGGATGTCGTCGAGCTGATCCATGGGGAGCTTCTCTCCGCGGCGCCAGGGGGATGGCGCGGCTGTAAGTGGACGTCTCCGCAGGGGGAGACGGGGAACCCTCCGAGTTTAGCTCCGACGGGGTTTTTCGCCAATTGGATCGAGACAATACGGGGGCGAATGGGGGTGGGTGGGGATGGGTTCGACTTTGGTCGGGAGGGGGCGCAGGGTTTTGCTTTTGCTCGTCATCCCGGCGCAGGCCAGCTTTTGCTCGTCATTCCAGCGCGGGCTGGAGGTGCTTTTCAACAGCCGAATGGCTGGTCATCCAGTGACTTTGCACCTCGATTGTCGCCTGGAGGCCAGGGTGCCGCCTGCGCGGCGGGCGTTTCGAACGGCTGCCGCCGCTCGAGTCACTTTTCTCTTGCTGGCCCACGCATGCGCAGGAGCGCATGCGAACGGCGAAGCCGGCCCGAAGGGCGGAGAGCAGGATGCCCGGAGTAAGAGAAAAGTAACCCAAAGAGAATGGCCTGAAAGAGCAAGGGCTCGTAGCGTCGTGTTGGATACGATCGTCTGTCGCTCGAGGGGTTCGGAAGCGTGGCGATCGTCCGACAGGCGTCTCCGCTACCCCGCAACGCGCCACGGCGAAGAGGACTTAAGGCAAAGCCTCGCTACGCATCGGCTTTAGGCATCGCTCCATCCGCGTGCCGGCCGGCTTGTCTGTGGGAGCGCACCCTGTGCGCGACAGCCACGCCGGGGTGTACCGCTCCGTAGGCTCGTCGCGCACAGGGTGCGCTCCCACAAAGAGCCGAGCGGCAGCGTTGATCCGCCTTCGCGTTCCCTTGTAGGAGCGCACCTTGTGCGCGACCGCAGCGCTGGGGTGTACCTCTCCGTCGGCTGGTCGCGCACAAGGTGCGCTCCTACAAGGGAGCTGCCGGGCCGATAACGTCGGACGTTTGTCGGCTCTTGATGTTGCTCTCGGCCTTCGGGGCCCCCGTATGACGCGGCGGGCGAGCCAGGTCGCGATAACGCGACGATCGAAGACTGCCGAAACTGGATGACCAGCCATTCGGCTGTTGAGAAGCGCTTCCTGCCTTCGCAGGAATGACGGGCAGAAGCTACCTAAAGCGGGGCGACGCGTAGAAACGTTCCCGCGAGCACCCACCCCTCACCCCAACCCTCTCCCCGCCGGGGAGAGGGAGAAATCCGCGTACCCCATCGCAACTCGGACGAACCTAATCCACACAAGAAAAACGGGGCCCTCAAGGCCCCGTTCTCAATCACTCATTCGCAAGCGCGCAAAACCTCAGCTGCGCCGCTCAACCTGCGCCTGCCTAATCTGCGCATCCACCGCCGCAATCGCCGTCATATTCACCACCCGACGCGGCGTCGCCGCCGGCGTGAGGATATGTGCGGGCTTGTTGATACCCATCAGGATCGGGCCGATCGCCACGCCGTCCGTCATCACGCGCACCATGTTGTAGGTGATGTTGGCCGCATCGAGATTCGGCATCACGAACAGATTGGCGCGACCGGAAAGCGTGGTGTTGGGGAACATGCGCAAACGCAGCGCCTCGTCCCACGCCGTGTCCGCCTGCATCTCGCCGTCCATGTCGAGCTTGGGATTGCGATGCACCAGGATCTCGCGCACCTTGCGCATCTTGGCCGCGCTGGCGTTCTCGTGGCTGCCGAAATTCGAATGCGAGAGCAACGCGATCTTCGGCTCAATGCCGAACAGCTTCAGGCGATAGCTGGCCTGCAACGTCGCTTCGGCAATCTGCTCGGCAGTCGGATCGCACTGCACATGCGTGTCGAGGAAGAACCACGCGCCCTGATCGTTGATCACGCCGGTCATCGCCGAGGTGCACGACACGCCCGGGTCGAGACCGAACACGCTGCGCATATAGCCAAGCTTCTTGTGGAAGCGACCGACCAGGCCACAGATCATCGCGTCGGCTTCGCCGCGCTCGACCATGATCGAGGCGATGAGGGTGGGACGCGAGCGCAGCAGGTTCTTCGCCGCTGCCGGCGACACGCCGCGACGCTCGGTGAGCGCGTGGTACTGCTGCCAGTACTCGTTGAAGCGCGGATCGTCATCGATATTGGTGAGCTCGAAATCCACGCCCTGGCGCATGCGCAGGCCCAGGCGCTCGATGCGCGTCTCGATCACGCTCGGACGACCGATCAGGATCGGGAACGCCAGGCGCTCGTCGATCACCGTCTGCACTGCGCGCAATACCGTCTCTTCCTCACCCTCGGCGTAGACCACGCGCTTGAGATCAGCGCGCGCGCGCTCGTACACCGGCTTCATCAGCAGGCCGGTGCGATAGATGAATTGGCCGAGCTTTTCCTTGTACGCCTCCATGTCCACGATGGGACGCGTGGCCACGCCCGAATCCATCGCGGCCTGCGCCACCGCCGGCGCCAGCATCACCAGCAGGCGCGGGTCGAACGGACGCGGAATCAGGTACTCGGGGCCGAAGGTCGGTACGTCGCCGCCGTAAGCGCTGGCCAGATCACCGGCTTCCATGCGGGCCAGCTCGGCGATGGCGCGCACGCAGGCGGTCTTCATCGATTCGTTGATGACGGTGGCGCCCACGTCGAGTGCGCCGCGGAAGATGTACGGGAAGCACAGCGCGTTGTTGACCTGGTTCGGATAGTCCGAACGGCCAGTCGCGATGATGCAGTCCGGGCGCACCATCTTGGCGTCTTCCGGCGAAATCTCCGGATTGGGATTGGCCAGCGCCAGGATGATCGGCCGCGCATTCATGGTGGCGACCATTTCCGGACGCAGGATGCCGCCCGCCGAGAGGCCGAGGAAGATGTCGGTACCCGCAACGATATCGGCCAGCGTGCGCTTGTCAGTGTCGCGCGCATAGCGCTGCTTGTCCGGGTCCATCTGGTCGCGGCCGGTGTACAGCACACCTTCGCGATCGAACGCGAGAATGTTCTCGGGTTTGAGGCCCAGCGCCACCAGCATGTCCAGGCAGGCGATGCCCGCGGCGCCTACGCCGGTGGTGGCGAGCTTGACGTCCCGGATCTTCTTGCCGACCACTTCCAGCGCGTTGACGATGGCCGCGCCCACGATGATCGCGGTGCCGTGCTGGTCGTCGTGGAACACCGGGATCTTCATGCGCTCGCGCAGCTTGCGCTCGACGATGAAGCACTCCGGCGCCTTGATGTCTTCGAGATTGATGCCGCCGAAGGTGGGCTCGAGCGAGGCGATGATGTCGACCAGCTTGTCCGGGTCGCGCTCGTTGATCTCGAGGTCGAACACGTCGATGCCGGCGAACTTCTGGAACAGCACGCCCTTGCCTTCCATCACCGGCTTGCCGGCGAGCGGACCGATGTCGCCCAGGCCCAGCACCGCGGTGCCGTTGGTGATCACGGCGACGAGGTTGCCGCGCGCCGTCATTTCGCTGGCAGCGTTGGGATCCTCGACGATGGCTTCGCAGGCATAGGCAACGCCGGGCGAGTAAGCGAGCGCGAGATCGCGCTGCGTGACCATCGGCTTGGTCGCGCTCACCTTGATCTTGCCGGGGCGCGGAAGGCGGTGGTACTCGAGAGCGGCGAGGCGCAGTTCTTCGGTAAGGGCCATGGGATAGGAATCGAGTGATGGGGAGTCGGGTGCCGCGAGGCGGCATTGTCGAATGGTATCACCGCCGGCCACCCTTCCCCGACGATGCGCTGCAGCATGGTGACGTTATGGTTCACACAACTGGTATGCAGTCGACTACCGGGCTGTTGTGGGAGCGCACCCTGTGCGCGACAAGCCAACGGAGCGATACATCCACGCGTGGCATGTCGCGCACAGGGTGCGCTCCCACAGGAGGTCAGTTACAGACTCAGCGAAAGCGCCTCAGCCTGCACCTTGCCCATGTGTATGCGATTGACGAACAACGAGAATGCCAGCTTGCCCGCGAGTCCATGCGCATGCTGCATCCAAGGCGGCAGCCAGCGCGGTGCGGCAATCACGCCCGATTCGAAATACGGTTGCAGGCTGATAACATCGTGCAGCGCCAGCTTGCCCGCAAAAAGATGCCGCAGCATATCCATGCGACGTTGCTTCAGTGCCCAGCGAAAGAACGTGTGCACGGTGAGCAGGCCGGACAGATAGACGTTGTCCTTGGCGAAGGCAGCGCCCCCGGTGAGCGGCACGCCGCGGAACACGCGCTGGGCGGAGTGGAAACTGTCCGCAGGGTTTTGCCCGCACTCGCAAAAGAAGCGGTACACCTCGACGAAATCCGCCCCGCTCAAGGCCATGTCGATGGCCAGGATGCGCAAGCTGATGCGTTTGAGGCGCGAGATATCGATGGCGCCGGACATCAGCTCGGCAAACACCGCCAGCCCTTCCTGCGTCGCCGTGACGCGCGGCGAGGTGCGGCCGAACGATGCCAGCAGCGGCTGCGCACGGCCGTTGAGCGCCGTGAGCGAATGCACCAGCGCTTCATGCGCCAGCAATTGATGCCGGTCGTAGTCGGTAAAGCGCGTGCCGCCGCGAAGCCGGATGCGGGTGGCGCCGGCCGCCGCTTTGGCGGTCAGCTCCGGGTCCACTTCCACGGAAATCAGCGGCGCGCCGAAGAACTCGTCCAGCGTCTTGCTGAGGTCGGCGCGCAGATCCTCGGCGGAAATGGCCACCAGCACGTCATCGGCGATCAGATCCGAACCGAGCTCGTCGGCGAGCTCCACGAAATAACGCGCCGCATCCAGGTTGCTGCGATCGCTGCCGGAAATCAGGTCGCCGGGGCGGCCGTACAGGACGATGGAGGGCGCGGTGACTTGGTCGGTGCCCACCGCCTCGAGCATCTCGGCGGCAATGCGCCACGACTCCGCCGTGCGGGACAGGTACTCGCCCAGGGGATCGTCATAGCCCGCTTCGCGCTCGATCGCGGCCAGTTCGGCACGCTCGGCGGATAGGTCGGGCACGACGTATTGCACCTCAGGCAGCGTGTACTGGCCCCTGGCGTAGGCTGCGATCATGCGGTCTTCCAGCGAGGCCGGCCACGCCACCGTGGACAGGATGCGGATGCCCCTCACTGCCGCCAGCAGGCGCTGGTCGAGGTCGGCGTAGCGTTGGAGGTCCCGCGAAGTCGCGGTGCCATGGCTGTTCATGCCGGCCTCCGGTGACGCAAGGTATCGATGCGCTGGATCAGCTCAGAGGCGATCGGGCTGGGCTTGAATGCGGAAAGCAAACTGGTGCGCCCGATCGGCATGAAGCTGATGTCCTTGCCGAAGACCGGCGACGTCTCACGCAGCGACAAGGTGATGCGTGGCGGGCTCACCATCACCGTGGCATTGACGTTGGTCACGTTGGCCAGCGGCACATGCGCTTGCTCGCCCTTGTTCCTGACTAGCAGCTGGTCGCCTTCGAGCCACACTTCATCGACCAGGCCAAACAGCAGCCATTTGAACAGCGCGTAGCCGAACAAGGCCATGATCAGCGGCCCGGGCAGCGCCGCCAGCATCTTCATGTTGTGCGTGACCAGGGCGCTGCCAGCCCAAACCACCGTCCACAGCGCCAGGAAGCCAAACCAGAACGCGGGAAACACCCGCTTGAAAAAGAACGTCGAACGCGACGACAGCCGCTGCATGCCCGCTTCCCCAACCAAGACGGTTCGATAGTAGTGCACCCGCCGCGCCACGACAGCGCTGCGTTCCACTAATCACGGTCGCGCGAGTGCCGATTCGTATGTGGCTTGGTCGCCGGGCGGCCGCCGCGCTGGCGGCGCAGCTTGGCCTCCAGCGTGGTCGCCTGCTCTTCGCGTTCGTCGCGCAATTTCAAGTAGTTGCGCCAGCGTTCGGCCGACAGGTCGCCGCTGTCGAGCGCCGCCTGTACCGCACAGCCGGGCTCGCTGCCGTGGCCGCAGTCGGCGAAGCGGCACTGCTCGGCCAACTGCTCGATGTCGGCGAACAGATCCAGGTTTTCCTCGCCAGTGAGCTTGAGCTCGCGCATGCCGGGTGTGTCGATCAAGCAGCCGCCGCTGGGCAGCTGCAACAGCGCGCGATAGGTCGTCGTGTGCCGGCCACGGCTGTCGTGGCCGCGCACCGCGCTGGTGGCCATGCGCTCGCTGCCCAGCAGCGTATTGGTGAGGGTGGACTTGCCGGCACCAGACGAACCCACCAGCACAGCGCTGTCACCGAGTTGCAAATACGGCAGCAGCAGGTCGATGCTGGCCGGGTCCTTGCCGTTGATGGCGTGGACGGGGGTGCCCTGGGGCAAGCGCTCGCGCAAGGCGGCAAGCAAGTCGGCGGCATCGTCACGCGTATCGAGCTTGCTCAGCAGCACGACGGGCTGTGCGCCCGAACCTTCGGTAAGCGACAGATAGCGCTCGATGCGGGCCGGATTGAAGTCACCATCCAGCCCGGTCAGCACCAGCACGTAGTCGATGTTGGTGGCGATGATCTGGCGTTCGTAACGCTCGCCGGCGGCGGCACGGGAAAGCACGGTACGGCGCGGCTGCACTTCCACGATGTGCGGCGGCTTGCCGGATTCGATTTCCACGAAGTCGCCCACCGACGGACGATCGGACGGATCCAGGCTGCGCTTGAGGAAATGGCCGGCCGGCTGGGCACCAAACAGGTGCTCGCCGTCGTGCAATTCGTAGCCGGCGCGGTGCTGCGCCACTACGCGGGCCAACTGCCTGCCTTCGGCTGGCAGGGTGTCCCCACGCCAGCCGATCCGGCGCAGTCGCTCGATGGTTTCGGGATGCGTCATGGGGGGCCATTATGCCTTGCCCGATGGCTTGCCCGGAAAATGCCCGAAATGCCTTGATTTTTGGCTCCCCAACCGCGCCGGGACGCTGTTAGCATGCAATTGCGGTCAGGTTCTTGCGCCGCAACAACACCAAGACGAAGGACGCTTGCGTTGGCCTCGATCAAACCCAGTGCGCACCTGGCGGACGTGCGCTATGAAATCCGTGGCGCGCTCACCCGGCGATCCCGTGAGCTGGAGGCGGCTGGCCTGCCGATCATCAAGCTCAACATCGGCAATCCCGGTCGCTACGGCTTTGAAACACCAGCCCATCTGCGCGAGGCGATTGCCCGTCATCTGCATGACAGCGAAGCCTACGGACACGAACAAGGCCTGGAAGAAGCGCGCGACGCTATTGCCGCCCAGCAGCGCCATCGCGGCGCGCGCGGCGTGGAAGTGGAGCGCATCTTCGTCGGCAACGGCGTGAGCGAACTGATCGACCTGAGCCTGCGCGCCCTGCTGGCTCCCGGCGACGAGGTGCTGCTGCCCAGCCCGGATTACCCGCTGTGGAGCGCCGCCACCATCCTCAACGACGGCAAGCCGCGCTATTACCGCTGCCTGGCGGAAAACGGCCACCTGCCCGATCCGGCTGAGGTCGAAGCGCTGATCACGCCGCGGACCCGCGCCCTGGTGCTGATCAACCCGAACAATCCCACCGGCGCCGTGTATCCGCGCGAGCTGCTGGAACGCATGGTCGACATCGCCGCCAGGCATCGCCTGCTGCTGCTCTGCGATGAGATCTACGACGAAATCCTGTACGACGGCACCGTCTTCCAGCCCTTGGCCGAAGTGGCCGGCGACGTGCCCTGCGTCAGCTTTGGCGGACTCAGCAAAGTGCATCGCGCCTGCGGTTACCGCGTGGGTTGGATGAGCCTGTCCGGCGATCCCGCCCGCACGGCGGACTATCGCGACGCCCTGCAATTGCTCGCCGCGCTGCGCCTGTGCGCCAACGTGACCGCGCAGTGGGCCGTGCGTCCCGCGCTGGAAACCGCGCCGACCATCAACGCACTCACGGCGCCAGGCGGCCGCCTGCATGAGGCGCGTCGCGCCGTGCTGGAGGGCATCGCTGCCAGCGAGTTCCTCGACCTGGTGTCGCCGGCCGGCGCGTTGTACGCATTCCCGCGCGTGCGCGCCGATCGCCTCGCCGACTTCGACGACAACGCGTTCGCGCTGCGCCTGCTGGAAGAAGAATCCGTGCTGGTAGTGCCGGGCAGCAGCTTCAACGTGCCGCACAGCCGACACCTGCGCCTGACGCTGCTGCCGCAGCCGGAGCAGTTGCGCGAGGTGTTCGTGCGCATGGAGCGCGTGCTGGCGGGTATGGCGGCCACGCAGAAGCCGCGCACGGCCGCGATCGCCTGACGCCCGATGCGTTATCTCGCCCTGGGTGATTCCTACTCGATCGGCGAAGGCGTGCCCGAAGCGGGCCGCTGGCCGGTGCAGTTGGCGGTGCGCCTGCGCCGCGAGGGCGTGGCGCTGGAGGACCCCTCCATCGTCGCCACTACCGGCTGGACGACGGACGAGCTCTCGGCCGCGATGGACGCGACGCGCTTTGCGCCACCCTATGAGCTGGTCAGTCTGCTGATCGGCGTGAACAACCAGTACCGTGGACGCAGCGCCGACGAGTATCGCGACGAATTCCGCCGCCTGTTCGAGCGTGCGGTGGAGCTTGCCGGCAGGCGCAGCGAGCGCGTGCTGGTGCTGTCGATTCCGGACTGGGGCGTCACGCCGTTTGCGCATGGCAGTGGCCGCGACGTGCTGCGCATCGCCAGCGAATTGGATGTCTATAACGCGATTGGCCGCGAGGAAACCGAACGGCGCGGCGCGCATTTCGTGGATATCACCGGCATCTCGCGCCAGCATCCCGCCTTGCTTGCTGACGATGGATTGCATCCGTCGGCGGCGCAGTATGCGTTGTGGACCGAGGCGGCCGTGCCAACTGCAGTAGCGATGTTGTCCGCCTGAACCCTTGACCATCACCTGTGGGAGCGCACCCTGCGCGCGACCGGTGACGCGGCTGGGATCGCTGTTGGAGCAGCGCCACATCGCACAATTCAGCACCGAGGCGACCCTTCGCTCCGCGGTCGCGCACAGGGTGCGCTCCCACAATGTGACCACGGGGGTCAGGAGCAGCAACGGTTCTGGCGCATTGCGGACGGAAACCACACTGCAACCTCACCGCCATCGTGCGGTGACGTAACCGCGGCACTCTGAGATCCCGGTAACCACCGGGAGAGACTGCCATGGCGACCTTTCACTGCCGCAGCGCCTTCATCTCCGACGTGCACTTGGGCACGCCAGACTGCAAGGCCCGCTATCTGCTCGATTTCCTGCGCAAATTGCGTTGCGAAAAGCTTTACCTGGTCGGCGACATCATCGACATGGAAGCGCTGGCACGCCGTACCTGGTGGCATGCCGACCACGGCGCGGTAATCGCCGAGGTGCTGGATCTGGCGCGCCGCGGCGTCGAGGTCGTCTATATCCCCGGCAACCACGACGCCCCGATGCGCGGCCTGGCCGGCCAACAGTTTGGCGGCGTGAAGATCGAGCTGGATGCCGTGCATGAAGGCGCCGACGGCCGCCGCTACCGCGTCAGCCACGGCGACGAATTCGATCCGGAGCAAGTCGGGCGCACATGGATGGTGCACCTGGGGGAAGTGATGCATCGCTTTATCTGCTGGACCAATCGCCGGGTCCACGCGATGCGCCGCCGCCTGGAACTGCCCTACCTGCCGCTGTCGATCATCGTGAAATCGCATATCGGCAAGGCGCTGGCCTATATCCGTGCCTATGAGGAGCGCGTGGCCAGCGACGCCCGCGAACGCGGCTTCGACGGCCATATCTGCGGCCACATCCATTTCGGCCACGTGCGCGAGATGGACGGCGTGCTGTATCTGAACGACGGCGACTGGGTTGAGCACTGCACGGTGCTGGTGGAAGACCACACGGGCGCGATGGAACTGATCCACTGGAGCGAGCAGTACGCGCCGTTGGGTCGCGCCAGCCGAGAGCTGGTGCTGCCCTCGCCGGCCGCGGCGCTGGCGCTGGCGCCGCTGACACGGGCGAAGCTGGATCTGGCGGCGTTGCGGCCGGCGGCTTGAGACAACCTCTCCACCCCGTCATTCCAGCGAAAGCTGGAATCCAGCGCCTTTCGCCCTACTCGAAAATCAAAGGCACTAGATTCCAGCTTTCGCTGGAATGACGGTGTCGTTGGGGGTTGTCGCTAGCTTTGTGTCGAGCCCCCTTGCATCCCCAAAATCCGCCGGCATATCCACAGGCGCTACAATTTGCCCTCTTTGCCGGAGCCACCGCCCCCATGTCCCTCGACAGCGCCACCCGCGAACGTATTGAATCCCTGCTGCAGAACCACCGCGTGGTGCTGTTCATGAAGGGCACCCGCCAGCAGCCGATGTGCGGTTTCTCCTCGGCGGCCACCAACACGCTCAACGAGCTGTTGCCCGACTACCACACGGTGAACGTGCTGGAAGACCCGGAAATCCGCGAGGGCATCAAGGCTTACGGCGACTGGCCGACGATTCCGCAGCTGTATGTGGGTGGCGAACTGGTCGGCGGCGCCGACATCATTCGCCAGATGTACGCCAGCGGCGAGCTGCACCAGCTGTTCGGCGCCACCGCCCCGGATCGCACGCCGCCTGAGATCACCATTACCGACAAGGCTGCCGAAGCCATCCGTCAGGGCACGGCCAACGCCCAGGGCCTGGCCCTGCATCTGGAGATCGGTCCGGACCACAGCGCCGGCTTCCAGTTGGCACCCGGCAGCGAGCACGACATCGTGGTCTCCTCCAATGGCATCGAAGTGCACTTTGACCCCGGCAGCGCCCAGCGCGCCAAGGGCATCGTGATCGATTGGGTGTCCACCGTGCAGGGCGAAGGCCTGAGCCTGAAATTCCCGGGCGCACAGGAGATCGGCACGCTCACCGTGCAGCAGCTCAAGGAGCGCCTGGCTGCCGGCGACATCACCCTGGTGGACGTGCGTCCGGCCCACGGCCGTGCGGCTGCCGCGCCGCTGGCGCAGGCCCGCATCCTGGAAGAGGAGGGTTACGACGCCCTGGCCAACCTCCCCAAGGATGCCCCGATCGCCTTTATCTGCCACCACGGCGTGTCCAGCCGCGGCGTGGCCGAGCGCTTTGCCGCGCACGGCTTCACCAAGGTCTACAACGTCGAAGGCGGCATGGATGCGTGGGCGCAGCAGATCGATCCCACCGTGCCGCGCTACTGAGCGGCTGGCTCCGGACCTCTCGGCTAACCAAAGCGCCCGCCTCCGGTGGGCGCTTTTTGTTTGCGCCGCCTTCGGCCATTGGAAGGTTCCGACGACGGCGAACTGAAAGGCGTGCCTGTTAGCATATTGCGACCACCTCACTTTCGTGCCCTATGCGCATTCTGCTCGTCGAAGATGATTCGCTCGTATCCGACGCCATATCCCGTGGCCTGATCGGGTCTGGTTATGTAGTCGACGCAGTGGGCGACGCCGAATCGGTGACGTCCCGCCTGGCCGATACCCATTACGACCTGGCCATCGTGGACCTGGGCTTGCCGGGCGAGGACGGCCTGTCGCTGGTGCGGCGCCTGCGTCGCGGCGGCAGCTCGCTGCCGCTGCTGATCGTCACCGCCCGCGACGGCCTGGACGACCGCATCAATGCACTGGACCTGGGCGCGGACGACTACCTGGTCAAGCCGTTTGCCCTGCCGGAACTGGCCGCCCGCTGCCGCGCCCTGATCCGTCGCGCCACCGCCGCTGCCGCCAACGAGATCGTGATCGGCGGCCTGCGCATCGACCTGGCCGGTCGCCGGGCGCTCAACGAAAAGGGTGAAGCGCTCGAACTCACCCGCCGCGAGTGGTCGATCCTGGAGTGTCTGGCGCATCACAGCGGCCGCGTGGTGAGCAAGGAGCGCCTCACCCAGGCCATCACCGGCTGGAGCGAAGACATCTCCGGCAACGCCATCGAAGTGCACGTATCGCGCCTGCGCAGCAAGCTGGGCAGCTCAGCCACGGTGCGCGGTATTCGCGGCCTGGGCTACCGGCTCGAAGACGCCTGAGTGCCCCCGAGGTTCTGATCCAGCCGCTGCGGATGGCATGATGCCGGGCAGGTGTGCGGGGAAAGGAGGAGGTGTATCGCCCGAAACAGGCGGCTTCCACGACCCCTGCACTTTCTCGACATCACCCGTAGGGCCGGTTCGGTGACACCCAATTTCAAGCAAACAGAGCAGGCCAGCCGCCCCACCAGCGTGCACCGGCGACTGCTCAGCTATCTGCTCGCGCCGCTGCTGTTGCTGCTGGTGGCGGGTGTGGCAGTCGACCACCATGTGATCGTCAGCCCGATCCACAACGCCTTCGATCATTCGCTGTCGCGCTCGGCGCTGGCGATCGTCGCGCGCATTCATCCGGGCACGGGTGGCAAGCTCGACGTGGCGCTGCCCTCGCACCCGCCGCCGCCGCTGCGCGCGATGCCCGATGAGCACTTCTTCTATCGCGTAAGCCTGCCCGACGGCACCACCATCGCCGGTTCGCCGGAACTGCCGGTGGCGCCGGACAGCCAGTCCGACGATGGTTTCAGCTACGCCAACATCACCTTCCGCGACGAAGGCTTTCGCCTGGCCAGCTATCGCACCAGCGAAACCGGCGAGCCGCTGGTGGTCACCGTGGCCGAAACCCCGGCACGCCGCGACCGCGCCGTGCATCGCCTGGACGTGGCCTTCCTGATCAACGACACCTTGCAGATGGCGGCCGTGCTGATCATCGCCCTGGTCGGCATCCGCATCGCCCTGCGACCACTGCAGCGGCTGAGCCGGCAGATTGCCGGGCGTCCGGCGGTGGCATTGAACCAATTGCCGACCGATGGCGTGCCCACCGAAGTCTTGCCGCTGGTGGTCTCTCTGAATTCCTTGCTCGGGCGTGTGCGCGATTCGGTGCTTTCGCAGCAGCACTTCCTGGCCAATGCCGCGCACCAGCTGCGCACGCCGCTGACCGGACTGAAGGCCCAGCTCGAAGTGCTGACCCGCGAAACAGCCGACACGCCACTGCAGGAACGCATCAAGTTGCTGCAGGGTGGCGTGGATCGCCTCGCCCACACGGCCAACCAGTTGCTGACGCTGGCGCGTGCCGAGCCTTCAGCCCATCGCGCCAGTCATTTCACCGCGGTCGACCTGCCGCGGCTGATCGGCGAAGTGATCGACAGCTCGCTGGATCGCGCCCTTGCCCGCGGCATCGACCTGGGTGCCGACAGCCAGCCGGTGCAGGTCACCGGGGTGTACTGGCTGCTGCATGAAGTACTCAACAACTTGATCGATAACGCCATCCGCCACACGCCGGTCGGCGGCAACATCACCATCCGCTGCGGCGTGGAGCATGGCCGTCCATTCCTGGAGGTGGACGACAGCGGTGTCGGCATCGCCCCGGAGGAGCGGCAGAAGGTCCGCGAGCGCTTCTACCGGAGCGCAGGCAGCAGTGCCGATGGCTGCGGCCTGGGCCTGGCCATCGTGGACGAAGTGTCACGTGTGCATGGCGCCCAATTGAGTATCCTCGATGGGTCTTCCGGGCGGGGGGCACGGATGCGCATCGACTTCCCTGCCGTCGCCTGAGGACGCGCTGATCCTGGTCAGGGCGCCCTAATTTCAAAAGTTCGGAAAATCGGCACTTTGAATTAGGATGCGTCACCCCCACCGTGGTGGCACCCCCGTAAGGAGTTCCCCGTGTCCATACCCAGTGCCGTCAAGAGCACGCCCATCGGCAGCCGTCAGCAACTCACCGACTACCTGGCTGCGGGTGAAAAACCGCGTGATGCCTGGCGCATCGGTACGGAGCACGAGAAATTCGGCTTCCTCACCGACACCCTGCGCCCGCCCACCTTCGATGGTGACCGCGGCATCCGCGTCCTGCTGGAAACCCTGGCCACCCGCTACGGCTGGGACGTGGCGCGCGAAGGCGACAACCCGGTGGCCCTGTCGCGCGACAAGGCGTCGATCACACTGGAGCCGGCCGGTCAGCTGGAGCTTTCCGGCGCCCCGCTGGAGACCATCCACGACACCTGCAGCGAGGTCAATTCGCACCTCAAGGAAGTCCGCTCGATCGCCGAAGACCTGGGCATCGGCTTCCTCGGCATGGGCTTCCAGCCCAAGTGGCGCCGCGACGAAATGCCGTGGATGCCCAAGGGCCGCTACAAGATCATGCGCGAGTACATGCCCAAGGTCGGCAACCTCGGCCTGGACATGATGACGCGCACCTGCACCGTGCAGGTGAACCTGGATTTCGCCAGCGAAGCGGACATGGTGCGCAAGTTCCGCACCAGTCTTGCGCTGCAGCCGATTGCCACCGCGCTGTTCGCCGACTCGCCGTTCACCGAGGGACGTCCAAACGGCTACCTCTCCTACCGTTCGCACGTATGGGAAGACACCGATCCCCATCGCACCGGCATGCTCGACTTCGTGTTCCAGGACGGCTTTGGCTACGAGCGCTACGTCGACTACATGCTCGATGTGCCGATGTACTTCAGCTACCAGAACGGCCAGTACATCGACCTTTCCGGCCAGGACTTCAAGCGTTTCATGGCCGGTGAACTGCCTGCCGTGCCGGGCGTGCACGCAACGATGAAAGACTGGGCGGATCACCTCACGACCGCGTTCCCGGAAGTGCGCCTGAAGCAGTACCTGGAAATGCGCGGCGCCGACGGTGGCCCGTGGAACCGGCTGTGCGCCCTGCCCGCGCTGTGGGTTGGCTTGCTTTACGACGACGAAGCACTCGACGCCGCCTGGGATCTGGTCAAGGACTTCAGCCGCGAGGAACGCCACGCACTGCGCGACGGCGTGCCGCGCCAGGCCTTGAAGCTGCCGTTCCGTTCGCACAGCGTGCGCGAGCTGGCTGCGGAAACGCTGAAGATCGCCTCGCACGGCCTCAAGCGGCGTGCGCGCCTCAACAAGAGCGGTGCGGACGAAAGCATCTTCCTGGAGCCGATGATCGAGATCGTCGAAGCGAACCAGACGCCGGCCGAGCGCAAGCTCGAGCTGTTCAATGGCGCGTGGAACGGCAGCGTCGATCCGGTGTTCCGCGAATTCGCTTATTGAGCAACGTGCGACCCGAATGATGAAAAGCCCCGCCTAAGTGCGGGGCTTTTTTGTTGACGCAACCGTCAGGGCGATCCCGCCACCTGGATGTCTTCGCTCTTGAGAGGCATCGAACGACCTGTGCGCGTACTTCCCACCGCAAGCCGCAGGCCATCGTTGCGGCACACGTCCAGATTCCGATAGAGGAGGCTGCGGTCGCCGCGAAAGGTCACGCGCACATCGCGGCGGCACGCGCCAGGCGGCACATCCACCATGATGGACGCCTGACCGCCAGGCAGCGGTCGCGCCAGCGTGATGTTGTGAAAGTCGGCACTCCCGCTGGGAGCGATGGCCAGCGCAGTCACACCATCGAAGGTGGCGTTGACGATGCGCAGCGGACGCCTCGACTCAGGTTGTGCACCCGCGGGTGTTGCACACGCGGTCAAGCTGACGAGCATGGCGCCGACTAACAACAAGGGTGCGACAAGACGGGGGGCATGCATGGCTGCTACTCCGGCAGGAATGGGGCGTTCGCCATCCAGGTGCGCGTGACGAACGACCGCATCGGACGCCTTTGCGGCCGTTTCGTGGAAGCGATCCGGGACGAATCGTCGTTACGCAATGACGAATCGTAGTGATTGCCCGCCGCGCTTCTCTCCGTGGATTCAGACGCCTAAGATGGTTCCACGATCCATTCGGATACACGGCGATGAAGGTGCGGCTCGGCAACGCGACCATGGGCCTGTGGCGCTATCTCGGCCTCTGGACGGCCGTGGCTGCCGTATTCGGCGCGCAGGAACTGCTGCGCGACATCGTCGATGATCATCACATCTGGTCGCTGTGGGATTACATCCGCTGGGGCATGGTGCAGTGGTATACCTGGGCCGCGCTGGCGCCCTGGGTGTTCCGCCTGGCCGAGCGCTACCCGATTCGTGCGCCGCTGCGCCTGCGCGGCCTGGGCAAACAGGCGCCATTGAGCCTGGGCGTCACCATGCTGGCGATGGTGATCGGCGCCCTCGTTTCCACCCTTTTCGAACCCAGCGGCTTTACGCAGCAGTTGTGGTACTTCGTTGGCCAGCACTTCGCCACCGGGCTGCTCACCTATTGGGCGCTGTTCGCGATCCAGCAGGCGATGGCTTTCCATGCCGAGAAATCCCGCCGCGAACTTGAAGCGAGCAGGCTCAGCGCGGAATTGGCGCAATCACGGCTGCGCGCACTCAAGTCCCAATTGCAGCCGCACTTTCTCTTCAACACGCTGCATGCGATCGCCACCTTGCTCGATGAAGATGCGCTGTCCGCCGAAGACATGCTGCTGCGCCTGAGCGATCTGCTGCGCGCCTTTCTGGAAGACTACGACGGTCAGGAGATCAGCCTGCGACGCGAGCTGGTGCTGCTCGATCTCTACCTCGGCATCCAGCGCACGCGCTTCAAGGACAGGCTCACCACGCAGATCTACGTGAGCCCGGACACCTTGCACTGCGCGGTGCCCAGCCTGATCCTGCAACCCATCGTGGAGAACGCGATCCGCCATGGCATCGGCGAGCGCATCGGCGTGGACTGCGTCGAGATCGAAGCCCGCCGCGATGGCGACAGCCTGTGCATCGATGTGCGCAATCGAAACAGCACGCTGGAGACAGGCGCCTCGTCCACATCGGGGCACGGCATCGGCTTGTCCAACACCGCGCTGCGCCTGCGCGAGCTTTACGGCGACGACGCCCATGTGCGCCTGGAAATGATCTGGCCGCAGGGCGTGATCTGCCGCTTGCGCCTGCCGTTTCGCGAGATCGAGGAACCGGACGAGTCGCCCGAGGTGGCGACCGCATGAGCATCGCCACGCTCGTGGTGGATGACGAGCCGATTGCGCGGCGCGCCATCGTGCGTCTATTGAAAGACGACCCCGAGATCGCTTTGCTGGCCGAATGCGGCGACGGCGCGTCTGCCGTGCAAGCCATCCGCCAGCACGCACCCGACCTGGTGTTCCTCGACATGCAGATGCCGGCCCTCGCCGGACTGGACGTGGTCGCAGCCATCGGCGTCGCGCAGATGCCGGCCACGGTGTTCGTGACGGCTTATGAGCAGTACGCCGTGCGCGCGTTCGAGGCCAATGCCGTCGACTACCTGGTGAAGCCCTTCAGCCGCGAGCGCTTCGCCCAGACCCTGCTGCGCGTCAAGCAGCGGCTCGCCGCCCGCGGCACGCAGGGCGAACCGTCGCTTGAGCGGATCATGCAGGCGCTCGACACGCTCAAGCAGCGCGACAGTTATCTGCAACGACTGCCCGTGCGCATCGACGAGCACATCAGCTTTGTCGACGTGGACGACATCGTATGGATCAAGGCCAGCGGCAACACGGTGTTGTTGCACTTGACCGACCGCGTCCATGAAATGCGCGAAACGATGACGTCACTCGCGGCGCGGCTCGATCCCCGCCACTTCGCCCGCGTGCATCGCTCGGCCATCATCAATACGCGCCGTGTTCAAGCCATCCACCCGTGGTTCAACGGCCACCACGTGGTCACCATGGATACTGGCCAGAAGCTGCGCATGAGCCGATACCAACACGAAGCGTTTCTGCGGCTGGTGTCGACCCGCGACCTCCGTCCAGACGACTAGACGCCTCCATGGTGGGCATGATCGTCGTTGTCGAAGCTGGCGTGGCCACCCATGCCACCGCCCATGCCGCCACCGGCGCCTTTGCCGCCCCCCTCGCCTTTGGCCTCACCCTTGGCGCGTGTTCCGGCTACGCGCGTCGGCCCCTGCTTCGGAATCACCAGGGCCGCCGGCACCGGTTCGAGATCGAGCACCTTGCGGATGAAATCGCGCAGGGACACCACCAGTTCGGCGGTGTGTGTGGGACGCCCCTGCGAGAGTTCGGTGGCAGCGCGCGCGGCCAGTGCCACCCGTTCCTCGGTACCGAGCAGGATGATGTCGGACAAGGCCGCCTCCACCGCATCGCGCATGCGGCGCGAACGATCGGAACGCTGCGCGGCTGTGCCAGGCGACTCGCCTTCCGCCGAAACTCCTGCCTGGCGCAAGTCGCGCAGATGGGTCGGATCCACCGCAAGGTTGCCGGTAAACGAACCACCCAGCGTCTTGTAGGCGGCGATCAGCGTGCGCAACCGTTCGTTGATCTGGCGATTCTCGCGCTCACGCCGCTTCTGCACGGTATGCATGGCCAGCAGCCGCACGCCGACCATGATCAGCGTGATCAGCGCCAGCCCGACCACGGTCGACAACACGGCATGCCAGGAACTGAAATCCAGGTTACGCATGGGCTAGCTCCGCAACGGCTCGTCGATGAGCTCGATTCACGGAAGGCTTATGACGGCCCGGGCGTGACAGCGGCGTCTGTCTTCGGTCACGTGGCTCAAGTTTTGCGACGTCCAGTCAACCTGAGCGAGGCAGTCAGCCACGCGGGGCGCTTGGCATGCCCTACTGCACAGGCCCAGGCAAGGCCATCGTCTTTACCGGATGCGAGAGCGTCAATTCGGGCACGTAGTAGTAGCCATGCCACGGTTGCTTGTCACCGTCAGGAAATAGTACGACCTTCACTCCGCCCTTCTCCGGCATGGCGACGAATGGATGCGCGGCACAATCAGGCGCACACCACCACACCGTGCCGCCACCTGCCTGCGCATTCAAAGAGAGCACGCTCAGGCCCGCGTTCGCCACATTGCGCGCAAATGGCTCTGAATCCTGTCCCTGCATGCGGATCATCCGTGCGTGCGCATTCCCGATGAGGACGAGCGCGCGCGAGGCCCCGAGCGACTTCATGGATTGAACCAGGAGTGACGCGCCATCAACGTCTATCGGCTGTCGAGCCAACGCCACGACACGCAATGACCCACCCGATTGCGCGGAGAGCTCGATCAGGCGATGAACGAGATCCTGCATCGCGGCGCTATGTCGACCGTCTCTGAATTCCTCCCAAAACACATCCGAACTTGCGTGCGCCCAAACGGCTTCTGGTGGCTGCGCGCCTATGCCATCGAAGTACGCGTTGAACGACTCGGGCAATTCCAGGCCAATCACGCCACGCTTGCCTCCCAGCTGTTGCGCGAACAGGCAAGCGGCTTGCGCAAACACAGCCGGCGACTGCACGGTGCCGTGCATATCGCCGATGACCACCACCTGCGCATGACGCGTGGCTTCGAAGCCCTGCAGTGGCGGGCACGCGCGTGGGGGCGCTGAACGCGCATGCAGCGTTTGTCCCGAAAATCCGAACCAAAGAGCGGCGAGCAACAGTAGGTGAAGTAGACGTGGCATCAGGCGTCCTCATTCCATGATTGATGTGGCTAAGCTTCCGTGCCCCCGATATCGGGCGCAACGTGTGACGAACGACATGGCGCCCCGCTCGCATGACTTCAAGCACGTTCTTCGGCCAGATCGCGAGCGCAAGAATGACCCGGCGACGGAAGTGCGTCAGCAGCTCGTTCCATTCCTGACAGAAGGATCGGTGAGATGAAGCGTGTAGTCGGCGTACTGTGCGCGGCCTGTTGCATCACCGGCCTAGTGGCCGACGCTTCTGCGCAAACCACTGCTCCCGACGCACCGCAGGTGTTCGCACCCGGGGTGGTATCAGGTCCTGCCAACGAAGATTCCGCAGCATTCACGCCAGACGGCAACACCGTATTCTTCGATCGCATCCATTGGCCAAACGCAGCCATCATGGTGTCGCATCGCGTCAACGGGAGCTGGAGTGCGCCGACCGTGGCGCCCTTCTCCGGACAGTGGCTGGACCACGATCCGGCGATGTCCCCGGATGGTTCGTTTCTGATCTTCTCCTCCAACCGCCCCGATGCCGAAGGTGGCAAGCCGCTCGATGCGGTAATGGCAAGTGGCAAGGTGCAACCGGGTTCGGGCGGTCATTTGTGGCGCGTAGAGCGCAAGGGCAACGGCTGGGGAATGCCGGTGCGCCTGCCGGATGCGGTGAACAGCAGCTCGCGCACCTATGCGCCCAGCGTGGTGGCGGATGGCAGCGTGTATTTCCAGCGTCCCGCGGACGATGACGATTTCCGCTTGTTCCGTTCTCAATACCGCAACGGCACCTACTTGCCGCCCGTGCCGGTGATGCTCGGCGAAGCATCGGCGCACAAACTCGATCCCGCCGTCGCGCCCGACGAATCGTTCATCGTGTTCGATGCCAACTTCACCGGCAAGGACGATCCGGACCGGCTGTACATCGCGTTCCGCAAAGGCGACGGCTGGAGCAAACCGGTCGACCTTGGCAAAGAGATCAACGTAAAAAGCCCGTGGGGCTCGCACCTCGGCCCAGACCATCGCACGCTCTACTTCAGCAGCACGCGTTCGATCCCCGTGCACTATCCGCGCAGCCCGCAGCAGGCGCAGGACGACATCGCCCGCATGCAATGGGACAACGGCAACGACAACATCTGGTCGGTGTCGCTGGCGCCGTGGCTGGATGCACATCGCGCCAGCGGCGGCTGATCGGATCAAAGGCCAGCCGCGACTCGCTGTCCCGGTGTTCGTTGCATACGCACAAAAAAAGGGCCGGCATAGCCGGCCCTTTCTGCGTCAGCGAGAAGCAGACATCACTTCTTCTGCGGCGCTTCCTTCAGACCACGGTTGAGCAGCATCGGCTCGATGCTCGGGTCCTTGCCGCGCCAGTTCTTGTAGAGCGTGGCCAGATCCTGCGTGTTGCCCTGCGAGAGGATCATCGCGCGGAAGCGGTCACCGTTCTCGCGGGTCATGCCGCCCTTGTCGACAAAGCCCTGGAAGGCGTCGTCGGCCAGCATTTCGGTCCACAGGTAGGCGTAATAACCAGCGGCATAGCCGTTGCCCCAGATGTGCTGGAAGTAGCTGGAGCGGTAGCGCGGCGGCACGTAGCTCAGGTTGATCTTGGCCTTGGTCAGCGCGTCCATCTCGAACTTGTCCGGATCCTGCTTGGGCGCATCGGCGCTCAGGCTGTGCCAGCTCATGTCGAGCAGGGCGGCGCCGACCAGTTCGGTCATGTCGTAGCCCTTGTTGAAGGTCTTGGCCTTCTTGATCTTCTCGACCAGTTCCTGCGGCATCGGTTCGCCGGTCTTATAGTTCTTCGCGTAGTTGGCGAAGATCTTCGGATCGGTGGCCCAGTGCTCGTTGAACTGCGACGGGAATTCCACGAAGTCGCGCGCGGTGTTGGCGCCGGACAGGCTCGGATACTGCGTGTTGGCGAAGATGCCATGCAGGCCGTGGCCGAACTCGTGGAACATGGTGATCACGTCGTCCGACGACAGCAGCGCCGGCTGGCCCGGTGCGGGCTTGGTGAAGTTGGCGACGTTGAAGATGACCGGCTTGGTGCCCAACAGCTTGGACTGGTCGACCAAGTTGCTCATCCAGGCGCCGCCGTTCTTGTTGTCGCGCTTGTAGTAGTCGCAATAGAACAGCGCCATCGAGGTGCCGTCCTTGTCGAACACTTCGAACACGCGCACGTCAGGCTGCCAGACGGGGATGTCCTTGCGCTCCTTGAAGGTCAGGCCGTAGAGCTGGTTGGCGGCGTAGAACACGCCATTTTGCAGCACGTTGTCCAGCTCGAAGTACGGCTT
>NZ_JBFTSI010000007.1:0-223670 GCF_056399945.1 Dyella sp. 01L423 | reverse complement strand
GCGCTGTGGCCCCACCCGATCCCATCCCGAACTCGGAAGTGAAACGCAGCTGCGCCGATGGTAGTGTGAATTCTCATGCAAGAGTAGGTCACCGCCAGGGGCTTTATCCCTCAAACGCCTTCCCATCCGGGAAGGCGTTTGTCTTTGTGGTGTTTGGAAAATTTCGTTGCGTCGATGCATGGCGCAACGCCTCGGGCGTCGTCTGAAATCGCTGAAGTCTTGCGATGCGCGCTGTGCAGCAAAAACTTATCGCCTATGATGCAAAGCTCATCTGAGCTGCAGGCCGCGGAGCGTTTCCAGTGTTTGTCCATGTCGAAACCCGCCGTCGTCGGCATGTGCAATGGGCCACCGTGCTCGTGGTGGTCGTGTGCGTGATCAGTTTCGTCGGCCTGGCCCTGATGCCGGGGCCGCAGCGCATGTCGATGTGGCTGGAATGGGGCACCGTGCCGGCGAACATCTTCGACCCGAATGCACCGCTGCTGCCTCAATTGCACGACCCATCGCTGCTTCGACTGTTCACCGCACTCTTCATCCACCTGGCCTGGCTCCACCTGCTGGGTAATCTGCTGTTCCTCGTGATCTTCGGTTTGCCGGCGGAACGAGCGCTGGGTTCGCTGCGTTTCCTGCTGCTGTTTGTGCTGGGCGGCATGGTGGCGAACCTGGTGGGCGCGCTCTCGTTGACCGGCGTGCGTTCGCCGATCATCGGCTGCAGCGGCGCTGTGTCGGCGGTTCTTGGCACTTATATCGCACTGTTTCCGCGCGCCCGTTTGGGCTTGGTCCTGCCGCTGGGCCTGTATCTGGAATTCGTGCGTGTCCCCGCCTTCCTTCTGATCGGTATCTGGGTGCTGCTGCAGTTGCTCTTCAGCTATGCAGGTCCGAGCTATGGCGCCGTGGTGTGGTGGACGCACATCGCCGGCTTCCTGTTTGGGGTGGCGTTCGCGCTGTTTTCGCGGGATGCGATCGCACGGCGTTTGCGCGGATAATTAGCCCCATGCGCAACAAGAAACTCTACAAAGTCACCTTCCTGCACCTGGGCAAATGCTACGAGCTCTATGCCCGCCATGTGGCGTCCAGCAGCCTGTGGGGTTTCACCGAAGTCGGCGAACTGGTGTTCGAACCCGTGGGTGAAGGGCTGCTGGTAGATCCCACCGAAGAAAAGCTGCGTGACGAGTTCAAGGACACGCGCGTGCTGCACCTGCCGATGCAGTCGGTGGTGCGGGTCGAGGAAGTGGAGAGCAAGGGCGCGCTGGTGATCCGCGATGCCAGCGATGGCCAGAAGATCACGCCGTTTCCGATGCCGCCCCGCGGGCGCTGACTCATCGGCTAGACGTGGCGGATTACTGCAATCACGATCTCCACGGCAATCAGCACGATGATGGCGAGCTCCATCAGCTCGCCTCGTTTGCTCGATGCTTCTTCATATAACGCCGCGTAGCTGTCGCGGATGATGGCCAGCTTGCGATCGACTGCTTTGCTGACGTGCGGTACGCGAAACAGTTCGAGTGCTGCCGCATAGACGCGCGCGAGATAGACGTCCTCAGTGGCTTGCAGTGCGTTGTCCACCTTCTCGGTGATCTCGGTGACTTCCGCCACCAGCGTGTAGAGATGCCGTGCCAGATCCGCGTAGCGCCGAGCCGCGAAAGGGTTGGCGACGTTGTGCGTCGCTTCGACCAGGTCGTACATGCGTGGCAGCTCGGCATCGAGCAATTCATCGTAGTAGCGCAGCTCCAATAGCTGGGCGTTCGCCACTTCCAGAATATCGACCACGTCCGACTCGCCGCGCGGTTCGTAGATGAAGGCGCGGTCCCAGGTGACCACGGCCAGATCATCGGTGTAATACGAAAAGCGTTGCCGCAGCAGCTCCTGTCGCGCGGATTCGGAGAGCGCTCGCGATTCACCGGCAAGCATGGGCACGAGGTCCAGCTCATCGTGCAGCGTCGCCGTACTCACGACACCCTCGAGTGCATGCACCAGGCCGAGTAGATAATCCTCATGCAGGACGGCCACACTCGGCCGCACCAGCGCGGGCCCCACGATATCTGTAATTTGCTCGAGCAACCGGGTCCATGCGTCCGAATCCGAGGCCAGACCAAACGCGGCATCCACCGCGTTGACGCGCGCGCTGAATTCCACCCAGGATAGATCGTCGGCAGGCACACTGATGGACAACGCGGCGACGCCGAACTCATAGAGTCTCGCCAGCGCCGTGGCTTGAAGGACGCGGCCACCGACATCGACTTCGATGGAACCGAGCGTCAGCTCGACCGGTGGTACGCCGAACGTCAGTGCCTTCGTCGGCGCGGTTACCAAACGACTGCGGGCCGCGGCCGTACGAGCCCGCTGTGCCCAGAGCGACTCGGCTCTCGTCAGATCGATGGTGTCGGCGATGTCGACCAGCCGCATCGCGATGACCGATGCGCGGTGTACATGCGGTTGTCGACCCATGGTGTTCGTCCATGTGGCGGCGCCCGGTGGAAGCTTCGCGCCGATGGGTCGATTCTAGACCGTGTGCGTGACAGTCACGTCAGCCGGCGGCCAGGCCATGATGGCGCGAGAACTGCCGGAACAGGCGGCGCGCCAGCGGCGTCGGGGCAACCTGCTTGAACGTGTGGTGTGGATCGAAGCCTTCGCGCTTCATGTCGTGGTGCTTGCGATCGATATAGGCGCGCATCACATCCGCATTGAATTCAGGATGGAACTGCGCGCTCATCGCGTTCTTGCCGTACCGGACGAGATGATGCGGGTCACGCGAGGAGCTGGCCAGGACGGTCGTGTCTTTCGGCAGCTCAAGCACGCTTTGTTCATGCGTGGCATGCGCGCGAAATGCCGACGGGAAACTGCTTGCCAGCGGATCGTTCTTGGCAGCATCGAGCATGTTGAGTGTGACGGTACCGATCTCGCGACCGCCCGGCAGATAGTCGACGCGCCCGCCGAGGGCATGCGACATCAGCTGGTGGCCGTAGCACACGCCGAACATCGGCAGCTCCAGGTCCATGGCGTCGCGGATCCAGCCTGCCGTGCGTTCACTCCATGCAGCACGCTCAGTGACCATCGCGGCGGAACCAGTGATCAATGCCCCGGCCACTTCGTTGGGTGGTGGAAGCTGTTCGCCGGCTTCCACGTCGATTACGCGGATGCGCTCGGGCAAGAGCTGTGCGCCAAGGCGGAACCAGTGCGGGAAATCGCCGTGACGCGCGCGGATGGGAGCGGGGGCGCGACCGGTGCGGATAATCAGGACAGGCTTCATGCGATACGACGAATGCGTTGAGTGAGCAAGCGGCGTCGTCAGACGACGCCATGTTCAATGGGAGGAATCACGGTCAGCACCTCCTTGACCGTGGTGACGCCGCGCGCCACCTGCGCCGCTGCGGAAATACGCAAAGGACGCATGCCTTCGGCGAGCGCGGCATGTCCGAAGTGACCCAGATCCAGCTGCGATGAAATCAATCCACGCAGGCGCGAGGACAGCGGGAGCATCTCGTAGATGCCGGTGCGCCCCATGAAGCCTGTATTGCGGCATTCCAGGCAGCCCACCGGTTTATAGACCTTGTCGGGCAGCGGCACGTTCCAGCCGTGCGTGAGCGCCGTCCATTCGTGCGGCTCCTGCTCGGTGGCTTGCTTGCAGTGAGCGCACAGTGTTCGCACGAGACGCTGCGCTACCACACCGGTCAGAGTCGACTGGATCAGATAATGCGGCACGCCCAGATCAAGCAGACGGGTGATCGCGCTCGGCGCGTCGTTGGTATGTAGCGTGGACAGCACGAGGTGACCGGTGAGCGAGGCCTGCACGGCCATCTGCGCCGTTTCCAGGTCGCGGATTTCGCCGACCATGATGATGTCCGGATCCTGTCGCAGCAGCGTGCGCACGCCCGTGGCAAAGTCCAGGTCGATCGCCGGCTGCACCTGCATCTGGTTGAACTCGGGGCTCACCATTTCGATCGGGTCTTCGACCGTGCAGACGTTCAACTCCGGCGTCGCCAGATGCTTGAGCGTGGAATAGAGCGTGGTAGTCTTGCCCGAACCGGTAGGGCCGGTCACCAGCACGATGCCGTGCGGGCGTTCCACCATCGTTCGCCATGCCTCGCCCTCTTCGGGCGAAAAGCCCAGCTGCGAGAAATCCTTGGCCACGATGTCCGGATCGAAGATACGCATCACCACCTTTTCGCCAAACGCCGTCGGCATGGTGGAGATACGCAGTTCCACTTCGCGTCCTGAGGCGGAACGCGTCTTGATGCGACCGTCCTGCGGGCGGCGCTTTTCAGCCACGTCCATGCGCGAGAGGATTTTGATGCGCGCGGTGACCGCGGTCATCACCGGTGGTGGCAACTCGAACACCTTGTGCATCACGCCGTCGATGCGAAAACGCATCAGGCCGGCTTCGCGGCGCGGCTCGAGATGGATATCGGACGCGCGTTGTTCGAACGCGTATTGCAGCAGCCAGTCCACGATGTGCACGACGTGGCGGTCGTCCGCACCGACTTCGCCGCCCTTGCCCAGTTCCAGCAACTGCTCGAAGTTGAGGATGGCGGAGGAGTCGTAGCCGGTGGTCTTGGCGTCCTGCGCGAGCTGGATCGAGCGCTGTACGCCGTAGAACTCCAGCAGGTAGCGGTTGATGTCGATCGGATTGGACACTACGCGCTTCACATCACGCCGCAGCATCTGCGAAAGATCGGCCGCCCAGGCGTTGTCGAACGGTTCGCAGGTGGCAAAGGTCGCTTCACCCGGCGCTACGGCCACGGGCAGGATGCGATGGCGCTCGGCGTAGGCGCGGCTGACCACCTGGGTCACCGCGGCCACGTTGATCTTCATCGGATCGATTTTCAGGTACGGCAGCTGGGCGTGGCCGGCCAGCCACTCGGTCAGCGCCTCCAGGCTCAGCGGTCGACCGGGATCGCGCTGGTTGGGCAGCTTGGCGTTGGCCACCAGCACCAGCGGATGCAATTCCACCGTGGCGCGGCCGCTGCGCGTGCCCATGCGCACCTGCTTGGCGTCTTCGGCGAGCAGATACCCGTCGACCACCAGTGTGGCGAGCATTTCGTCCAGCGCCAGCCGACTGCGGCGGCCGAGCAGGGACACGGTTTGCGGCGAAGCGGCCATGCGGCGATCTCTCCGATAGGCTTTATGCGCTGGATTCCAGCGGAGAAAGCGGTCCCGGCTATACTAACCCGCTTTATTGAAGCCCACGGAAAGCCATGTCCGCGCGCACCTTCCAAGATGTGATCCAGAGCCTTAACCGCTATTGGGCGGCGCAGGGTTGTGTCCTGCTGCAGCCCCTCGACACCGAGGTCGGCGCGGGCACGTTCCACCCGGCCACCTTTTTGCGTTCGCTCGGTCCCGAGCCCTGGGCGGCGGCGTACGTGCAGCCCTCGCGCCGTCCCACCGACGGCCGCTACGGCGAAAACCCGAACCGCCTGCAGCATTACTACCAGTACCAGGTAGTGATGAAGCCGAACCCGGACAACATCCTGGACCTGTACATCGGTTCGCTGAAGGAGTTGGGCCTGGATCCGCTGGTGCACGACCTGCGCTTCGTCGAAGACAACTGGGAATCGCCGACGCTCGGCGCCTGGGGTCTGGGTTGGGAAGTCTGGCTCAACGGCATGGAAGTGACCCAGTTCACCTACTTCCAGCAGGCCGGCGGCCTGGAATGCCGTCCCGTGACCGGTGAGATCACCTACGGTCTGGAGCGCCTGGCCATGTACCTGCAGAACGTGGACAACGTCTACGACCTGGTCTGGACCGATGGCCCGCGCGGCACCGTCACCTATGGCGACGTGTTCCACCAGAACGAAGTGGAACAGAGCACCTACAACTTCGAACACGCGAACGTGCCCGAATTGCTGCGCTGGTTCGACGTGTGCGAAGGCGAGGCCAACAAGCTGATCGCCGCCAACCTGCCGTTGCCTGCCTACGAGCAGGTGATGAAGGCCAGCCACACCTTCAACCTGCTCGATGCACGCCGCGCCATCAGCGTCACCGAGCGCCAGCGTTACATCCTGCGCGTGCGCACGCTGGCTCGCGCGGTGGCGGAGACCTATGTCGCGCAACGTGAAAAGCTCGGTTTTCCGGGCCTGAAGAAGAACGAGAAGGAGCAGGCTGCATGAGCGCCGCCACCAAGCCGCTGTTGATCGAACTGGGCACGGAAGAACTGCCGCCCAAGGCGCTGGACGACCTCTCCGCTGCGTTCCTGCGCGGCATCTGCGATGGACTGGCCAAGCGCGGCGTGGACGCCGGCCTGGACGAAGCGAAGCTGTACGCCTCGCCGCGTCGTTTGGCCGTCTATATCCCCGGCGTGGCGATCAACCAGCCGGAACAGAACGTTGAACGTCGCGGCCCGGCCGTCAATGCGGCACTCGATGCCGAAGGCCAGCCGAGCAAGGCGTTGCAGGGCTTTGCCCAGTCCTGCGGAGTGACGGTCGAGCAGTTGGAAAAGCTCGAAACCGACAAGGGTGCGTGGTTCGTGTTCCGCGCGGTCAAGCCCGGCCAGCCGGTGGCGGCCTTGCTGCCCGAGATTGTCGACGAGGCGCTCAAAGGGCTGCCTATTCCCAAGCCGATGCGCTGGGGCGATCACGACTACACGTTCGTGCGTCCCGTGCACTGGCTGGTGATGTTGCACGGTGCGGACATCGTCGACGGCAGCGTGCTGGGCCTGACCAGCGGCCGCAAGTCGCGCGGCCACCGATTCATGCATGGTCAACCGGTGCACGTGTCCGATGCCGACATCTGGCTGGATTCGATGCGCGCGGCCAAAGTGTTGGCCGACCCGGCCGAGCGTCGCCAGAAAGTGCGCGACGAAGTCGCCCGCGCGGCCAAGGAAACCGGTGGCGTGCCGCAGCTTGACGAAGCGCTGCTCAGCGAAATCGCCAATCTCACCGAATGGCCCGTGGCGATTGCCTGCACCTTCGATCGCGAATTTCTTGCGGTGCCGCCCGAGGCGCTGGTCACCACCATGGAGACCAACCAGAAGTTCGTGCCAGTGTTCGATGCCAACGGCAAGCTCACCGAGCATTTCATCGGTGTCGCCAACATCGAGAGCAAGCAGCCGTCGGAGATCCGAAAGGGCTATGAGCGCGTGATCCGCCCGCGCTTCGCCGACGCCAAGTTCTTCTGGGATGAAGACCTCAAGATGCCGCTGTCCGGCTACCAGGACCAGCTCAAGCAGGTCACCTACCAGCAGGCGCTGGGCAGCCTGTGGGACAAGAGTGTGCGCGTGGCCGAGCTCGCCCGCATCATCGCCGCCCGCGTGGGCGTGGATGCCGGCGCCGCCACGCGCGCCGCCGCACTCAGCAAGTGCGACCTGCTGACCCGCATGGTCGGCGAGTTTCCCGAGCTGCAGGGCGTGATGGGTCGGTACTACGCGGCCCATCACGGTGAAGCAGCGGACGTGGCTGAGGCGCTGGACAGCTATTACCAGCCGCGCTTCGCTGGCGACGCCATTGCAGCGGGCAAGGTGGGCCAGGTGCTCGCCGTGGCCGATCGCTTCGATACGCTGGCCGGCATATTCGCCGTCGGCATGAAGCCCAGCGGCAACAAGGACCCATTCGCCTTGCGCCGTGCCGCGCTTGGCCTGGCGCGTACGTTGGTCGAGGGTGGTCTGGAGCTGGATCTGCGCGGCAGCTTCGTCGAAGCGCTGGAACTGTTGCCGGAAGCGGCGCTGGCCGCTGGTCTAAAGCCGGGCAAGGATGGCAAGGCGCCAACCCTCGACGCTGGCAAGCGCCGTGCCGCGCTGGCTGACGAACTGGTCGAGTTTGTGCTCGATCGCCTGCGCGGCTATTACGCCGAGCAGGGCTTTACGAGCGAGCAATTCGAGGCCGTGGCGGCGGTGTCGCCGTCCAGCCTGGTGGATTTCGACCGTCGCCTGCGTGCGGTCGGCGAATTCGGTCGCCGTCCGGAAGCCTTGAGTCTGGCCGCTGCGAACAAGCGCGTTGCCAACATCTTGCGCAAGCAGGCCGAGGAGGCAGGCGCCGCACCGGTGGGCACTACCGTCGACCCCGCGCATTTCGAGGCGGATGCCGAGCGCTCGCTGCATGCCGCGCTTGACGCCGCCCGCGCCGACACGCACGCGCCGCTGGAAGCGGGCGATTACGCCGCGGTGCTCACGCGCCTGGCGCAGTTGCAGGCTCCCGTGGACGCGTTCTTCGACAGCGTGCTGGTGAACGCGGAAAACCCGGCAGTGCGCGCCAATCGCCTGGCCCTGCTGGGTCAGCTGAAGGCGCAATTTGGCGCGATCGCCGACATCGCCCGCCTCTAAAGGCCGGCGTTCGCACCAAGCAAAAACGGCAGCCTTCGGGCTGCCGTTTTTTTATGCCGAGCGCAAACGGAGCACTTACGCGGCGACCTGACGGCCGCGCTTCACGCGCTCATGCAGTCGCTGGTTGAACGAGACCATCGCCGTGGCGTCCACTTCCGTGCCGCCCGGGCCGAGGATTTCGTAAAGGTCGGCCAGCATGTCGGCGTTGTCGGCCAGGGTCAGACGGCTCTCCGCCAGGTCGAGCTCCGACTGCAGGATGCGCAGCGCCGTGTTGAGGCGGTTCGGATCCATCGCCAGGCCGCTGGCATGCAGCGTGTCCGCCGCGGTGCGCAGCTTGGAACGATGGCGGTTGGCCATCGTTTCCGCATTGGTCTGGTCTTCGCCCGAGGACATCGCATCGGTCGTCTGGATCGTCCCTTCACCGGCCACCAGCCACACCAGGGAAATGCCCAGGGTCTTGGCCAGGGTCACGCAGCGTGCGCGCGACGGATCGGTATTGCCATCGCGCCAACTACGCACGACGCCTTCAGAAAAACCGCACATCCGCGCGATCTCGGTGACGCTGCCCACGCGCTGGATCAGCACTTTGATGCGATCGGCAAAGGTGGACGAAGACTCGTTGGTCGAAATTTTTTGCATGTTCATCGCATTTTCCTGGCGGATGGCGACTTGTAAGGGGAGCGTGGCCCGAAATTTAGAAACGTCAGCGTGAAGCAAGCGTTACGAAATCGTTGACACTCGTAAGAATCTTCCCATAAGGTCGTAAGTTCTTGGTAGTCGAAACCCCTGGGGAGCAACTTCTACCGAGACCAAGAACGCAACGGTTGCGAATTGGTAATCAAGAATGCGCCGGGTTGTTCAGCTGGCAGACAGCAAGTTTTGAGGGTGCAACGCCTTTGGAGCCTGCCACTTGCGAGCAAGTCGGCATTTTGGCGTCGGTTGGGGCCGGCGTCTTTACTGGGGAGTAAATATGCAGTTCCGCAAGAAAGTTGACAATAAACTTACGGTCGCCGTCCGCCTGGCACTTGCCGTAGGTACCTTCGCAGCCATGGCTCCGGCCCTGGCGCAGGACAACAACGGCCCCGCAGCAAGCGAGACCGAGGCCAAGAAGCTCGAAACCGTCACCGTCACCGGTACACGCATTCCGCGCGTGGACGTGGAAACCGCTCAGCCGGTGGTGACCATCGACCGCAAGCAGATCCAGAACCAGGGTTTCACCTCGGTTGCTGACATCCTGCAGAACCTCACCGAAGTCGGTTCGCCGCCGATCAGCCGCGCCAACGCGCTGTCGTCGGGCGAAGACGTGGGCGGCTACTACGTCGACCTGCGCAACCTCGGTCCCAACCGCACGCTGATCCTGATCAACGGCAAGCGCCTGGGTGCCAACACCTCCGGCCTGCAGGATCTTGGTCAGATCCCGGTGTCCGTGATCGACCGCATCGAAGTGCTGAAGGACGGTGGTTCGTCCATCTACGGTTCGGACGCGATCGCCGGCGTGGTCAACGTGATCACGCGCAGCAACTTCACCGGCGCCGAGGCCAATGCCTACGTCGGCCAGTACGACCAGAACGACGGCAAGGGCCAGAGCTACGACTTCACGCTCGGTACCGCCAACGAGCGCGGCTCCATCATGGCCAGCGCGCAGTACCAGAAGGATGATCCGGTCTGGGCGAAGGACCGCGAGTTCAGCGCCTATCCGGCAGGTCCCTTCCACCAGTTCCCGAACGCGAAGGACGGCGTCAACGGCTGGAGCGGCATCACGCAGTACGGCTCGTTCAGCGGCCCCTGCGGCCCGGGCGGCGCCAAGGCGACTTGTACGCTCACGCCGGGCACCGACCCGCGCAATATCGCCAACTACCAGCCGCTGACCACCTCGCGCTACGCCAACTCCAACCAGGAGATGTCGCTGGCTACCGGCCAGGAGCGCACCTCGCTGTTCGTGGCGGGCAAGTACAACCTGCTCGACAACCTCACGTTCAAGAGCGACTTCCTCTACAACAAGCGCGAGACCCTGCAGCAGATCGCGGGTTATCCGTACCAGTCGGCTGCATTCGGCACGCCGATGGCGGCCACCAGCTACTTCAACCCGCTGGGCACCACGCTCAACTTCGCCCGCCGCGGCTGGGAAATGCCCCGTACCACCAACAGCGCACTGGAAACCTATCGCTGGACGGCTGGCTTCGAGGGTTACTTCGAGCTGGGCGGCCGCACCTGGAACTGGGACGTTGGCGCGATGACCAATCGCAACAACATGCTCAAGACCGGTCACGGCGACTTCAACCTGATCAATACCGAGGCCGCTGTCGGTCCGTCCTTCATGGGCTCCGATGGCAAGGTGCATTGCGGTACCGCCGCCAAGCCGACCGCCGGCTGCGTGGCGTGGAACCCGCTGTTGCCGTATGGCCAGGCTGGTGCCGGTTCGTTGGCTGATCCGGAACTGCAGGCTTTCCTGTTCCCGGAATTCCACGACACCGGCAAGACCACCACGACGGATTACACCGCCAATATCGCTGGCACCTTCCAGGGTCTGCCGGCGGGTGACGTCGGTATAGCCGCCGGTCTCGAGCATCGCCAGGAAGACGGCCGCTTCGTGCCGGACGCCTTCAACCAGGCGGGCCTGAGCTCGGGTCTGGCTGCCACCACGACCGAAGGCAAGTACTCGGTCAACGAGGCTTACCTGGAATTCGACGTGCCGCTCTTGCGTGACGTCGTGATGGCGCGTGAATTGTCGATCGACGTGGCCAGCCGCTACTCCGACTACGACAACTTCGGCACCACCACCAACAGCAAGGCCAGCGTGAAGTGGAAGCCGATCGACGACCTGCTCGTCCGCGGCAGCTGGGCGCAGGGCTTCCGCGCGCCGACCATCTCCGACCTGTACGGCGGCATCGGTAGCAGCTTCGAGTCGTACACCGACCCGTGCGATACCAAGGCCGGTTCGGCCAAGGGCAACCCGGCCGTGGCCGCGCGTTGTACCGGTGGCTTCGGTGGTCAGCCGGCCGTGGCAGCGAACTATGTGCAGCTGGGCCAGGCGCTGGCTCCTTGCAGCACCTATCCGTGCCAGACCAACTACCAGTTCACGACCGGCTCCAACTCGAAGCTGACCCCGGAAACGGCCACCACCCGTACGTTCGGCGTGATCTACAGCCCGCACTACGTCGAAGGCCTCGACGTGTCGCTGGACTGGTACAAGATCGACATCAAGAACGTGATCAGCCAGGACGAAGTGCAGAACATCCTGGACGACTGCTACGTGGCAGGCATCAGCTCGCGTTGCTCGGGCTTCACGCGTGATCCGGCCAACGGCGTCATCACCAACATGTTCTACGGCCTGACCAACAAGGGCTGGCAGAAGACGGCGGGCTACGACTTCGGTGTGAACTACCGCTTCACGATCGACGCCGTCGGTCAGTTCGCGGCGCACTGGAACACCACCTACGTCGACTACCTGAACATCAAGGCTGACGACAATCCGGGCACCACCGTGCAGCCGGAGACCGGCTACGGCGGCAACTTCCGCACGCGTTCGAACCTGTCGCTCGACTTCACCCGCGGCATCTTCGGCATGACCTGGACAGCCCGTTACTACTCGGGCATGACCGAGCGTTGCTCCTACGTCAATCCGGCCGAGTGCAACGACATCGACCATGTCGATCCGTTCAACGGCGCGCAGGCACAGCGTCACACCGGCTCCACCACCTTCAACGACGTCCAGTTCCGCTGGACCATGCCGTGGAAGGGCACCATCTCGGTGGGTGCGAACAACGTGTTCGACAAGCAGGGCCCCATCATGTACTCGAAGCCGAACAGCGCCTTCGTGTACTACGGTGGCTTTGATATCGGCCGCTTCTATTACCTGAAGTACTCGCAGCGCTTCTGATCCGCGCTGTTGCAAAAAACAGGAGGCGGCCCGGCGACGGGCCGCCTTTTTTGTTCACCGGTCGTTTAGGCGGCTATCCATGGCATTGCATACGCAAGCGCATGGAGCCAACTTTTACAAGCCCTTACGTTTGGGCTATGCTCAAGGGCTCCCCCGTGTAGAGTCGAGGCGTGTTGGGCGCCTGTTGGTTCTCGCGCTAATGCCCTGACTATCGATAGAGGTTTTCACATGCGCCGTCTTGTTTGGTCGCTGATGTCGGTCGCTGCTCTGGCTCTCGCCGGTTGTGGCAATTCTTCCCAGTCGTCCGAGGGCGGCGCGCAGGGCGGTGACGCCGCTCAGACGCCGGCTCAGGCCAACCAGATCACCGGTCAGGTGGCCATGCGCGATGCGGCCACCACGGTGTCGCCGGCCGCGAAGCTCGAGCTGACCCTGATCGACGTGTCCACGCCGGACGCCACCCCGCTCGCCACCAAGACGATCGAGTCGGCCAATACGCTGCCGATCTCGTTCCAGCTGCCGTTCAACCCGGCTGACGTGAACCCGGCCGGCCTGTATGTGCTGAAGGCCTCGCTGGTCGATGGCGAGCGCCATTACAACCCGCCGCTGCAGACCCAGGTGCTGACCAAGGGCATGCCGACCCAGGTGAATATCCAGCTGGTGGGCGAGCAGACCCAGGGTGAAAAGGAACTGGCTTCCTTCACCTCGGTGCAGAAGCAGATCGGCGGCATGAAGATCAGCAACGGCACCAAGCTCGAAGACAAGGTTTCGCGCGGCTGGCAGGTGTTCCGTGAAGCGGGCGAAGTGAAGTTCATCCGCGAAGAAGTCGACTACGGCGACAAGGGCTTCACCAGCACCGACTACGCCTACAAGGACGGCAAGCCGTGGGTGGTCGTGCAGCAGAAGAAGTCCAGCAAGGATTCCAAGCCCAGCTCGACCGAGCGCGCGGCATGGGGCCAGGACGGTACGCTGGTGCTCAAGACCAACGACCAGGGCGGCAAGAGCTCGCCGCTGTCGGACGACGAAGCGGCCAGCCTGCAGAAGCAGAGCCAGTCGATCCTGAATCTGGCGACGGGCGGCAAGGGCAAGTAAGTCCTCGCAGGTTCGATCACGCGAAAAGCCGTCCGCGAAAGCAGGCGGCTTTTTTGTTGCGTGAAGCTTGGACGTATGGACGTCCAGACGGCGCGTCGTATGTCTTGTGGTGTCGTATCCCACAACGTCATTCCCGCGAAAGCGGGAATGACGGAGAGGGTGGGTTCGCGCTTGTGCACAAGGCAACAAAAAAGCCGCCTGCTTTCGCGGACGGCTTTTTTGCGGGATACACGTAAACCTTAGAAGGCGTACTTCATGCCCAGGTTCACGCTGTTGTACTTCTGGCTGTTGTCGCCGAAGCGGCCGCTATAACCGACCCAGCCGCTCAAGGCCTGGCTGAACTGCGCGCTCAGGCCGATATCGCCGGTGCCCCAGGTCTTGTCCGGCGTGAAGCCGACCAGTTCAAACGAGCCCGGCATGCCGTTGAGACCGGCGGTGACGGCGCGCGGATCGGCCTTGCTGTCGTAGTTGTAGGCCAGTTCGGCGTACGGCGACAGCATGGTGTTGCCGGCCTGCCAGTGGCCTTCCAGGCGCCAGCCCAGGGTGGAGATCTGCGAATCGCGCTGCTGGCTGCCGAACCACATGGCAGTGCTGTCGCTGCCGCTCTCGTTGTAGCTGTCGACCTTGACGGTCTGCCACTCGAAGTTGGCGAACGGACCGGTGCGCAGCGTGCCGATATCGAACCAGTAGCCGCCGTTGATGCCGCCACCGACGTGGTTGCCATCGGCCTTGGCCGTTTCGCTGCGCAGCATGTTGCCCAGCTGGATCTTGCGCTCGATGTCCGAGAAGTTGTCCTGGCCGAAGTCCACATAGCCGCCGACGTAGGCGCCTTCCTGGTGCCACATCATGTAACCCAGGCCCGACACGTCCTGCAGCTTGTAACCGCCGCCGCCGGCGTAGTCGGCATTGTGCTGGCCGATGTTCAGGGCGATGCCGCCGGACCAGTTGTCGTTGAAGCGCACGTCGACGCCGGTGGTCAGGTTGACGTTGTCGCTGGAGGTGCGCGGCGAGCCGCTGCTGGCGTCGAAGCGCTGGTCGCCGTAGTCGACATTGGCGAACACGCGGGTGTCGCTGCCCTGGCCGTCGGCCAGCATCTGGTTGCGGATGGCGCGGTTCTGGGCCTGGATCGAGGCCAGCGGCGCTTCGGCCAGCAGCGAGGCATAGCCCGGCGCGCTGAGGATGGAGATCACGTACTGGCCCAGCATCACGTCAGCCGCGGTGGTCGGGTGCACGCCGTCGGCGAACAGATAGGTCTGGTTGGCGCCGGCCGCATAGGTATAGGGCAGGCCCGAACCGGCCGGGCCGCAGGCGACCGAGCTGGAACCCACGCCGCAGGCTTCGTTGGTGACATTGGTGAAGCCGTAGGCGCCCGGGTTGGCGATCACTTCGTTGAGCAGGCTAAAGGCGTCGACCGGAACGATGCCCTTGCCCATCTGGGCGAGGCCGGCGCTGAGCGTGCCGTTGAAGATCAGGCTGAGGCCAGTCAGCGACGAGGCGGCGCTGGCGCCCTGCTCGAGCGCGGACGGCGTCAGGCCGATATTGGGAAGGTTGAACACCAGGATGTTCTTGGCGCCGGCCTGCTGCATCTGGCTGATCAGCTTCACTTCCTGCTGCGCGGCGGCAGCCACGGAGGCCTGCGCCTGTGCGGCCGTCTGGAAGCCCGACACGCCCGCGGCGGCCAGCACCTGCTGGGTCACGGCGGCGGTCACCGCCTGGGTGATCTGCGGGGTCAGCGCGGCGATCTGCGCCGGCGGCACGCCGGCAGCCTGCAGCTGGGCAATCTGCAGCTGCACGTTCTGCTGGATCAGCTGCTGCGCGGTGGCACCAGCGCCGGCCGCGGTAGCGGCGTAGAAGATGTCGTTGGCGCCGCCCCAGACCGAGTACAGCGCCTTGCTGTCGAACTTGCCGGCAGCGAGGTAGGCATTGACCTGGGTGGTGATGGTCGGCACCGCTGCGGGTGTGCCCGGCGAGTTGGACAGCACGCCAGCGCCGCCCCAGGCGTAATCGCTGCCACCCGCCAGCGAGGCGGTGAGCTTGTAGCCGTAATGGCCGGCCACGTTCTGCACCGTCACGGCACCCGGGTTGGTGGTGAATTCCAGCGGCGGCTGGATTGCCGGATTGGTGGCCAGCGAGATATTGCCGGCGTCGCTCAGGCTGTCGCCGAACACCACCACGCTATCGAACTGGGATTTGGCGGCGAACGCCGGGGAACTGATCAGCAACGCGGCGGCAATGGCGCCTGCAATCGTGCGAGTACGGGGCATGTCGGTAACACTCCTTGAACCGGGCGGCTTTGTTATGACTGCGTTACGGTAATGCATGCCCATACGTAAGCGCATGCTGCGCCGCACCGAGAAAGATTGGGGCTAGTCCAGGCCTCAATGTTGTAGGAGCGCACCCTGTGCGCGACCGGGGCGATGGTTGGACATCGCTTCGCGGTTCGCGCACAGGGTGCGCTCCTACAGAGGGGGCTTAGCGCTTCTGGGCCTTGGAGAAGGCGTCGGCGAAGGCGCTGTTGGATGGCGCCGGCGCCGGCTTGGGTGCACCGCCGCCGCCGCCCGGACGCGGGCCGCGGTTGTCGCGCGGACCGCCACGCGAGGCATCGTTGCCGCCGGCCGGGCGAGCGCCGCGGACCTGCTGGCCCGGTTCGTCGTCCAGGCGCATGGACAGGCCGATGCGCTGGCGGGGCAGGTCGACCTCCATCACCTTCACCTTGACGATGTCGCCGGCCTTCACCGCATCACGCGGGTCTTTGACGAAGGTGTGCGACAGCGCCGAGACGTGCACCAGGCCGTCCTGGTGGACGCCGATGTCCACGAACGCGCCGAACGCCGCCACGTTGGTCACGCGGCCTTCCAGCACCATGCCGGGACGCAGGTCTTTCACGTCTTCCACGCCGTCGGCGAAGCTGGGCGCCACGAATTCGGGGCGCGGGTCGCGGCCGGGCTTCTCCAGTTCCTTGAGGATGTCGCGCACGGTCGGCAGGCCGAACGTCTCATCAGTGAACTGTTCTGCCTTGAGGCCGCGCAGGAAGCTGGTGTCGCCCATGATGGAGCGCACTTCGCGGCCGCACTGGGCAATGATGCGCTCGACCACCGGATAGGCTTCCGGATGCACCGCGCTGGTATCGAGCGGATTGTCGCCGTTGGGCACGCGCAGGAAGCCCGCGCACTGCTCGTATGCCTTGTCGCCAAGACGCGGCACCTTGAGCAGTGCCTTGCGGTTGGAGAACGGGCCATTGGCATCGCGATGCTTCACCACGTTCTCGGCCACGCTGGCGCTCAGGCCGGCGACGCGCGACAGCAGAGCCGCCGACGCGGTGTTTACATCCACGCCCACCGCGTTCACGCAGTCTTCGACGCGCGCATCGAGTGCACGCGCGAGCTTCACCTGGTTCACATCGTGCTGGTACTGGCCCACGCCGATGGCCTTGGGTTCGATCTTCACCAGCTCGGCCAGCGGGTCCTGCAAGCGCCGCGCGATGGACACCGCGCCGCGCAGGCTCACGTCCACATCCGGGAACTCCTTGGAGGCGACTTCCGAGGCGGAGTAAACCGACGCGCCCGCTTCGCTCACCACCACCTTCGAAAGCTTGTGTTCCGGATGCGACTTGGCCAGGCCCTTGATCAGTTCGCCAGCCAGCTTGTCGGTTTCGCGCGAGGCGGTGCCGTTGCCGATGGCGATGAGATCCACACCGTGCTTCTGGCATAGCCGCGCCAGGGCAGCCAACGATTCGTTCCACTGGCGGCGCGGCTCGTGCGGATAAATCGTATCGGTGGCCAGCAGCTTGCCGGTGGCGTCGACCACGGCCACCTTCACGCCGGTGCGGATGCCCGGGTCCAGTCCCATCACGCTCTTGGCGCCGGCCGGCGCGGCGAGCATGAGGTCCTTGAGGTTGTCGCCGAACACGCGGATCGCTTCGTCTTCCGCGCCTTCGCGCACGCGGCCGAACAGGTCGAGCGTGAGATGCAGATGCAGCTTCACGCGCCAGGTCATGCGCACGGTTTCGCGCAGCCACGCATCGGCCGCACGACCGCGATCGAGAATGCCGGCATGCGCCGCCACGCGACCTTCGCCTTCGACGTGGCCCTGTTCCAGGTCCAGCGCCGGCGAGAGTTCCAGCTCGATCACGCCTTCGTTGCGCGCACGCATCAGGGCGAGCAGGCGATGCGAGGGGATCTTGCCGATCGGTTCGATGTGATCGAAGTAGTCGCGGAATTTCGCGCCTTCGTTTTCCTTGCCTGCGACCACTTTGGCGCGAATCTGGCCTTTATCCCATAGCCACTGGCGCAGCTCGCCGACCAGGCTGGCGTCTTCGGCAATGGCTTCCATGAGAATGGCGCGCGCGCCATCCAGCGCAGCGCGCACGTCGGCCACGCCTTTCTCGGCGTCGACGTAGGATTCGGCCGCCGCTTCCGGCGACTGCGTGGGATCCTCGCGCAGACCCAGGGCCAGCGGCTCCAGGCCCGCTTCGCGCGCGATCTGAGCCTTGGTGCGGCGCTTGGGCTTGTACGGCAGGTACAAGTCTTCCAGGCGGGCCTTGGTGTCGGCCGAGAGGATGTCGTTCTTCAATGCATCGCTGAGCTTGCCCTGTTCCTCGACACTGGCCAGGATCGCGCTGCGCCGCTCTTCGAGTTCGCGCAGATAGCGCAGCCGCTCTTCCAGCAGGCGCAGCTGTGTGTCGTCGAGGCCGCCGGTGGCTTCCTTTCGATAGCGCGCGATAAACGGCACGGTGGCGCCGCCGTCGAGCAAATCCACCGCGGCATGAACCTGATCCGGCTTGGCGGCGATGTCCTGGGCAATACGTTGTTCGATGCTGAGCATGGGGCTAAGACGATTCCTGAGCGTTCGACAAAACAACGGATCGCCACGCGATCCGCCGGACCGTCGATCATAGCAAGTCGATGCCTGCTTACAGGTTGGCCGCCGGCCCTTGCTCCGGACGCAGCATCAGAAAGCCTGCTGCGCCAAGCTCGGCGGGCACAGCGTCGCGATCGCCGGGATATTGGGTGGCCACGCGGAGATAGTGCGGCCAGCGGCGCACGCGCATCGGCCGCACTTCCTCCTGCTCGCGTGCCACCGGCATCACCGCGAGAGCCGGTGGCGGCGTCATATGCGGCGCGCGCCCCGCATCCGCGGGGGGATGCCACAGGCTAACCGCCGCCAGCACGGCGACGATGAGCACCAGCGTGATCGCTGCGGCAAGCCAGCGGCCGGAGCTCGCCCCGGTTTGCGTTGGCGGTGGAGATGGCGGCAATACGGGCGCCTTCGCCGTGAGGGTCGAATCATCGTTGCTTGCGACATCGGGCAGCGGCTCGTCTGCCGGCATCGCGCTGGAGGGGATGCGATGCACTTCGCCGATGAAGCGATAGCCCAGGCTGTGCACGGTGGCGATGTAACGCGGCTGTGACGCGCAATCGCCCAATGCGTGCCGCAAGTGCGAGATCACGCGAGTGAGTACGCCAGGAGTGACGTGCCGATGTCCCCAAGCGGCATCGAGCAAGGTGTCCTTGCCGACGACTTCGCCGGCTTGTTGCAGCAGGACTACCAGCACCGCGTAAGCCTTGGGCTCGACGGAAATCGGGCTGCCAGCCCGTTCGAGACGGTGTGCGCGCGGGTCGACGACGAGGTCGTCGCATTGGTAAATCCAGCCGCAATCAGGATGTGACTGGGCCATGAGCTTGCCTGATCCACGGCCCCCTGTATGACAAGCATGCGCTACTTACGCAAATACGCGCATCCGCCATAGGTCATAACGCGCACGTACATCCAGAGAATGCGCATCGCAGCGATCGGACGTCCATTTGCCAATGGGCCATGTCGGCATCGAAGGCATGGCCCATTGGCCGAGCAGATGCAATGCGTGTGTGAACGTGATGTGCCCGCAATGTCAGTTCCGCCGTGTTGCCACGGCGGAACGTCTCATCGCGAGAAAGCCCCTACGACCAAAGCCTCTACCACCAAGGTTTGGTGGGTCAGGCGCTGAACGAGCTGTCGCTGTTGCCGGGGTCGGTGCGGTGCGTCGTCGCCGCGACGTCCTTGGCACGGCCATTGAGCACGAGCGTCTTGGCGAGCATGTCATGCAAGCCTTGTTTGCGCTGGGTCCAGGCAATCATCAGGAAGCCGAAGCAAAAGATCATGGCGCTGAGGATCTTGCCGAAATAACGGCCGGTGGCACGCATGAAGTTGATGCGATTGCCATCCATGTCGGTGACACGAATGCCCAGGGCCAGCTTGCCTACGGTGCCCTGCCATGCCGAGCTCTCGCACAGGCCGAAATACAGCCACGCCAGAAGGGTCTGCGCGATCAGCGCGGGCCACAGCGCGTTCATGTAGGTATCGAGCGCCTGCAGCACCAGGTGCGGATCGTCGCCGGCAGCGAGCTTGGCCTGCACATACGCTTCGGCCGCCTTGCTGGCGCCCAGCATGTTGCTGAGTATCGTGTTGGGGATCCACAGCACCAGCGCGTCCACGATGTAGGCCGCCAGGCGCTTCCAGAAACCTGCGTAGTCTTCCAGCGCTGCCACGGCGCTGCCGCCGTACGACGTCGCTGGAGCCGCGGTATAGGGCGGCGCCGGCGGCGCAGGCGAAAATGCGGGCGGTTCGGCGCGCGATTCTTCGGGAAACAGCGACGACAACGGCGCCCAGTCCGTCATGCCTTCATACCAGCCCAGATCGTCAGGGCTGATCTGTCCGCTGCGCAGCCACTGGCGGATATCCACTTCCTTGTAGGGGCCGTGCCGCTCGCCGTCCCGTCCGATCCAAACTTCCATGGTGCGCTCCGAGATGCATCGTCAGGCCCGCATGATGCCATGCGGGCACGCCGTCTTGGTGCAGCAAAGATCCTGAATCAGGCCGCGTCGCGGCGCTTGAGGTGCACCAGCAGCAGCGAAATGGCGGCAGGCGTGACGCCGCTGATGCGCGCGGCCTGGCCAATCGTTTCCGGTTGCACGCGCTTGAGCTTCAGCAGCACTTCGGCGGATAGGCCGCGCACCTTGTCGTAGTCGAAGCTGCCGGGAATCGCGGTCTGCTCGTGGCGGCGCTGGCGCTCGATCTCTTCGCGCTGGCGCTCGAGATAACCGGCGTATTTGGTCTGCACTTCCACCTGCTCGGCCACGCTGGCATCGGCAACGGCGGGACCGATGCCGTCGACTGTCGTGAGCGTGGCGTAATCGAGCTCCGGGCGACGCAGCAAGTCCAGCACGTTGGTTTCGCGACTCAGGGTGATGCCAAGCTGCTGCGCCACAGTGGCACCAAGTGCGTTCGCGGGTGCGGCCCAGATGGCGCCGAGCCGCTGCGTTTCGCGTTCCACCGCCTCGCGCTTGGCGCGCAGGACATCGTAGCGAGCCTGCGGCACCACGCCGAGGCGATGGCCGGTTTCGGTGAGGCGCAAATCAGCGTTGTCTTCACGCAGGTGCAGTCGATATTCCGCGCGCGAGGTGAACATGCGATACGGCTCGATCGTGCCATTGCTGGTGAGATCGTCGATCAGCACGCCGATATAGGCCTCGTCGCGGCGTGGATGCCACGGCGCCTCGCCCTTCACGGCCAGCGCGGCGTTGAGGCCGGCAATCAAGCCCTGCGCGGCGGCTTCCTCGTAGCCCGTGGTGCCATTGATCTGGCCCGCGAAATACAGGCCCGGGATGGTCTTGGTCTCCAGCGAGGGATGCAGGCCGCGCGGATCGAAATAGTCGTATTCGATGGCGTAGCCCGGACGCGTGATGTGCGCCTTCTCAAAGCCCTTGATCGACTGCACCAGCGCCAGCTGCACGTCATACGGCAGCGAGGTGGAGATACCGTTGGGATACACCTCGAAGGTGTCCAGGCCTTCGGGCTCGATGAAGATCTGGTGCGAGCTCTTCTCGGCGAAGCGCACCACCTTGTCCTCGATCGACGGGCAGTAGCGCGGACCGACGCCTTCGATCTGGCCGCTGTACAGCGGCGAGCGGTCGAGCGAGCCGCGGATCAGCTCGTGGGTGTGTTCGCTGGTATGCGTGATCCAGCAGCTGACCTGGCGCGGATGGTCATCGCGCGAGCCCAGGTACGAGAACACCGGCGCCGGGTTGTCGCCGGGCTGCTCTTCCAGGCCGGTGAAGTCGATGCTGCGCAGATCGATGCGCGGCGGCGTGCCGGTCTTCAGGCGATCGGCGGCCACCGGCAATTCGCGCAGCTTTTGCGCCAGAGTGCTGGCGGGCGGGTCGCCGGCGCGGCCGCCGGCGTACTGCGCGGGACCGATATGGATCTTGCCCGCGAGAAAGGTGCCGGCCGTGAGCACCACGGCGCGGGCGTGGAACGACAGGCCCATCTGGGTCACCACGCCGGTGACGCGGCCGCCCTCGAGGATCAGATCGTCCACGGCCTGCTGGAACAGCTCCAGGTTCGGCTGGGTCTCCACCATCCGGCGGATCGCCGCCTTGTACAGCGAGCGATCGGCCTGGCAGCGCGTGGCGCGCACGGCCGGCCCCTTGGAGGCGTTGAGCGTGCGCCACTGGATGCCGGCGCGATCGGCCGCCTGCGCCATGGCGCCGCCGAGGGCGTCGATCTCCTTGACCAGATGGCCCTTGCCGATGCCGCCGATGGCTGGGTTGCAGCTCATCTGGCCGATCGTTTCGATGTTGTGGCTGAGCAGCAGCGTGCGCGCGCCGGACCGTGCCGCGGCAAGCGCAGCCTCGGTGCCGGCATGGCCGCCACCGACCACAATGACGTCGTAGGAAACTGGGTGAAACATAGAAAACTGCCCCGGAAGCGCAGGTTTGGACCAAGTTGGACGCTTATGGTAACCCCGTGACGGCACGTTGGCCGTTGGCACGCTTCCTGCTTCTCAATCCATGCACTTTCCACGGGCAGAAGCTGCGCTTTATGCGCGCCGAGATCGAACGACAGGGGTTCGATCGCGTGCCGGGGAGAGGAAGCAAGACGGCGCCCCTCGGGGCGCCGTCGCCTTTTCTAAGCCTTGTAGGGTCGCAATGAGCCTGCAAGCGCTCTGGATAAGATCTGGCGCCCGGCGGTCTCAGGAACAGGGGGAATCCAGGATGACCGTGTTGCCGGGCGCCAGAAACCGAAAATTAGTCACTGGCAGCAGCAAGTTGCTGCGCGTCTTGAGGGCGATATTTACCCCTTACGCGTGAACGTGGAGTGACTAAAACGCCCGTTTGTGCCGAGTCGTGGCACCTCGTGACGCACAGCGTCATTCCGTGATCCAGCGCCAAAATGAATGTGATGGCGATCACGTTGCTGGCACGCGCATTGCTTCTACTCCCATGCCGGACAAGGCTATGGTTTGGGGGAATAAACGTCATGGAATTCAGCGTCGAATTGCAACCGGTTTATCCGCACCACGATCTGTTGATCGAACTTGGCCGCGTTGAAATGGCCATGGACTATCTGGAAGAACGCAGCGAGAACGAACGCCAGGCCCTGCGCCCGCGTCTGCTTTCGCGAATGACCCGCTTGCGCGACGAACTGGCGCAACTGGCGATCTGAGCGCCGCGTCCGCGACGACCGTTGATCACGGGCGCCAGCGCGTCAGCAACACCGCTTCATCAGGTTTCATCCTCTCGCTTTACCCCATTACGCCCGGGTGCCCCGTCCAAGGACGGGACGCACTCGGGTGTCTTCTTTTGCGAAGTCGACTAGCCGTGCTGCATGCTGCGCACGATCTCGCCGAGGTTGCGCGAGAGATGGGGCTGCGCCGCCAGTGATTCGATCGCCGCACGCGCCGCCGCATGGCGCGTGGGTTCCAGCCGCTGCCAGCCGTTGAACGCCGTGGCCAGCCGCGCGGCCACCTGCGGATTGAGTGCATCCAGCTGATGCAGGCGCTCGGCGAGCAGTTGATAACCGCTGCCGTCCGGACGATGGAAACCGTCGGGATTGCCGCGCGCCCACGCACCAAACAACGAAGTGACGCGATTGGGATTCTTCATGGTGAAGGCGGCATCGCGTTCCAGCGCGTGCACGCGCTCGATCACCGCATCGCCCGGCAGCTGCGTCTGCACCGAGAACCACTTGTCCATCGCCAGCGGATTGTCGGCGTAGCGTTCGCGGAAATGCAGCAGGGCGGCATGCGCCTGCGTGGCATTGCCGCGCACCAGCACCGACAGCGCAGCCAGTCGATCGGTCATGCTCGGCGCGTTGTCGTATTGCAGCGTGGCCAGCGTTTGCGCGCTCCACGGATCGATGGTGGCGATCAGGTCCAGCACGCGCCGCTTCAGGCGACGCTGCGCCTGGCTGGCAGCGTCGAGCTGCACATTGGTGTGGGCGGCCAGGGCGTCGTAGCGCCGCTGTAACACCTCGCGGCCAATGCGCAGAGCCAAGTGCTCCTGCAGCTTCAGGCGCAGCGCGTGCACATGGGAGGGATCCACCACGCGCTCGCGCTCGGCCAGTTCGATCTCGCTGGGCGGCGTCAGCAGGTCGGCAAGCAGGGCATCGTCGATGGCGCTTTCGCCGAACAAGGCAGCCAGCGCATCGCACCATGCATCCAGTGCCTGGGTGGCATCGCCGTCGCGCAGATTGTCGAATGCGCGTGCGGCCAGTTGCTGGCCCGCTTCCCAACGGTTGAAGCCATCCACGTCGTGGCGCAGCAACAGCGCCAGCTCCGCGGGAGAGTAGTCGCACTCCAGGATCACCGGCGCCGAGAAGCCGCGCAGCAGCGAGGGCACGGGCGCGGAAGCCACCTGTTGGAACACGAACGATTGCTCGCCGCGATCGAGCACGATCACACGCTCGGTGACGCCCGACGCTTCGGCGTCCTCGTTTGCCAGGTGCAGGGGCATCATGTGTCCATCGCGATCGAACAGCGCCAACTTCACCGGTATCGGCAACGGCTGCTTGGTCGGCTGATTGGGCGTGGCCGGCGTGTGCTGCGACAGGGTCAGCGTATAGCTGCGATGCGCGGCGTCGTAGTGGCCACGCGCCGTTACGCGTGGCGTGCCGGCTTGCGCGTACCACGCCAGGTACGGCGTCAGATCGATGCCGTTGGCTTCGCCAAGCGCACCGAGGAAATCTTCCAGCGTGGCGGCGCGACCGTCGTTGCGGGAGAAGTACAAATCCATGCCGCGGCGGAAACCCTCACGGCCCAGCCGGCCGGCCACCATGCGTACGAGCTCGGAGCCTTTCTCGTAGACGGTCGCCGTGTAGAAATTGTTGATCTCGCTGTACTGCGCGGGGCGCACCGGGTGGGCGAGCGGGCCGGCATCTTCGGGAAACTGCGCGCGGCGCAGCAACGCGACATCTTCGATGCGCTTGAGCGGCGCCGAATTCATGTCCGCCGAGAACTGCTGTTCGCGAAATACCGTGAGGCCTTCCTTCAGCGACAGCTGGAACCAGTCGCGGCAGGTGACGCGGTTGCCGCTCCAGTTGTGGAAGTACTCATGCGCAACCACGGCTTCCACCGCGCGGTATTCGTCGTCGGTGCTGCTATCGGGATCGGCCAGCAGATACTTCGCATTGAAGATGTTGAGACCCTTGTTCTCCATCGCGCCCATGTTGAAATCGTGGGTGGCGACGACATGGAACACGTCGAGATCGTACTCGCGCCCATAGGTCTCTTCGTCCCAGCGCATGGAGCGCTCGAGCGCATCCATGGCATAGCCGCACTGGCCGATGGCATCGGGCTCGGCCCAGATCACCAGCTGCACGTGGCGACCGCTGTGGGTAACGTAGTCGCGCGTGATCTTCTGCAGGCGTCCGGCCACCAGCGCAAAGAGATAGCTGGGCTTGGGGTGCGGGTCGACGAAGCGCGCCCAATGACGGCCGCCTTCCAGCTCGCCATGGCCATCGGGGTTGCCGCCGGCCAGCAGCACTGGAAAGCGCTCGCGATCGGCGCGCAGGGTGACGGTGTAGCTGCTCAGCACGTCCGGGCGATCGGGAAAGTAGGTGATGTGGCGGAAGCCTTCGGCCTCGCACTGGGTCAGCAGGAAGCCGGCCTCACGCGATCCGGACAGGTACAAGCCTTCCAGGGCCGTGTTCGCGGCGGGTTGCACGCGCACGCGCGTCTCCAGCACGCTGCCGTCGTCTGCGCCGTCCACTTCAAGCACGTTCTCTGCGACACGCCAGGCGTCTTCAGGCAGGGCTCGGCCATCCAGCGAGATCGACAGCAGTTCCAGGCCTTCGCCATCCAGTCGCAGCGGTTCGTTCTGAGCGCTGTCGCGTTGCAGATGCAAGCGCGAGGTAACCTCAGCGCTGTCGATGCCCAGGTCAAAGTCCAGCTCGATCTTCTCCACGCGCCAGGCCGGGGCGCGGTAATCGCTGAGCCGGATCACGGGGGAGGCGATGTCGTTGCGAATGCTCATGAGGGGGCCGAAACTGGGGAAGCAGGGGATGAGTCAGGCTAACATGCGGGCCTTTCCCGGCAGGACAAGACAATGGCGGAGTTTCTTGCGGAACGCGGAAAACTGGGCGAGCACGAGATCGCCGTGCTGACCGACCCGGCACGGGGCCGTAGCGTGCGCATCGCGCGACGCGGTGCGACCCTGCTGAGCTTCGACGTGCCCTCGTCGCATGGCACCCGGAACATCGCCGACGGCTATCGCGACGCCGGCGAACTCGACACCCGGCCCAGCTCCCGTTTTGCCGTCATGGTGCCGTTCGCCAATCGCATCGACGACGCACGCTATGTGTTCGACGGTGAGCCCTACGACTTGCAGCCGGGCGTCGAAGGCGCTGCGCGCGCGGCCCGGCATGGTTTTGTGCGCGGCGTCGACTTCGACATCACCCGGCTCGCTGCCGACGAGCAGGGCGCGCATGTCACCTTCACGACCCAGGCGATCCGTCCGGGTGTCCATCCGGGTTATCCCTTTGCCATCGACCTGGCGGTGAGCTTCACGCTCGACGCGAGTGGTCTGACCCTTGAAGCCGCAATGCGCAACGTGGGCAAGCGCGCGGCGCCGTGCTTCTTCGGTTGGCATCCGTATTTCCGCCTGTCCGATGCGCCCATCGACGGCTGGGAGCTGCAGATACCGGCGGCCAGCGTTGTCCGGACCGACGAGGCGTTCATTCCGATCGCTGGTGAAAGTGCACGCGCACCGTTGGAGCATGCGCCGGAACTGGATTTCCGCACGATGCAGGCGATTGGTCCGCGCGAGCTTAACCACGCGTTTGCCGACCTGCGCTGCGATACGGACGGCCGAGCGCGCACGCGCCTGCGTGATCCGAGCAGCGGCATCGGCATCGCCGTATGGCAGCCGTCCGGCGTGATGCTGGCTTTCACCGCCGACACGGTGACGCGCGACGTGCGTCGCTCGGTGGCGCTGGAGCCCATGGAAAGCTGGTCCGACGCGTTCAATCGCCTCGATTGCGCCGATGCAATCCGTCTTGAACCCGGCGCCGAGCGCCGTTTCACTTGTGGTGTGGAGATCGAGAGTCCATGAGCGTTACCGTCCATCGAGCCGCCCTGCCCACGTTTGCGCAGGTGCAGGAAGCTGCCGCGCGCATTGCCCCGTATGCTGTGCTGACACCTGTGCTGCGCAACGCCGCGTTGAACGCACTGACCGGCGCGGATCTCTACTTCAAATGCGAAAACCTGCAACGTGGCGGCGCTTTCAAGTTTCGCGGCGCCTGCAACGCGGTGTGGTCGATGGATGATGAGCAGGCCGCGCGCGGCGTGGTGACGCATTCATCCGGCAATCACGGCAATGCGCTGGCCCTGGCCGCCGCGACGCGCGGCATTCCGGCCCACGTCGTGGTGCCTGACGGTGCGGTGCGTACCAAGCTGGAAGCGATCGAGCGGGCAGGCGCGATTCTTCATCGTTGCGAAGCCACCCAGGCGGCACGCGAAGCCAAGGCAGCCGAGGTGCAGCGCGCGACGGGCGCCGAGCTGGTGCACCCGTTCGAAGACACACGCGTGATGGCGGGGCAAGGCACGGCCGTGCTGGAGCTGCTCGAACAAAGCGGCGGCCTGGACGTGGTCGTGACGCCTATCGGCGGCGGCGGTTTGATCGCGGGTACGTCCATCGCAGCGCACGGCATCGCGCCGCAGCTTCTCATCCATGGCGCCGAGCCGACGGGCGCCGATGACGCGGCGCGTTCGCTGGCGGCGGGTGCGCGCGTGGGGCCGTTTGTGCCCGATACGATCTGCGATGGGTTGCGCACGCTGATCGGCGCGACGAATTTCGACGCGCTGCAGATGCATCGCGTGGAAGTGACGACGGTGAGCGATGCCGAGGTGATCGCGGCAATGAAGCTGCTGTGGAACGAGTTAAAGCTGGTGGTGGAGACGTCGAGTGCGACGGTGTTGGCGGCGGTGTTGAAGCGGCCGGAGTTGTTTCGGGGGAAGAGGGTGGGGTTGGTGCTGAGTGGGGGGAATGTGGATATTGAGGCGTTGCCTTGGTGACTTGCTCTTTCTCCCTCTCCCCTGCGGGGAGAGGGTTGGGGTGAGGGGCGGGTGCTCGCGGGAGCGTTTCCAGCTCGTCATCCCGGCGCAGGCCGGAGGCGCTTCTCAACAGCCGAATGGTTGGTCATCCAGTAGCGGCGCGCTGCGATCGTCGCGGCTCCGCCAGGGTGCCGCCTACGCGGCGGGCGTTTCGAACGGCTGCCGCCGCTCGAGTCACTTTTCTCTTGCTGGCCCAAGAGATCCCACGGGACTAGCTTCGCGTCGAAAGTAACCCAAAGAGAATGGCCTAAAAGAGCAAAGGCTCGTAGCGCTCTGTTGAACACGAGCGTTTGTGGCTCGAGGGGCTCGGAAGCGTGGCGATCGTCCGACACGCGTTTCGGCTACACCGCAACGCGCCACGGCGAAGAGGACTTAAAGCGCAGCCTCGCTGCGCATCGGCTTTAGACCTCGCGCCATCCCCAGCCGCTCGGGCTTGTCTGTGGGAGCGCACCCTGTGCGCGACAGCCACGCTGGGGTGTACCGCTCCGTAGGTTTGTCGCGCACAGGGTGCGCTCCCACAAAGAGCCGACTGGCAGCGTTGATCCCCTTGTAAGAGCGCACTTGTGCGCGACCGCAGCGCTGGGATGTATCGCTTCGCCGGGTGGTCGCGCACAAGGTGCGCTCCTGTAGACGCGTTATGGCGAGGTACCGCCCCTCAAACCTTCTTGATAAAACACGTCTTCAACACCAGCGTCGAACGCCCATCGCGGCACTCGACTTCTTCCGGGTTGTCTTCGTCAACTCGGATGGACTTGAAAATCGAGCCGCGCTTGAGCGTCTGCGACGAACCTTTGACCTTGAGGTCCTTGATCACTTGGACCGAGTCGCCGTCGGCAAGCACGGCGCCGTTGCTGTCTTTGACGATCATGGGTGGTCTCCTGGTCGACGCAAACCGGGCATTTTAACCGCCTGCAGGTTGGGTGCGGCGTAGGCGCATGCCGCTCACGGCGAGCAGGCCGAGCAGGATGAAGAGGATGCCGAGGATTTCCATGCCGCTGGGTTGCTCGTGCAGGATCGCCCACGCCAGCAACACGCTGACGATGGGCACGCCCAGGCTGGCGACGCTGGCGAGTGCCGTTGGCAGGCGTTGCAGCACGATCAGCCACAGCCCCCAGGCCACGCTGGACGCCAGGATTACGCTATAGGCCAGGCCGGCGATCAGGTCCCAGGTCCATTCGAAGGGACGCTGAGGGACACATAGCGCCACCACGATCAAGGCCAGCGCGCCAAACAGCATCTGCCATGCGGTGAGGTTGAGCGGCGTGGGCTTGTGGTGAATGAAGACGCGTTTGCTGAGCACCGTGCCCATCGCCCACGCCAGGCCGGCGGCGATGGCGAGCAGCGTACTTTCCCGGCTGCCCAGGCCGTGCCAGGGTTCGATGATGCAGGTCAGGCCGATCGCAGCCAGCCCCAGGCCCCACCAGTGGCGGCGGGTCAGACGGTCGTCGAGGATCACCCATGCCAGCAACACCGACCAGAACGGCATCGTGTACGCGAGCAGCGCCACGCGACCCGCGCCGCCGCTTTCCAAGGCCAACTGGCCCAGTCCCTGGAAGGCCGTGGTCTGGCACAGACCGATGGCGATGGTGGGCAGCAACGGTGGTGGCCGAAGCGATTGACGGGTCGCCGCCAGGGCGCCGAACAACACCAGCGCACCGAGCGAGTAGCGCAGCGCGGAGAAGTTGAACGGGCCCGCATGCTGCAACACCTGCTTCATCACGATCCAGCTGTAGGCCCAGATCAGGATGGTGGCGAGCAGGGCTAGCAAGGCGCCGCGTGAAGCTGTGGTTGATGTCATGGCGTTCTGCACGTGGCATCGCGCACGGCAAGTTGCTCTTGTCCGGCGCGCAGGGGTGGGATAGCGTCGTGGCTTTCCCGGCAGCTTACAGGGGATGGCCGTGACTGGAACCCGTGCAAGAAACGTCCTCGTTGCCTGCATTGGACTGCTGGCCTTCGTCGGGATGTTGCCTGAGTTTCCTGACTTGCTGCAGAGCGTGCATGCGGGCGTCGCGTGGCCGAAGGCCGTGCCGACGGCGCTCGGTGCGTTGCTGTTGTTGATCGCCAGCGTCAGCTTGCTGTTGCGCCGTCCGGAGCACGGTTGGGTTTATGCCGTCGCGGCGATCAGCTTGCTGCTGGGCTTATTCTGGTTGCCGTCGTTGCGGCAATTTCTCTGGCCATGGCTCGCGGTCTTGGCCGCGTGTGCCGGCGCCATCATCGGTTTCCGCACGGGGCGCGGCGGCCAAGCCGCGGATTGAATCATGGCGACATCCATCAAAAAGCGCTGCCCCTGGGGCAATAGCGAAGACATGCACGCGTACCACGACACCGAGTGGGGCACGCCGCTGCATGATGACCAGGCGCTGTTCGAATTCCTTTGTCTGGAAGGCGCCCAGGCAGGTCTGTCATGGCGGACCATCCTGCTGAAGCGCGACAACTATCGCCGCGTCTTCCACGACTTCGACATCAAGCGCGTCGCTTCGATGAAGGAGCGTGAGCTGGAGAAGGCCTTGCTCGATGCCGGCATCGTGCGCAATCGCCTCAAGGTTTATTCCACGCGCGACAACGCCATGGCGGCGCTGAAGGTGATCGACGAATTCGGCAGCCTGGACGCCTATCTGTGGTCGTTTGTCGACGGCAAGCCCATCCGCAACAAGTGGACCGGCCAGGGTGACGTGCCCGCCAGCACCCCGCTATCCGATCGCATGAGCAAGGATCTGAAGAAGCGCGGTTTCCGCTTCGTCGGCACCACGATTTGCTATGCCTTCATGCAGGCAACCGGCATGGTCAATGACCATGTGGTGGGTTGTTTTCGCTACAAGCAGGTCTAGGGCACCGTCTCGATCATGTGGGAGCGCACCCTGTGCGCGACTGCGACCAGCGTCGCGCTGGAAGGTTCGATATCTTTGGGGCCGTCGCGCACAGGGTGCGCTCCCACAAATCATGTGCACCCACAGGTAACGGTTTTTTTCAGCGACGCCGCGAACCGCGCAGGCTGTCGATGGAGAAGCTGGCCATTTCACCGCCGCCCGCCAGGCGCCGCGATTGTCCCGGCGGCGGGCCCCAGGCGTGCGCGGTGACGACCTCCCAGGTGGCGGGAATGCGGCCATCCACACGCATGGTTTCGTAGGCCGCCAGCATGCGCTGGTAATGCCGCTTGCCCAGCAGGTGTCGTTCGCGTTCGCGGTCGGCGTTGGTGGCGCCCAGCCCTTGAAGTTCCTTGAGCAGCTGGCGCGGTTCGCTGTAAGTGAGCGTGTAACGATCCACGTCGAGTACGGGATCGCGCAGGCCGGCGCTGATCATGGCGTCACCCAGATCGTGCATGTCGAGGAAGCGGCTCACGTGCGGCTGCTGGTCGGCGTCGGCCCAGGCGGCGCGCAACTCCTTCAAGGTATCGGGACCGAAGGTGGAGAACACCAGCAGACCGCCGGGCTTGAGCACACGCACGCATTCGCCGAACAGCGCTGGCAGATCATCGATCCACTGGAAGCACAGGTTGGAATGGAGCACGTCCACGCTGTGGTCGGGCAGCGGCAGCGAGGTCGCTTCGGCGCACACGCGCTGGAACGGCTTGAGCCAGCTGATGTTCTTCTTGGCGGCGCGCAGCATGGGCAGCGCCAGATCCATCGCAATCAGCTGCGCCTTCGGATAGCGCTTGCGCAGCAACGCCGTGCCGCGGCCCGGACCGGCGCCCACGTCGATGACGCGTTCCGGTGTTTCCAGGTAGAAGCCCAGGCGATCGAGTAGCAGTGTCTGCACTTCGCGCTGCAGCGCGTCGTGCTGTTCGTAGGTGGTGGCCGCGCGGCTGAAATTGCGGCGTACCTGCCGGCGGTCGAAATGCGAGTCGGTCATCGAAAACTGTCCAGCAGCGGCGCCAGGGCGTTGGCGACCTCGCTTGCATAACCAAAGAACGGCGCATGGCCCGCGTGTGCGATTTCCACATAGCTGCCATGCGCCTGTTCGGCCGACCATGCCATGGCGGGCGGCGGCACGATGCGATCGCGACGGCCGACGATCCAGGCATTGGGCACGCTCAGCGTGGCCAGATCGGCGCGGCGGTCGGCGGTTTCCAGGATGCGGATGCCTTCCTGCAGCACGCGCAGGTTCGGCTCGCCGCGCTGGAAGATCAGGCTGCGCAGGTGGCGTACTTCGGCGATCGGATCGCGGCTGCCCATCGCTTCGAGCGCAATAAAGCGCTCCAGCGTGCCGTGATAGTCGGTTTCCAGATCGTCGGCCAGCTGGCGCACCAGCTTGGGATCGCTGCCATGGGGCCAGCTGTCGTCGCGCGAGAATTTCGGCGTGCCGTCGATCACCCCCAGTGCACGCGCATGCTGCGGATGTTCCAGCGCAGCGGTCATCGCGACCAGTCCGCCAAGCGACCAGCCGACCCAGATCGCCGGCGGCGTCATGCGTGCAATCGCTTCGGCGACGAGCGACGGCTCCAGTGGCAGCGTGCTGTCGCGCGAGTAACCGTGACCGGGAAGATCGACCACGTGCAGGGTGCAGCGATCGGCGAGTGCTTCGCACAGCGGTTCCATCATGCCGCCATGCATGGCCCAGCCGTGCAGGATCACGACGGGGATTTCGCCGTGGCCGTGGGTTTCGATATGCAGGCTCACCCAAGACTCTCGTTGTTGGCGGGCAGGAGCGCAGGCGCCAGGCTCTTGTCCACCGCGCCGCGCTCATCGAATACGAAGCACTCGCCGCGCCAGTGCGTGCCGTCGGTTTCTTCGAAGTACTTCAGGATGCCGCCTTCGAGCTGGTAAACGTTGTCCATGCCGATGTCCTGCATATGCAGCACCGCTTTCTCGCAACGGATGCCGCCGGTGCAGTAGGAGACCACCGTCTTGTTCTCGAAGCGCGTGCGGTCGGCTGCGATGGCATCGGGAAACGCGGTGAAGCTGCCGATGCGATAGTCCACCGCGTTTTCGAACAGGCCGACGTCGGTTTCGTAGTCGTTGCGCGTGTCGATCAACACGACCTCGCGACCGTCGTCGTCATGGCCTTGTGCCAGCCAGCGCTCCAGCGTCGCAGGCGCCACCGACGGCGCACGACCGCCTTCGGGGCGGATGGTCGGCATGCGCATGGTGATGATCTCCTTCTTCAGGCGCACGCGCATGCGGCCGAACGGTACGTCCTCGGAGATCGATTCCTTGGGCTCCAGCCCGGCGAAGCGCGGATCGGTGCGCAACCAGGCCATGAAGGCATCGACGGGTTCGCGCGGACCCGCCAGAAACAGGTTGATGCCTTCGGGCGCGAGCAGGATCGTGCCCTTGAGCGCCAGCGCTTCGCAGCGCTCAAGGATGCGCTCGCGCAGCGCAGGGAGATCGTCCAGGCCGACGAAGCGATAGGCGGAAAGATTGATGATGGACATGACAGGGGAGGGGTACGGCAAGACCGCCATTATACGGGGCCGGCCAGCGGGAGCCGGGAAAGCGCCTCCAGCAGGCGGTCCACCTCGCCTTCCTGGTGGGCCGCCGACAAGGTGATGCGCAGGCGGGCCTTGCCCTGCGGCACGGTGGGCGGGCGGATGGCGGTGACCAGGAAACCCGCCCGTTCGAGCGCCTCGGAGGCCGCCAGTGCGGCTTGCGCATCGCCCAGCAGCAGGGGCTGGATGGCCGTGGGCGAGGGCATCAGCGGCAGGCCGAGTTGCGCCGCACCCGCACGGAAGCGGGCGATCAGGGTGTGGAGTTTCTCGCGTCGCCAGCCTTCCGTTTGCACGAGCCTTACCGCGGCAAGCGTCGCAGCGGCCAGCGCGGGCGGCATGGCGGTGGTGTAGATGTAAGTGCGCGCGGACTGCACCAGTCCGTCGATGAAGGCGGCGGGGCCGGCCACAAACGCGCCGCTGCAACCCAGGGCTTTGCCCAGCGTGGCCATCAGTACGGGGACGTCGTCCTGTGTGAGGCCGGCGGCCGATACGCTGCCTTCGCCGTGCTCGCCCAATACGCCCAGGCCGTGCGCGTCGTCGACCATCAAGGTCGCGCCTTCGCGCCGGCACAGCGCGGCCAGTCCGGCTAGCGGCGCGATATCGCCATCCATGCTGAACACGCCATCGGTGGCGAGCAGCGCAGCGGCCTCGGGTCGTGCGCGCAGCTGGCGCCCGGCGCCTTCCACGTCGGCATGCGGATAGCGCTTCAGCTCGCAGCCGGCGAGCTGCGCGCCATCGAGCAGGCAGGCGTGGTTGAGCTTGTCCTGTACACACACGTCGTCGCGCGTGAGCAGTGCCTGCATCACGCCGAGATTGGCCATGTAGCCGGTGGAGAATAGAAGTGCGCGTTCGCGGCCGGTCCACTCGGCGAGCGCTTCTTCGAGCGCGGCATGTGTGTTGCGATGTCCGCAGATCAGATGCGCTGAACCGCTGCCGACGCCATCGCCGTCGGCAGCGCGTTTGAGTGCGTCGATCAACGAGGGATGCTGCGCCAGGCCGAGATAGTCGTTGCTGCAGAACGACAGCAGGCGGCGGCCGTTGCGTTCCAGCCACATGCCGTCGGCGTGGGTCACCGTGTGCAGGCGGCGGCGCAGGCCGGCCTGTTCACGCTGTTGCGTCTGTGCGGCGAGGCGGGTGAGCAGGTCAGTGCGCATCGTGAGGCGCCTCCCTGTGGGAGCGCACCCTGTGCGCGACCGCGGCGCGGTGGTGTACCTCTGTCATCGATGGTCGCGTCATGCAGCGTGCGCTCCGGGCCCGTCGCGCACAGGGTGCGCTCCCACAGGAGTTAGGGGACCTATCAGGCCGCGCAGTGCTCCACGATATCCGCGTGCACGGTGCCCGAGGTCTCCACCACTTCCAGCGCATGCAGATTCAAGCGCTCGAACAACCGGCGGTCGTGTTCCACGTCCGGGTTGCCGGTGGTGAGCAGCTTTTCGCCGTAGAAAATCGAGTTGGCGCCGGCGAAGAAGCACAGCGCCTGCACGGCGTCGTCCATCTGCTGGCGGCCGGCGGAGAGGCGGACCATCGAGGCGGGCATCAGGATGCGGGCCACGGCAATGGTGCGCACGAAGTCGAACGGGTCGATCGCGTCGGTGCCGCTGAGCGGGGTGCCTTCCACCTGCACCAGCTGGTTGATCGGCACGGACTCGGGATGTTCCGGCAGGTTGGCCAGGGTCTGCAGCAGGCCGGCGCGCTGGTCGCGCGTTTCGCCCATGCCCACGATGCCGCCGCAGCAGGTTTTCAGGCCGGCTTCGCGTACGTGTTCGAGCGTGTCCAGGCGATCCTGGTACTGGCGAGTGTGGATGATCTCGCCGTAGAACTCCGGCGCGGTGTCCAGGTTGTGGTTGTAGAAGTCCAGGCCGGCGCCCTTGAGCGTCTTGGCCTGCTCGCCATTGAGCATGCCCAGCGTGGCGCAGGTTTCCAGGCCCAGGCCCTTCACGGCGCGCACGATCTCGGCGACCTTCTGCACGTCGCGGTCCTTCGGGCTGCGCCAGGCGGCGCCCATGCAGAAGCGGCTGGCGCCGGCGCTCTTGGCGGCCTTGGCGCGTTCGAGCACGGCTTCCACGCTCATCAGCTTCTGTGCCTGCACGCCGGTGTCGTAGCGCGCGGCCTGCGGGCAATACGCGCAGTCTTCCGGGCAGCCGCCGGTCTTGATCGAGAGCAGGGTGGATACCTGTACCGCGTTCGGATCGTGGTGTTCGCGATGCACGCTGTGGGCGCGATACAGCAGTTCGTTGAACGGCAGCGCGAACAGCGCGGCCACTTCGGCGCGCGTCCAGTCGTGACGGATGGGGTGGGCCATGGCGACAGCTCTGGGAGTTGGGGACTGCGACAAGTGTGGCAGCGCGTCTTTTCTTGTCAACTTTAGGTGATAGTCACGGGTTGACGATGCGCGGACGTATGGCTGCCGCTACCATCGAGCCATTCACCAAGCGGGAGTGGCTGGCATGAGTGCGGGACAAGGCAGCTCGGGCAACGTGCTCGCAGCCATCTGCAGTTTCTTCATCCCAGGACTGGGCCAGCTGGTGCAGGGGCGTTTCTGGATCGCGCTGGTGATGTTCGTGCTGGCCGCCATCCTGTGGATCGTCTGGCTGGGCTGGATCATCCATCTGTGGTCGATCCTAGACGCCGCGCTGTTCAAGCCCAAAGCCTGAGCGACCGCTGCGCATGGACGCGCCCGCACTCTGGCGACCCCTGCTCGGGGCACTGCAACGCTTTGTTCTCCCTTATCGGTGCCTGCTGTGTGGCGCCAAGGGCGACGACGGTTTGGATCTGTGCCGCCACTGTGCCGCCGAGCTTCCGCGCAACCAGGCGTGTTGCGCACGCTGCGCGCTGCCCCTGGCGCAAGCGGCCGCGCTATGCGGCCAATGCCAGCGCCGTCCGCCGCCCTGGGATGCAGCTTGGGTGCCATTCCGTTATGCATGGCCACTGGACCGGCTGGAATCGCGTTTCAAGTTTGGCGCCGACCTGGCCGCGGGCCGCGTGCTCTCGTCGCTGTGGTTGCGGGAAGCGCCACCATCGACGATGCCCGCGTGGCTGCTGCCGGTGCCGCTGCATGTCGGCCGGCTGCGCGAGCGTGGCTACAACCAAGCGATCGAACTGGCGAAGCCCCTGGCGAAGCGTCTCGGTCCCGCGTCCCAACGCGATGCCTTGATGCGCTCGCGCGCCACTCCGGCGCAAACCGAGCTGGGCGCCCTGGCCCGTCGCCGCAACGTGCGCGGCGTCTTCACCGCACGACCGCACACGACCTGGCCGGCGCACGTGGCGCTGTTTGACGACGTGATGACCACCGGCGCAACGCTGAGCGAATGCGCGCGTGTGTTGAAGCGGGCAGGCGTGCAACGCGTCGATGTCTGGGCGCTGGCACGTGCGCCAGCGGCGAAAACCTAGGCGGTCTCGCAGGATTCGCCCATCCACTCCTGCAGCTTGCCGTGCCAGAGGCGGTACTTGCGGCGCTGGCGGGTGCCGTTGCCGGGACAGTGGTAGCGGGCCCAGCCGGTGCTGCTCGCCTCGACCGTGCAGCCTGCGCTGAAACAGCTGCTGCCGAGAACCGGCGCGAGACAGCGCAGCGCACGGCGCAGGTCATTCACCGAGCCGCTGCCGAATTGAAACACGAAGATGGCCGATCCATGTTGCAGCGGAAAACGTTGCAGATCGAGAAAGTCGGGATTGCAGGTGAGCAACACCAGTTCGCGCTCTCGCGCATAGGCGGCATGGGCAGCGTCGGTTTGATCGACCAGGCCGCAGTCGGCGGGCGTCCAAACCTGGGCGCCTGCCGAACGCAGCAATTCAACGCCACGCGTTGGAAAGGACGCATCGACGAGAAACCGCGCGCGGCTTTCCACCTTGCCTTCGTCAGGCGCATTGCGATCCCTGGAACCTTCGAGTTCCCGCCACATGACGCTGCACGTCCCCGCTTGCTGCGTTCCAAAGCACGGCCGACCACCAGTGTGTAGCGTGCATGCAACGGCGACGCTGGCGCGGCGATCGGTGGGAATGTCGTGCGCTGTCATCCCGCGTGGCAAGCCACTCGCAGCACGAATGCGCGGAATCGCGATTCCCCCGTGCTTTTCTAACGCTCGCATCGGTACCCCAGCAATACGACCTTTAGGCCAGGGTCGGCAAACGACAACGTTGTCAGTGCGGACTGCGTGCCTCGATCGCAATACGGATGGCATCGGCGCTGGTGGTCGCTCCCAGTCGCTTGAGCAGGCTGGCGCGGTGCATCTTCACAGTCTTCTCTTCGATGCCCAGCAGATCGCCGATCTGCTTGTTGCGCATGCCGCGCGACATGTGTTCCAGCACCTGCTTTTGCCGTGGCGTGAGCGCGCCAACCAGGGCCGAGGCATGGGCGATGCGCTGGTTGTGCGCGCGATCGGGCGTGCCGGAGACGTCCATCTGCGAGCCGATGAAGTACTCGACGTTGCCGTCGGCGCCGATCAGCGGCGCCACCATCACGGCATTGCGGAACGCGGTGCCGTCTTTGCGGTAATTGGTGAGCACGGTCAGCGAGGGTCGCCCGTTGGCGATGGCGTCGCGCAGCAAGGCGCGTTGATCAGGCTCGCTGCCGGCGCCCTGCAGGAAACGGCAATTTCGTCCCAGGATTTCGTCCTCCCGGTAGCCGGTGAGCTCGCAGAACGCGGCATTGACGCAAACGATCGGGTTATCCGGCAGGCGCGGGTTGGTCACCAGTGTCGCAAGGGGAGACAGGCCAATGGATGCGAACAAGGCGCCTTCAAACCCAGCTTGATGCATGTGCGATTTCCTCAGTCACCCGGTGCGCGTGTGACTCCGATTCGAACAGAACGGGTCGCCAATACCAAGCCCCGCGCGCGTACTCGTCGAGGTTTTTCAGACGACCTGCAAGACGCGGGCCGTCCGGCACCAAACCATCGTGGTATCCATGCTGGCTTATTCACGCCGCTCGTCGATCGGGCGCAGCATGAGGGTGTTGTACCCCCAGGAGAGCGTCATGCTGAATTGGCCTGAATACCGCAAACAGCTGCTCGGCCGTATTGGCGAGATCGCCAAGCTGAGTCCCGATACGGTGGCCGGCTACCAGACCCTGTCCGCGGCCGGCAGCAAGACCGGGCACCTGGACGCCAAGACGCGCGAACTGATTTCGCTGGCGGTGGCTGTCACCACCCGCTGCGACGGCTGCATCACCGTGCATACGGCTGAGGCGCTGAAACAGGGCGCCAGCCAGGATGAAATTGCCGAAGCCCTGGGCGTGGCGGTGGCCATGAATGCCGGCGCGGCGCTGGTGTATTCAGCGCGCGTGCTCGATGCGGTCCACAGCTTTCAGGCGGAACGATAGGGGACTGCCCGGTACGAATCGGAGACTACCCAGGCCCCGCATGCGATGGCGGCGGAGATCGCCAGCGCCGTCCAGCCGGTGCGGTCGTGGGGCGCGGCGATCACCGTAGGCACCCAGACCAGCAGGGTGATGATCCATAGCATCGCCGCTTCGAGCCGTGCCGCCAGCTGCGGCAGCACGCCAAGCAACACCGCCAGGCAGGTGGCGATGCTGCAGGCGCCGGTGAAGTACGCCCAGCCGAGCGGATACGGCAGCCAGCTCGGGATCAGCGCTGCCGTCTGCTCGCTGTAAACAAAGTGAGACAGCCCGATCATCGGCAGCGCTAGCGCAAACACCACGCGCGCCGCACGCACCCCGCGTCGTCCGGTGAGGTGACGCAACCACCCGCTGCGTTCCCCCATGTGACAGGCAAACAGCACCCAGGCGCCCGCGAAGATCACTGCAATCTCGCCGAAGCCCAGCCAGGTGGCTTCCATGGATGGCACCACGATCACGGCGGGCAATTTGAGCAGCACCGTCCACACCAGCATGAAGACCACCAGCAAGACCGATGCGGGCTTTGCCCAGTTGCGCAGCAGCAGGCCGATGCCGGCCACCAGTTCGATCAGCGCAAACAGATAGGCGATGGGCCGAGCCCCTGGCATGTGCTCGATAGGCAGGTGTTGCCACACCATGGCGACGTCGCCATAGATGAAACCCAGCGCGCCCAGCGACATCATGCAGAGCGCCAGCCACTGCTGGGAGAGGCGTGCCTGCGCCAGGGGTTCGGCGCCGCTGGGGCTCCACGCGTCGCCGCCTGCCAGCACGGTGGTTGATGCCCGATACGAACGTTCCATGCCTTGCTCCTTCACGATGAACGATCAGAGGGGGAACTGCGCTTCGATGCGAGGACGGCCGACCAGCGGCCGCGGGCTCCCGCGGGAACTCGCCGCGCCATTTAATCGGCAGATACGCCCAGGCGCAATGGAGTGCGATGATGCGCTGGCGAGCCCCGTTCTTTCGATCGCCCAGAGAGGAAGCCAAGGCCATGTATCGCCCCCGTCCCATCGTGAGCCTGCCTGCCGACACGGACGCCGACGGCATCAAGATCTACACGATTGCCGTCGGCCACGACGCCGTGGATATCTCGCGGTATTTGCCGCGCATGGCGGCCATGAAGCGCGCGCGCCCCATCGCATGGTCGGAAACGCCGGCATTCGCTGTCTGCCACGAAGCGGCACAGGCGCGCTATCTGGTACTCGGCTGGTGGGGCAACGACAACGAGATGTTCATCGCGGTGGCGGCGGAAGATGCCACCGGCTGGGTCGAGGATCTCTCGCGCTATTCGTTTTGCCTGTGGGACATGGAAGTGATGTGGCACGAGCGCAATGCGTTCGTCGAAACCATGTATGGCGTGGTGCCCAGTCTTGACGCTTATCGGGCCAATCGGCTGTGCAAGGCGTAGGCGTGAACAAGCTTGGCTGGGCTGCCAAAGGTGTACTGCGGCTGGTGTTCGTGGTGCTGCTCAGCCTGTTGCTGGCGGCGCTTGGTTACGCTGCGATCATTGGATTGGTCCTGCGCTTTCCGCCGCACGCCATCCAGTGATCACGCTCAGGCCGCGCTACTGGCGGCCGCACGCTGCAACAGCAACTCCCGCTCGCGCTCGTTGCGTGTGAGCGAAGCGGCGCGTTCGAATTCCCCGCGCGCTTCGGCGTGCCGACCCAGCTTGCCGAGCAGGTCGCCGCGCACGCTGGGCAACAGGTGATAGTGGCGCAGCAGGGGTTCGTCGCGCAGTGCATCCACCAGGCTCAGTCCGATCTCGGGGCCGAATGCCTGCGCGTGCGCCACCGCGCGATTGAGTGCCACCACCGGCGAGGGCAGGCGGCGTGCGAGCGTGTCGTAGAGCGCGGCGATGCGCGACCAGTCGGTAGCTTCCACGGTGCGCGCTCGCGCATGGCACGCAGCGATCGCGGCCTGCAGTGTGTATGGACGCTCGGCGCCGCCCAGGGCCTCGGCGCGTTGCAGCGCAGCCAGGCCACGTTGGATGAGCAGTTGGTCCCAGCGTCCGCGGTTCTGCTCGCCGAGCAGGATGGGCTCGCCGTGCGGCCCTTGTCGTGCGGCCGTGCGCGACGCCTGGATTTCCATCAGTGCCACCAGCCCGTGCACCTCGGCTTCGGCCGGCGCCAGGCCGGCGAGCACGCGGCCCAGGCGCATGGCTTCCTCGCACAGCGCAGGCCGCATCCAGTCGCTGCCCGAGGTGGCCGCATAGCCTTCGTTGAAGATCAGATAGACCACTTCCAGCACCGAGGCGAGGCGCTGCGCGAGTTCTTCGCCGCGCGGCACTTCGAACGGTACCTGCGCTTCGCTGAGCGTGCGTTTGGCGCGCACGATGCGCTGCGCGACGGTGGGTTCGGGCACCAGGAAGGCGCGCGCGATCTCGCTGGTGGTCAGGCCGCCGAGCAGGCGCAGCGTCAGCGCCACGCGCGCCTCGGTGGACAGCACCGGATGGCATGCCGTGAATATCAGGCTGAGCAGATCATCACCGACCGGATTGTCGAGCATGGCATCCGGGTCTCCCACGGATTGTTCGAGCTGGTCTTCGATCTCGCGCGTCAGTTCCCCTTCCTTGCGACGATGCAGCGCGTGGCGCCGCATCTGGTCGATCGCGCGGTGCTTGGCGGTGGTCATCAGCCAGGCGCCGGGATTGCGCGGCACGCCGGTCTGCGGCCACTGCTCCAGCGCCGTGACCAGCGCGTCCTGCGCCATTTCCTCGGCCACGCCCACGTCGCGGACGATGCGGGCGAGACCGGCGATCAGTCGCGGCGATTCCATGCGCCAGACCGCTTCGATAGTGCGATGGATGTCGGTGGCCGTCATGGCCGCCGATCACAACACCATGCCGCTGACGGCGCAAGTTCGCGCGCACCATGCCGCCGTCCGAATCAGGGCGGCGACATCACCATCCAGTGCACACCAAAGCGATCGCGCAGCATGCCGAAGCTCGAGGCAAAGAACGTCTTGGACAGCGGCATGGCCACCTCGCCGCCGCCTTCCAGCAGGGCCTCGAACGAGCGCTTGGCCTCGCTATCGTCCTTGGCGTTGATCACCAGCGAGAAGCCGCGAAAATCCGGCGCGCCGCCGCATTCGCCGTCCGATGCATTGACCAGCGACTCGCCAATCCGCATCGAGGCGTGCATGATTTTCTCGCCATGCGGCGGGCGTGGGCCGGCGGCCTGGTCGCCCGGCTGTTCGGGGCTGTCCTTGAATCGCATCAGCGTTTGCACCTGCGCGCCCACGGCCTTGCCGTAGAAAGCGAGGGCTTCCTCGCAGCGGCCGTCGAAGAACAGGTATGGCTGGATCAGCATGGCTACGTCTCCTGGCGGTTTCAGTGTGGATCGCCCATGCGGGCGCGCTGCTGGGCTTCGAGTTCGCGTGCCTCGGGCGTGAATGCGTCGCCGAAATCCTCCGCTTCGAACACGCGGCGGATCTCGATCTCCGAGGCGCCGTCCTCGAACGGATTGGGTGCGCGCTTCATCCACTCGATGGCTTCTTCCAGCGAGCTCAGCTGCAGCACCCAGAAACCGGCGATCAACTCCTTGGTTTCCGTAAACGGGCCGTCGATGACGGTGCGCTTATCGCCCTCGTAGCGCACGCGCGCACCGCTCCTGCTGGGGTGCAGGCCCTCGCCGGCCAGCATCACCCCGGCCTTGACCAGCTCCTCGTTGAAGCGGGTCATTTCGGTCAGCAGTTTCTCGCTCGGCATCTCGCCGGCTTCGGAGGCCCGGGTGGCCCTGACCATGGCTACGAATCGCATGTGCTTGCTCCTGTCGTGGTGTGGCTCTTATGCACACGACGAACGATCCCGCGTGGAATCGACAGGGTAGGCGGGGGAAGTTGCAAGCCATGTGGATATCCCCTGTGGGAGCGCACCCTGTGCGCGACGCAACCTCGCCCGCCGCCGCGGCGGCGGGCTGTCGCGCACAGGGGAAGAGGGGTGAGGCGGCTTAGCGGAACGCCAGCGCCAGCACGATGCCGATCCACACCGCCATACCCAGCCAGTTGTTGTTGCGGAAGGCCCACAGGCAGGCGGCACGGTCGTGGCTGCGGATGCGCCACATCTGCCAGCCGAACAGGCCGGCGGCCACCAGCAGGCCCAGCCAGTAGGGCCACCCCAGCGTGGCGCGTTGGCCCACCAGCAGCATGGCCAGCAGGAAGGTGGCCATCAGGATGCCCAGGATGGGCAGGTCCGCGTCGCCAAACAGGATGGCGGTGGACTTGGCGCCGGCCTTGATGTCCTCGTCACGGTCCACCATGGCGTATTGGGTGTCGTACACCACCGACCAGATGATGTTGGCGATGAACAGCAGCCAGCCCACCGGCGGCACGGTATTCATCACGGCCGCGAACGCCATCGGGATGGCCCAGCCAAACGCCGCGCCCAGCACGACCTGCGGCAGGTGCGTGTAGCGCTTGGTGAACGGATAGATCGCCGCCAGCCCGGCGCCTGCGAAGGACAGCCAGATGGTGAGCTTGTTGGTGAACAGCACCAGCACGAACGAGAACACCAGCAGGCTGGCGAACAAGATCAAGGCCTCGCGCGGCGTCACGCGCCCCGCGGCGATGGGCCGCCCCGCGGTCCGTTCCACCTGGGGATCGAGCTTGCGGTCGGCGAAATCGTTGATGGCGCAACCGGCCGCGCGCATCGAGAACACGCCCAGTGTGAAGATGACCAGCAGCTTCAGCGGCGGGAAATCCGAGGCCGCCAGCCACAGCGCCCACCAGGTCGGCCACAGCAGGAGCAGCGCGCCGATCGGGCGATCCATGCGGGTCAGCACCAGATAGTCGCGCGCCTTGCTGCGATAGGGCGCCGGCAAGCGTTGCAGCAACCAGTCGAGCACGCGCGTCGCGCGGGAGGAACTATCCGCCGGCTGTGCGGTGCGCGTCGGCTTGGGGCCCACGGCGGGGCGCGGACGCGGTGTATTCGTGGTCGGCAGGTTGCGCCGCTGGCGCTTGCGGGAAGTAGGAGCCATCCATCAAGTGTAGCGTGGCCCACCGTCATGGGTAGCGTGACGCAGCGCCGGTTTGCAGGGCGCGTGTTGTCGCAACACGGTCACAAAGCGGCCTAAACTTTCAACTTTCCCGACCGGAGCTGAGCCCGTGCCCAAAGCCCTGAGCCACGTCGCCCTGATCGTTGCCCACCCCACGCGCACCGCCCACCTTTTGACCGGCGTGTTCGAGGATGCGCGCATCCTGCGCGAAGAGGACCCGGCCGATAACCATGCCGAGGTCATCGTGGCGCTGGCGGGGCTGGAGTTTGCCCTGATCCGCGGTCAAGGCCCCGCATCACGCAACGGCGACCACATCGCGTTCGCCGTGACCAAGCAGGAGCAGCTCGATTGCGCGCGGCGCATGGACGAGCTGGCGCTGGATTATCAGATGGCCCGCGAGGATACGGCGCTGTATTTCAGCGATTACGACAACCATGTGTTTGAGCTGGAGGTGGTTGAGCCGTGACGGAGAGCGTCGCGCACAGGGTGCGCTCCCACAGGAGGATCCAGCTCCCTGAGGGCTCCCTGTGGGAGCGCACCCTGCGCGCGACTGGCCTGCCTCATTCCCTCAACAACAACCGATACGCCGGGTTTTCGCTTTCATCGCGAAATGGGTAACCGAGCGTGTCCAGAAACGCTTGAAACAGGAGGCGTTCATCCGGCGGCACCTGAATACCGACCAGGATGCGCCCGTAATCCGCGCCCTGGTTGCGGTAATGGAACAGGCTGATATTCCAGTCCGGATGCATATGACCCAGAAAGCGCGTCAGCGCGCCCGGGCGTTCGGGGAACTCGAAGCGGAACAGCTGCTCGTCGCTGGCCAGTGGTGAGCTGCCACCTATCATGTGGCGCAGATGCAGCTTGGCGAGCTCGTCGTCGGTGAGATCCAGAACGCCGAAACCGTGCGCACGGAATGCATCGATCAGCGTTTCGCGCTCATCGCCATGCGCGGTCTGCACGCCGACGAAGATATGCGCCTCGCTGGCATTGCCGATGCGGTAGTTGAATTCCGTGATGCTGCGCTGATCCAGCGCCTCGCAGAAACGGCGGAAGCTGCCGCGTTCCTCGGGGATGGTCACCGCGAATACCGCTTCCCGCTGCTCGCCCACTTCCGCGCGCTCGGCCACAAAGCGCAGCCGGTCGAAGTTGAGGTTGGCGCCCGAGACGACGGCAACCATCGGGTGTTCCGAGACGCCGTGCGTGGCGACGTATTGCTTGAGCCCTGCCAGCGCGAGCGCGCCGGCGGGTTCGGGCACGCTGCGGGTGTCCTGGAAGACATCGCGGATGGCCGCGCAGATCGCGTCCGTGTCTACTCGCAGCATCGCGTCCACATGGCGCTGGCACAGCGCAAAGGTGAGATCGCCTACGCGCTTCACCGCCGTGCCATCGGCGAACAGCCCGACTTCCGGCAGCGACACCGGCGCGCCCGCCTGCAGCGATTGCAGCATCGCGTCCGAATCACAGGTCTGCACGCCGATCACTTTCACGTCCGGTCGCAACGCTTTTACATAAGCCGCCACGCCTGCGAGCAGGCCGCCACCGCCGACCGGCACGAAGATCGCGTGCAGCGGTCCCGGATGCTGGCGCAGGATTTCCATGCCCACGGTGGCCTGCCCGGCGATCACGGCGGGATCGTCGAAGGGATGGACGAAGGTGTAGCCGTGTTCGTGCTGCAGTCGTGCCGCCGCGGCTTGCGCATCGCTATAGGAGTCGCCGGTCAGCACGACATCTACGTGTTCGCCACCAAAGCGGCGTACGGCGTCCACCTTGACCTGGGGCGCCGTGACCGGCATCACGATGACCGCGTGGACGCCGAGCCGCGCCGCTGCCAGCGCCACCCCTTGGGCATGGTTGCCCGCGGAGGCGGCGATCACGCCACGTGCGCGTTGCGTCGTATCCAGCTGACACATGCGGTTATAGGCACCGCGCAGTTTGAACGAAAAAACCGGCTGCTGGTCCTCGCGCTTGAGCAAGACTTGCTGGCCCAGTCGCGTGGACAGCAGCGTTGCCGGTTCCAACGCGGTTTCGCGCGCTACGTCGTAGACGCGCGCACCCACCGTCTGGCGCAACAGTTCGTGCTCGCTCAGCGGGTCGATCTCGAGCGTGGCAGCAAGCGCATTCATGGCGCGGCGAGCGGGTGACTTACCTCGATCACATCCACCAGTTTGCGCGTCTGCTTGATGATCTGCTCGACGGTGGCGTCCGCTCCGTGCAGCACCAGGGTGAGTTGCGATACGGCCGGATCTTCGGTGGCGGCGACGGTGAGCGTGTCGATATTGCAATGGCGCGCGGCGAACAGGCCGGCCACGCGCATCAGGGCGCCGGATTCGTTTTGAAGCAGGATGGATAGTGTGTGTTTCATTGATGTTCCCCGTATCACCGCCCATCCGTCATTCCAGCGAAAGCTGGAGACGGTTTATCAACAGCCGATGGCTGGTCATCCAGCGCCTTGTAAGGCTGAAAGGCGCCAGGTTCCAGCTTTCGCTGGAACGACGATCAAAACATGTCCGATGCGGCGTCGCCGTCCGTCGCCGGCGCCACTCGTGACGGAATGAAATCGCCGGTGATCATCTGCGCATACGTCGCACCGGGCCCGACCATCGGATACACACCGGCATCCGGATCGATCATCACTTCAAGAAACGCCGGACCATCGAAGGCAAGAAAGTCCGCGATCGTCTCCGCCAGTTCCGCCCTGTCCTCCAAGCGCTTCGCCCATTCGAAACCATCAGCCTGCGCAGCCTTGATGAAGTCCTTCTTGTGCAGGCTCTTGTCGGACGAGGCGAAGCGGCCGCGGAAGAACAGCTTCTGCCACTGGCGCACCATGCCGTCGCCGATGTTGTTGAGCACCACGACCTTCACCGGCAGCCCATAGGTGGTGACGGTTTCCAGCTCGCCCAGGTTCATGCGGATGCTGGCGTCCCCGTCGATGTCGATCACCACGGTGTCTCGCCGCGCGAACTGCGCGCCAATGGCGGCGGGCAAGCCAAAACCCATGGTGCCCATGGAGCCCGAGGTGAGCCAATGACGCGGCTCGCGGAAATCGAAATATTGCGCAGCCCACATCTGGTGCTGGCCCACGCCCGTGCTGATCACGGCGCGGCCCTGCGTATGTTCGTTGATGGCCTGGATCACCGCCTGCGGCTGGATCAACGCGCTGTCGCGGTCATAGTTCAGCGCATGGGTGTGCTTGAGCGCGGCGATGTGGGCGTGCCAGTCCGCATAACGCCCGTCGTTCGCGAAGTGCAGGCCGTGACGGATGCCGTACTGCTGCAGGCGCGACAGCGTGGCGTCGAGGTCGCCATGATGGTGCCAGTCCACCAACTTCACCTTGCCGATCTCGGCTGGGTCGATGTCGATCTGTGCGATGAAACGCGCATGCGGCGCGAAGCGCTCAGGCACGCTGGCCACGCGATCGTCGAAGCGGGCGCCCAGCGCCAGCAGGAAATCGCAGTCGTCCACGGCGTAGTTGGCATAGGCAGTGCCGTGCATGCCGAGCATATGCAGCGCGAGCGGATCGGTGGTGTCGATCGCGCCGATGCCCATCAGGGTAGTCGTCACGGGGAGGCCGAACTGTTTGACGAAGGCACGCAGTGTGGCCGACGACTCGCTGGCGATGATGCCGCCGCCGGCGTAGATCAGCGGCCGCTTCGCCTTGGCCAGCGCCTCGAAAAAGGCCGCGCATTGGGCATCTTCCACCCGGGCATTTTGAATGGCGTGCTGGCGGGCGCGGTAGCCGGGGATGGGCAAGCTGCCTTCGCCGGCGAAGGTGAGCGAACTGTTCTGCACATCCTTGGGAATGTCCACGACCACTGGGCCGGGACGACCACTGCGCGCGATCTCAAACGCCGTGCGCAAAGTGATTTCGAGCCGCGAGGGATCGGTGAGCAGAAACACGTGCTTGGCGCAGGGGCTCATGATGTTGCTGACCGGCGCTTCCTGGAAGGCATCGCTGCCGAGCGCCCCGGTCGGAACCTGGCCGCAGATCACCACCATCGGCACGGAGTCGGACATCGCATCGCGCACCGGCGTAACCATATTGGTGGCGCCTGGCCCGGAGGTGACGATGGCCACGCCCACCTTGCCGGAAGCGCGCGCATAGCCGGCCGCCATGAAGCCCGCACCCTGCTCGTTGGCGGGCACGATCAACGGCATCGGCTCGCCGCCCATCGGCGACAAGTGCGTGGCATTGAATCGGAATACTGCGTCGTACACCGGCAAAATGGCACCACCCGAATAGCCGAACAGCACGTCGACGCCTTCATCGGCCAACACCTGTACGACGACTTCTGCACCGCTCATGGTCTGGCCGGCGAGCGCATGCGTCGATGCGGGCATGTCGCGACTTTCAAGAGCACGTTGCAGTGGCAAGTTCACGATGGTCGGGTTCCCCTGGATTCGCCGATGGATCGGCGGGTCGAGTTGGTTGGAAAAGTGCCCTCCCCCCAAACATCGGGGGAGGGCCAGGAAGGGTCTTGCATGCTTGCGGGATAAGCACCCCTCTTAAGTCGAACAACAACCTTTGACGCTGCCGAAAACTCTTTAGCTCGTCATCCCTGCGAAAGCAGGGATCCAGTGCTTTTGGCTCACTTCCTCGCGTCAAAAGACGCTGGATTCCTGCTTTCGCAGGAATGACGGGCAGGGCATCAACCCACTTTCTTCAGCGGCTCAGCCGACGCCTTGGGCGCGTTCGCCTGCAGCCACGGCATGCGCGCACGCAGCTTGGCGCCGACCTGCTCCACCGGATGTTCCAGGTCCGCCTGCTTGAACTTCTTGTAGTTCGGCAAGCCGGCCTGGTACTCGGCGATCCAGTTGCGCGCGAAGGTGCCGTCCTGGATATCGGTGAGCACGTCCTTCATGCGCGCCTTGGTGCCGGCATCGATCACGCGCGGGCCGCTCACGTAGTCGCCGTACTGCGCCGTTTCGGAGACGAACTCCAGCATGCGCGCAATGCCGCCTTCGTAGAACAGATCCACGATCAGCTTCAATTCGTGCAGCACTTCGTAATAGGCGATCTCAGGCTGGTAACCGGCCTCTACGAGAGTTTCGAAGCCGGCTTGCACCAGCGAGCTAGCGCCGCCGCACAGCACGGCCTGTTCGCCGAACAGATCGGTCTCGGTCTCTTCCTTGAAGTCGGTCTTGATCAGCAGCGCGCGACCGCCGCCGATGCCATCGGCATAAGCCTTGGCCCGGGCTTCCGCGTGGCCGCTGACATCCTGGTGCACGGCCCAGATGCTGGGCACGCCGCGACCGATCTCATATTCGCGGCGCACCAGCGCACCCGGGCCCTTCGGCGCCACCAGGATCACGTCGATGTCGGCGCGCGGATCGATCTGCTTGAAGTGCACGTTGAAGCCGTGCGCGAACAGCAGGGCGGCGCCCGGCTTGATGTTCGGTTCGATGTGCTCGCGATACAGCTGCGGCTGCACCATGTCCGGCGTGAGCACAGCGACCAGGTCGGCGTCCTTCACCGCCTCGCCCGGCTCGGCCACGGTGAAACCCTCGGCGCGCGCCTTCTCCCACGAGGGGCCACCCTTGCGCAGGCCAACCACCACGTCCAGACCGGAGTCGCGCAGGTTGAGTGCGTGGGCACGGCCCTGGCTGCCAAAGCCAAGGACGGCGATGCGGGCCTTGGCCAGCGTGTCGTTGTTGTTGCTCATGCGGTAACTCCTGCGTTCGTGTCTTCGTTGACGTGTCGGGAAACAGAGGCGGATGGACTGCGTGATGCGATGGGTTGCGTGGTGGCTCCTTCAGAAGCGGAGCCCACCAGTGCGACGTACTTGGCCATGGCGCCGCGCGTGACCTTGGGTGCAGGCGGTTGCCAGCTGGCGCGACGAGAGGCGAGGTCGGCGGTGGTGCTTATCTGGCGCGATTCGGCGTCGATGCGGATGCGATCGCCCTCATGCAGCAGCGCGATCGGGCCGCCGCGCGCCGCTTCCGGTGCGATATGGCCGACCATGTAGCCGTGGGTGGCGCCGGAGAAACGGCCATCGGTGATCAACGCCACGTCGTCGCCCAGGCCGCGGCCGATCAGCGCGGCAGTCACGCCCAGCATCTCGCGCATGCCGGGGCCGCCCGCCGGGCCTTCGTTGCGGATCACGATGACGTCGCCCTTCTCGATGTTGCCGCCCTGCACGGCGGCAAAGGCCTGCTCCTCGCTTTCGAACACGCGGGCGCGTCCTTCGAAGTGGTTGGCACCCTTGCCGGCGAGTTTGAGAATGCAACCTTCCGGCGCGAGATTGCCGTAGAGGATGGAATAGCCGCCGCGCGGCTTCAGTGGCTTTGACACCGGATGCACCACGTCCTGCGTTTCAGCTCGCGGTGCCGCGGCGACTTCGTCAAACAGGCTGCGGCCGGTGACTGTGGGTGCATCGATCAGCATGCCCGCGGCGATCAGTTCTTCCGCCACGCGCGCGCTGCCGCCGGCGCCGAACATTTCCACAGCGGTGTAACGACCGCCGGGCAAGAGGTCGGCAATCACCGGCGTGTGTTTGGATGCAGGCTCGAAATCCTCCAGCGTCCACGGCGTGCCCGCTTCACGCGCAATGGCGAGCAGGTGCAGCACGGCGTTGGTGGAGCCGGCGGTGGCGGCGACCATGCGCGCGGCATTGCGGAACGCGGTTTCGGTGAGCAGTTCGCGTGGCGTGCGGTTTGCTTTCAGGCACTCCATCACCAGCTCGCCGCAACGGCGTGCGGCCACCGCTTTCGCTGGATGCGTGGCGGGAATGTCGTTGAAGCCCAGCGGCGACAGGCCTAGCGTGGACAGCACCATCGCCATGGTGTTGGCGGTGAACTGGCCGCCGCAGGCGCCCGCGCCGGGACAGGCATCGCGTTCGACCGAGGTGAGTTCCTCATCGCTGATCTTGCCCGCGCCATGCGCACCCACCGCCTCGAACACTTGCTGGATGGTGATGGGATGATTGTCATGCGTGCCGTGCGCGATAGTGCCGCCGTACATCGCGACTGCCGGGATGTTGAGTCGCGCCATCGCCATCGCAGCGGCAGGAATGGTCTTGTCGCAGCCACACAGCACCACCATCGCATCGAGGCAATGGCCATCGACGGCCAGCTCGATCGAATCGGTGATTACCTCGCGGCTGATCAGCGAGGCGCGCATGCCGGGCGTGCCCATGGCGATGCCGTCGGTCACCGCGATGGTGTTGAACTCCACCGGCGTGCCGCCCGCGGCGCGGATGCCGTCGGCGACATGTTCGGCCAGCTCTCGCAGATTGAGGTTGCACGGGCTGACGTTGGACCAGGTGTGCACCACGGCTACCAGCGGCTTGGCGATCGCTTCGTCGTCCAGCCCGGTAGCGCGCAGCATGGCGCGCGCGGGGGCACGGTCGGGGCCGGTCTTGATCAGGTCACTGCGCATGGATGCATTCCGGTGAAAAGAACTCTGTAGGCACTGCGAGCGCCAACAAAACAGCCGTCATTCCAGCGGAAGCTGGAATCCAGCGCCTTTTTGCCAGGCAGAAGTCACTGGATCCCAGCGTTCGCTGGGATGACGGTGAGGGGGAGGGCGATGACTTGGCGAGGCTTAACCGCATGCTCGCCCCCAGCGAAGAAAGGCTGCCGCGTTGCAGGCGTGTTCGTCGATGGCGGCCAATACCGCCTCCAGTACCTGTTGGGTGCCGGCGTCGCCGCCGATGTCGCGGGTATGCGGCCCGCGCTCCAGCACTTCGGCCACGGCCGCTTCCACCGTGCTTGCTTCTTCTTCCAGCCCCAGCGAATGGCGCAGCAGCATCGCGGTGGAAAGAATCGCGCCGATGGGATTGGCCACGCCCTGGCCGGCGATATCCGGCGCGGAACCGTGGATGGGCTCATACAGTCCACCCTTGCCTTCGCCCAGCGAGGCCGAAGGCAGCAAGCCCAGCGAGCCGGCCAGCGCGGCGGCTTCGTCGGTGAGGATGTCGCCGAACAGGTTCTCGGTGACCACCACGTCGTACTTGCCCGGCTGGGTGAGCAACAGCATGGCCATCGAATCGACCAGCTGGTGTTCCAGCTTCACGTCAGGGAACTCGTTGGCGATGCGCTGCACGGTGGTGCGCCACAGTCGCGAGGTTTCGAGCACGTTGGCCTTGTCCACCGAAGTGACGTGCTTGCGGCGCTCGCGCGCCAGCTGAAACGCGCGACGCGTCACGCGCTCGACTTCCGCCACGGTGTATTTGCATTCGTCGATGGCGGTATCGATGGTGCGCGTCTTCGCACCGAAGTACGCGCCGCCGGTGAGTTCGCGCACGAACAGCACGTCGACGTTCTTCAGCTTTTCGTTTTTCAGCGGCGACAAGGCTGCCAGCGCAGGGTGCACCTGCAGCGGACGAAGATTCGCATACACGCCCAGTGCTGCACGCAACGCCAGCAATCCCTGTTCAGGACGCACCGGCGCATTGGGATCGGACCACTTGGGCCCACCCACCGCACCGAGCAACACGGCGTCGGCGGACTTGCAAGCTTCCAGCGACGCGGTGGGCAGCGGTTCGCCGGTCGCGTCGATGGCGCAGCCGCCGATCAGGTGTTCTTCGAAATGGAAGTGATGGTCATAGTGCGCCGCGACGGCATCGAGTACGGCCACGGCCGCTGCGGTGACTTCGGGGCCGACGCCGTCGCCGGGCAGGGTGACGATGTGCGCTCTCATGCGGCTTTCTCCGTGCGTTGTTCGTAGGCAGTGATGGCGTCGGCGTGGTGTTGCAGATAACCCAGCTGGTCGACGCCGTTGAGCAGGCAGTGACGTGCGAATGCTTCGAGCTGAAAGCGGATGTGGCCGCCGTCGGGCAAGGCGATCACTTGTTCCTTCACGTCGATGGACAGCTCGATGCCTGGGTGTTCCAGCAGCCAGCGGTGCTCGGCTTCATCCAGCACGATGGCGAGCAGGCCATTCTTCAGCGCGTTGTTGCGGAAGATGTCCGCGATCTCACTGCAAAGCACGGCGTGAATCCCGTAGTCCAGCAACGCCCACGGCGCGTGTTCGCGTGACGAACCGCAGCCGAAATTGCGACCGGCGACGAGGATGGAGCAGCCACGCGCTTGCGGCTGGTTAAGCGGGAAGGCCGGGTTGTCGCTGCCGTCGGCTTGGTAGCGCCAATCGTTGAAGCACAGCTTGCCCAGGCCGGCGCGCTCGGTGGTGGTGAGGAAGCGCGCTGGAATGATGCGGTCGGTGTCGATGTTCTCGTCCGGCAGCACGGCAGTACGGGAGTGGAGGCGGGTGATCGGGCGCATTAAAAAACCTCCGAAGGACAAAGTCCCTTCTCCCCTCGGGGGAGAAGGTGCCCCGAAGGGGCGGATGAGGGGCGGGTGCTCGCGGCAGCGCACATCGAAGCGCGCTCTGATGTGGGACCGAAGCAAGACTGGCCCCTCACCTCGGTCCTCTCCCCGCAGGGGAGAGGAAGACAAGCTCGCCCCTTCATGCCGCCACCTCCGTCGCGTACTCGCGCGGATCAGCAATACGCCCTGCGACGGCTGATGCCGCCGCGGTGGCCGGACTCGCCAACACCGTGCGCGCACCCTTGCCCTGGCGCCCTTCGAAATTGCGGTTGGAGGTGCTGACGACCAACTGCCCCGGCTGCGCGAAGTCACCATTCATGGCGATGCACATCGAACAGCCCGGCTCGCGCCACTCGGCGCCCGCAGCGGTGAACACGTGATGCAGGCCTTCGCTTTCCGCATCGCGGCGCACCGCTTCGGAACCCGGCACCACCAGCATGCGCACACCATCGGCGACGCGGCGACCGCGCAACACATGCGCGGCTTCGCGCAAATCGGACAGGCGCGAGTTGGTGCAACTGCCGACGAACACCACGTCGACCGGCGTGCCCTGCATCGGCTTGCCCGCCTCAGCATTCATGTAATCCAGCGCACGCTTTTCCTGCGCGTTGCGCGCCGCCGGCACCGGCTTGTCCATCGCGATGGCCATGCCCGGATGCGTGCCGTAGGTGACGGTGGGACGCACCTTGCTTGCATCGATGCGCACCTCACGGTCGAACTCGGCGCCGTCATCGGTGCGCAGCGACTTCCAGCGTGCGACGGCCTCGTCCCAGGCAGCACCCTGCGGCGCACGGGGACGGCCCTTCAGCCAGGCGAACGTCGTTTCGTCCGGCGCGATCAGGCCGGCACGTGCGCCGGCTTCGATCGACATATTGCACACCGTCATGCGCTCTTCCATCGAGAGCTGCTCGATGGCGGCGCCGCGGTATTCGATGACGTAACCGGTGCCGCCATCCACGCCGATTTCGCCGATGATGTGCAGGATCAGGTCTTTCGCGCCCACGCCGGCGGACAGATGACCGTCCACATGGATGGCCAGCGTCTTTGCCTTGCGCTGGAGCAGGCACTGCGTGGCCATCACATGGCCGACTTCGGTAGTGCCGATGCCGAACGCCAGCGCGCCGAACGCGCCATGCGTGGAGGTGTGGCTGTCGCCGCAGACGATGGTCATGCCCGGCTGGGTCGCACCCAGCTCCGGGCCAAACACATGCACGATGCCGCGGTCGCTGCTGTTCCAACCGTGCAGCTCCACGCCGAATTCGCGGCAATTGGTTTCCAGTTGCGACACCTGCGCCTTGGCTTCGGCGTTGGCGTAGGGACGCTCGCCATCGGCGCCCGCGGGCAGGGTCGGAGTGGAGTGATCCAGCGTGGCCAGCATGCGATCGGGACGGCGCAGCTTCAGGCCGCGCTCGCGCAGTTCGCTGAAAGCCTGGGGCGAGGTGACTTCGTGCACCAGGTGCAGGTCGACGTAGAGGATCGCGGGTGTGTCAGCGCTTTCGGCAGCGACGACATGGGCATCCCACACTTTTTCGAACAATGTCTTTGCCATTACGCAGCCTCCTGCGCTGCTTCGACCTGCACGGGGGTCAGCCAGCCCCATTGGTCAGCGGTGGTGCCATCGAACAATCCGAAGAAAGCCTTTTGCAGTGCGCGCGTGACATCGCCAGGGCGGCCAGCGCCGACGGGTTTGCGATCCACGGAACGCACCGGCGTGATCTCGGCCGCGGTGCCGGTCATGAAGATCTCGTCGGCGGTGTACAGCGCCTCACGCGGGAGGTCGCGTTCTTCCACCACGATGCCCAGTTCGCCGGCCAGGGTGATCACCGATTCGCGCGTGATGCCGGCGAGGATGCCGGCGCTGGTGGGCGGCGTGAGCAGCTTGTTGTTCTTCACCAGGAACAGATTTTCGCCTGCGCCTTCGCTCAGCAAGCCGTTGTGCCCCAGCGCGATACCTTCGGCGTAGCCGCCGCGACGCGCTTCGAGCGCGATCAGCTGGCTGCTGAGGTAGTTGCCGCCGGCCTTGGCCCAGCTCGGAAAGGTGTTCGGCGCCGGGCGCTGCCAGGAGGACACGCACACGTCCGCGCCGTGCTCGAGCGCATCGCCGAGATACGCACCCCATTCCAGCGCCATGATCGCCACATCCACCGGCGAATCCGCCTTCGGCAACACGCCCAGGCCGCCCGCGCCGCGGAACACGATGGGACGCACATACGCCGACTTCATGCGATTGGCGCGGATCACTTCGTGGCAGGCCGCGTTGATTTCCTCTTCGCTGTAGCCGATCTCGATCTCGTAGATGCGCGCCGATTCGAACAGGCGACGCGTGTGATCGGCGAGGCGGAAATAGGCGGGGCCCTGTGGCGTGGCGTATACGCGCTCGCCTTCGAACACCGAAGAGCCATAGTGCAGCGCGTGGGTGCTGACGTGGACCGTAGCCTCGGTCCAGGGTTTGATCTGGCCGTTGTGCCAGAGGAAGGGCGTCGTCATTTGTAGCTCCTCGGTTTCACAGGCTCGCGACCGCAGCCCGGGGCGACACGGGTTGTTGTCGTTCGATGCGGTTGACGATGGCGAGCGCGGCATGTGCGGTCGCTTCGATGATGTCGGTGCTTACGCCCGATCCACGCCAGTCGCGCTCGGCATGGCGCGCGGTCAGCTGGGCCTGGCCTTGCGCGTCGCCACCTTCGCTCACGGCGCGTACCTGGAACTGGGTGACGTCGAGTGAGGTACCGGTGGCGCGTTCGATGGCGCGCAGCACGGCGTCGACCGGGCCGTCGCCAATCGCCGCTTCGCCCACTTCATGGCCGTTGTCGTGGGTCAGCTTCACCGAGGCCGACGCGCTGCCGCCCAGGTGCGAGTTGGTGTTGAGCTGCACGATGCGCCAGGGGCCGGTCGCTTCCGGATCCATGCCCAGCGCGATGGCTTCCAGGTCCTGGTCGTGCACTTCGCGCTTCTTGTCGGCAAGGGCTTTGAAGCGCGCGAAGATGCTGTCCAGCGCGACTTCGTCCACCTCGTGGCCCAGGCTCTGCAGACGCTGGCGCAGCGCGTGCCGGCCCGAGTGCTTGCCCAGCACCAGTCGCGTTTCGCCCATGCCCACATCTTGTGGACGCATGATTTCGTACGTCCCGCGATGCTTGAGCATGCCGTGCTGATGGATGCCCGATTCGTGCGCGAATGCGTTGTCGCCAACGACGGCCTTGTTGCGCGCCACCGCTTGGCCGGTCAGCTGGGTCAGCAGGCGCGAGGTGGGGTAGAGCTTGCGCGCATCGATGCCGGTATCCACGCCGAAGTAGGCGGCGCGCACACGCAACGCCATCACCACTTCTTCCATTGAGGCATTGCCGGCGCGCTCGCCGATGCCGTTGATGGTGCATTCCACCTGGCGCGCGCCAGCGGCGACGCCGGCGAGGCTGTTGGCGACCGCCATGCCCAGATCGTCGTGGCAGTGGGTGGAGAAGATCACTTTGTCCGCGCCGCGGACGTGCTGGCGCAGGTAGGTGATGCGCTCGGCCATTTCGATGGGCGTGGTGTAGCCGACGGTATCGGGCACGTTCACCGTGGTGGCGCCGGCCGCGATGGCCGCGCTGAACACTTCGACGAGGTACTCCGGCTCGGTGCGCATGGCGTCTTCGGCGGAGAACTCCACTTCATGGCACAGCTTCTTCGCGCGCTCGATGGCGGCGCAGGCGGTGTCGATCACCTGCTGCTTGCTCATGTTGAGCTTGTGCTCGCGGTGCAGCGGGCTGGTGGAGAGGAACAGGTGGATGCGTCCGTGGCGCGCCACTTCCAGCGCGCGACCGCAGGCGTCGATGTCGTTGTCGTGGCAGCGTGCCAGTCCGCACACGGTGGGGCCGCGCAGCACGCGGGCGATTTCCGACACCGAGGCGAAATCATCGGGCGAGGCGCTGGGGAAGCCGGCCTCGATGATGTCCACGCCAAGCGCTTCGAGCGCATGCGCCATGCGGAGCTTGGCCCGGCGATCCATCGAAAAGCCGGGTGCCTGCTCGCCATCGCGCAGGGTCGTATCGAAAATGCGCACGCGTTCGGCTACGTCGCCCACGTCGCTGTTCTCGCTGTTGCCGCTCTCAGGCGGTGTGTTATCGGGGTTCATCGCTTTGCTCCATGGGCACACGCCTTGGGCAACAAAAAACCCCGCATCCGTTACCGGGTGCGGGGTTCTGTTGGTCGTATTCAGGTGGTCTTTCTAGTTACCTGGACACACGCCCTCAGCCCGCACCTCCGTTGGTAATAAGGAGTACGAGTACAAGGGCAAGAAGGAGGTTGGTGCGAAGTCGCAGCAGGCCGGCGACCGTCGGGGGACGGATCGGTTCGGCAATGCGATCGTGGCTGTTGCGCTGCGACATGCAGACGAACCTAATGGCCCGTCCGACGGGTTGTCAACAGTTTCTTTTGAAAATGTTTAAATCGCGTGTCGAGGTAGGCATTCGGACGTCCAGATGGCTGGACGTCCTACGCATGCGTTGCACATGCGTAACAGTGTTTGCTGAAATCAGCGCGAAGCGAGCTCGCGAAGATAGAGCGAAAGCGCTTGCTGCAGCTGGTTTTGCGCGGCCTTGCGCAGGCTCGCGGGTTGCTCGCTCTCGAGCGCCACAGCGGCCTTCATGAATTGCTGCACCACCATCGCGGCCGGACGTAGCTCGCCTGCGGCAATCCCTGGCGCGTGTATGGCGACAATCTGACTCAAATAATCGCGCATGCGCTGGCGAATGGTGCGGCCCAGCATCGTGGGCAGCGAACCGGCGGCCTCGACCAGGGTGGCGAACGCGGGATGCTGCTTGCGGTAATCGGCGAACGTGCGGATGAGCCGGGCCGCAAGTTCCTCCGTTGACCAGCTGGGCGTCTGCGCGACCAGTTGCTCCATGCGCTCGTTGAGTCCGTTGGCGTGCTGGGTGATCAATGCCTCGGCGACCGCTTCCTTCGTAGGGAAAAACTGATAGAGCGAGCCAATGGAGGCCTGAGCGCGGGCGGCGATCTCGGTCATGGTGGTGGCGTCGAAACCTTTTTCGACGAAGCAGTCCGAGGCCGCAGAAAGCAGCGCCGCCACGCGTTCGTGGCCCCGGCGACGGCTGGGCGCACGCGCCCCCTGGCTTGTGTTTTGCGAGGACATCCTCATAAACTCCAATGTGAGGCTGTCCTCACATAATAGTCTTGAAAGCCGGCATGTGGGCGCGGCCCGAACAGGGTCGATTGTACGTTGATGCCGGCGCAATCCCTGCCTGTTCCCTGCACATCGCTGGAGTTCTCCCATGGAAAAGCTAGATCCCCGCACTACCGCGCTCGTCCTGATCGACCTGCAGAAGGGCATCGCCCCGTTTGGCGCGGGCCCGCATTCGAGCGCTGAAGTCTTTCAGCGTGCTGGTCGCCTGGCGGCGCGTTTTCGCGAGTTGAAGGCGCCCGTGGCGCTGGTCCGGGTGGGCTGGTCGGCCGACGCTGGCGACATGCTGCGTCCGCTGACCGACGAGCCCGCACGCAACTTCACCCTGCCGGACAACTGGTGGGACTACGCCGATGAACTGGCCGTGGCCGATGGCGACCTGCACATCACCAAGCGCCAGTGGGGCGCGTTCTACGGCACCGAACTGGAGCTGCAGCTGCGCCGCCGCGGCATCACGCAGATCGTGCTGGCCGGCATTTCCACCAATATCGGCGTGGAATCCACCGGACGCCAGGCCTTCGAGCTCGGCTTCAACCAGGTGTTGGTGGAAGACGCCATGAGCTCGGGTGACGCCGCCCATCATCGCTTCGCGGTGGAGAACATCTTCCCGCGCCTGGGCCGCGTGCGCTCCACCGAGCAGGTTCTTGCCGCTCTGGCTTGATGAGGCCCAAGCTCTGTACTCTCCGGCGGATCGACTGACGGAGAGTGCGGACATGCTGATGAAGCGCGTGGGATGGATGGCAGCGTCGCTGCTGCTTGGCCTGGCAGGATCGGCGCACTCCGCTGACGCGCATTTCGTCGCCAGTGAGGTGACCGTCGATGGTCACCGCTATCCCTTCCAGGTCTTCGTGCCCACTGGCTGGAGCGCGGATCGCGCGTGGCCGGTGGTGCTCTTTCTGCACGGCAGTGGCGAGCGCGGCAGCGACAACCAGGCCCAGCTTAAGCAAGGCCTGCCGCCGTGGTTGGAAAAACACGGTGATGAGTTTCCTGCCGTAGTGGTGGCGCCGCAGGCCCCCGATGACACGGTATGGAGCGGTGACGTAGAACGCGCCGCCGTGGCGGCATTGGAACAGAGCATCGCCACCTATCACGGCGACCGCTCGCGCCTATACCTCACCGGCCTCTCGATGGGCGGTTACGGCGTATGGCAACTGGCAGTCGATCATCCGGGCATGTTCGCGGCTGCCGCGCCTGTGTGCGGCGGCATCCTCGGGCTCGACGACATGCCGGAACTGAAGGTCTACGGCGTGCCCAGCGGCGCCGACCCCTACGCCTGGGTGGCGAGCCGGGTGAAGCCGACGCCGATGTGGATTTTCCATGGCGCGATCGACGACCAGGTCCCGCCGGCCGATTCGCGGGCCATGAACAAGGCGCTGACCCGCGCCGGCGATGAAGTGCGCTACACCGAATTCCCCGGCGTGAACCATGGTTCCTGGGTACCCACCTACGACTCGCCGGCGCTGTGGCCGTGGATGTTTGCCCATCGCAAAGCTACGGCAGGCTGACGGTTCGTTCACAACCGTGTCTGGTTCCCTACCGAAATTTTAGCGTTCGATGTTGCGACGCCGTATGGCTGCCGGCCTAGGCGGCAGCGTTGCTGTGTCGCCGGGTCGCAAGTTTTTCTGCTTGAAAGTATTGCAGCGCAGCGAAAAAAGCCCGAAATGATGGCTTTACAAGTTTCGATGAAAACGTTTACGTTCCGCCGCAAAGCCGTCGGGGGAACACCCGCCGCCGTGTCCCAGGAGCCGATGTGACCACCAAGAAGGCCACCATCAAGGATGTGGCGCGGGAGGCGAAAGTCTCGATCGCGTCGGTGTCCCGTGTGCTCAATGGCCTGGGCGGGGTCACCACCGAAACCCAGAACGCCGTGCGCAAGGCTGCAGCCCATCTGCACTACGTCCCCGATTCGGCCGCACGCAGCCTGATCACCGGTCGCACCCACACCATTGGTGCGGTGCTGCCGGACTTGTACGGCGAGTTCTTCTCCGAACTGATCCGCGGCATCGATCTGGCGGCGCGCGCCAAGGGCCTGCATCTGCTCGTGTCCAGCTCGCACGACGGCGTTGAAGACGCCGCGGCGGCGGTGCGCACGATGCGTGGTCGCGTGGACGGCATGATCATTCTTTCCGAATTCGTCGACGGCCCGTTCCTTGACCGGAACTTGCCGTCGGACCTGCCGGCCGTGCTGCTGGACAGCCCGGTCGACCATGCGCTCTATCCGTCGATCAACATCGACAACATCGCCGGCGCCCAGGCGATGGTGAAGCACCTGCTCGATGCGGGTCACGAGTCGGTGGCCTTCATCACCGGGCCCGCCGGCAACTACGACGCGCAAGAGCGCGAGAAGGGCTATCGCGCGGCGATGGCCAAGCACGCGCCCAAGGCCAGGCTCAACATCATCGCCGGCGACTTCACCGAGGAATCGGGTTATCGCGCCGGCCAGGAAATACTGGCGCAGGCCGTGCGGCCGCGTGCGGTGTTCGCCGCCAACGATATGACGGCGGTGGGTTGCCTGATGGCATTCAAAGAGGCTGGCGTGAGCGTCCCCGAGGACATCGCGCTGGCCGGTTTCGATGACATTCTCATCGCACGGTACGTGTCGCCTTCGCTCAGTACCGTGAGCGTCAGCATTGCAGATTTGGGCAAGAGCGCGCTGCTCCTGCTCACCGAGCTCATGGAAGGCAAGGGGCGCACCAGCTCCAACAGCCGCACTTTGCGTTGCGACGTCGTCGTGCGCGAGTCGTGCGGAGCTCATCAGACCAACGTAGCAACGAAACAGCCTCCGGCGCTCGTCTGAGCGGCGGCCTTTTGTGGGAGGGGAGACACCTTATGAATATTCAACGCCAAAAAAGTAAACGTTTACTAGCTACCGCCATTGCCCTCGCGATGGCCTCTTCCGTGCCGGCGATCTCGTGGGCGCAAAGCTCTGACGCGACCATTCGCGGCCAGGCTCCCGCCGACGTCGACGTGGTGGCCAAGAACACCGCGACGGGCGCCAGCCGCCGCACGCATTCGGACAAGGACGGCAGCTTCGCGCTGGTCGGTCTGCCGCCGGGCACCTATCAAGTAGATGCCGGTCCGGGCACCGCGCGCACCGTGACCGTGACGGTCGCTTCCACCTTCACCTTGAATCTGACGGCGCAACAGGCCGCGGCGGCGACGCCGGCCGAAGCGAACGCGCAGAACCTCGGCGGCGTGACCGTTTCGGCCACCACGCTGGAAGAAGTGAAGACGTCCGAAGTGGGCCAGCTGGTGTCCCTGCGCCAGATCGAAACCACGCCGGCCGCGTCGCGCAACTTCCTCGAGTTCGCCGACACCGTGCCGGGCATGGTGTTCACGCGCGACGCCAACGGCAACACCAGCCTTCGTTCGGGCGCGCAGGCCAGCTCCAACATCAACGTCTATATCGACGGCGTGGGCCAGAAGAACTACGTGCTGCCCGGCGGCGTCACCGGCCAGAACAACAGCCAGGGCAATCCGTTCCCGCAGCTGGCCGTGGCCGAATACAAGGTCATCACGTCCAACTACAAGGCCGAGTACGACCAGCTGTCCAGCGCCGCGGTGACCGCCGAAACCAAGTCGGGTACCAATGAGTTCCACGGCGACGTGTTCGGCAGCTTCACCAACACCGCCATGCGCGCAGAGACACCGGCTGAGCAGGCGAAGGACAAGAAGGTCGATTCCAAAGAGAAGGATTACGGCTTCGACATCGGCGGCCCGATCCTCAAGGATCAGGCGCATTTCTACCTTGCCTATGAAGGCAAGGAATTCAACAGCCCCATCACCGTGGTACCCACGGGCAACTCCGCCCTGTGGGCAAATCTGCCGGCAAGCGCGCAGGCGGCCATCGGCCCGGCCAACCTGCCGTTCAAGGAGAACAACTGGTTCGGCAAAGTGGATTGGGAGCCGACCGACCGCGACCGAGTCGAAGTGAGCGCCAAGTACCGTGACGAAACCGCCATCAGCGGCATCGGCGGCAACAGCACGGCCAACGCCTCGCTCAATACGCGCAACACCGACAAGCGCTTCGACCTGCGTTGGGATCACAGCACCGACAGCTGGTTCAACCGCCTGCAGGCCACGTACGAAGACGCGCAGTACAACCCCACGCCCATCACCACGGGCTACGGCGCGTCGTACACCGATGCCAGCGACCAGAACTCCACGCTGCTCGTGGACGGCTCCTCGCCGCTGTCGTATCAGAACAAGGGCCAGAAGGGTCCGGCCATCTCCGACGACTTCACTCTCAACGACATCCAGTGGCATGGCGACCACGTGATCAAGATGGGCGTGAAGTTCAAGTCGGTGAAGCTGACCGCGCAGGACGCGGGCGACACCAACGCGCTGTACACCTATGCGGTGGGTCCCAATGGCACCGAGTCCATTCCGTACAAGGTGCAGTTCGGCAATCCGACGCCGGGCCAGAGCCCGGTGGCGACCAGTCGTGACCAGCAGTTCGGCACCTACATCCAGGATGACTGGCAGGTCGACGACCACTGGACGTTCAACCTGGGCGTGCGTTGGGATTACGAGAAGACGCCGTCGTACCTCGACTTCCAGACGCCGGCCGGCGTGGTGTCCGCGCTCAATTCGCAGGACCCGAACGGACCGGCGGGCCAGACCTATGCGCAGTCGCTCGCCCTGGGCGGCGTGAACATCAACGACTACATCAGCAACGGCAACAACCGCAAGGCGAAGAAGAACGAAATCCAGCCGCGCCTGGGCTTCTCCAACGATCTGTTCGGCGACGAAGAGCATGTGATCTTCGGCGGCTGGGGCCGCTCGTACGACCGCAACCTGTACGAATCGCTGCAGGTCGAAGAAACCAAGTCGGTGCTGTCGCAGCCCACGCTGTTCTTCAACACGCCTTCGCAGCCGTGCACGCCAAGCGCCACCTGCCTGGCCTGGAACCCGGCCTTCCTGAGCATTCCTGCCCTGCAAGCACTCGTTGCCAACAGCAACGCGGGCAAGGAAGTTGACATGATCAACAACAACCTCAAGGCGCCGTATTCCGATCAGCTGAGCATCGGCATGCGCAACAAGATCGGCGAGTGGAACACCAGCGTCACCTTCGTGAACATCAAGAGCCACGACGGCATCGTCTACACGCTGGGCAACCGTCGTCCGGACGGCACGTTCTGGGGCGGCGGCAGCCAGCCGTGGAGCTTCGGCATCCCGGGCTACGGCACGCTGATCATCGGCAACAACGGCCTGCAGACCAAGACCAACCAGTTGCTGATCTCTGCCGAAAAGCCCTATACGGTGGATTCGCACTGGAGCGCCACGTTCGCGTACACCTACACGAACGCCGTGCAGAACAACGACAACAACGACCCGACCGACCAGTACGCGTTCGACTACGAGAAGATCGGCAACTATCCGTACTCGGCTGCCCCGGGCGTCGCCAAGCATCGCTTGGTGGCCACCGGCTCGCTCGACGGCCCGTGGGGCTTCGTGTTCGGCAGCAAGCTGACGCTGGCCACCCCGGTACCCGATCTGGGCCTGTCCTGCTACGGCGCACCCGCGCCGGGCTACGACAGCGGCTTCACCAACGGCGGCGGCTGCCTGAACTTCGCGATCCGTCCGCCGGGCGAGGGCAAGTTCCTGGTCGGTGGCAAGGTGTTCGGTTACCGCGACATCGACTTCCAGGCGACCAAGAACTTCAAGATCTACGGCAACCTCAACGCCTATGTACGCATCGACCTGCTCAATGCGTTCAACTGGAACAACTACGTTGGCTTCATCGAGACCATCGGCGACAACGGTGTGCTCAACAAGCGTCAGGTGATCTACAACCCCACGGGCGATATCACGGGTTATCCGCGTACGCTCAAGGTCACCGCAGGTATCAACTTCTAAGTGGCACCCCCCCTGGCCGTCATGAAGACGGCACTTCGAGGCCCGCATATTGCGGGCCTCTCTTTAAAGAGCAGCGGATCATGATCAAGCCTCTCCTTCGCGCCGTCCTGGTCGGCGCTCTCACGCTCGCCATCGGCACTGCCTGGGCGGCGCCTGCGCCGGATGCCGCCGCCGGCCTCAAGTACAACGCGCTTCCCAAGGAACAGCGGGCCGCCATCGACGAGCTGGAACAGCGCACCTTCCAGTGGTTCTGGGACAGCGCCGATCCGAAGACGGGATTGATTCCCGATCATTGGCCGGGCGACTCGTTCGCCAGCATCGCCTCGGTGGGTTTCGGGCTGACTGCCTATGGCGTGGGCGCGGAGCGTGGCTATGTGACGCGCGAGCAAGCGGCGGATCGCACGCTCGCCACGTTGCGCTTCTTCAACGACGCGACGCAGAACGACAGCGAAGACGACGCCACCGGCAATCACGGCTTCTTCTATCACTTCCTCGACATGAAGACCGGCAAGCGCTATGGGCGCGGGGTCGAGCTGTCGAGCGTGGACACGACGCTGCTGCTCGGCGGCGTGCTGTTCGCGCAAACGTATTTCGATCGCCACTCCGCCAAGGAAAAGCAGATACGCGAGCTGGCGGACGCGATCTACAAGCGCGTCGAGTGGACCTGGATGCAGCCCAAGGCGCCGCTGATCAGCATGGGCTGGACACCGGGCGGCAAGTTCATCCCGGCCAACTGGAAGGGCTACGACGAAGGCATGATGGTGTACGTGCTGGCGATGGGTTCGCCCACGCATCCGGTGAGCGACGACGCGTGGCAGGCCTGGGCCAAGAGCTATCCCAAGCAGTGGGGCGAATTCCAGGGCCGCACCTTCCTCAACTTCGCGCCGCTGTTCGGCCATCAGTACAGCCACAGCTGGATCGACTTCCGTGGCATCCAGGATGCCTGGAGTCGAGATCACCACACCGACTACTTCCAGAACAGCCGCGAGGCGACTTACGCGCAGCGCTCCTATGCGATCGCCAATCCCAATCATTGGGAAGACTATGGCGAGAACATTTGGGGCCTCACCGCCTGCAACGGCCCGGGCGATGCGGTAGTGAAGCGCGACGACGGCAGCACGCGCGCGTTCTACGGCTATACGGCACGCGGCGCAGGGCTCGACTACATTTCCGATGACGGCACCATCGCGCCAACCGCCGCCGGCGGCTCCATCGCGTTCGCACCGGAAATCGTGGTGCCCGCGCTGCTGGAAATGAAGAAGCGCTATGGTGACGCGGTGTATGGCAAGTACGGTTTCGTCGATGCCTTCAACCCCAGTTACGATACGGGCGCCAAGCCGAGCGAAGGCCGCGTCGTGCCCAATATGGGCTGGGCGGACGACAAGCAGATCGGCATCGACCAGGGTCCCATCGTGTTGATGATAGAAAACTGGCGCAGCGGTTTCGTCTGGAACGTGATGCGCAAGAACCCGTATATCCGCAAGGGTCTGGAGCGCGCCGGCTTTACCGGCGGCTGGCTGGAGTCCAAGCAGCGATGAGCGATGCCTGAGCTGTCCCGCCGCATCAACGCAGCGACGAACCGGGTGGCGTGCCGCCTGCTGTCCGTCGCTGTGCTGCTGCTGGCGGGCTGCTCGTCGTCGCAGGACGCGCACACGCTGAACTTCTGGACCATCGGCCGCGAAGGCGAGGCGGTGGTGAAATTGCTGCCCGAGTTCGAGCGCGAACATCCGGGCATCCACGTGAAGGTGCAGCAGCTGCCGCTCAGCGCGGCGCATCAGAAGCTGCTCACCGCGTTTGCTGGCGGCTCCACGCCGGATCTCAGCCAGCTCGGCAATACCTGGCTGCCGGAGTTCGTCGCGTTGCGTGCCCTGGCACCGTTGCAGCGACGGGTGGCGGCATCGGCGGTGGTGAAGCCCGACGATTACTTCGACCACATCTGGTCGACCAACCTGATCGACGGCGAGCTCTACGGCGTGCCCTGGTATGTCGACACGCGCCTGCTGTTCTATCGCCGCGATCTGTTGAAGGCCGCCGGTTTCGATGCGCCGCCGCGCAACTGGGCCGAGTGGCGACGCATGCTCGCCGCGCTTAGCCAGCCGGGCCGGGGCACCTATGGCATCCTGCTGCCTACCAACGAATACGAGCAGCTGATGTCGCTGGCGCTGGAACAGCCTGAGTCCATGCTGCGCGACGGCGGACGCTACGGCAATTTCCGCAGCGACGGCTTCAAGCGCGCGCTGGCGTTCTATGTGGATACGTTTCGTCTGAAGCAGGCGCCTGCGATCACCGCGGTGGAAGCGGGCAACCCCTGGGAAGAATTCAGCCGCGGCGTCTACGCGTTCTATTTCTCCGGTCCGTGGAATATCGGCGAGTTCCGCCAGCGCTTGCCGGCCGAACGCGAGAACGAATGGGCTACCGCGCCGTTGCCCGGGCCCGACGGTCCTGGCACCGGTGCAGCTGGTGGCTCCAGCCTGGTGATATTCCGCCGATCGGCGCATCAGGACGAGGCCTGGGCCTTGATTGAGTATCTATCACGGCCCGACGTGCAGCAGCGCTTCTACGATCTGCTCGGCGACATGCCGGCGCGGCGCAGCGCCTGGGACGGCGGCAGCCTGCGTACCGATCCCAAGGTGCAGGCATTCCGCGAACAGCTCGAGCACGTGAAGGCGACGCCGCCCGTGCCGGAATGGGAGCAGATCGCCAACGAGATGCAGCTGGTGGCCGCGCAGGCGGTGGCCGGTGAACTGAGCATCGACCAGGCGGCTGCCGAGATCGACCGGCGTGCCGATCGCATCCTTGAAAAACGACGCTGGATACTCGACCACGCCCGCGTTGCCGGGGCATCGCCATGAACGGTCAGCGCGCCGCCTGGTGGTTTCTCGCGCCGGCATTGCTGGTGCTCGGCGTGTTCTTCCTGCTGCCGGTGGTGGCGGCGTTGGGACTGAGCCTCACCGACTACGATCTTTATGCGTTGGCGGATATCCGTCACCTGCGCTTTGTGGCGCTCAACAATTACTGGGATCTTCTGCACCAGCCGAAATTCTGGTCGGCGCTGGGACATACCTTGTACTTCGTGATCGTCGGCGTGCCGCTGTCGATCATGGTCTCGCTTGGCGCGGCGTTGTTACTCAACTCGCCATTGGTGCGGTACAAGACTTTGTTCCGCACGGCGCTGTTCGCGCCGGTCGTTACCACCGTCGTGGCGGTGGCGGTGGTGTGGCGCTATATCTTCAACACCAAGTACGGCTTGTTGAACTACGCGCTGGGTCTGGCAGGGATACATCCGGTGGACTGGCTGGGCGATCCGCATTGGGCGATGCCGTCGATCATCGTGTTCGCCGTGTGGAAGAACTTCGGCTACAACATGATCATCTTCCTCGCTGGTTTGCAGGCGATCCCGCGGGATCTCTACGAGGCCGCACGCATCGACGGCGCGTCGGCGCTTCAGCAGTTCCGCCATATCACCTTGCCCATGCTCGGGCCCACGCTGCTGATGGTGGGCATCCTCACCGTGTCGGGCTACTTCCAGCTGTTCGCCGAGCCTTACGTGATGACCGAAGGCGGCCCGCTGCAGAGCACCACCAGCGTGCTGTATCTGATGTACAACGAAGGCTTCAAGTGGTGGAACTTCGGCACCGCTTCCGCCGTGGCCTTCCTGCTGTTCGTGATCATGTTCGTCGTTACCGCGCTGATGTTGCGCGTGGGTCGGCGCGGAGAGCCCGCGTGAGTCCGCGCATGGCCAGGGCCATCATCTACGGCTTACTGATCGGCGGCACGCTGGTGGCGGTGTTTCCGCTGTTGTGGATGTTCTCGGTGTCGTTCATGCACCCGGGCGAGGCCAGCAACCTGCCGCCGCCGCTGTGGCCTGCACACGCCAGCTGGCACAACTACGAAGTGCTGTTCCTGCGTGCGGGCGTGGGTCGCTACCTGTTCAACAGCCTGGCGATTTCGGCGGCCATCACTGTGTTGTCGCTCGCCTTCAACGTGATGGCGGGCTACGCCTTTGCCAAACTGCGCTTCGCCGGGCGCGAGCGCCTGTTCCAGGTGCTGCTGGGCATGCTGGTGATCCCGGCCCAGGTGGCGATGCTGCCCTTGTTCCTGATGCTCAAATACATGGGTATGGTGAACAGCTACGGCGCGGTGATCGTGCCGGCGATGGCCACCGCGTTCGGCATATTCCTGGTGCGGCAGTACGCACGCGGCATTCCCGATGAATTATTGGAAGCGGCACGCATCGACGGCGCGGGCGAGTGGCGCATCTTCGGCCAGATCGTACTGCCGCTGCTCAAGCCCATCATGGTGACGCTGGCCATCTTCACCTTTCTCACCGCATGGAACGATTTCATGTGGCCGCTGATCGCGCTGACCGGACAGGAGCACTACACGCTGCCGTTGGGCCTGGCCTCGCTCTCGCGCGAGCACGCGCAGGACAGCGAGCTGATGATGGCCGGCTCGGTGGTGACGGTGATTCCGGTACTCGCCTTGTTCCTTGCGATGCAGCGCTACTACATCGAAGGCCTGTTGCTGGGCAGCGTGAAGGGCTGATGGTCCACTCAGGCGATACGTGCGCCGGCGAGGGGGTCGAACATATGCAGACGATCAAGCGCCAGTTCGAAATGCATCACGCTGCCAACCTCCGGCAGCGCGCCGGGCGCTATGCGCGAAACCAGCGACTGCTCGCCGCGACGCAGGTTGAGGAAGATCTCGTTGCCCACCGGCTCCGTCACTTCCAGCACGGCGCTCAGCGTCGCGCTCGCTTCGCCGGTGGGGCGCAGGTCTTCGGGGCGTACACCGACCACCACCTCGCGATCGATCCACGGCAGCAGCTCGGGCGTCTGCGCGTCGAGCGCTCCCAGTCGCACCAAACCCTGCGGCGTTTCGAGCTGCCAGCCGTCGCCGTGGCGCAGCGGACCGCGCAGCAGGTTCATCGCCGGCGAGCCGAGAAAGCCCGCCACGAACAGGTTCGCGGGCTTTTCGTAGAGCCGCATGGGCGTGTCGATCTGCTGGATCTGTCCGCCGTTGAGCACCACGATGCGCTGCCCCAGCGTCATCGCCTCGACCTGGTCGTGGGTGACATAAATCATGGTGGCGCCGAGCTGGCGATGCAGGCGCGCAATTTCCACGCGCATCGACAGGCGCAGTTTGGCGTCCAGGTTGGACAGCGGTTCGTCCAGCAGAAACACCTTCGGTTCGCGCACCAGGGCACGACCCAGTGCCACGCGCTGGCGCTGGCCGCCGGACAACGCCGCTGGCAGCGACGTCAGTCGATGCTCGATTTCCAGCTGTTTGGCGGCCTGCGTCACGCGCTCGTCGATCTCCGCCTTGGTCTTGCCGCGCAGGCGCAGGCCAAAGGCGAGGTTCTCCGCCACCGTCATGTGCGGGTACAGCGCGTAGTTCTGGAACACCATGGCGATGTCGCGATCTTTCGGCGACACGTCGTTCACCACGCGCCCGCCAATGCTCAGCATGCCGGAGGAAATCGACTCCAGGCCCGCGATCATGCGCAGCAGCGTGGTCTTGCCGCAGCCCGATGGGCCCACCAGTACGAGCAGCTCGCCATCGGCGATATCGAAGCTTGCTTCGGCCACACCGATATGGCCGTTGGAGTAGATCTTGCTGACGCGATCCAGATTCACCGTTGCCATCGACGCCTGACGCTCCTTCTTTCCGGCGGCTGCATGGCTCACCGTATACGAATGTGGATGCAACCGGTGCACATCTCGGCCGCGCTCCGCTATTCTCAGTATGTAATCGTTTACATCAAGCCGCACTGCGGCATAGGGGATTTTTTCCAATGACCCAGAGTTATCGCTTTCCCCCAGGCTTCCATTGGGGCGCCGCGACCTCGGCCTATCAGATCGAAGGCTCACCCCTGGCCGACGGCGCGGGTCCGAGCATCTGGGAACGTTTCGCGCATACGCCCGGCATGATGGCCAATGGCGACACCGGCGACATCGCCTGCGATCACTACAACCGCTACAAGGACGACGTGCAGCTGATGCGCGCGCTCGGCCTGCAGGGTTACCGTTTCAGCATCGCCTGGGCGCGCGTGTTGCCGGAAGGCACCGGTCGCATCAACCAGAAGGGTTTGGACTTCTATTCGCGGCTGGTCGACGAGTTGCTAGAGAACGGCATCGAGCCCAATGCCACGTTGTTCCACTGGGATTTGCCCGCGGCGCTGGATGATCGCGGCGGCTGGCTCAATCGCGATATCGCCCACTGGTTCGCCGAATACGCCAGCGTGATGTACAAGGCGCTGGACGGCCGCGTGAAGCGCTGGACCACGCTCAACGAGCCCTGGGTCGTCACCGATGGCGGTTACCTGCATGGCGCGCTGGCGCCGGGACATCGCAGCAAGTACGAGGCGCCGATTGCCGCGCACAACCTGATGCGCGCCAGCGGCGCCGGTATCCAGGCGTACCGTGCGGAAGGCAAGCACGAGATCGGCGTGGTGTTCAATATCGAGCCGAAATATCCCGCCTCGAACAGCCCCGAAGATATCGCTGCCACGCGCCGTGCGCATGCCTACATGAACGAGCAGTTCGCCGATCCAGCTTTGCTCGGCAGCTATCCGCCGGAACTGAAGGAAATCTTTGGGCCCGCATGGCCGGATTTCCCCGAGGACGATTTCAAACTCACCAGGCAGAAGGTCGATTTTGTCGGCCTCAACTACTACACGCGCGCGGTCGTGAAAAACGATCCCAACGCCTATCCGCTGAAAGCCGTGCCGGTGAAACAGCCCAACACCACGTACACGGAAACGGGTTGGGAAGTGTACGAGCAGGGCTTCACGGACATGTTCACGTGGTTCAAGGATCGCTACGGCGATATCCCCATCTACGTCACCGAGAACGGCTCGGCCTTCTACGACGCGCCGGTTGCCGAGGGCGACATCGTGCAAGACCCGCTGCGCAGCAGCTATCTGCGCAAACACCTCAAGGCGATGCACCATGCCATCCAGCAAGGTGTGAACGTCAAGGGTTACTACGCGTGGTCGTTGCTGGATAACCTGGAATGGTCGCTGGGCTTTGCCAAGCGCTTTGGTCTTTACCATGTGGATTTCGCGACGCAGAAGCGCACGCCCAAGGCTACGGCGAAGCTTTATGCGAGCGTGATCGAGACCCATGGGGCGGTGCTCGATACCTGACAGCAGGATCGCCACGCCGCTCTTTCTGTGGGAGCGCACCCTGTGCGCGACAGCCTGACGGAGCGGTGGCGATGTGGCGCCGCGGTCGCCCACGATTGGGCTCCTACAACAGGCAGCTTGCGCAGATCATGTGTAGGAGCGCACTTGTGCGCGACCACCTGACGGAGCGGGGACGGCGTGACTCCGCAGTCGCGCACAGGGTGCGCTCCCACAGGTATAGGCATAGCCCTTATTTAGCCTGCCGCGGCCCGAGCGCTTTCCACCCGCCGATCCAGCCACGCCTTCAACGCATCGTCGCTGGCCTCCATCGCTTCCGCATATGCCGGGCGTTGCAGCATCGCCGCCAATGCCGGTGGCACTTCGAGCTGGCGACCAATCAACGGCTCGACGACACTGTCGAACTTGGCCGGATGCGCCGTCGCCACCCCCGCCCACGGCAGGCCCGTCGAGCCCATGCCATCGAGCACATGCATCGCCGTGGCGGTATGCGGACAGAACACCTCGCCGTGCTCGCGCGCGTGCCGCACGATGGTGTCGCGGATGGCGTTGTCATCGACGCTGCTCGCATGCAGCTGCAGGCGCAATTCGTGGTCGTGCGGATAGGTCCAGCGCAGTCGCTCGAAATTGCTGGGGGCGCCCACGTCCATCGCGTTGGCCAGCGTGGCGATGGCCGGCCGGGGCGAGTAGGGCGAGCCGTCGAAGTAATCGCTGAGCGTGGCGTTGGCGTTGCAGGCGAGATGGATTTCGCCCACGGGTAGGCCCATGTCGCGTACCCATACGCAGGCCAGGGCGTTGCCGAGGTTGCCGGTGGGCACGATGAAGTTGAGCGGGGCACGGTGCCGGTGCCACCAGCTCAAGGAGGCCTGGGCGTAGTAACTCATCTGCGGCAGCAGGCGGCCGAGGCTGATGCTGTTGGCCGAGGACATCGGCACGCGCTGCTGCAGCGAGCCGTCGTTGAGCGCGGCTTTCACCATGCGCTGGCAATCATCGAACGTGCCGTCCACGCGCAGCGCCTGCACGTTGTCGCCGAAACAGCCGAGCTGGTGCGCCTGACGTGGCGATACGCGGCCATCCGGATAGAGGATCACCACGCGCACGCCGGGTTGGCGATGGAAGGCGGCGGCCACGGCGGCGCCAGTGTCGCCTGATGTTGCCACCAGGATGGTCAGCGGCGACTGCGCGTCACCTCGCAGACGTCGAAAGCAGGCGGCCAGAAAGCGCGCGCCGACATCTTTGAACGCGGCGCTCGGGCCGTGGAAGAGCTCCAGCACCGAGGCGTCGTCGCGATAAGCCAGCGGTCGCAGCGGTGTGTCGAAGTCGAGTGCTTCCCGGCAGATCGCCGGAAGCTCGTCGGCGAGCGAGGAGCCGCGAAAGAACGGATCGAGCAGCGTGGCCGCGGTCTGGGCCAGCGACTGGCTGGCGTCGAAATCGCTCGCATCCCGTTGCGGCAAGGCCTCCGGCACATACAGCCCGCCATCGGGGGCCAGGCCGGCGGCGATGACTTCCTCGATGCGTGCAGCATGTTTCGCGCTGCGCGTACTGCGGTAATGCAACGGCTCGCTCATGCCGCCTTGTCCTCGTCGACCAGCGTTGCGGCCGGTCCATTGATGGGTGACACCAGCACGTCGCTGGCGAGGCCTTCGTCGGCAAATGCCGCCGACATGGCCAGCGCTGCTCGCTCGGCGTCGTCGCGTCGCTCATACCAGCCAAATACGCTGGGACCGGCGCCGGAAATACTTGCGCCCAGCGCGCGGTGATCCAGGGCAGCCTGTTTCACGCGCGCGAACCCTGGGACCAGCGGCGCGCGCCTTGGTTCCACCAAAACATCCTTGAGTCCCTCGCGCACCAGCTCCGCGTCGCCGCGATGGAGACCGGTGAGCACCAGGGCGAGGTTGGCTTGTTGCGCCACCACGTCGTGCAGCGAGAAACCATCGGCAAGCACCGCGCGCGCCTTGCGCGTTTCCAGCACGGCGTGCGGATGGACCAGCGCGCAATACCAGCTCTCGGGCACGGGCAGGCGCAGCAGGCGATCGCGCGTGGCCAGCACCAGGCCGCCGAGCAGCATCGGTCCCAGGTTGTCGCCGTGGCGGCTGCCGCTGGCCACGGCTTCGCCGTCGAGTGCGAAGCCATACAGCGCTTCGCGCGGCAGCGGGCGTTCGAGCAAGGCGTTGGCGGCCACCAGCGCGGCCACGCACGAGGCGGCCGAGCCACCCATGCCCGAACCGAGCGCGATGCCTTTGTGCAGCTCTACTTCAAAACCATGGCGCAGGCCGAGCGCGCGGCGCAGCGACAGCAGCGCCGCGCCCGCCGTATTGCTGCCCGCCTCGAGCGGCAGATCGGTCACGCGCCCATGGATGGCGGCGATACGCACGGTGGGCTCGTCGATGCGACGCACGATGGCGCGGTCGCCGGCGCCGGCCACGCTATGACCAAGGATGTCGAAGCCGACCGCGACGTTGCCGACGCTGGCATAGGCCATGGCTTGTGCGCTGAGTGCGCGCTGGGGAGTGGGCATGGGATCGATCAGTTGTGCATTCATCACCGCGCCTCCAGCGTTTCGGCAATACGCAGGAGATCGGCGAATACGCCTGCCGCCGTCACTTCCGGCCCGGCGCCAGGACCCTGCACCAGCATCGGGTTGTCGCGATAGCGGTGCGTGGTGAACTGTACGATGTTGTCGGTGAGCCGCGTATGGGCGAACGGATGCGAGGCGGGCAACAGCGCCAGCCGCACGCTGGCGTGGCCCTTGGCGTCGAGGCTGGCGACATGCCGCAGCACGCAGCCTTGCGCCTGGGCATGGGCCACCTGGCGCGCCATCGGCGCGTCGAGCAGATGCAGCTGGTCCATCACCTCATCGGCCGCCACCTCGGCCAGCTCCGGCGGCACCAGGCTCTGCACATCCACATCTTCCAGCGAGAGCGACCAACCCGCCTCGCGCGCAAGAATCACCAGTTTGCGCGCCACGTCCAGCCCGGAAAGATCGTCGCGCGGATCGGGCTCGGTGTAGCCCAGGGTATGGGCCTCGCGCACCAGCTCCGAGAACGGGCGGCTGCCGTCATAGCGATGGCATAGCCACGCGAGCGTGCCGGAGAACATGCCTTCCACCGCGAGCAATTCGTCGCCAGTGTCGAGCAGGTCGCGCAGCGTCTGCACCACCGGCAGGCCGGCGCACACCGTGGCTTCGTAGCGGAAGCGCGCACCGCTGAAGGAGGCAGCGCGGATCGCCTGCAGGCGCGCCAGCGGGCCGCTGCTGGCCAGCTTGTTTGGCGTCACCACATGCAAGCCGGCGGCGAGCCACTCGGCGTAGTGCGATGCCACCGCTTCGCTGGCGCTGCAGTCGATCACCAGCGCGTGGCGGCCATCGGTGCCGCGCAGATGCGCGGCAAATTCGTCGAGATTGCTGGGACGCCAGGTTTGCGCGCTGCCATGGCGGCCGTTGAGCTCGGGATCGTCCGCGTCCAGCCACATGCGGCGGCTGGCGGCCACAGCGCACAAACGCAGCTCCAGTCCGGTGCGCGCGAGCCGCGGTTGGGCGGTTCGCAGCTGCTCGAGCAAGGCGCTGCCGACGCGGCCGGGACCGACCAGGCCCACGGCGAGGACGCGCTGGCGCGCGGTGGTCGTCGGCAGCGCCATGGCATGTGGCGGTAACGACGGTTGTTCGAGCGAGGGTGATGCGACAGCGTTCACGATGGCCTCTCCATGTGGATGGCCCGTGCTCGCTTAAGGGGAGTCGGAGTGCGCGCCGGCCCGCCTCATCGAGGGCGGGGCCGTTTGCGTCAGAAACTTATTCGCGCACGCAGCTCCACCCCGACCTGGTGGTAATAGTGGTCGTGGTGGTGGACGTGGTGGCGGGGGTCATGGCGCCGGCGGACAGCGACGCGTACCCGGTGCGGACCGGGTGCTGGAACATGCGTGCTGGCGCAATAGACGGCGACATGACCTGACCTTAGGCCCGATGCTGCAGTGCAGTCAACAGATACGTTTGAAACTTTTGGGGTGGTTTGGGCGAGGTCGGCGAGGCGACGATACAAGGTGTTACAGCGTTGAAGCAGTTCGACGCCGCCGTTGTGCGAGCCGCTCTTGCAGGAGCGCACCCTGTGCGCGACCCACCTACGAAGCGGCGACGCTGCCGCGTCGCGGTCGCCCACAGGGTGGGCTCCTGCACATACGGACGCTCAGCCCCGATCAGCCCAGCACTTGGTCGGCCTACCAACTTTTCCCGTCACCGCCATTTCCGCTTCCCTGGGAATGACGGTGACGTGGGCTGGCTCAGTGCGACAAATCGATGGCGTACACCGCCGTGCCGTCGCCGTTGTCCTTGAGCTGGCGGATATTCTTCAGCCCCGCTTCGTGCGCCACGTCCTGCTTGTTGGAGGCGGCCTTGAAGACCACTTCACCGCGCGTCTTCACCGGCACGAAATGCCACGACGTGGTCGGCAAGTCCTTGGCGGTCAGCGTCTGCTTGCGTTGCAGCCACTTGGCCAGGATTTCGCGGGCGCCGTCCGGCGCGGCCAGCACGATGTTGTTGCCGTCCAGGCCCGGGAAGTTGCCGCCACCGCTGGCGCGGTAGTTGTTGGTGGCCACCACGAACAGCTGGTCCGGCTTCACCGGCTTGCCCTTGTAGCTGAGCTTGACGATGCGCTCGCCGGCCGGCTTGGTCACGTCGATCTGGTAGCTCAGCTCGCCCTGGATCTGGTCGAAGTTGTAGCCGGGCAGGCGGTCGCTGATGAGTTCCTGATCGCCGTCCTTGCTGGGGTCGATGCGGTTGAAGCGTTCGGCCGCCTTTTCCAGCCATGCCTTGAGGCCGGCGCCGTCCACCTTCACCGCCGAGAGTGTGTTCGGATAGAAGTACAGATCCGCGGCGCTGCGCAGGGTGAGCGGTCCGATGGCGATATCGGTGTAGTCATCCGGGCCGCCGAAACCCGTGCGGAACGCCGCAGCGGCGGAGAGCACCGGCAGCTTGGCCAGTTCCGGTTGCGTCTTGGCCAATTCGCTTTGCACGTAATCGCGCATCGCCGCGTTGATCGGCGCGAGCGCCGTCATATTGCCTTCGTCGGCGAAGTAGCTGCTCAGGTGCACGCGCGTCTCGCCGATGGGCGTGTTGACGTATTGCACGGCCGCCTCGTGCGCCTGCTTCACCAGCGGCGCGATGGCCGGATCGGCCGGCACGCAATCGTTCTTCTTGGCGCAGATCGGGCGCACTTCGCTGTGCGTCTGGCTGTCGTCGACCACCCAGTGGCCATCCTTGCGCTGCAAGGCCAGGTCGATCACGCCCAGGTCCTTGCCGAAGAAGCCGCCCATCACGGCCGGCTTGCCGCGCACGAAGCCGCGCTCGGCGTCCACGTCCTTCATGCCCTTGTAGTGCGCGCCCGGGAATTCGGTGTGCGAATGGCCCATCAGCAGCACGTCGATGCCGGGCACGCCGGCGAGGTACCAGCCGCCGTTCTCCATGTCAGGCGTATAAGGCGCGGTGTTGAGGCCGCCGTGCAACACGGCGACGACGATGTCCGGGTGCTGGGCTTCCAGTTCCGGCAGATATTTCTGGGCCGCTTCGACCACGCCGGTGACCGTCACCTTGCCGGCCAGGTTCTGCTTGTCCCAGTCCAGGATCGGCGGCGGCGTGAAGCCGATGATGCCCACCTTGAGCGGCAGCTTGCGGGTGCTGCCGTCCGGCGCGGTGACGGTGATGTCCTTCTGCACCACCGTCCAGGGCTTGAAGATCGGCGCGCCGTCGCGGCTGCTGAACACGTTGGACAGCACCAGCGGGAAATGCGGGCCGGCGCAGCGATTGGCGTGGCCGCCTTCCACGTTCATCGGCGTGCCGGTGACCTGGGAAAGAAAGCCCAGGCCGTAGTTGAATTCGTGGTTGCCGGCCGTGCCGCCGTCATAGCCCATGGCGTCCATGGCGCGGTAGATGCCCAGTTCCTCGTCGCAGCCCACCGGCTTCACCAGCGACTGGTAGTCGGCCAGCACGCTGCCCTGGATGGTGTCGCCGCTGTCGAACAGGAAGCTGTAGGGGTACTGCGCGCGGGCCCGGCGGATCAGGGTGGCCACCCGCTCGTAGCCCACCGTGTCGTCCTCGCGCTGCTTGTAATAGTCGTAGCTGAGCACGTTGGAGTGGACGTCGGTGGTTTCCAGGATCGCCACCTGGGCGCGGCTGCCGTCGGGCAGGGCGGAAGCGGAGTGGCTGGTCGTCTGGCTGGCGCAGCCCGCCAGCACGGCGGCGGCGAGGGCGGCGAGGGGAAGAAGGCGGTGGTTCATCGGCCTGTCCATGGGTGGGCAACGGGGAAAACGGGAAACCTAGCAGATCGGCATGTCCGCTTGCCGGCGCAACGGCTGCTGAACCGCATGGGGGCGCCGTTTGGCCGTTGCCGGCCATTGTGCATGTGACAGTTACAAGTCCGTAGAATTGCGCTCGAATGACACCCGGGCCAAACAGGGGGCCTTTTCCACATGCCGCAACGAACACTAGGCTTTCTGAAAAGAACCGGACCATGGCTGGTCGCGGCAGGTTTTTTCCTGTTCTGCATCAGCATGACCGCGTTGCGTGAGCCTGCGTTGTTGCAGCAGGCCTTCGTGATCGCGCTGATGGTGTGCGCGTTCGGCGTGTTGCTGTCGGCGTTCGCGCGTCCTGCCACGGCCTTGGTCGTAAGCGGCGGCTTATTCCTCGGGCTGAACTTCCTGTCCGTGATGAAGCTGCGCTATCTCGATTCGCCGCTGATGCCCGCGGACTTCGTCTATTACGCGCGCAGCAGCCTGCTCGAAACGCTGGGCCATTACCCGCATTTGTGGATGTTGTCCGTGGTGGTGTGCGTGGTGACGCCGCTGGTGCTGTGGGCGGTGTGGCATTTCGATCGCCGACTGGTGGCGCATCTCAGCCGCCGTCGTGCATGGAGCGTGCGCCTGGGCGGCATGGCGCTGTGGGGCTTGGCGTTCTGGGTGTGCCTGCTGCCGAACGGCCCGTTCGCCGAAGTGCATGCAAGGAACGTGTGGGAGAAGCTCTCCGACGATGCGCAGATCACCAACTTCTTCGTCAACTTCAGCGACTCGGACGTGCGCATGCCGGAAATGGGCGACGACGCCCAGGCCGAGCAGGAGTGGGGTGCTACCGCCTCAGGCGAGCCGGCGGCGATCCCGCGTTCGCCCGAGTCGTACCCGGACATCGTGCAGGTGCTGGAAGAAAGCACCTTCAATCCGTCCAACTTCACCCAGTGCAATATTCCCGAATGCCGAGTGGCGATGTTCAAGCCGGATGTGCGCACGCGCTCGACCGGCCCCATGCGCGTGCACACCTTCGGCGGTGGCACCTGGGTGAGCGAGTTCGCCACGCTCACCGGCATGCCGCAGGACATCTTCGGCCCAGGCGGCATGTACGCCCCGTATGTGCTTGCACCGCATGTGCAGGACAGCCTGCCGCGTCAGCTGCAGCGCCTGGGGTATCTCACGGTGGCGATCTATCCCACCAACGGCGCCTTCCTCAACGGACGCAACGCCTATCGTGCGTATGGCTTCGATCAGTTCTACGACGCCGGCCAGCTGGGCCTGGAAGAGTGGGAGGAGACCGACAAGCAGATGTTCGACGCGGCCAAGCGCGTCTACGACAAGGTCAAGAAACCGGGCCAGCCGGTGTTCGTGATGATCCTGACGCTGGCCCAGCACGGCCCGCACGATACCGATCCGTTGTCCTCGCTGCCGGTGCCGTTCAACAAGGGCGTGCTCAAGGGCCTGCCGACGCGCGAGTCGCTCAACTTCAACACGTATCTGTCGAACCTGCACAACTCCGACGCGGCGATGCACGGCCTGGAACATGATTTCCTCGATCGCGCGCAGCCTACTGTCATCGTGCACTTCGGCGATCACCAGCCCTCGTTCAGCGGCTTGATCCGCGAGATGCCGCGTACGTGGCCGGATGAGTTGTCCTCGGTCAAGGACTACCTCACCTATTACATGATCAAGAGCAACTTCCAGGGTGCGAACCTGCCGCATTACCCGATGCTCGATATCGCACTGCTGCCGAGCATGGTGCTGCAGGCGGCGGACCTGCCGACCGATCCGTATTTCTCGGCCGCTATTGCGCTGCGGACGCGATGCAATGGTTTGTATACCGATTGTGAGCAGCCGGGCTTGGTGAAGTCGTATCACGCATGGATCTTTAATCGGCTGCACGTGTACGAGTAACCAGCGTCACGCGACCTTCTTTTTTTTGTAGGAGCGCACTTGTGCGCGACAAGCCAACGGAGCGGTGACGCCATGCGCTGCGGTCGCCCACAAGTGGGCTCTAGAAGGGCGCGCCAAAATTCGATGTTTCTGTGGGAGCGCACCCTGTGCGCGACGGCCCGAGGGAGGCGTGACGTTGCGTCACACCAGGCGCCCACAGGGCGGCCTCCCACAAAGAGCCATGCATCAGGCCTCGTAACGCACGCCTGAAATCCAGGTCTCTGTCACCACCAGCCCATCGTCCATCACCGCGAAATCCGCCTGCTGCCCCGCGACAAGGCGGCCATGCGTGCGATCCAGTCCCAGCCACGCTGCGGGATAGGCACTGGCCATGCGCGAAGCTTCGGCCAGCGGCAAGCCGACCATATTCACCAGGTTGCGCACACCCGTCGCCATATCCAGCGCCGAACCAGCCAGCACGCCATCGTCGCTCTGGCAGATGCCGTCGCGGGCGATGATGGTCTGGCCATTGAGCACGTACTCGGGGCTATCTGCGCCCACCGGTGGCATCGCGTCGGTCACCAGCACGCTCTTGCCCTTGGTCTTGGCGGCAATCGCCACGCGCAGCGCGACCGGATGCACGTGATGTCCGTCGACGATAAGGCCGCACCAGCTGTGCGGATCATCCAGCGCCGCACCGACCACGCCGGGCTCGCGGCTGCCCAGCGGCGTCATCGCGTTGTACAGATGGGTGAAGCCGCAGACGCCGGCATCGAGCGCGGCACGCGTGGCGTGATAAGTCGCGGCGGTGTGGCCGGCGACAACCAGCACGCCGGCTTCGCTGAGCTGGCGAATGGTGTCGCGCGGCACTTCTTCCACCGCCAGCGTGAGCATCACCACGCCGCGCCGATTGCGCGTGATCGCAGCGATGTCCTCGGCGTCGGGCAAACGGAACAGCGAGGCATCGTGGATGCCCTTGCGCGTGGTGGCAAGGAACGGGCCTTCGAGATGAATGCCCAGCACGCCTGGCACACCTTGTTCGATGGCAGCGTCCACCGCATCGAGTGCTTTGCGCATCACCTCCGCGGTATCGGTGATCAGGGTGGGCAGAAAACCCGTCGTGCCGAACTTGCGGTGCGCGGCACCGATGGTCGCCAACGCGTCCACCGTGGGTTCGGCATTGAACAGCACGCCGCCACCGCCGTTGACCTGCACGTCGATGAAGCCGGGCAGCAGCAGCTGGCGCTTGAGGTCGTGCTTGGTGGCGTCCGCTATGCGCTTATCGTCCTCGCGCACAATCGCTTCGATGCGCTCGCCGCGCACCAGCACAGCCAGTCCTTCGCGCGGACCGTGATCGGTCAGCAGGCGAGCATTGATGAGTGCGGTGAGTGGCGTGCTCATTACATGGTCTCCGTGACCTTGCGCAGATGCGGCGGTACGTCCGGATCAAAGCCGCGTGCAAGCGACAGTGCGCTGGCGGCGCGATAGAAACTCTGCACCGCAAGCAGCGGCGTCACGATCGGCGCGATGTTGTCGGGCAGCGGCAGCTTGTCGGGATCGTGATTGCCCGGTGCAGCGATGAAGACGCGCGCGCCGCGTGCACGGAACTCGTTGGCCACGGCGATGGTGTTGTCCTGGGTGCCGTCGTCCTGCGCGAAGAACAGCACGGGAAAGCCTGCGCCCACGATGGCCATCGGGCCGTGCTTCACTTCGGCGGCGCTGAACGCTTCGGCATGGAGTCCGCAGGTTTCCTTGAGCTTGAGCGCCGCTTCCAGGGCCGCGCCAAAGCCAAAGCCGCGACCGACCACGAACAGGCTGCTCGCACCGCTGAGGCCCTTCACCATCGCGCTCCAGTCGCAATCCCAGCCACGACGCAGATCGGCCGGCAGGCGGTCGACCACCTCGTGCAGCGTGGCGTCATTGCTCCAGTGCGCGGTGAGCTGCAGCACGGCAGCCAGCGTGGCGAGGTAGCTCTTGGTCGCGGCCACGCTCAATTCCGGGCCAGCGCGCAGCGGCACGAAGGTGTCGGCCATCTGCGCCAGCGGGGAATCCTCCACGTTGACCAGGGCAACCACATGGGCGCCGGCGTCTTTGGCGGCCTGCGCGCTGCGCAGCAGGTCGGGGCTCTTGCCCGACTGCGAGATGGCGACAAACAAGGCGCCATCCATATGCAGGTCGGCGTCGTAGATGGACGAGATGGACGGCGAAGCCGACGCAGTGATCAAGCCCAGGCGGGTCTCGAACACGTACTTGGCATAGGCGGCGGCGTGATCGGAGCTGCCGCGCGCACAGGTGACGATGAAGCGGGGCGGTTTGGCCCGCAGCTGCTCGCCGAGCTTCTTCAGGATCGGCGCATTCTCGCGCAGCTGGCGCTCGACCACGGCGGCCGCCTCGTGGGCCTCGCGGTACATCAGGGTCTCGCTTGCTTCTTTCATCGTCCTATCTCGGTGACATGCACGAGGCGCATGCCGCGAGGCCAAGGTGCGCGAGCGCGACCTCAGCCCTTGCGGGGCGCCGGGGTTTGCGGTGGCGCGGTGGAACCACGCACGACCAATTCGGGTACAAAACATTCGCTGTGCGGCAGTTCAACCGCCGCGCCAGATTTGCGCTGCAATTCCGCCATCAGCTGCAGCGCCGCATGACGGCCGATGTCGCTGGTGGACTGACGGGCGGTGGTGAGTGCGGGCCACGCCTGCTTGGAGAACGGGCTGTCCTCGAAGCCGGCGATGGATAGCCCCCACGGCACATCCACGTTGCTCGAACGGGCCGCGGCGAGCACGCCCGCGGCGATCTCGTCGTTGCTGCCGAAGATCGCGGTTGGCGGATCCTTCAGCGCAAGCAGCTTGCGCGCGCCGCGGAAACCGTCGTCGAACGCATAACGGCCGGGCAGCACCAGCTTCTTGTCGAGCGGCAAGCCATAGTCGCGCAGCGCGTCGGCATAGCCCTGGTAACGCTCCGGGCTGGACCGATGGTGAGGTTCGCCCCACAGGAAGCCGATGCGCTTGTGGCCCATCTGGATCAGGTGTTCGGTGATTGCATACGCGGCGCTGCGGTCGTCGATATAGACGCACGGCGCGCCGTCATGAGGATCGTCGCGCGAGGAAATGATGCGCACGAAGCTGATGTCGTTGGCGATCAGCGTATTGACCAGCTCCGCCTGCTCGGACATCGGCGGCGCCAGCACCAGGCCGGCCAGGCGATTGCGTTCGACCAGCGCGCACAGCTCCGCCGCCAGATCGGGCGACGTCGAATCGCACGGATGGATCAGCAGGCCGAAGCCACGCTCGCGGCAGGCCGACAGCACGCCGTCCTGCATGCTGATCACGTAGTGCGCGTTCGGGTTGTCGTAAACCAGTCCGATCGCATAGGCATGCGTGCTGCGCAGGCCACGCGCGGAAGGGTTGGGCTGATAGCCCAGGGCCTCGATCGCGCGCTCGACCTTTTCGCGCGTATCGGCGCGAACCGAGGCCTCGTGGTTGATGACGCGCGAGACGGTCTTGAGCGAAACGCCGGAACGCTTGGCGACGTCCTTGATGGTGGGGTTGCGCAACACAAGAAACTCCGGCAATCGGTAAGTAGCGGCATCGTAGCCCAGCGAAGCCTTACCTGGCGGCGCAGCAGGCGCCGACCCAGGCTTCAGCGCGCGTGCTGGCCGACGCGGTGCCCCTTAACGCCGTAGTAAAGGATGTACAGGTAGCAGGGCACCATCAGCGCCATGAATACCAGCTGGAAGTTGAAGTGCTGTTTCAGGTGCACGAACAGCTGCGGCACGAGTGCACCGCCGGCGATCGCCATGATCAGCAGCGCCGAACCGCGCTCGGTAAGGCGGCCCAGCCCATGGATCGCCAGCGGGAAGATCGCCGGCCACATCATGGCGTTGGCGAAACCCAGGGCGGCCACAAAACCCACCGAGGTATGGCCGGTAGTGATGTACGCGCCCAGCGTGAACAGCACGCCGAGCACCGCCGACACCGCCAGGTAGCTCTGCTGCGAGATGAAGCGGGGAATCAGCACCAGGCCCGCCAGGTAACCGGCGAGCATGGCGATCAACGTGTATGAGGTGAAGTGCTTGGTCTCGTCCAGCGGCAGGCCGAAACCCTGGCCGTAGGTGCCGATGGCATCGCCCGCCATCACTTCCACGCCCACATAGAGGAACAGGCACAGCACGCCCAGCCACAGGTGCGGGAAGCTGAAGATGCCCCCCTTGGCATGGCCGATGTCCGCCTCGGCATTCGCGCCCGACGGTTTGATTTCCGGCAGCGGCGAACGCACCACCCAGATCGCCAGTACCACCAGCAGGCCAGCCATAATCATGTAGGGCATGTGGATCTTGGCGGCGAACGCGTTGAGCAGGGCTTCCTTCGCCTCGGGCGAGGCTGCGGCCTTCACCTGCTGGTCGAAGGTATCGATACCCGACAGCACCAGTGCGCCGAACACGAATGGCGCCAGCGCGCCGGCCACCTTGTTGCAGATGCCCATGAAGGCGATGCGCTGCGCGGCGCTGTCGATCGGGCCGAGGATGCTGATGTACGGATTGGAGGCGGTCTGCAGCAGCGCGAGGCCCGCGCCGATCACGAACAGACCGGCCAGCGCCGGATAGAAGATGCGCATGCTGACGAACTGGCCGAACAACACCGCGCCGATCGCCATCACGAACAACCCCAGGCCCATGCCCTTCTTCATGCCCGTGCGGCGAAGCACGCTGGACGCAGGAATGGCCAGGAAGAAATACGAAAAATAGAACACCAGCGGTACGAAGAAAGCGGACACGTCATCGACGTTGAAGGCGAGCTTCACGAAGGTGATCAGCGGACCGTTGAGCCAGGTCACGAAGCCGAAGATGAAGAACAACACGCCGATGATCAGCATCGGCACCACGCTGGAAGAGCGTGGCTCGCCAGCGGCAAGCGTAGTGGCAGACATGGATGGACTTACTCCCCGCGGATGGCCGCTGAACGATGGACCAGCACAGGTCCGATTCCCCTCAAAGCCCTTCCCTCGCCGCGAAGCAGAGGGAGAGATGAGCGTTTATCGACGCTATGCGTAACGTTGTCAAATTCTGACACGAGTGAGCCATCCAAAGGTGCACAAAGCGGTGGCTGCAGGGCTCCCGCAAAAACCTCTCTTGCTGCGCCGCAATAGCCCCGTTTTGGCAGCAGGGCGGCTTTCTTGATTAGTTAAAAATCCCTTTGTTTACATGGTGTTGCACTGCATCATGATCTTGCGGCAAGGGCGTCATTTGCTGCGATTGCTGGGCCGCGCCAAACCCTTGTTTCGCATGAAAAAACGGTCTGTTGACAACGTTGTCATACGTGACGAGACTCGGGTCAAAATCGGGTCGCAGGTCGTGCAATGCGACACAGCAATGACGAGGGGATGACGGTGGCGCAAAGCGGCAACCACAGTCTGGAGGCATGTCCACTGGGGCTCCCTGCGGGGGCGTTCCTGGCGGCCGACGTCGGCGGAACGCATGCCCGTATCGGCCTGGTCATCCGCGAGCCGGACGGCACGCGGCCGGTGACGGTGCTGCAGTACCACCGCTATGCCTGCGCCGACTGGCCTAGCCTTACCGCCGTGCTGCAGGACTTCGTCGGCCAGCTCGATCGCTCCGTGCACATCGATCGCTGTGCGGTGGCCAGTGCGGGTTACGTGCTGGGCGATGCCATCGTCAACGACAACCTGCCGTGGCCGGTCTCCATCCGCGATATCCGTAACAGCCTCGGTATCGAGCAGCTCGCCGTCATCAATGATTTCGAAGCGGTGGCCTATGCCACCCAGTTTCTCAGCCAGGCCGACACCACCGCGGTGATCGAAAGCGAGGCCGTGCCCGCCGAAGGTCCGATGCTGGTGATGGGGCCCGGTACCGGACTGGGCTCGGCCGTGCTGTTGCCCGGCCAGCCGCATGCCACGGTGCTGGCCACCGAGGCGGGTCAGATTGCGCTGGCGCCGGGCAACGAACGCGAAATCGAGATTCTTCGCGCGCTGTCGCGCGACCGCTCGTATGTCTCGTTCGAACATGCACTGTCGGGCCCCGGCTTGCTCAACCTGTACCGCGTGCTGTGCACGCTTCGCGGGCAGACGCCGGTACTCGCTTTGCCAAGCCAGGTAACGCAGTCGGCGCTGGAGCGCAGCGACGACGCAGCCGTCGAAGCCTTGGAGGTGTTCTGCGGGTTGCTAGGCAGCTTCGCCGGCGATCTGTGCCTGCTGTATGGCGCACGCGGGGGTGTGTTCCTGGCCGGCGGGATTCTTCCGCAGATCCGCGAAGTGCTGCTCGCCAGCAGTTTCCGCCAGCGCTTTTTCAACAAAGGCGTGATGCGCGCCTTTCTGCAACAGGTTCCCGTACGACTGATGGAGCACGGCCAGCACGGTGTGATCGGCGCCGCCGGGCTGTTCCTTGACTTGCAAGAACGAGAGGGCGTTTCCGCGGGCCCTCGCGCCGGGGAGAACGAAGTACTCAGATCGTCCAACTGAACCGGGCCCATGCCCAACAGCCACGCCGCAGCCAATGTCCACACATTGGCTGTCGATTGCCTTCGAGGGGAGGACACCATGTCACAACGCAAATCATTGCTAGCCGCCAGCATCGTCGCTGGACTCTGTTTGTCCGGTTCGCTTCGCGCCGCCGACACTGCGCCTGCCGCGCAACCGGTCCCGCAACCCGCAGCCCAACCCGCACCCGCAGCTGCGACGCAGGACAACAGCAGCCCGCAGACCACGGCCGATCAAGCGCAGGCCAAACAGCTGGAAACGGTGACCGTCACCGGCATCCGCGCCAGCCTGCAGCAGTCGCTGGAAACCAAGCGCAACGCCGACGCCATCGTCGATGCCATCACGGCCGAAGACATCGGCAAGTTCCCCGCCACCAACGTAGCCGAAGCGCTGGCGCAGATTCCCGGCGTTACGCTGGACCGCGCCTTCGGCGCTACGCAGCGCGTGAGCATCAACGGCATCGATCCGAGCCTGAACCTTTCGTTCCTTGACGGCCATCCGGTGGCGCAGGCCATGTGGTTGTACGGCGACAGCCCCAACCGCGGCTTCAACTACTCGCTGCTGCCGCCGGAAATCCTCGGCTCGCTGGAGATCTACAAGAGCCCGGAAGCGCGCTTGCCCGAGGGCAGCCTCGGCGGCACGGTGATCATGCACACCATCCAGCCGCTTGACGTGCCGGCGAACACGCTCAGCGGCTCGTTCGGCGTGAACTACAACGACATGGTCGAGCAGAGCCGTCCGAACGCCTCGCTGTTCTACAGCTGGCACAACGCCGACAAGACCTTCGGTGCGGATGTCTCGCTCTCGCACTACGAGCAGAAGACCGACCGCCAGGGCCAGGAAATCTTTGGCTATACGCCGGTATCGGCCATCGCCGCCGCCAACCCGGCGATTGCGGGACAGATTGCCGCCGGCACGCTCAAGGCGTCCGACCAGATGCCCACGGAACTCAACGCGGCCGACTTCCAGCAGACCGAGAAACGCAGCAGCATCCTGGTCAACCTGCAGTACAAGCCGAACGACCATTTCGACAGCACGCTCAGCCTGCTGTACATGACCGATCGCCTCGACAACCTCAACGTGTCGATGTACCCGATCGCCGGCTTCAACTACGCCGGCATCTCGCATCTGACCGAAGGCCCGAACGGCATCGTGGTGGCGGGTACCCAGGTCGGCACGCCCTGCTTCAACACCACCTCGTGCACCAGCACGGCCGAAACCTTCATGGATAACGACGCTCGCAAGTCGTTCATCCGTACCAAGGGCGCCGACTGGCGCGGCACCTACAAGGGCGACGGCTGGCGCATCAACGGGCAGTTGGGCGTGAGCACCTCCGACAACACCATCACGCAGGCCTTCAAGGAACTGTTCTACGGCGGCGGCTTCGACTGGAACGTCAACAAGGGCTTCAACTACACCGACCTTGCCACGGCGAACAACCCGGCCTACTGGGCGGACAACAACTTCGGCGGCAACATCGGCTACAAGCCGTACAAGGCGCGCGACGAGTATGCCCAGGCCGACTTCACCAAGGACTTCGACGGCTTCTTCAACAGCCTGCAGATCGGTGCCCGCTGGGCATCGCACTGGGAAAGCCAGTCGCTGTTGATCGACAACGTGGGCGTACCCAACCAGACGCTCAACCAGATCGGCTACGGCGGCATCAGCGATCTGAGCGGTGCGTCGAGCATCGGCCTGTCCGGCAGCACCGTGCATCACGTGCAGACGCTGGGCTTCCAGTCGATCTACAACGCGGTGCTCGACGGCAACCAGCTGAGCTCCAACGACCCGGTCGACTACTGGGACAACACCTTCAACGTGCAGCAGCAGAACAGCGCCGGCTTCGCCCAGCTGAACTTCGGCAACGACAATGTGCACGGCAACCTTGGCGTGCGCTTCGTGCACACCAAGATCGACTCCTTCGGCTACAACGTCCCCAGCACTTGCAGCACCTGGGATTGCGCATTTCCGCCGGGCTTTGGCTACGTCGGCACCACCAGCACGTCGAACGACTGGTTGCCGGCGTTCAACATCGCATGGAACGTGGCGCCTGACATCATCCTGCGTGGCGCGGGTTCCGAGACGATTGCATACGCGCCGTACAACCAGCTTGCGCCGTATTTCGAAGCCAACGACACCGTGCTCACCGCCACCGCAGGCAACCCGAACCTCAAGCCGTATCGGTCGGTGAACTTCGACCTGTCTGGCGAGTGGTACTTCAACAACGAGTCGGTGATCGCCGTCTCGGGTTTCTACAAGAACGTGCTGAACTACGTGGTCAATGCCGCCACCGTGCAGGGTCGCCAGAACGGTTCGTGGGCGGAGCTGATCCAGGGCTCCACCGGCCAGATGCTGGTGAACAACGGCATGTGTACGTTGGCCGGCTTCTGCCAGTACAGCGTGTCCGCACCGATCAACGGCGGTCGCGCCAAGGTCAAGGGCGCCGCGATCAGCTATCAGCAGGCCTTTGGTGACAGCGGCTTCGGTCTGCGTGCCAACTTCACGTATTCCGATTCGAGCACGGCGGCGGGCGGCCCGCTGCCGTACAACTCCAAGGACTCGTACAACCTCTCGCCGTACTTCGAGAAGGGTCCGTACAGCGCAAGCATCGCGTACAACTATCGCAGCAAGTACCTGGCAGGCGGCTACGTGGCCGGTGCGCCCGATTCGTATACCGACAGCTACAAGGAACTCGATGCCTCGCTGGGCTACAAGTTCAACGATCACATGTCGGTCACATTCGACGCGCTGAACCTGCTCAACTCGACCTACAAGCAGTTCTACGGAGCCAGCATGACGGAACTGGCCAACGAATACGCCAGCGGTCGCGAGTACATCCTCGAAGCGCACTTCAAGCTCTGATTTACCCAAACCTCCCCGGTAAAGGGCCTGGCATCTTGCCAGGCCCTCTTTTTATGCGTCGCCGGTGCCTTGCTCAGTCGAGTGCGCCGGCGCCGAACTGTTCGTCGGTGTGCTGCGTGGCAGCCACTTCCAAGGCGATGGACAGGGCGCGCACCACGTCGTCCTTACTCATGCTGGGCGAATTCGGGAAGCGCGCCGCCTGCGAGGGCAGGTAAGGGATGTGGATGAAACCCGCACGCAGCCCGCGATGTTGCGCGGCCAGGTGCAACATCAGATACGCCACGTGATTGCACACGAAGGTACCCGCCGTATTGGACACCTCGGCCGGCAGCCCTTCGGCCAGCAAGGCCTTGAGCATGGCCTTGATCGGCAGTGTGCTGAAGTACGCCGCGGGACCATCCGCCACAATCGCCGCGTCGATGGGCTGGGCGCCGGCGTTGTCGGCGATGCGGGCGTCTTGCACATTGATTGCTACCCGCTCGATCGATAGCCGGCTGCGCCCGCCGGCCTGGCCTACGCCCAGCAGCATCGCCGGTTGCACCTCGTCGATCGCCAGCGCCAGTTCGCGCTGCGAATCGGCGAAGACAGTCGGCAGCAGGCGTGACACCACGCGGTGACCGCCGACGTGTTTGCCGTCAAGCGCGCGCACGGCTTCCCACGACGGGTTGATGTCTTCATTCCCGAACGGCGTGAAGCCGGTCAGCAGGATGCGCGGTTGGCTCATGATCGGATCTCAAGTCGTGCAGCGTCAGCGGAACACCAGCAGCCACATGATGACGAAGGTGGCGACGAAGATACTGGCGGCGCTCCATGCCTGCGCACGGATCACGCCGTAGGGATTGCGCAGCTCCAGCAGTGCCGCCGGCACCAGGTTGTAATCGGCGGCCATCGGCGTGAGCAAGGTGCCGCAATAGCCGCACAGCATGCCCATGGAACCGAGGATGGCCGGATGGGCGCCGTAGCGCTGCACCAGTAATGGCAGGCCGATGCCGGCCATCATCACCGGAAACGCGGCGAACGCGTTGCCCATGATCACGGTGAACAACACCATGCCCAGCGAGAACACCAGCAGGCATAGAAACGCATTGCCTTCGGGCAGGATCATCTGCGCCAGCGCCGAGATCGCCGCGCCTACGCCGCTCTGCGTAAACACTTCGCCCAGCGCCGCCAGCAGCAGCGGCAACAGCGCCGCCCAGCCGATGGCATCGAGCAGCCGCCGGCCTTCCGACAGGCCCTGGTGCAGCGGCGCCCGGGCCACGCGCGCCGCTGCGAACAGCGCGAGCGCGCAGGCGAGCGTAAGTCCGGTCAAGGTCATCTGGGGCTTGGCGAACAGGGCGTAACCGCCGATGGAAAGATGTTCGCCGAACAAAGCCACCAACAAGGTCACCAGTGGAATCAGCAGCGCCGGCACAAACAGCTTGTGGCCAAGGCGCAGGGCAGACGCCACGCGCTCCGACGCGCTGGCCGTTTCGGGATGCGCCCGGCGACGAAGCAGCGGTGCGAGCAGCGCGAGCGCGATCACCATGCCGCCAGCGATCTGCGCAGGCAGGGCGTTGCCGGCCTTCTGCTGCGCCAGCACCAGGTCGCCACCGGCAAACAGCAGGCCCAGCAGGGCCCAGAAGCTGGCGCGGGCGAACTGCCGCTCGCCTGCATTGCGCCACGCCGTGTAGAACAGGAAGGCCGCGATCAGCCAGTACGCGTATTCGATGCGCAGCATGCTCAGGCTTCCGCCTCAATGCGGGCAAGCGCGGCGCGCCGTTGCAGGCGACGCTGGAACAGCCACACGCGCACCGACTGGATCACGAAGGCAGCGATCGCGGTGGGCAGCGCCCACAATGCGATGGACAGCGGCGTGAGGTCGATGCCGTGCTGGGCGTAGAAGCCCTGGATCAACAGCACCGCACCCAGCGCGATAAACACATCCTCGCCGAAGAATCGGCCAATATTGTCCGTGGCGGCGGCGACCGCACGCACCTCGTCGCGCTCGGCGTCGCTCAGGTCGGGCTTGATCTTCTCGGCGGCAGCCTCGCCCATCGGCGCCAGCAGCGGGCGTACCGTTTGCGCGGCGCCGGCGACGCCGGTGAGCCCGAACATGGCGAGCACTTCGCGAATGAATAGGTAACCGATCAACAGCCGGGCCAGCGTGAAGCCGCGCAATCGGTTCATCCATTGCTGCGCGTGCTCGCGCAAGCCGGCGTGTTCGAGCAGACCGATGGCGGGCAGGGTGAGCACGAACATCAACAACATGCGCGAGGACACGAAGCTCTTGCCCAGCAGGGCCAGCAGGTCGGCGGGATGCAAACCGGCAAGCAGGCCGCTGACCAGGGCGGCGCACACCACCACGGGAACGGCATTGAAGCGCAGCGCAAAGCCGATGACGATGACCGCGACGCCAAGCAGCGGCCAGTAATTCATGCGTGTGCCTCGCTGGCGTACGGCGCGGCAATACCGATGTCGGCGGCTTCCAGCGCCGCACGCAATCGACGGGCGAAGGCCACCGCGTGCTCGCCATCGCCGTGCACGCACAAGGTGTCGGCCTGCAAGGCCACGATGCTGCCGTCGACGGCGCGGACCTGGCCCTCACGCGCCATCGCCATCGCCTGGGCAATCGCCTCGTCGCCTTCCTGGATCACCGCATCCGGTTCGCGCCGAGGTTGCAGCGAGCCATCGGAGCGATAGCGACGATCGGCAAAAGCCTCGGCCGCCACTGGTATGCCGGCAGCCAGCCCGGCATCGATGAGCGCCGAGTTGGCCAGGCCGAACAGGCACAGCGACGGATCGAAATCGTGCACGGCCCGCGCGATCGCAGCCGCGAGCTTGGCGTCGCGTGCCGCCATGTTGTAGAGCGCGCCATGGGGTTTGACATGGCGCAGGCGCGTGCCTGCGGCCTGCGCAAACGCCTGCAGTGCGCCGGTCTGATAAAGCGTCATCGCATAGGCTTCGTTTGGCGTGACCGCCATCTCGCGCCGGCCGAAACCCTGCAGGTCGGGCAGCGAGACGTGGGCGCCGATCGCCACGTCATGTTGTACCGCCATGGCGACGGTGCCGCGCATGATGTCCGGATCGCCACCGTGGAAACCGCAGGCGATGTTGGCCGAGCTCACGATGGCCAGCAGTGCGGCATCGTCGCCCATGCGCCAGGCGCCGAAGGATTCGCCCAGGTCGCTATTGATGTCGATGGTCTTGGCGGTGGCACTTTTCATGCGGATTCCAGGCGTTGTTCGACGCGTTGCAGCAGGTGTTGCAGCGAGGCCTCGCGCTCGGCGAGGCGTTGCAGTGCCTCGTCCAGAGTGGTCTCGCGGAAGGATACGGTATCGCCTGGCCGCCGCTGCGCGAGACGCGGCAAATCCACCGCCGCCAGCTGGCCGATGCGCGGATAGCCGCCGGTCACCGGCGCTTCGGCCAGCAACACGATGGGCTGGCCCGAGGGCGGCAACTGCAGGGTGCCAGGCAGGGTCGCTTCGGAAATCAGTTCCAGCGGTCGGCGCAGGTGCAGGGGCGCACCTTCCAGCCGATCGCCGGTGCGGTTGCTGTCCTTGCTGACCATGAAGCGCTGGGTAAACAGCGCGAATTGCGAGGCATCGTCCAGCGCGTCCCAGTGGTGACCGCGCAGCAAGGCCAGTGGCGCGCGTGCGTAGTCGAGCCAGGGTTGCGGATCGAGCCCCCAGCGCAGCGCCTGCATCGCGCGCCCAGGATGGAACCAGGACGCCGATGCGCGTTCACCGATGGCGATGACATCGCCGCTCCGCACGGCCCTGCCCACGCCTGCATGCAGATCGCTACTGCGGCTGCCAAGGACCGGCGCGACTTCGAAGCCGCCGCGCACGGCCAGATAGCTGCGGCAACCATGGCGCATGCCGCCGAGGCGAAGCACGCTGCCGGCGGGCAGGAAGCAACTGGTCCATGCGGGCAACGGCTGGCCATCCACGCGCGCTTCGATCAGGCCGCCAGTGAGCGCCACCACGGCGCCGTGCTGAAAACGCAGCGTGGGACCGGCCAGCGTGATTTCCAGCGCTGCTTCGTCACCGGCGTTGCCGACGAGGGCGTTGGCCAATCGCCGGGCGGGCTCGTCCACAGCGCCGGCGCGGCCCAGCCCCAGAGGCGCATACCCGCGGCGCCCTGCATCCTGCAGGCTGGTCAGCAGTCCAGGCTTGATCACCTCGACGCTCATGGGCGTGTCCCCAGGTCGGCCGCAAGGCGGTCGTACTCGCCTTGGTCGATGGCGCGAAAGCGCACATGGTCGCCCGGCGCCAGCAGGGAAGGCGATGCGGCAGCGAGGTCGAACAGGCGCATCGGCGTGCGCCCGATCAGCTGCCAACCGCCCGGCAGACTTTGCGGATAGATGCCCGTCTGCCGCCCGCCGATAGCGACGCTGCCGGCCGGCACGCTGGTGCGAGGATTGCTCCGGCGCGGCATCGCCAGAGTGGGATCCAGGCCGAGCAGATAGGGAAATCCGGGTGCGAAGCCCAGCATGGCGACGCGATAGAGCGCGGCCGTATGGCGCGTGATCACTTCCTCTGTCGACATGCGTGCATGCGCGGCCACTTCCGGCAAATCGATGCCGTCGTAGCAGACCGGAATGCTCACTTCGCGCGGCGCCTTTTCCGCTGGCGAGCGCTCGTTCCATGCGGCGCCGATGGCGGTACGCAGGCGTTCGGCATCGAAGCGCCCCTGGTCGTCCAGCCACTTCGCCACCTCAAAACGCAGCAACAGGCTGGCATAAGCCGGCACGCATTCCACGTTGCCGAGGCTCGCCTGCAGCCTGGCAGCCGCGGCGTGCACGCGGTCGTTCAATGCGGCGTCGACCGTATCGCCGAAACGCAGCAGCCAGGCGTCCTCCGCCAGCGCTTCGATCTCTATGTCCGCCAGCGGGGATGTCACGCGCACACCTTCCCGGCGTCGTCTCTTTCAGCACGTGTGCTGAGTTGCTCTGTGCGTGTGGACATGCAGGCGATTCGTGGGCGGGGACGGGTCAGGTGGAGTGTTGCAGAAGAGGCTGGGTTTGCCGACTTGCACTGCGGCAGGCCTGCGCCTGGGCAAAACCCTGCGCTGCAATCGCAGCTCGTGACGAAAATCCGCTGCTTTACGCAGGTATTTGCGATGTTTTCGGCGCAGGTTCACGCCGGCGGTGAGTGCAGGAGGCGTGAAGTTACGTCGTGATCTCCTGCGCTCAGTCGACTTCGCAACGTTGTCAAACGAGCCCACTTTCAGCTGTCGCGACAGGCGATCTGAGGCCGGAAATCCCCCCTTGTCGAAGGCGAAATGGCTGATCTAGGTCAAGCGTCAAAAGCCGTTCCATGGCGCGATGCGAGAACGCTTTCAAACGGTTCGAAAAATCCACCAAAACCATATTAAACAAAGATTTGATGGCAGCTTTCGAAGGTGGTTAAGCCGGTCAATCGAAGGCATATGTTGCCCTGCCGCACAGGCGGATTCGGTATGTGCCGGATGGATTGTTGACAACGTTGTCAACCATTACCCAGACTCCGGCCAAATGAGGGTGCGTTCACAGGAACGTGACATCAGGATGACGAGGGGATCGCAAGTGGTCGAAGGGGTCAGCCACAACGCACGTGAGTTCTTGGCGCAAGAAGCCATGTTTCTCGCTGCGGACGTCGGAGGAACGCACGCTCGCATCGGACTGGTGAGCCGCGAGCCGGACGGCACGCGTCCGGTGACCGTGTTGCAGTACCACCGCTATGCCTGCGCCGACTGGCCGAGCCTCACCGCCGTACTGCAGGACTTCGTCGGCCAGCTCGATCACAGCGTGCATGTGAACCGCTGTGCCGTGGCCAGTGCGGGCTACGTGCTGGGCGATGCCATCGTCAACGACAACCTGCCGTGGCCGGTCTCCATCCGCGATATCCGCGACAGCCTGGGCATCGAGCAACTCGCCGTCGTCAACGACTTCGAAGCCGTGGCCTATGCCACGCAGTTCCTGCATCAAGCCGATACCACCCCGGTGATTGCCACCGACGCCGCGCCGGCCGAAGGCCCGGTGCTGGTGATGGGTCCGGGCACGGGTCTGGGCTCGGCGGTGCTGTTGCCGGGCAAGCCGCACGCCACCGTGCTGGCCACCGAAGCAGGCCAGATTGCGCTGGCGCCGGGCAACGAACGCGAGATCGAAATTCTTCGCTACCTGGCCCGCGATCGCGAGTACGTGTCCTTCGAACACGCCTTGTCGGGACCCGGTCTGCTCAACCTGTATCGCGCGCTGTGCTCGCTGCGCGAGCAGGCCCCGCTGCTCAGCCTGCCCAGCCAGGTGACGCAAGCCGCGCTGGAGCGCAGCGACGAGGCAGCGGTCGAAGCCCTGGATGTGTTCTGCGGATTGCTCGGCAGTTTCGTCGGCGATCTATGCCTGCTGTATGGCGCACGCGGGGGCGTGTTCCTGGCCGGCGGGATTCTTCCGCAGATCCGCGAAGTGCTGCTCGCCAGCAGCTTCCGCCAGCGCTTTTTCAACAAGGGCGTGATGCGCGCCTTCCTGCAACAGGTTCCCGTACGACTGATGGAGCACGGCCAGCACGGTGTGATCGGTGCGGCCGGCTTGTACCTGGACGGACGCACGTAAGACCGCGGGAAAACGAAGTACCGACTGAGCTACACCGTTGCACTGAACCGGGCACATGCCCAGACAGCCACGCCGCAGCCGGACGACCCACAACATCCGCTGCAGAAAACGCCTTCGAGGGGAGGACACCATGTCACACCGCAAGACTCTGCTAGCCGCCAGCATCATCGCCGGACTCTGTCTGTCCGGTTCGCTTTATGCCGCCGACAACACGCCTGCGCCGCAGTCAGGCCCCGCCGCGACGGGCCAGGACAATGCACAGACCGCCGCCGAAAAGGCCAAGGCCAAAGAGCTTGGCACGGTCACCGTGGTCGGTATCCGCGATTCGGAAGCCGAATCGCTGAACCTGAAGAAGGCCGCTGATTCGCATATCGAAGTGATCACCGCCGAAGACATCGGCAAGCTGCCGGCCAAGAACGTGGCCGACACGCTGCAGCGCCTGCCCGGTATCAACATCAGCTCGTCCAGCGCCAGCGAAGGCGGCTTCGACGAAAACGATCGCGTCAGCCTGCGCGGTACCAACCCGAGCATGACCCAGACGCTCGTCAACGGCCACACCGTGGGCACCGGCGACTGGTTCGTGCTGAGCCAGGTGCAGACCGTGGGCCGCAGCGTGAGCTACACCCTGCTGCCGGCGGAAATCGTCAGCGAAGTCACCGTGCACAAGACCTCCGAAGCCAAGCTGCAGGAAGGCGGCAGTGCCGGCACCGTGGACATCACCACGCGCAAGCCGCTTCAGTTCGCGCAGTCGTTCACCGCGCAGGCCGCCGTGGGCGGCGTGTACGCCGACCTGCCGGGCGACACCAAGCCGCAGTTCAACGGCCTGGTCAACTGGAAGAACAACGACAACACCTTCGGTGTGATGGCGCAGGGCTTCTATGAAAAGCGCAGCCTGCAGCGCGACGGCCAGGAAATCGTGGGCGGTTACGGTCAGATCGGCGCGAGCGATCCGATTGCCGTGGCGCATCCGGAGCTGGCCGGCAAGTACTATCCGAACCTGGTCGGCCAGACCCTGTTCACGCAGACGCGCACCCGCAAGGGCGGCACCATCGACATCGAATGGAAGCCGCTCGACAACCTGACGCTGAACCTGGACAGCTTCTACTCGAAGCTGGAAGCGGACAACTTCAACCGCAACTACATGCTGTGGACGAGCAAGTTCGTCGCCAGTGGCGCACAGCTGCAGCCGGGTTATCAGGTGAAGGGCAACGTCCTCACCAATGCGAACTTCGGCAAGCCGTCGGCGACTGACGTCTGCACGCCCGCCACCCCCACCTCGCCGGCCATCCTCTGCAAAGACACGCCCTACGGCGTGTACGACCAGATCTCGCGTCCGGGCGCTTCGTCGTCTTCCGCGTTCACCACGCTTGATGCCGAATGGCGCGCCACCGATCATCTGACCTTCACCGGCCAGGTCGGCACCACCCAGGGCAAGGGCAACAGCGACGAGCAGAACGTCAGCGAGCTGGGCTTCGGCCTGGGCGCAGGCGCGGGCTGGGGCATGCGCGGCACCGGCAATCCGACCAACTGGTCGATCGGCGGCGACAACACCACGCCGTCGGGCATCGTCCCGTCCGCGGGCTGGATCTTCGGCGACCAGAACATCCACGTGAAGGACAAGGAAAACTTCTTCCAGGCCGACGGCGAATACGCCTTCGACAGCTCGCCGATCTCGCTGAGCACGCTCGACTTCGGCGTTCGCTATTCCGATCACACCCGCGAGAACAAGACCGACATCGGTCAGGGTCCGACCGGCGACTGGCAGAATCCCGCCAATTATCCGACCAGCTGGAAGAACTATCCGGGCAGCTTCAACAGCGATCTGGGCGTGAATGGCCCCGGTCCGGCCTGGTATTACAGCCCGGGTGACCTGGCCGCGTTCAATGCGAAGTTCGCCAACCGTGATCCGGTGACGCGCTTCAACTGGCAGAACATCTACAAGGTCAACGAGAAGGACACGGCTGCCTACCTGCAGGCGAACTTCTCCGGCGAACGCTGGAGCGCCAACGCGGGCTTCCGTTACGTCTATACCAAGGAAGACATCAACTACAACTCCAGCTCGGTGTCCGACTTCACCACCGCCGGCCCGATCACCGGTTCGGCCTTCGGCAACTACTACACCAACACCTACAAGCACAGCTACGACAAGCTGCTGCCGAGCTTCAATTTCAAGTTCAACCTGACCGACGACCTGCTGGCACGCTTCGCCGCCTCGCAGACCATGACCCGTCCGGACTACTCGGCACTGGCCGGTTCGTACTCGCTGGATGACCTGACGCACACCGGCACCGGCGGCAACCCGCAGCTGAAGCCGCTCATCTCGACCAACTTCGACGCGGCGCTGGAGTGGTATTTCGCTCCGCGTGGCCTGGTGTCGGCCGGCGTGTATGACATGCAGCTGAGCGACTACATCAACTTCGGCAACCAGAACATCCAGTTCAAGGACCAGCAGGCCAGCAACACGGCCGGCCGCGATGTGTTCGCGACGTACCAGGTCAGCGTGCCGACCAACGTCGACGGTCACGTCAAGGGCGTGGAGTTGAACTACATCCAGCCGATCGGCGACAACTTCGGCGTGCAGACCAACTACACCTACGCCAGCGGTTCGGCGGAGAACGGCCAGCCGTTGCAGGGCACCTCGAAGAACACGTTCAACGTCTCCGGTTACTTCGAAAACCAGATGTTCAACGCCCGCATCAGCTACACCTACCGTTCGTCGTTCTACGCCGGCGTGAGCCGTACCGATACGTTCTACCAGGACGGCATCGGCAACCTGGCGGCCTCGTTCGGCTACAACATCAACTCGTGGATGTCGCTCAACCTGGACGCCATGAACCTCAACAACCCCAAGCTGAAGTACTACACGCTCAGCGACAAGTACGGCAAGCAGCCCTACGCGTTCTACGTGAATGGCCGCCAGTACTACGTAAACCTTCGCTTCAAGATCTAATTTAAGGCTTCCTCCCCGCCAACGGGCCCGGCACACTTGCCGGGCCCGATTTTTCTTCGGGGCTTCGAGATTCGTTCCAAGAACCTGCGGGAGCCGACGGCATGAAGCAACGTCTTGCGATGGTCTTCACGATGCTGGTTGCACAGGGTGCGCTGGCGTCGGAAGGAAAGGTACTGGTCGACCAGGTCGGTTACGACACCGGCGCGGTCAAGCAGGCCATCGTGATGGATGCCTCCGGCGCTTCGCCGCAGACGTTCCACGTCGTGGACGCCGACTCCGGCAAGGTGGTCACCGAGGGCACGCTTTCCACGCCGACAGATGTGGCGCGCTGGAGCGGCAGCTATGCGGTCGCCGATTTCAGCAGCGTGCGCACGCCGGGACGCTATTACCTGGACGTCGCGCAGAACGGGCACGAGACACGCTCGTCGACTTTCGCCATCCAGGACAACGTGCTCGAGCGGAACACGCTCTCCAACGTGGTCTATTACTTCAAGGGCCAACGCTCCAGCGGCTTGCTGGACAAGGCCGATACGCATCTGCCGCATCCGGACGGCAGTGCCGGCACCATCGATATTCACGGCGGCTGGTACGACGCCACCGGCGACTACGGCATTCACCTGTCGCACCAGAATCCGACCAGCTACTTCAATACCCAGCAGTTGCCGCTCGCCGCCTGGAGCCTGTTGCGCACCTGGCAGCAGCTGGAAGCACGCAACGACAAGAATTTCCGCGAGTACGACCGTCGCCTGCTAGACGAAGGCCTGTTCGGCGCCGATTTCCTCGTGCGCGACAAGCGTCCCGACGGTTCGTTCTACCAATCCATCGATGCTCCCGGTCCAGGCAAGCTGCCGCAGGATCGCCGCGTCGGCGATCCGAATTGGCGTACCCAGATCAAGCTGAAGCCGGGCGATCACACCGAACGTGTCGATCAGCCGGCCCATGGCCCGCATGCGTACGAGGCGAGCTTCCGCGCCGGTGGCGGCATGGCCATTGCCACTCTCGCGCTGGCTGCGCGCACCGGCGTAGATGGCGATTTCACCGCGAAGGATTATCTCAAGGCTGCCGAAGATGCCTACCGTTTCCTCGATGCTCACAATCGCGAGCTGACCAACGACGGCAAGGACAACATCACCGACGACTACTGCGCCTTGGTCGCCGCCGTGGAGCTGTATCGCACGACGCATGACGAGACATGGCGCAAGGCCGCGGATGCACGGGCGGATCGTTTGCTGGCGCGTTTGATCACGCACGGCGGCCATCGCGACTACTGGCGCGCCGACGACGGCTCGCGCCCGTTCTTCCATCCCTCGGACGCCGGCCTGCCCGTCGTGGCCTTGGTGGAATACGCCGGCATCGCCGATGCGAAGGGACAGGCCAAGGTGCGCGACGTGGTGAAGCGTTCGCTCGAGGCCGAGCTGGCTGTCACGGCCGAGGTCAGCAATCCGTTCGGTTATGCGCGACAGCTGGTGCGTGGCGGCGATGGCCGCGTGCGCACGGCGTTCTTCTTCCCGCACGACACCGAAGCCGCGCCGTGGTGGCAGGGTGAGAATGCGCGCATCGCTTCGCTGGCAGCGGCAGCGCGCATGGCGGCACCGCTATACACCAATGCAGGCGACAAAGCCTTCCGAGAGAAGTTGCAAACCTACGCCTGGAACCAGCTGCACTGGATCCTCGGCCGCAACCCGTACGACAGCAGCATGCTGATGGGCAGCGGGCACAACAACGCGCCGTACATGTTCTTCGATTCGTACGCCTACACCAATGCGCCGGGTGCGATCATCAACGGCATCACCTCTGGCCTGACCGACGACGAGGGCATCGCATTCGACCTCGGCTATGCCCAGACCGGCAAGGACGAAGACTGGCGCTGGACCGAACAGTGGATTCCGCACGATGCGTGGTATCTGTTCGCCATCAGCCTTCCCCATGATTGACGTCACATGACGAGACGAACCATGAAGAAAACATCCTACGTGCTGGCCCTCGCCCTGGGCGGACTCACGGCCCTCGCCCATGCCGCCGCGCCGGTGAACCTGATCCCGATGCCGGCGCAGCTGAGCGTGAGTGGTCAAGGTTTCACCGTGACGCCGCAGACATCCATCGTCGTCGACAGCGCTGATGCGGACGCTCGCCGCACGGCCGAGTATCTCGCCTCGCTCACGGCCCACACGCGCCACTTGCAGCTCGCCGTGAAAGCAGGTGCGCCCGGCGACGGCGCCATTGTGCTCAAGCGTGATCCGCAGGCGCCGGTCGCCAACGCGGAAGGCTATACACTGGACGTGACGCCGCAAGGCATCCGCATCACTGCGCGCGACGAAGCCGGCCTGTTCTACGGCGCCATCACCGCATGGCAGCTGATGACGCCATCGCAGGGCACCGGCGACGTGCGCGTGGAGCCTGTGCATATTCGCGACGAACCGCGCTTCGCATGGCGCGGCATGATGCTGGACTCCGCGCGTCATTTCTGGACGCCGGCCGAAGTGCGCACCGTCATCGACCAGATGGCGCAGCACAAGCTCAATACGCTGCACTGGCATCTCACGGATGACCAGGGTTGGCGCATCGAGATCAAGCGTTACCCCGAACTCACCCGCATCGGCGCCTGGCGCACGCCGCCCACGCTCGGCAAGCAGGCCCAGCCGCCACGCTACGGCGGCTTCTATACGCAGGACGACATCAAGGCCATCGTGGCCTATGCCGCCGAGCGGCATATCACGGTGGTGCCCGAGCTCGACATGCCAGGCCACGCGCAGGCAGCGGTCGCCTCGTATCCGGAACTTGGCGTCACCGGCACGCGACCGCCGGTGTCGGTGGACTGGGGCGTGAATCCCTACCTCTACAACGTCGACGATCACACCTTGCAGTTCCTGCAGAACGTGCTCGACGAAGTGATGGCCTTGTTCCCGTCCACCTATATCCATGTGGGCGGCGACGAAGCGGTGAAAGACCAGTGGAAGGCGTCTGCCGCCGTGCAGGCGCGCATGAAGGCGCTGGGCATCAAGAGCGAAGACGCGATGCAGAGCTGGTTCATTGATCAGATGGGCAAGTACCTCACCGCTCATGATCGCCGCCTGATCGGCTGGGACGAAATCCTCGAAGGCGGCGTGCCCGCAAGCGCCACGGTGATGTCATGGCGCGGCACGCAGGGCGCCATCGATGCGGCGAAGCTTGGCCACGATGTGGTGTTGTCGCCGGCGCCGCAGCTGTATCTCGACCAGATGCAGAGCGATCTTCCGGACGAGACCACCGGCCGCCTGCCGTCGATGTCGCTGCAGAGCTATTACGATTTCGAGGCGGTGCCCAAGGCGCTGAGCGCCGCGCAGGCGAAACATGTGCTCGGCATGCAGGCCAATCTATGGACCGAGCACATGCCGACGATGCGGCATGTTCAGCACAATGTCTTCCCGCGCATCGCCGCGTTGTCCGAGGCGGCGTGGACGCCGGCGAAGGAACACGACTGGCACGGCTTCCTCGAGCGCATGCCGTCCCAGTTGGCGCGCTATCGCATGCAGGACGTCGCGTACGCGGACAGCGCGTTCGCGGCGTCCATCGACACCGATCGCAATGCCGCCATCAGCAGCGGCCAGGCCAGCGTGAAGTTGTCGAACCAGGCCAAGTACGGCAGCGTGCACTACACCATCGATGGCCGTGAGCCGGATGCGTCCTCGCCGCTGTATGTGCGTCCCTTCACGGTGAAGCTGCCCACCACCATCAAGGCCGTGGCGCTGGCCGCTGATGGCACGCCGCTGGCTGACGCACGCACGCGCGTGCTTGATCTGCCCTCGCTGCGCACGCGCAGCACCGGCGAGCTGGAGAACTGTCCGGGCAGCGACTTCCGCCTGCGCGTGCAGCCCACGCCCGATGCCACCAGCATGGCGCCCACGTATCTGATCAATGTGTTCGACAACTGCCGCATGTATCGCGCGGCCAAGCTCGACGATATTGCCGCCATCCGCGTGGAGACCGCCAGCTTGCCGCGCAACTATGCGTTGGCGCATGAGGCCAAGCTGGTCAAGGCGTACCCGTCGGCCACGCCGCAGGGCGAACTGGTGGTGCACATGGACAGCTGCAAGGGCAAGCCGCTTGCCTCGCTGCCGTTGCCCACCGATCAGCCGGCCACGTTTACCCTGAAGGGCGCCCTGGTCAAGCAGGCAGGCACGCACGACCTGTGCCTAGTGTTCACCTCGCCGATCACGGGGCCGATTTACGGCGTGGGCGCGGTTACCCTGGTGCCGGCAGACCAATCGGCGCCATGAGGGATACGCTTCGTCGTTTAGCTTCGGTCGATGCGTTGCGCGGATGTACGGTCGCGCTGATGTTGTTGGTGAACGATCCGGGTGATTGGGATCACGTGTACTGGCCGCTGGAGCACGCGCAGTGGCACGGTTGCACGCCGACCGACCTGGTGTTTCCGTTCTTCCTGTTCGTGGTCGGCGTCTCCATTGCGCTCGCCATCGGTCCACGGGTGGAGCAGGGCGCCGACAAGGGTCGGCTGATGCGCGCGGCGCTGATGCGCGGCCTTCGCATCCTGCTGCTCGGCGTGGCCATCAACCTGCTGGCATGGTGGATCATGCCGCAGGCGCATCTGCGCTTTCCTGGCGTCTTGCAGCGCATTGGCGTGTGTTTCGCGGGGGCGGCAGCGTTCGCGATTTATCTCAAGCCGCGCCTGCAATGGATCACCATCGCCGTGCTTCTGCTGGGCTATTGGGCGTTGCTGCTGGCGGGAGGTTCGCTGGAACCCTTCGTCAACATCGTCAGCCGCACCGACTTCGCCCTCTTCGGCCACACCGTCTATCTGATCGACCCTGTCAGTGGTCGAGGCCATGATCCGGAAGGCCTGCTGGGCTCCCTTCCTTCGCTCGCCACCAGCCTGCTCGGCCTGCGTGCCGGCCAGTGTTGCGCGAGAAAAACATCAAGGCGCTGACGTTGGCCGGCATCGCGTGGTGCGTGCTCGGCTTCGCCTGGTCGCTGGTGTTTCCGCTCAACAAGAATCTGTGGAGCTCGTCGTTCGTTTTATGGACGGCGGGTTGGGCCACGCTCGCGCTGGTGCTGTTCCATGTATTGATCGACCAGCGCGGTTGGCCGGCCATCGGGCGACGCTTTGGCGTGAATGCCGTGACGGCCTATGGCGGTTCGGAGCTGATGCAGATCCTGCTGCTGGGCCTTGGCATCCAGGGTCCGCTTTACCAGCGGGCGTTCGCCGGCTGGATCAGCCCGCTGGCCGGGCCGAACGTGGCTTCGTTGGCTTTTGCCATCGTGTTCGTCGCGGTGTGGTGGGTGATCGTCTACGCGATGGATCGCAAGAAGATCTACCTCAAGCTTTGAATACTGTGGGAGCGCACCCTGTGCGCGACAGGCGCCTCGTCGTCCTCGCTCCGTCAGGTTGTCGCGCACAGGGTGCGCTCCCACAAACGTATGGCCGTAACATCTCAACGCGGTGAGCCGGCGCTGGTGAGCTCGCCGTCTTCAGGCAGATCGTTTGGCAACGCCACGCGCACGCGGTTGCCGCCCTCTTTCTTTACCTGATACATCGCCGCGTCGGCCGCGCGGGTGAGGTCGCGTGAGGTGTGCCCGTGCCGCGGATAAGTCGCCACGCCCACGCTGGTCGATGCGTGCAGCGTGCGATCCGCCAGCTGGAATGGCAGGTTGATCGCGGCCCGCAGTTTTTCCGCCACCTGGATGCTGTCGGCCACCGACTGCAGGCGGCACAGCAGCACCACGAATTCGTCGCCACCCATGCGACCCACCACATCGCCTTCGCGCAAGTGGCCACGGATGCGCTGTGCCACTTCGCACAGCAGCAGGTCGCCGGTGTGGTGTCCGTAGCGGTCGTTCACTTGCTTGAACTTGTCCAGGTCGATGTAGAGCAGGGCGAGATTGCCGCCGAAGCGCGACACGTTCTCCAGCGCCGCCTCGAACTGCTGGTGGAACAGGTCGCGGTTGGCCAGGTCGGTCAGCGGATCGTGTCGCGCAATGTGATGCAGCCGCTGCTCCGCCTGCTTGCGTTCGATCGCCGCCGCGACCTGGGTGGAAACAAATTGCAGCAGTTCCTTGTCGGTTTCCGTATAGCGCGTCGCGTCGGAATAACTCTGCACCACCAGCGCGCCCACTGCCGCGCCCTGCGAGCACAGCGGCACGCCCAGCCAGTGCAAGGCATCGGTGCCGATCACCGGCAGCGATGGGTCGGTCGGCGCGCCAGGCGTGACCAGCAAGGCCTGCCCGGTGCGGATCAGTTGCGCGGTCAGCGTGCCCGAATCGATGCTTTGCGCCGGCGGCGCCTCGTCGCGCTCGTCGACGAAATACGGAAAGCTCAGTTCGGCGTGCAAGGGGTCGTACAGCGCCACGAAGAAATTGTTGGCGCGCAGCAGCGCACCGACGATGCGGTGAATTTCTTCATACAGCGCCGGCAGGTTGTCCGCCGTGTGCGCCGCTTCGGAAATGGCGTGCAGCGCGGCGGTCATCGATTCGGCGCGCTTGAGCGCAGTGATGTCGCGCGCCACGGCAATGCGCACCTGGTCGGCCTCGGACCAGCGTGCCGACCACATGATGTGCACCACCGAGCCGTCCTTACGGATATAGCGGTTCTGGAAGTGCGACTGCGGCTGGCCGGACATGATGGCGGCGGCTACCTCGATGGTGGCCTGGCGGTCGTCCGGATGCACCAGCTCGATCATGCGCTTGCCGAGCACTTCCTCCGGCTTGTAACCAAAGATGCGCTCGTAGGACGCACTGACGAAGACGTAGCGCCCCTCCATGTCCACGACACAGATGGCATCCCACAGGAGATCCATGATCTTGTTGAGGAAGTCGGGTTCCATGGGACGCGTTCGGCAGGCTAGGGCTGGCTCGGAGCTGGCGGTATGCCACTCTCAGGCAAGATGCGTGCCGCTGCGGTGATCATGGCGCCAACGTCCTCCTCCGTGCGCGCCGGTGCCGGACCCTAGTCGTCCAGCAGCGCGCGGCCAGCATTCCACATCGTGCGGGTCAACGGCCGGTTTTCGTGCGGGGTCTGCAGTACCACCAGTGTCGTGGTGCTGATGCTGGCGTGGATCTTCAGCAGCCGGTCCAGCACGGTTTCCAGGTGCTGGATGGACATGGCCACCACGTGGAGCAGGGCCGAGTCCTCGCCAGCCAGTCGCCGGCAATCGAGCACCTCGGGGATATCCGCCACCAGCACGCCTACACGGGCGCAGATGCCGCCATCGCAGCGCAGACGGATCATGGCGTCGATCTCATAGCCCAGCTTGCGGGGATTGAGCACGGCGCGGTAACCGGAAATCACGCCGGCCTCTTCCAGCCGTTTCACCCGCTCAGCCACGGCCGGTGGGGAGAGTTTCACCTTGCGTCCCAGCTCGGCGTAGCCCAGGCGGGCATCCTGCTGCAGGGCCTCCAGCAGCAACCAATCCGTGGCATCCCAGATTGGTTTCGATTCAAAGGTGACTGCGTTCATAGACATTTCGTTCGTTGGCGAAACATCACCATCCTACGCTGATTCATCATTCAAGCGCAGCACGACAAAACTTACGATGCGCAGTATTCCCCACCCGGATCAAGCCCATGCACACCCCGGAACGCCTCGATGGGCGCGCGCTGGTTTTTATCGGCATCGCGCTGCTTACCTGGTCGTCGGCCTATGCCGCGATCGCCTATGCGCTGGCTTCGTTCACCCCGGGCGAGGTGGCCTTGGCACGCCTTGCCATCGGCGCGATCTGTTTCGCCGCGCTGCTGGTGGTGAAAAAGGTGCCGATGCCGGCCCGACGCGACTGGCCGCAACTGACGCTGCTCGGCGTGATCGGCCTCACCGTGTACCACTTGTGCCTCAATACGGCCGAAACCCGCGTAGCCAGCGGTACCGCCGCCATCTTGATCTCACTTGTGCCCGCGACAACGGCGGCCTTGTCGGCGATCTGGCTGGGCGAACGCCTGTCGCCACGCACGCTGACCGGACTGGGCATCGCGCTGGTGGGCGTGGTGGTGGTCGTGCTGACCAGCGGCAAGGACGTGAAGATCGAACCCATGGCGGCCCTGGTGTTGGTCAGCGTGGTGGCGTGCTCGATCTTCTTCGTGTGGCAAAAGCCGCTGTTCGCGCGCAACACCATGCTGGGCGTCACCGGTTTCACCTTCTTCGTCGGTGCTCTCGCCTCGCTGCCGTTCGGCCTGCACCTGCCGCAGGCACTGATGCATGCGCCGGCATCGCATATCGGCGCGCTGCTGTGGTTGGGCATTGCGCCCACTTTCATCGGCTATATCGCGTGGAACGCCGCCCTGCAGCGCGCCCCGGCATCGCAGGTGAGCAGCTTCATCTATTTCTCGCCGCCGATCGCCGTGCTGATCGGTTGGGTCTGGCTGGGCGAGCGGCCGACGCTGTTGACCCTGGTGGGCGGCGTGATCACCGTGGGTGGTGTGGTGCTGGCCAATGCGCGCCGCCGCGCACCGGTACGTGCGCCGGTGGCTGCCACGCCGGCCAAGCAGCACTGATGGAGGCGGCGCCGATCCGCCTGGTCGACGTCGCCGCCCGGCTGCCGCAAGCCTGGTCCTCAAGCGTGCTCGCCAGCTTTGGCAACGCCCGCCTGAAGCTATTGCGCATGGACGAAGCGGCCTATCCCGAAGAAAGCCACGATTACGACGAAGGCTTGCTCGTGCTCGACGGCGTGATGGTGCTGCGCATCCGCGGCGAGCTGCTGCGGGTGGAAGCGGGCGAGTTGTACGTGGTTCCTGCGGGCGTGCCGCACAGTGTGGAGGGCGGCAGTCGCGGTACGCTGCTGATCATCGACACCTGATCAGTGCTGCCGGAGCCGCCGTGACCACGCTCTATATCGCCAACAAGAATTACTCGTCGTGGTCGTTGCGTCCCTGGCTCTTGATGAGCCAGCTCGGTATCCCGTTCGAGGAGAAGCTTCGCGTGTTTGGCGACGGCTCCAACTGGGACGCCTTTCGCCAATTCTCACCGAACGGACGCGTGCCCTGCCTGCATGACGGCGATACCGTCGTATGGGATTCGCTGGCCATCATGGAATATCTCGCCGAGCGCCACGCGGGCGTCTGGCCGTCCAACGGCGACGCGCGCACCTGGGCGCGTTGCGCCTCGGCGGAAATGCACGCGGGTTTCAGCACGCTGCGCAATGCCTGCGGCATGAGTTGCGGTGTTCGCGTGCGCCTGCATGCGGTCGATGCCGCGCTGAAGGCCGACATCGCGCGCATCAATGAATTGTGGAACGAAGGCCTGGCGCGCTTCGGCGGTCCTTTCCTCGCGGGGGAAGCGTTCACCGCTGTCGATGCCTTCTATGCGCCAGTAGTGTTTCGCATTCAGAGCTATGGCATCGCAACGGAGGGTGCGGCGACAGCATATGTGCAGCGCATGCTCGCGCTGCACGGGATGCGCCAGTGGTACACCGCCGCGCTCGCAGAGCCGTGGCGCGACCACGCACATGAGGCAGAAACGCGTTTGTACGGCGACGTGGTCGACGACTTTCGAACGGGCTGATCAGGCCACTTCGGCGGCGGCATGCCGCTGCCGGCGCGCCTGCCAACGACCCGCGGCCACCAGCAGCAAGGCGACCACGATGAAGGCCGCCAACACGCCGATCGCATCGAGCAGCACCTGCACATAACCCAGCGCACGCACGTCGAGGAACGGATAGGGATACCAGCCATTCGCCGCGCCGCGCAGCAGCACGTAGAAGAAATACCCGGCGGGATAGCTCTGCCACACAAGCACTTGCGACCAGCGCAATCCGCCCTTGGGCACCGCCAGCCACCAGTAGCCGACATACAGCAGGGGCATGGCGTCGTGCACGATCACATCCGCCACCAGCAACCAGCCCGACGGGCTCCACAACTGGCGCAGCATCAGGTTGTAGATGGCGCTGACGATCACGATGCTCATCGCCGCCGCCGTCTGCACGCCGGGCCGCGACAGGAACACGCCGAGTCGGCTGCGCGAACCCCACGCCGCCGCCGTCAATACGCTGGTCGCCAGTAGGTTGGAGAGAATGGTGTAGAAACCAAGGAACAGCCACACGCCTTCCAGCACCGTGCCGCCGTTGCCCTGCGTCATTCGGATCGAGAACCAAAGCTGTAGCGCCAGGCCGAACCAGCCGAGCAGGGCAGCGCACAGGGCGAGCGGGCGATAGGGCTGCGTCACGGTATCGGTCTCAGGGCGACGCATGGGCCGTGGCACTAGGCGAGGCCGTTGGTCTTCAGCTGTGAGAACGTCTTGGTTTCCGGGTCATAAAGCACGCCCCAGAAATGACTTCCGCCATCACAGACGATGATGGGCTTCGGCTCTGCTTGAAAAGGAGTGGCAATGCTTTGGCTCGCAATGTGAGCGGCCTTGGCCGGCTTCTCTTTCGATAGTGCGGCGTTGACGTAAATGAAGCGATGGCCGTCCACGATCACGCCAAGATACTGCCGAAAAGAAGCGTTCGGATCGCCTATTTCTTGGGAAATGCCCTGCTGCGCTGCGAGCGTGGCCAATTGAGGAAGCTGAGATTCCAGTTCGAGCAACTGGGCGGTCGTCGGCGTCCAGGCTCCAGTCGCATTTGGGGTAGAACGCGAGCACTGCTGCATGGTCGCGTTGAGCGCAGAGACCGGAAGCAGCTCGAATCGCTGCTCCTCGGTTGCCCAAAGCTTGGGCACTGCCAACAGCAATGGGAGCGCGGCGGCCAGGAGCACCTTGCGCGCCGCCGCCAACATCAGAACTTGTAACCGCGGTGAATGGCGACGATGCCGTTGCTGAGGTTGCGCACATCCACGCGACCGAAGCCGGCGCGTTCCATCATGCCCTTCAGCGTCTGCTGATCCGGATGCTTGCGGATCGATTCGGCCAGGTACTGGTAGCTGTTGGCGTCGCCGGCAAACAGCTGGCCGAGCTTGGGCAGGACCTTGAAAGAGTGGAAGTCGTAGAGCTTGCTGAAGAGTTCGCTCTGCACACGCGAGAATTCCAGCACCAGCGCGCGGCCGCCGGGCTTGAGCACACGGCAGATGTCCGCCAGTGCCTTGTCCTTGTCGGTGACGTTGCGCAGGCCGAAGGCCATGGTCACCGCATCGAAGCTGTTGTCCGGAAACGGCAGGGCTTCGGCGTTGAGCTGCGTCCAGCGCAGGCCGGAGACCAGGCCGCGATCGGTCATGCGATCGCGCCCCACGCCCAGCATGGCCGCGTTGATATCACCCACGATGATCTCACCGTCAGCGCCCACCACCGGCTTGAGCAGGGCGGCGATATCGCCGGTACCGCCAGCCAGATCGAGCACGCGATCGCCCCGACGCACGCCGCTGATGGCGACGAAATGGCGCTTCCACAGGCGATGGATGCCGAACGACATCAGGTCGTTCATCAGGTCATAGCTGCTCGCGACCGAGGTGAACACCTGGCCGACGAGCTTCTGCTTGTCGGCGACAGGGACGTCGCGGAAACCGAAATGGGTGGTGTTGGGGGACTGGTCGTTCATAGGGTAATGGTAGCGGATTGGGGCTGGGCTTCGTTGTGTGCGCGGTAGCGCGACGCTTTGCTCCCTCTCCCCTCCGGGGAGAGGGTTGGGGTGAGGGGCCAACCTTGCCTCGTCGCTTGGAAGTGCCTCAGTCTTCTTCTGCTCGTCATCCCGGCCTAGGCCGGGATCCAGTGACTGTGCACTTGGATGTCGCGTTACCGCGACCTGGCTCGCCTGCCGCGGGCTTCCGTCCTCCTGCCGGCGACGCGAAGCTAGTCCCCTCTTTGGGAAGGCCGGGTTACTTTCTCTTGCTTGCCCAAGAGAAAGTAACCAACGGAGAAGGGCCCCCCGGATGACGCGCCTTCCGGGCCTACGGCCCTCCAGGTGCGCGGTCGGGCTCCGGGGTTTTTCGACAGGACATCCCTGTCCCGTCGAAAAACTGGCCGCATCCATGCGGCCACCCTTCCGGCTTTCCTCCACCCGCCCGCCGCGCATACGGGGAACCCCCAGGGCAAAGCCACAAGAGCCCAGGGCAGGGTGTCGTTGCGATGTGGGCGGAGCGGCCATTTGTGGGAGCGCACCCTGTGCGCGACAGCCACGCTTGGGTGTACCGCTCCGTAGTTTCGTCGCGCACAGGGTGCGCTCCCACAGGAAAGCGAGCACGGCATTGGCTGGCAGGCTAGAGCTGATGCGCACGGGGCTCTGCTTCAAGGTCGCTGCGATTGGGCGATCAGCAGCGAGAGGATCCGCTCCATCACAGCCAAGTGCCCAACACACAAAAGAAAAACGCCGCACATGGCGGCGTTTTCCCCACTTCCAAATTTCAGCAACCAGCGAACAGCGAAGCGCTTACTTCGCCTGATCCACAATCCAATGGACCGCCGCCTTCACCTGCTCATCGGTCAGCGCCGGATTGCCGCCCTTGGCCGGCATCATGTTGCCGTCCGGGCCCTTGTAGCCGTCGATGGCGTGCTTGACCAGGGTGTCGATGCCCTCGGCCACGCGCGGACCCCAGTTGGCCTTGTCGCCCAGTTTCGGCGCACCGGCGACGCCGGCGGTGTGGCAGGCGTGGCAGAGGTTGTCGTAGATGGTCTTGCCGTCGGTGCTACCGCCGTAGGCCACTTGCGAGGCGGCGGCCTTGGTGGCGGCTTCCTGCGCGGCCTGCATGGCGGCGCGGCCGGTGTCGCCGGCGTACACCGCACCGGCCGGCGCGATGCGGGCCTGGGTTTGTGCGGTGGTCTGGGGATTTATTTCCTTCGGCTCGTGGTCGTAGATCCACCAGGCGCCGCCGATCAGCAACAGGGTCAATACACTCAGGCCCGCGATCAGCATGGAAAAGCTGCGCATGAAGCTCTGGTCGGACTTCGTCATGGAACCGCTCACGCAATGACTCCAATTCAATGGACAGATCAATGGACAGCCGAAGAGGCCGGATTAGCTATGGTTCAGGCAACAATTAGCCGAGTATAGACGAAGGCCGCGGCAGTTTTCAGTCGGGTCGGGCGGACAACGTGTCGCGCCCGAATAAGCCCTGATTTCATGCAAGTTTCGTCATTTGGACGCGATACGCTTAGAAAACCCTGCCATCGGTCATGGGGCACCCCTGTCAACTGGCATTGTCTATTTTCGTTGATCTGACCCTATCCTTTCACTCGACACATAGGTCAGGCGCGCGGAGCGCACCGGTGGGGTCGGGTGGCCTGTCTTTCATTCTGGGAGTTTTTTCATGTCGCGTTTTTGGAAGATCGCGCTGATCGTTGTGGCCGTGATCGTGGTGGGAGCCGTGGGCTTCCGTCTGCTGCATAAGCCCGCTGCCGAGGAAGGCGCACAGGGTCAGCACCGCGGTCAGCACAAGGGACAGGGGCAGGCCGACGGCGATGCCTCGGACAAGGACAAGGATAAGGACGCCGCGCCGGTGCCGGTGACGGTGGAGCCGGTGCTCAAGCAGGATGTGCCGGTCTATTTGACCGCGCTGGGCACCGTGCAGGCGCTCAACACCGTCACCATCAATCCGCAGATCAGCGGCCAGATGCTGAGCATCAATTTCAAGGAAGGCCAGGAAGTGAAGAAGGGCGACCTGCTGGCGCAGATCGACCCGCGTCCGTTCCAGGCCGCCTATGACCAGTCCACCGCCAAGCAGCAGCAGGACGAGGCCCAGCTTTCCACCGCGCAGAGCACGCTCAAGCGCAACGACGCGCTGGTGGCCCAGGGCTATGTGGCGCAGCTGGACATGGACACCTTCCGCAACAACGTGGCCAATCTTGCGGCGATGGTTTCGGCCGACAAGGCCGCCGTGCGCGCCGCCAAGGTCAACCTCGACTACACCCATATCGTCTCGCCGATCGATGGCGTGGCCGGTATCCGCAACGTGGACCCGGGCAACGTGGTGACCACCACCACCGCCGTGGTGACGCTCACCCAGATCCATCCGATCTATGTGATGTTCACCCTGCCGGAGCAGAACCTGGAGATGGTGCGCGCCGCCGCCGCCTCGGGCGATCCGCTGGAAGTGCTGGCGCTGGACCGCTCCGACGCGCACACCATTGCCGACGACGGCACGCTCAACGTGGTCGACAACCAGATCGATACCACCACCGGTACGTTCAAGCTTCGCTCGGTGTTCCAGAATGCCAAGGGCGAGCTGTGGCCGGGCCAGTTCGTGAATACGCGCCTGAAGGTGCGCACCGTGAAGGGCGGCCTGGTGATCCCGGCGCAGGCGGTGCAGCGCGGTCCGGATGGCGACTACGTGTACCTGGTGCAGCAGGACCAGACGGTCAAGATGAATCCGGTCAAGGTGGCCGGTGAAGTGGGCGACAGCCACGTGATGATCGGTTCGGGCCTGGCGCTCAACGATCTGGTGGTGACCGAAGGCCAGTTCCGCCTCAAGCCGGGCAGCAAGGTCAAGGCGCTCAAGCCGGGTGAAGTGCCGGCAGCGCCGACCGCGGCCGAGATGGACAAGGCCAAGAAGAACGCCAAGGGCGGCGGTCGCCGCGGCGGCTGATGGCAGAGGGGCGAGGGATGAGCGGCGAGGGCGCGAAAGCCCAGCCGTTGTCCACGCATCAAGTTGGCAGAGCGGCATCAGCTTGCGCCCTCGCCACTCGCCCCTAAACCCTGAGGCAACAACACGGGGCGCCGCAGGACAGGCACCCGCCACACACATCGACGGCTGACCCCATGGGCTTCTCCACACTCTTCATTCGCCGACCGATCGCCACCTCGCTGTTGATGGTGGCGGTGCTGTTGCTCGGCATCCTCGGCTACCGCGAGCTGCCGGTATCGGCGCTGCCCGAGATCGACGCGCCCAGCCTGGTGGTGACCACGCAATATCCGGGCGCCAGCGCATCGACCATGGCATCCCTGGTCACCACGCCGCTGGAACGCAATTTCGGCCAGATTTCCGGCCTTTCGATGATGACCTCCGACTCGTCGGCGGGCCTGTCGACCATCGTGCTGCAGTTTGCGATGGACCGAGACATCGACATCGCGGCGCAGGACGTGCAGGCGGCCATCAACCAGGCGCGCGGCACGCTGCCGAGCACGCTGCCCTATCCGCCGGTGTACAACCGTGTGAATCCGGCCGACGCGCCGATCATCACGCTCAAGCTCACCTCCGACAGCCTGCCGCTGCGCGAAGTGAACAACTACGCCGACTCCATCCTCGCGCAGAAGCTCTCGCAGGTGCAGGGCGTGGGCCTGGTGTCGATCGCGGGCAACGTGCGCCCGGCCGTGCGCGTGCAGGTGAACCCGTCGCAGCTGGCCAACCTCGGCCTCACCATGGAGGACGTGCGCAGCTCGCTCACCGAGGCCAACGTGAACGCGCCCAAGGGCACGCTCAACGGCGCCACGCAGTCCTACAGCATCGGCACCAACGACCAGTTGGCCAATGCGGCCGAATACAAAGACACCATCATCGCGTACAAGAACAACGCGCCGGTGCGGTTGTCCGACGTGGCCAACGTGATCGACGGCGTGGAGAACGATCAGCTTGCCGCCTGGGCGAATGGCAAGCCTGCCGTGCTGCTCGACATCCGTCGCCAGCCGGGCGCCAACATCGTGCAGACGGTGGAGCAGATCCGCAACATCCTGCCGCAGCTTCGCGCCGTATTGCCGGCGGACGTCCATCTGGATGTTTTCGCCGACCGTACCATCACCATCCGCGCCTCGGTCGAGGACGTGCAGTTCACCCTGATCCTCACCATCTTCCTGGTGGTGGCGGTGATCTTCGTGTTCCTGCGCCGCTTGTGGGCCACGATCATTCCATCGGTGGCGGTGCCGCTGTCGCTGATGGGTACGTTCGGCGTGATGGCCTTCACCGGCATGTCGCTGGACAACCTCTCGCTGATGGCGCTCACCGTCGCCACCGGCTTCGTGGTGGACGATGCGATCGTGATGATCGAAAACATCGTGCGCTACATCGAGCAGGGCAAGGACGGCAAGGAAGCGGCCGAGATCGGCGCGAAGGAAATCGGCTTCACCGTGCTGTCGCTGACCGTGTCGCTGATCGCGGTGTTCCTGCCGCTGCTGCTGATGCCGGGCGTCACCGGTCGCCTGTTCCACGAATTCGCCTGGGTGCTCACCATCGCGGTGGCCATCTCGATGCTGGTGTCGTTGACGCTGACGCCGATGATGTGCGCCTACCTGCTCAAGCCCGATGCGCTGCCCGAAGGCGACGATGCGCACGAGCGCCACGCGGCCGCCGGCAAGAAAACTTGGTGGACGCGAACGGTCAATGTGTACGAGAGCTCGCTGGACTGGGTGCTCGGCCACCAGCGCTTCACCCTGTTGGTGGCAGCGGCGGCGGTCGTGCTCACCGTGTTCCTCTACGTGGTGATTCCGAAGGGCCTGTTGCCCGAGCAGGACACGGGCCTGGTCACCGGCGTGGTCCAGGCCGACCAGAACGTGGCGTTCCCGCAGATGGAAGTTCGCACCAAGGCCGTGGCCGATGCATTGCGTCGCGACAAGGCCGTGACGGGCGTGGCTGCGTTCATCGGCGCCGGTTCGATCAACCCGACGCTCAACCAGGGCCAGCTCAGCATCGTGCTGAAGGATCGCGGCGACCGCGATGGCCTCGACGAAGTGCTGGCGCGGCTGCAAAAAGAAGCGGCCGGCATTCCGGGCGTGGAGCTGTACTTGAAGCCCGTGCAGGACGTGACGCTGGATAGTCGCGTCTCGGCCACCGAGTACCAGTACTCGATGTCCGACGTGAACGCGACCGAGCTCTCCGGCTACGCCAACCAGATGACGCAGGCGCTGCGCGAGCTGCCCGAACTGGCCGACGTGGACAACAACCTCGCCGACCAGGGCACCTCGCTCAAGCTCACCATCGATCGCGAAAAGGCCAGCCGCCTCGGCGTGCCGGTGCAGACGATCGACGACACGCTGTACGACTCGTTCGGCCAGCGCCAGATCTCGACCATCTTCACCCAGCTCAACCAGTACCGCGTGGTGCTTGAAGTGGCGCCGCAATTCCGCACCAGCACCGCGCTGCTCAACCAGCTCACGGTGAAGAGCAATGGCAGCGGCGCGCTGACCGGCAGCAATGCCACCGCGTTCGGTCAGGTGGCCTCGAGCAACTCGTCCACCAGCACGGGTCTGGGCGTGGCCAATACCGGCGTGATCATCGGTGGCGGCGGCACCATTCCGCTGGCCTCGCTGGCGACGGCCGAAGTGACCACGGCCCCGCTGGTGGTCAGCCATCAGCAGCAGCTGCCGGCGGTGACGGTGTCGTTCAACCTCGCGCCGGGTTACTCGCTGTCCGAGGCGGTGGATGCGATTCGCGGCGTCGAGCAGAAGCTCAACTTCCCGCCCCAGGTGCGTGGCCAGTTCATCGGCAAGGCGGCGGAGTTCTCCACCTCGCTCACCAATGAAGTGCTGCTGCTGGTCGCTTCCATCGTGGTGATCTACATCGTGCTGGGCGTGCTGTATGAGAGCTACATCCACCCGCTGACCATCATCTCGACCCTGCCGCCGGCCGGCGTGGGTGCGTTGCTGGCGCTCATCCTGTGCGATATGAGCCTGTCGGTGGACGGCATCGTGGGTATCGTGCTCTTGATCGGTATCGTGAAGAAAAACGCGATCATGATGATCGACTTCGCGATCGAGGCGCAGCGCGACGGCATGAATCCGCGCGAGGCGATCCGCCGCGCGTGTCTGCTGCGCTTCCGCCCGATCATGATGACGACCGCGGCAGCCATGCTCGGCGCATTGCCGCTGGCACTGGGCAATGGCATCGGCGCGGAGCTGCGCCGTCCGCTGGGCGTGTCCATCGTCGGTGGTCTGCTGTTGTCGCAGTTGGTGACGCTGTACACCACGCCGGTGATCTATCTCTACATGGAGCGCTTCGCCGACTGGCTGAAGGAGCGTCGCGAACAGCGCGCGCTGGCGCGTGCGCAGACGCGGGGCGCCATGTAATGGCAACCACGCCGATCCGGCACTTGCCGGGTCGGCGGCAAAAGCACGAAAGGGGCGCGGCCGGGATGGCGCGCCCCTTTTCGTTGTGCGATTTCCCCAAGTCCGGAGTAACGACATGAGCAAGCCGAGAAAGCCGCAGGTCTGCGTACTGGGCAGCGCCGAACCGGGCTCGCAGGCCTACGAGCTGGCCGGTCAGGCAGGCGAGTTGCTGGCGAGATCAGGCATTACCGTGGTCAGCGGTTGCGGCAGTCCCGCCACACGGCACGCGGCGCAGCGTGCCATCGACGCGGGCGGAGTCGTCGAGAGCATCATTCCGGCCGATGCGATGCCAGAAGACGACTGGCCCGCCAGCGTAGTCATCCCCTGCGGCATGGGCGATGCACGCAACCTGTTGATGGCGTTGGCGGGAGACGCCTGTGTGGTGATCGGCGGACGCGCCGGCACGATCTCCGAAGTGTGCCTGGCCTGGCTGCATCATCGTCCGCTGCTGCCGTTGACCGGTTGCGGCGGCTGGTCGGATGGGTTGCTGCAGAACCCGCCGGACGAGCGCGGCAACTCGCCGATACTGCCGTGGGACTCCATCGCCACGCTTGAAGTGCAGTTGCACTCTTTGGGGCTGATACGGATTTAGACGTCTAATAGACGACCCGTGTCTAATAGACGACCCGTTCCTCCCTGCGTGTCCTATCCTCTGACGTCATTCCCGCGGAAGCGGGAATCCAGTGCCTTTGCTCTGGCAACGAAACGGGGAAAAGGCGCTGGATTCCTGCTTCCGCAGGAATGACGGTGAGGTGAGCGGGAAGGAGGAGGGACATCGCAAAAACCATCAACCAAACCGCCCGTCATGCGTTACGCAGGTAATGTGCGGTATATACGTACCTTCGTGCGCGCGCCTCCTCCGTGGTGTGCGGCTTCTTTGAATTCCTTCGCGCCCCGCGCGTCGTACCTGGTTTCCTGACGGCATGAACATTTCCGGTCCTTTCATTCGCCGCCCGATCGGTACCTCGCTGCTGGCCATGGGGGTCTTCGCGATAGGCCTGATCTGCTACGTGCTGCTGGGCGTGGCGGCGTTGCCGAACATGCAGTTCCCGGTGATCTTCGTGCAGGCCAGCCAGGCCGGCGCCAGCGCCAGCACCATGGCCTCCACCGTGGCCGCGCCGCTGGAGCGCCACCTCGGCCAGGTGCCGGGCATCGACACCATGCGCTCGTCCAGTTCGTTGGGCAGCACCCAGGTATTCCTGATGTTCGAGGCCGGCCGCAATCTCGATTCGGCCGCGCGCGACGTGCAGGCGGCGATCAATGCCGCGCAGTCGGACCTGCCGAGCGGGCTCAATGCCCCGCCGAGCTACCAGAAGGCCAACCCCAACGACGACCCGATCATTGCCTTCGCGCTGACCTCGGAAACGCAATCGGCGCGCGAGCTCTACGACATCGCCGATTCGCTGCTCGCGCAGCGCATTCGCCAGCTCGAAGGCGTCTCGGAAGTGGACATTCTCGGCGCCGCGACGCCAGCCATCCGTGTCGACGTAAACCTGCGCCAGCTCAACGCGCTCGGCCTCTCGCCCGACCAGCTGCGCAACGCACTTACCGCGGCCAACGTCACCTCGCCGCAGGGCTTCCTGTCCGACGGCAAGACCACCATGGCGGTGACTGCCAACGATTCGCTGCATAACGCAGCCGACTTTGCCAGCCTGGTGATCGCCTCCAACAACGGCACGCCGGTACGCTTGTCCGATGTGGCGAAGGTGTACGATGGCCTGCAGGATGCGTATCAGGCGGCGTGGTTCCAGGGCAAGCCGGCGATCCTGATGTATGTGTATCGCCAGTCCACCGCCAACATCATCGGCACGGTGGATCGCGTCAAAGATGCCGTGCCGCTGCTGCGCGATTATCTGCAGCCCGGCACTACGCTGACGCCGTACTTCGACGGCACGCCGACTATCCGCGCGTCGCTGCATGAAGTGCAGGCCACCCTGCTGATCAGTCTGCTGATGGTGATGCTGACCATGGCGCTGTTCCTGCGTCGCCTCGCGCCTACGTTGATTGCCACTGCCGCCGTGCCGCTGTCGTTGGCTGGCGCGGCGATGGTGATGTACGTGCTCGGCTTTACGCTCAACAACCTCACCTTGCTGGCGCTGGTGATTGCGATCGGCTTCGTGGTGGACGATGCGATCGTGGTGATCGAGAACATCGTGCGCCACATCGATCAAGGCATGACGCGCATGGACGCCGCGCTGGCCGGCGCCAAGGAGATCGGCTTCACCATCGTCTCCATCACTGCGTCGCTGGTCGCGGTGTTCCTGCCGCTGTTGTTCATGAGCGGCATCACCGGCCTGTTCTTCAAGGAATTCACCATCACGCTGGTGGCGGCGATCATCGTGTCGGCGCTGGTGTCGCTCACGCTCACCACCTCGCTGTGCGGACAGTTCCTCAGCGGGCACGAGCAGGACAAGCCGACCACGCGGGTCGGCGTGGCCTTGGAGAAATTCCAGGCCGGCATGCTCGGCGTGTATTCGCGCTGCCTGAAGTTCTCGATCAAGCACGCGCTGGCGTTCTCGCTGACGCCGCTGGTGCTGATCGCCATCACCATCCTGTTGTTCGGCCAGGTGAAGACCGGCCTGTTCCCGCCGCAGGACACGGGTCTTATCCGAGGCCGCGCCACTTCGGGCGCCACTGTGTCGTTCCAGGATGCGGTGGCCCGCCAGCAGCGTCTGATCGACATGCTGAAAAAGGACCACGACGTGGCGCGCGTGGGCTCGCGCCTGGGCACCAGCCGCCAGGGTTCCTCGGGCACGTTCGACATCGAATTGAAGACGCACGCGCAAGGCCGTAAGGACGACACCTTCGCGGTGCTCGCGCGCTTGAGCGCCAAGGCTGCGCGCTATCCCGACCTCAATGTGCGCCTGCGCCCCATCCAGGATCTGCCGAGTTTCGGCGGCGGCGGTGGCACCAGCCAGGGCGCGCAATACCAGGTGTCGCTGCAGGGCGACAATCCCGAAGAGCTCACCCTGTGGTTGCCCAAACTCGTCGCCGAGTTGAAAAAGAATCCCAAGCTCAAGGACGTCGGCAGCGACGTCGATGACGCTGGCCTGCAGCAGAATATCGTGATCGACCGCGACAAGGCCGCGCGCCTCGGCGTGGGCATCGGCACCATCGACGGCGCCCTCTACAACGCCTTCGGCCAGCGCCAGATCAGCACCATTTATTCCGACCTCAACCAGTACAAGGTGGTCGTCAACGCGCTGCCCAATCAGACCGCCACGCCGGCGGCCATCGATGCGGTCTACGTGGCCAGCACCAGCGGCAAGATGGTGCCGCTCACAGCGTTCGCGCGCCAGGAGCCGGGCCTCGCACCCACCCAGATCTCGCACGAAAACCAGTACACCGTGATGAGCATGAGCTTCAATCTCGCGCCCGGCGTGAGCATGGGCGAGGCCTTGCAGATCATCCAGCAGACTGGTTCACAGATGCGCCTGCCGGGCGACATCCGCATCAATATCGGCGGCGATTTCCGCCGCTTCCAGCAATCGCAGAGCGGCATGCTCTGGTTGCTGCTGGGCGCCGTGGTCACCGTCTACATCGTGCTCGGCATGCTGTATGAGAGCCTGATCCATCCGGTGACGATTCTCTCCACGCTGCCGGCCGCCGGTGTCGGCGCGTTGCTGGCGCTGTGGTACACGGATACCGAGCTGTCGGTGATCGCGCAGATTGCGCTGGTCTTGCTGATCGGCATCGTCAAGAAGAATGCGATCATGATGATCGACTTCGCCCTGGTATCGCGGCGCGAGCATGGCCTGAGCCCGGCGGAGGCCGCGTATGAGGCAAGCATGGTGCGCTTCCGCCCGATCATGATGACGACGATGGTGGCGATTCTCGCCGCCGTGCCGATCGCGGTGGGCCTGGGCGAAGGTTCGGATCTGCGCCGCCCGCTGGGTATTGCCTTGATCGGCGGCCTGCTGATCTCGCAGACCCTGACCTTGCTGAGCACGCCGGCGCTGTATGTGATTTTCTCCTGCCTGGCGGATCGCTACTCCGCGTGGCGTGCGCGGCGTCGTACCCCCAAGCGTTTGCCGGCAGCCGAGGGCGTCTGATCAAACGCATCCTTGTGGGCGCGCACCCTGTGCGCGACTGCGGCGGCGCAGAATCCTCGCTCTGTCGCGGGTCGCCCACAGGGTGGCCTCCCACAAAAAAACCTCGCCCCACCATACGTTTGCGCATTGTCACACCCCCGCGCTTTCACCCATTCCGCGAAATCGTGACAATGAGGGGCTTCCGTCCGACCGTTTCGACCCCATGTCGAACGCTTCGGGCGACGTGTGCGTCCGCGCACGGCGCTGCCTTCGGGCGCGCACCCTAAATTTGAATACGCCGTAGCCAGCGAGGTCATAGCAGACAATGTCGAACACGCCCAAGATCATCTACACGCTCACCGACGAAGCGCCGTACCTCGCCACGCATTCGCTGCTGCCGATCATCAAGGCCTTCACCGCCACCGCCGGCATCCAGGTGGAAACGCGCGATATCTCGCTGGCCGGCCGCATCATCGCCCAGTTCCCGGACATCCTCCCGGACAACCAGAAGATCGCCGACGATCTGACCGAGCTCGGCCAGCTGGCAACCACGCCGGATGCCAACATCATCAAGCTCCCCAACATCAGCGCCTCGATGCCGCAGCTGAAAGCCGCGATCAAGGAACTGCAGTCCCAGGGCTACGCGCTGCCGGACTACCCGGAAGATCCCAAAGACGTCAGCGAGTGGAACGTCAAGGCGCGCTACGACAAGGTCAAGGGCAGCGCCGTGAACCCCGTGCTGCGCGAAGGCAACTCCGATCGCCGCGCACCGCTCTCGGTGAAGAATTACGCGCGCAAGCACCCGCACAAGATGGGTGCATGGAGCAAGGATTCGAAGACCCACGTATCGCATATGGACGGCGGCGACTTCTACGGCAGCGAGAAATCGACGGTCGTTGAGAAAGCCACTAACGTAAAGATCGAGTGGTTTGGCAAGGACGGCTCCAGCACGGTGCTGAAGGAAAAGACCGCGCTGAAGGACGGCGAGATCATCGACGTCGCCGTGATGAGCAAGAAGGCGCTGACCGCTTTCATCGACGCGCAGATCGACGATGCGAAAAAGCAGGGCGTGCTGTTCTCGCTGCACCTGAAGGCCACCATGATGAAGGTCTCCGACCCCATCATGTTCGGCTTCGCTGTCAACGAGTTCTACAAGGACGTGCTGGCCAAGCACGCCGACGCGCTCAAGAGCGTCGGCTTCGAGCCGAACAACGGCATCGGCGATTTGTACGCGCGCCTGGGCCAGTTGCCGCAGGCCAAGCAGGACGAGATCCTCGCCGACATCAAGGCCGAATACGCCAACCGTCCGGCGCTGGCCATGGTCAATTCGGACAAGGGCATCACCAACCTGCACGTGCCCAGCGACGTCATCATCGATGCCTCGATGCCGGCGATGATTCGTGATTCCGGCAAGATGTGGAACACCGAAGGCAAGCTGCAGGACACCAAGGCGGTGATTCCGGATCGCAGCTACGCCGGTGTCTACGCCGTCGTCATCGACGACTGCAAGGCGAACGGCGCATTCGATCCGGCCACCATGGGCAGCGTGCCCAACGTCGGCCTGATGGCGCAGGCCGCCGAGGAATACGGTTCGCACGACAAAACCTTCAAGATCGCCGGCGCCGGCGTGGTGAAGGTGATCGACGAGGCCGGAAAGGTGCTGCTGGAGCAGCCGGTGGAAACCGGCGACATCTGGCGCATGTGCCAGACCAAGGACGCACCGATCCAGGACTGGGTGAAGCTCGCCGTCTCGCGAGCACGCCTGTCCAACACGCCGGCCGTGTTCTGGCTTGACGCGAACCGCGCGCATGATGCGCAGGTGATCAAGAAGGTCGAGCGCTACCTGAGGGATCACGATCTCTCGGGCCTCGACATCCGCGTGCTGTCGCCGGTCGACGCCACCAAGTTCTCGCTCGAGCGCATCCGCAAGGGCCAGGACACCATCTCGGTGACCGGCAATGTGTTGCGCGACTACCTCACGGATCTCTTCCCGATCATGGAGCTGGGCACCAGCGCCAAGATGCTTTCGGTGGTGCCGTTGATGGCCGGCGGCGGCCTGTTCGAAACGGGTGCCGGCGGTTCAGCGCCCAAGCACGTGCAGCAGTTCGTGGAAGAGGACTACCTGCGCTGGGATTCGCTGGGCGAATTCCTCGCCATCGCCGCCTCGCTGGAGCATCTGGCCAACCGCTACGACAACGCCGACGCCCGCGTGCTGGCCAAGACGCTGGACGAAGCGAACGGCAAGATCCTCGACAACAACAAGTCGCCCGCCCGCAAGGTCGGTGAGCTCGACAACCGTGGCAGCCACTTCTACCTGGCCATGTACTGGGCACAGGCACTCGCCGCGCAGAACGACGACGCCAAGATCAAGGCTAAGTTCGAGCCGATCGCCAAGGCGCTCACCGAGAACGAAGCGAAGATCATCGGCGAACTCAACGGCGCCCAGGGCAAGCCGGTCGATATCAAGGGCTACTACCACGCGAACGTCGAGCTAATCACCAAGGCCATGCGTCCGAGCAAGACCTTCAACGACGCGTTGGCGCCATTGCAGGGCTAAGCCAGTCGTCGCTTGAGCCGCTTCAACAGAAGGGCGCCTTGGGCGCCCTTCTGCTTTTACAGGGGAATGTCGGCGTTGGTCAGCGGGAAATAGTGAGGTTGACCGGCGACACGGCGAAGAACACGTTGTTGCTGCAGTTCACCCTTACACGCGCTTTGGTGCTCGCCGTATTGGCCGGCAGCTTGATCTTCGCCTTTCCGGTATTGGGTATGGCACGTGCCAATGCCACGCTACCGTAGGTATACCCTCCATCGAGCGACAGCCCCACGTCCACCTTGGGACAGGAGATGGGCGCCTTGTCGGTCTTGGCGACATTCCAGGTCACGGTCTGTTCGGAGCCGCTCTTCCAGGTGACAGCGGCCTTTGGCGAGGTAACGGCAAAGGCGCTGCCGGTGTCGAGCACATTGAGATACAAGTTCCCGGTCGCCGTGTTGGGGCCCGTGCTCGCCATGCCAGAGCGCAAGGCATTGTCTCGAACGGCGAGGCGGAAGCTGAGCTGGCGCGTGGTCGCCGGATAAACCTGGCCATAGCCCAATGGTTCATTGCCAAGCACGGCCGCCAGGCTCGGGAAGGTCTGCTCAATATCGGCGTGCGGCTTGAACGAGCGAAAGATCGGACCGCGCCCGTCGTCCTTCAGTTTGGCCATTTGCTCAGGCCCAAAGTCGAACTGTTCCCACGTGTAGGTCAGCTTGCTCGTGTTGGTGGATCTCACGGCAGCCTTCAGTGCGAAAGGAGTGCGCGCGGGTATGGTGTAACGCTGGCGGTTATTTAGAAATTTGAACGCCTCGGGCGGTAGCAACGATTCCGGGTCGATCCACGGCGCGGCACTGAGGTTTGCCCGCCGCCCCGCGCATGCGCCGCCGGGCCCGCCTATCCACTCCTGGATCGAATCGATACTGCTGCTGTTGAAGTACGCATCGCTATGCGGCTGATAGGAGAAGACGCCGCCGATGACACCAGCGTACCCCATGACCGACGAACCCTCGCCCGGCTCCACCGCTTTGTCGGGTAGCGTGCTCTGTTTTCCATTATGCGTGTGATACGAGCCAAACGAATGGCCAAGCTCGTGTGCGACAAAGTCGACCGCGAAAGCATCGCCCACCGGATTGGCTCGCCCCGTGCTTCCATAGGCCTTCAGTTCGTCATCGCAGGTGCTGCCAATCCAGGCCATGCCGCCGCCACCGTCGCCGGCCACGACGTGGCCGACATCGAAGTTCGCGTTGCCGATCACCTGGGCGAGGTTCGCCACATTCTCTTCGTTGATGCCTTCGTCACCGGGCTCAAGGTCCCGATAAGGATCGTTGCCGGGCGTGGTGTAGATGATCCTGTCGGCATCGGCGATCAGCGTGAAGTGGACGCCAAGATCATTTTCATAGATCTCGTTGACGCGATTGACCATCGTGGCGACTGCCGCCAAACCGCCCTCCACCGTGCCGCCGAAGCCCTTCGTATAGGTGCTGGTGGCGGCCATGGCCAAACGATAGTCGTACATCACCGAACCTCCGGCGCGCGAACGAGGCGCGCCGAACGTTGCTGCGCCCGGACGCATGAGTGAGGCCTTGCCGCCGAGCACGTCCTTCGGAAAAGCGTTTTCGTTGAATGGCGCCGAGGCGGGCAGGGCTGCTCGACGGAAACTCCAGTAGATGTCGCCCCTATCGTTGGCTCGGATCGCATTGCCGGAAAGTTGCTGCGCGGGCTGCACGATCCAGATGCCGCCGTCGTCGCCATAAACCATGGCTTGGAGTCCATAAGGTGTGATGTCCAGGCGTACATGACGCCCCTGCTGGTCGACGCCCTTGTAGCTCTTCAGCTGCGGATAGCGGCTGGCCAGCGCGGCGGGCAACACATCCGATTCGCTCAAGGTGAAATAAGTGACGCCGCCCTCCGGCAAGGGCAGCGCGAGATTGTTGCTGCGGCCCTGCCGGATCGAACTGGCGGCTGCGCCAAGTTCGGTCTTGAGCCCGGCGAGGTCCAGGGTCACTGCGCGATAGGCGGCAGGCGCGCCGGCAGTGGCGGCTTTTGCCGCCGTGTTGTCTTTCCAGAAAGCCGCGGTATCGGCAGCCTGTGCATGCTCGATCGCAAGAGTGCCCAGGCTAGCGGCAATGACCAGCGTCAGAATTCGCCCGTGCTTTGGGTAACGATTCATAACCATCCTCTGAAGTGAAGCTCCTTGAGGTCTCGCAACGAACGGAGCGAATCGATGCATCGCCCCTGCGTGTCACGCCTCGCGGCAAATCTCCGGCGTGACTCCACTTGGTGTCGTTAATTTTTGCGAAGATCTGGTGGGGCCTTCAGAAATTAAGACGGCTCCTACAGCTTTCTTGGCGTATACCGTGCGTGCCTCGCATTTGGATTCCGCGATCTTCGACTTCGCGCCACCCGATCATCTGGAACCGCTTGCTCACCCCGGGAGTACAACTGTCTTGCCGATCTCATCAATCATCCCAAGCCACCGCACATCCATGCCGAGTGTTCGCCGCCTTTGGCGTTTGTTGCCATGGCTGGCCTTGTGTCCATCACTCGCGCTCGGCGCAAGGCCCCACGGCGCAGCCAATCTCTGGCTGTTCGAACAACCGGAGCAGGCGGCGCCGCTGTATCGCGCACGCATCGCCGGTAGCGCGACCTATCAGCACTACACGGCCAATGCGACGCTGGCATTCGCCTGCCGTACGGATGGCGGGCGCGTGTCGATGGAACTGGTGATCGACTCCAAGGCGCTAGGCTTTGACACGGATCCTTACGAGGGCCCCGACGCGACGGCGCATGGTCCCATCGTCGTGACGGGGTCGCCGGCGACGCCCGTCAGGCTGACGGTTGGCGGCTGGTATGGCGATGGCGGCGCGTTCAATGTCGGCACGCCGTTCGTGTTCGGCGTGTCCACGGGCGATGTCGGTGCAGTAGCGAAACAGGGGTTTGCAGGCACCGGAACCTTGACGGTCGAGGTACCGGCTGCAAAGGGCGGCGAGATGCTGAAGGCGGCATTTCGCTGGCCGGACGACAGCGCCGTGTTGAAGCGCGTGGTCGCTCCTTGCCTGAGAGCGCCAGCGGCTCGCGATGCATAGTGAACGCCGCGTTGATGCGAAACCAAACGGCAGCTGGATAAGAATCCGCTAGCGGTCGCCGTTCCACGCGAGCAGCCGTTCTAGAATGACGCGCAAGCAGCGGCTTCGGCTCGCCAAACGCACGCCCACCATCAAGGAACCCGGCTGCTGCACGTGTGTCTCAATGCAGCCCTTCAAGGAAATTGAATCGATGACATCTGCCCGCCTGGCTCGTTCGTTATCCATGCTCCTGCTTACAGGTCCGCTCGCGATGGCCGGCACGGCGACTGCGCAGAACGCACCTGCGCCGGCGAGCAGCGCAGCGGGCCAGGTGCAGAACCTCGAGGCGGTGACGGTGAGCGGCATTCAGCCGGGTCCCGGCCTGTGGAAGGTGAGCAAGGGCGATCACGTGATGTGGGTGCTCGGTACGCTGTCGCCACTGCCCGACAAGATTCAATGGAAAACCGACGAGGTCGAGCAGACTATCGCCGAATCGCAGGAAGTGCTGGGTCCGCCGTCGGTATCGCTCAAGCCCAAGACCAACTTCTTCGGCAAACTCTTCCTGCTGCCGTCGCTGGTGGGCGCGCGCAAGAACCCCGATGGACAAAAGCTGCAGCAGATGGTGCCGGCCCCCGACTACGGACGCTGGCTGGTGCTGAAGAAGCAATACATCGGCAACGACAGCGGCATCGAAAACTGGCGTCCCATCTTTGCCGCGGTCGAGCTGTACGACAAGGCGATCAAGCACTACGGGCTCACCTCCTCCGGCGGCGTGAAGGATTCCGTCCGCGACATCGCCAAGAAGCACAATGTCAACTTCGTTACGGCGCGTTATACGGTGATGATCGAGGAGCCGCGCAACGCAGTGAAGACCTTCAAGACCTCACCGATGGACGACCGCGAATGCTTCGGTCGCACGCTCGACACGGTGGAGCGCGATATGGGTCGCATCACCGAACGCGCAAACGCCTGGTCCACCGGCGATATCGACACACTGCGCAAGCTGCCGATGAACGACCAGCGCGAAGCCTGCATCTCGGCCGTGACCGAGGCGGGCTTTGCCAAGCAGCTGGGCTTCAACGACGTGAAGCAGAAGGCCGATGCGCTGTGGATAGGCGCGGCGGAGCAAGCGCTTTCCACGCATACGCAGACTTTCGCCATGCTTCCGATGGAAGAAGTGCTGTCGCCGAAAGGCCTGATCGCCCGTCTCAAGGCCCAGGGCTACCAAGTAGAAGCGCCCGATGGCAGCGATGCGGAAGGCGTGGCGACCCCATCGCCGTAACCGTGGCCGCCCCCTTGTAGGAGCGCACCTTGTGCGCGACCGCTCTTCGCGAAACCCTCAACCGCTCGCCTGATCCAACGCCAAAATCTCATCCTTGCTCAACTGCAAGCTCACGCCACCCATCAATTCCCTCAACTGCGGCACACTGGTCGCGCTCGCGATCGGTGCCGTCACACTTGGCCGCGCAATCAACCACGCCAGGGCCACCTGTGCAGGCGTCGCGCCATGCGCCTTGGCCACCTTGTCAAGCGCGTCGAGCACACGCAGACCGTGCGGATTAAGGAATTTCTGCACGGCACCGCTGCGCGCAGCGCTCTTTGAGAGATCCGCCGCGCTCCGGTACTTGCCGCTCAAGAAACCGCTCGCCAGCGCGTAGTAGTTGATCACGCCGATATTTTCCGAGACCACCAGCGGCTCCAGTTCCTTCTCATAACCGGCACGGCTGACCAGGTTGTATTCCGGCTGCAGCGTTTCGTATCTCGGCAGGCCGTGTTCCGCGGATACTTTCAAGGCCTCGGCAAAACGGTCCGCGACATAATTGGACGCACCGATCACGCGTACCTTGCCTTGCTCGATCAGCTTGCCGAAGGTCTCCAGCGTCTCATGCAGCGGCACCGAGGCATCGTCTTCGTGTGCCTGGTAGAGATCGATGTAGTCGGTCTGCAAGCGCTTGAGCGAACCCTCGACCGCCTGGTTGATATTCATCGGCGACAGGCCAGGATGCTCCGCCCACTTCGCCACCTTGGTCGCGATCACCACCTTCTCGCGCTTGCCGCTGCGCTTGAGCCACTTGCCGATGATGGTTTCCGATTCGCCGCCGTAGTTGCCGGGCACCCATGCCGAGTAGACGTCCGCCGTGTCGACCAGATTGAAGCCCGCGTCGACGAACGCATCGAGCAGATCGAACGAGCGCTGTTCATCCGCGCTCCAGCCAAAGACGTTGCCACCGAAAGCCAGCGGCGCGACGGAAACGGAGGATCGGCCCAGGGGACGCAGTTGCATGGATGTGCTCCGTGTTCGATGTGGGGAAGAAAATCTTGGGGCATACTCGGGTGCCAAGGCCCGCGAGTATACGCGCCGCCTGTGTGATGCCCAGGCGAGCACGATGGCCTAGCGACAGCGAAGGAGGACGGATGAATAGCAAGATGACCGCACTGCGGTGCGCAGTTTTGACGGGTGCAGTTGTGATGGGTTTGTGCACGTGGGCCGGCGCGGCAACGTCGCAAACCGTGACCCGGCCATGGAACGACACCACGCTTTCGCCCGATGCGCGCGCCCAGCTGCTGCTTGCGCAACTCACGCAGGATGAAAAATTCCAGCTGATCCGCAGCTACTACGCCGGGCCCGATCGTCCCGCCACGGCGCCGTTCCCGAAGGGCGCGATTGCATCAGCCGGCTACGTTCCACCCATCGAACGCCTTGGTATCCCCGCACTGGAAGAAAGCGATGCGGGCCTGGGCGTGGCCAGCTCCGATCGCATGCGACCCGGCGATCACGCCACGCCGCTGCCGGCCGGCCCGGTCACGGCGGCGAGCTGGGATCCGCAGGTTGCGTATCGAGGCGGCGCCATGATCGGCAGTGAGGCGCACAACAAGGGCTTCAATGTATTGCTGGCCGGTGGCGTCAATCTGACGCGCGAGCCGCGCAACGGTCGTAATTTCGAGTACGCCGGCGAAGACCCGCTGCTGGCCGGCAGCCTCGTTGCCGAGGCGATCAAGGGCATCCAGGGACAGCACGTCATCTCCACCATCAAGCATTACGCCTTGAATGACCAGGAGACGGCGCGCAACACCATCAATGTGCAGCTTGGCGAGCAGGCCATGCGCGAATCGGACCTGCTGGCGTTCGAGATCGCCATCGAGCGCGGCAAGCCAGCGTCGGTGATGTGTTCGTATAACAAGATCAATGGCGACTGGGCGTGCGAGAACGATTACCTGATGAACCAGGTGCTCAAGCGCGACTGGAAATACCCCGGCTTCGTCATGTCCGACTGGGGTGGCGTGCACAGCGCGGCCAAGTCGGTCAATGCGGGCCTGGATCAGGAATCCGCCGGCGAAGTGTTCGACAAGGAAGTGTATTTCGACGCACCGCTGCGCACGGCGCTGGCCAAGGGCGAAGTAAAACAGTCGCGCATTGACGACATGGTGCAACGCATCTTGCGCAGCATGTTTGCCGTGGGCGTGTTCCAGTATCCGGCTGGCAAGGCGCCCATCGATGCGCAAGCGAACCTGAAGGTGGCGCGCGAGACGCTGGAAGCTGGCGCCGTGCTGTTGCGTAATGAAAACAACCTGCTGCCCCTGGATATCGCCAAGCTGCAGTCCGTCGCGGTGATCGGCGCGCACGCCGACAAGGGCGTGCTGGCCGGCGGTGGGTCCTCGTTGGTCACGGCCATGGGCGGCAATGCCGTACCGGGACTGCCGCCCACGACTTGGCCGGGCCCCGTGATGTATCACCCGTATGCCCCGTTGAAGGCGCTGCGCGATGCAGCCCCCAAGGCCAACGTACAGTTTGCGGAAGGCAACGATGTCGCCGCCGCGGCAGCACTCGCGGCGAAGTCGCAGGTGGCGGTGGTGTTCGTGCAGAAGTGGCAGGCCGAGTCGGTCGATACGCCGGATCTGACGCTGCCGGACAACCAGGACGCCCTGGTCGATGCGGTAGCCAAGGCCAACCCGCGCACTATCGTGGTGCTGGAAAACAGCGGTCCCGTGGCGATGCCCTGGCTCGATCAGGTCGGCGCCGTGCTGGAGACCTGGTATCCCGGCGGCGATGGCGGCAAGGCGATTGCCAATCTGCTGTCGGGCAAGGTCAATCCGTCGGGCCGCTTGCCGGTGAGCTGGCCGCGCGATCTCTCGCAGCTGCCGCGCAAGGAGATCCCTGGCGTCTCGGGCGGCACGCAGCCGGAATCCGTCGACTACGCCATCGAAGGCGCCAACGTCGGCTATCGCTGGTACCAGGCGCGTGGCATCAAGCCGCTGTTCCCATTTGGCTATGGCCTCTCCTACACCAGCTTCCAGCACGGCCCGCTGAAGGTTGATGCGAAGGGCACCCAGCTTGAAGCGACCGTGGACGTCACCAATACGGGCTCGCGCGCCGGCGCCGAGGTAGCGCAGGTCTATGTGCGCGTACCCGGGGCCAAGTCGGCGCGCCTCGCCGGCTACGCTAAGACGTTCCTGAAACCCGGCGAGCACCGCACCCTAAGCATCCCGCTGGAACCGCGGCTGTTGGCCGACTTCGATACCGCCAGGCACGCCTGGGTGATCCGCGGCGGGCAATACGGCGTCGTCGAAGGGCGCTCGTCGGAAGACCTGGGCGCGCCCGTCAACGTGCAGCTGCCCGCGGGCAAGCTCTGAGAGGCTCAGGCACCGGCCTCACGGGGCCGGTGTCGCCAGCTCAACCGCAGCCGCCATGGGCGAGTTTCGAAGGCGCCACGCTCTTGCGGATGGCCGCTATCATGCTTGAAGCAGGCTGGCGCTTGCCCTTGGAGCGCGGTGGGCTCGGCGGCGCTTCGGCCAGGCGACGCGCCAGCTCCAGGTTGGTGATATGGCCATGCATGAACAGCAAATTTGTATAAATCGAGCTCATGACACCCTCCCGTCCGTTTGAGTGAGGCTTGAAGTTAGAACTGCTGCGTGCGACCAAAAAGCGATATATTCGCAAACCAGCCTTGAAGGAATTTCAAGATGGGACGCGTGTCGCTGGATCTGCTCCAACAGTTCGTCCAGGTCGCCCGGCTGGGCAATCTTTCGCGCGCCGCCGAGCAAGCCAACCTCACCGTGAGCGCGCTCAGCCACCAGGTGCGGCAACTGGAGCAACGCCTGGAACGCAAGTTGTTCGAGCGCGGTCCGCGCGGCGTGCAGCTCACGGCAGAAGGCCGCCGCCTGATGGAATCGGTGAGCCATCATTTCGAAGGCATCGACCGCGCCATGGCCGGCTTCCGCTGCCGCCGCGACGACGTGCTCACGCTCAGCGCCATTCCCGGTGTCATGTCCAGCTGGCTGGTGCCACGCCTGGCGCGACTGGTGGCGGCGCATCCCGAACTTCAGCTCAATCTGCAATCGAGCGTGGAGCTCGTCAATTTCGAACGCGATCCCGTAGATGCTGCCGTGCGCTACGGCCGCGGGCCGTGGCCGGGCCTGATCACCGAGCGCCTGTTCGGCGAATGGATTGCGCCGGTGGTGTCGCCCGCACTGATCGAACGCATGGGCGATCTCGATCCCAACGATCTGAGCCAATGGCCGCTGCTTGGCGACCCGGGCGATCGCTGGCGCGACTGGTTTGCCGATGGCGAGAGCGCTTTACCGCGTCGCTACGTGGCCCACTTCGACAATACCGACGCGCTGCAACGCGGTGCGATGGAAGGCATGGGCGTCGCCCTGGGGCGCATGGTGATGGCGCGTCCGCTGATCGAGGCCGGCTTGCTCACCGTGCTGGGCGATCGCTATCAGCAGATTCCCGAGGCGTATTTCCTCGTGTATCCGGAACATGCGAAGGATCACGCGGGGCTGCGTACGTTTCGCGAGTGGTTGCTGTGTGAGGCAGGGAAGTATGCGGAGACGATGTCGTATGCCACGGCCGGAAACGGTTCAACGTGACCCGGAATCTGTGGGAGCGCACCCTGTGCGCGACGACCGTTCGTCAAGGTATCGACGATGCGCCCGTCGCGCACAGGGTGCGCTCCCACAGATGTCCGCCGCGTCGCACGTAGACAGGGCGTACACCAAAGTCGCCCCCTCCCACAGTTCCACATCCGCCCCCAACCCTTCATCATTCACATTCCCCACCACAGCCCTCAAGGATTCAAGCCATGAAATCGCGCGCCGCCGTCGCCTGGGAAGCAGGTAAGCCCCTGTCCATCGAGCAGATCGACGTGGCCGGACCCAAGGCCGGCGAGGTGCTGGTGCGCATCGTGGCTACCGGCGTGTGCCACACCGATGCGTTCACGCTGTCGGGCGCCGATCCGGAAGGCCAGTTCCCGGTGATCCTCGGCCACGAAGGCGGCGGTATCGTGGAAGAAGTGGGCGAGGGCGTCACCTCGCTCAAAGTGGGCGATCACGTGATTCCGCTCTACACGCCCGAATGCGGCGAGTGCAAATTCTGCCTCAGCGGCAAGACCAACCTCTGCCAGAAGATCCGCGTCACCCAGGGCCGCGGTGTGATGCCCGACGGTACGTCGCGTTTCTCGCTCAACGGCAAGCCGCTGCTGCACTACATGGGCACCAGCACCTTCAGCGAATACACCGTGCTGCCGGAAATCTCGCTGGCCAAGATCAACAAGGCCGCGCCGCTGGAAAAGGTCTGCCTGCTCGGCTGCGGCATCACCACCGGTATCGGTGCCGTGCTCAACACGGCCAAGGTGGAGCCGGGTGCCAGCGTGGCGGTATTTGGCCTCGGCGGCATTGGCCTGTCGGTGGTGCAGGGTGCGGTGATGGCGAAAGCCGGTCGCATCGTGGTCGTGGATACCAACCCGGACAAGTTCGAGATGGCACGCGCGTTGGGCGCCACGGATTTCGTCAATCCGAAAGACTATACGGACACCTCGATCCAGCAGGTCATCGTCGACCTCACCGAGGGCGGCGTGGACTATTCGTTCGAGTGCATCGGCAACGTCAACGTGATGCGCTCGGCGCTGGAGTGCTGCCACAAGGGTTGGGGCGAGTCGATCATCATCGGCGTGGCCGGCGCGGGCCAGGAGATCAGCACGCGCCCGTTCCAGCTGGTGACCGGCCGCGTATGGCGCGGTTCGGCCTTCGGTGGCGTGAAGGGCCGCTCGCAGCTGCCGGGTTACGTCGACCGCTACATGGCCGGCGAAATCAAGATCGACGAGATGATCACCAAGGTGTTGCCGCTGGAAGGCATCAATGAAGCCTTCGACCTGATGCATGAGGGCAAGGTGATCCGCTCGGTGATTCATTACTGAGCGACCAGCCTGCGCAGCGGTAACGATGTGACGCTCCAACGTAGCCTCGACGATGAAACACCACCAACGCCGACAGGCCGCGTCCACCCAAAGCAACTCCAGCGAAAGACCGCCTCAAGCTTCCCGTGTTTAGCTAGTTTCACCCAGGGGTGGAGAACCTCCGCTTTTCCACCCTTTGTATACATCATGGCCGGCAAGCTCACGCGCGGTGCTGCGTGCGCCTTTCAGACGTTCAATAGGGGTTTTCAATGAATAGCCGTGTGTTCCTTGGGCTGGCCGCCGTGCTGCTGGCGGCCTGCAGTGGCAATTCCACGCCGGCCAACGCGCAGGCGCAGGACCAGCCAGCCGGCGCCCTGGTGCCGCCCACCAGCGCCACTGACTTCACTGCTTCCCAGCTCGATCAGGTGATCGCGGGCGATTGGCGTACGCAAGACCACAAGGCGCGCGACGTCTATCGCCACCCCAAGGGCACCTTGCAGTTCTTCGGCATCCGCCCGGATCTCACCGTGATCGAAATCACCCCTGGCGGCGGCTGGTATACCGAAATCCTAGCGCCGCTGTTGCGCAGCAACGGCCATTACATCGCCGCCACCTCCAAGCCCGCGGTCGATGGCGAGGCCAGCCGCGACTTGACCGCCCTGAAGGCGAAGTTTGCCGCCGACCCCGCGCACTACGGCAAGGCGCAGCTGGTGGAATTCGACCCCAAGGCGCCCTCGTTCGGCCCGGCCGGTTCGGCCGACATGGTGCTGACCTTCCGCAACGTGCATAACTGGGTGGAAGCCGATACGGCGCCGGCCATGTTCAAGGCGTTCTTTGCCGTGCTTCGTCCCGGCGGCGTGCTGGGCGTGGAAGATCACCGCGCGGCCGACAACGCGAGCCTGGATGCCGTGAAGAACAGCGGCTATCTGCCCACCAACGTGGTGGTCAAGCTCGCCACCGACGCTGGTTTCCGTTTGCAGGAATCGAGCGAGATCAATGCGAACCCGAAGGACACCAAGGACTATCCGAAGGGTGTCTGGACGCTGCCGCCGACGCTGACCCTGGGCGAGCAAGATCGCGCGAAGTATCAGGCCATCGGCGAATCGGACCGCATGACGCTGCGCTTCGTGAAGCCGGACGCAGCGACGCCGACGTCGCACTGAGAGAGCAGCGATCCGTCGTTCGGCGGATCGCTGCGTTTGCTGCATGCTGATTGCGCTCAATAAACCCTATGGCGTGCTCTGCCAGTTCAGTGATGCTGACGGGCGACCGACGCTGGCGGGTTTCGTCAAGCAAAAAGACGTCTATCCGGCCGGACGGCTCGATCACGACAGCGAAGGTCTGCTGCTGCTGACCGACGACGGCCGGCTGGCGCACACGCTGACCGACCCGCGGCACAAGGAACCCAAGACCTACCTCGTCCAGGTCGACGGACAGATTACCGACGAAGCGATCGATGCACTCCGTCGTGGCGTCGTGCTCAACGATGGGCCCACGCTGCCCGCACCCGCGGAACATGCGAATGAGCCTGAGTGGCTATGGCCGCGTGATCCACCGGTGCGCTTTCGCAAGCTGATCCCCACCAGCTGGCTGCGCATCACCTTGCGCGAAGGGCGCAACCGGCAGGTGCGGCGCATGACGGCGGCCGTGGGTTTTCCCACGCTTCGACTCATACGCGAACGCATTGGGCCATATGCGCTGGATGGACTCGCGCCGGGAAGCACGCGCGTTATCGGTTGACGCCGCCCCTGGTGCGCCAGACCCGGGCCCCGCCATGGCGGGGCCTTTGTGCATCAAAGGGACGGCAATCCAAAGAAGGCGCGTGCCGCCGCCGTGCTGTGAGCGGCGGTCTGTTCGGGCGACTCGCCGCGATCCCGCGCAATCTCATCGCAGATATGCCGCAGAAACATCGGTTCATTGCGCCGATGCGATGGCTGCGGCCTGACCGTGCGCGGCAACAGATAGGGCGCATCCGTTTCGATCAGCAGGCGATTGGCCGGAATCTCTTTCACCAGCTCACGCAGATGCGTGCCGCGTCGCTCGTCGCAAATCCAACCGGTGATGCCGATATGGCAATCGAGCGCGAGATAATCACGCAGTGCCTCGCCCGTATCGGTGAAGCAATGTACGACGACCGCCGGAACCTTGTCGCGATAGCGGCGCACCAGCGCGACGAAATCATGGTGCGCATCGCGCTGGTGCAGGAACAGCGGCTTGCCCGCATCGACGGCAATCTGCAGCTGACGCTCGAACACCGCCAGCTGGACATCGCGCGGCGAATAGTTGCGGTTGTAGTCCAGCCCGGTTTCGCCCACCGCACGCACTTCAGGGTGCGTCGCCAGCTCGCGCAGCAGCGCATCGGCGGCGTCGTCATAGTCAATCGCGTGGTGCGGATGCACGCCCGCCGTGGCATAGAGCACGCCAGGGTGAGCCTGGGCCAGCGCCAACGCATGCGTACTGCCGTCGCGTGATGCGCCCGTCACCACCAGCTGGACGACGCCATGGTGCTTTGCACGATCAAGCACGGCGTCAAAGTCATGCCGAAAGGATTCATGGGTGAGGTTGGCGCCGATGTCGACGAGTTGCATGGCCTGGCCACTTCAAGAGAGACGACTATTTTCTCAGAGTTCTTGCGCTTGGAATACGTGGGACGGCGGCGCCGTTGGCAACTGCCGGTGGCTCGACGGCGCATCAGCTAGCTGTCTGGCCGCAATGCATCAGTGCGCGCCAGTATCGGACGATTCCTACTCCTCATGAGACCAATCGCTGTGAGTCGAGCGTGCGGATATCGACAACACACGGCTTGATCGTGTGGGTGCGATGGGCAGCGCCATGGCCGGCATGGCGGGCGCCATTGCCGCTTCACCGAACACCCAGAACCGCGTCAGTGCGGCGGTGGGCGGCTACGGCGGTCAGGGCGCACTGGCCGTGGGTTACTCGTATCGCCTGCCCGGTAACGGCGCCGTGCTGGTCGGCGGTTCCATCGCGGGCGGTGGGGAATCCAGCGGCACGGTGGGCATGAGCTTCGGCTGGTAGTGAGCAGAATGGAGGCAGCCGGCGTTCGAATGACGCCGGCTGCCTGCCTGCGGCTTGAAACGCGGCCAACTGCACCGCGGCGGTTTCGAGCCCGCCGCGACGGCGAGTTCTTGCGAATCGACCTATGAAGCAGGCGCTCCGAAGCGGCGTTCGTCCGCGAGGCCCTTCCTTTCCACGAAACGCGGAACACTGGCCGCGCCGTGCGGTCCCAACCAATGAGCCGAGGTGAGAAACCGTGCTCGCGCGTGTATGGGCGGGTGTGTTAACAATGCGCCTCCGGTGCCGTTGGGGGCGGCAAACGGGTTGGAACCAGTCTTGAAACGGGGTGATGCATGTCGGCAGTCGCAAAGCCGGCGGCCAACGCGGAGGGTGCGGCGACGGAAGGCCGCGAGGTGGCGGTCTGTTCGCTGCTGGTCTCCCGTGGGCGGCTGAAGGAGTCGGATCTCGTACGCGCCCGCCGTCTCCACGAAGAATCGCCCGACGGCACGCTGACGGGCCTGATGGCTCGCCTGGGCCTGGTCTCCGAGCGCGACTTGGCCGAGGCCTGGTCCGAATTGCTCGCCATCCCCCTGCTGGCGGCCCGCGACGCGCCCGATATGCCCCCGGCGGAGCTGGACGTGTCCCCCCGCTTCCTTAAGCAACAGCATGTGGTGCCGGTACGAGTGGACGAGGATGGGCTAGGCCTGGTCGTCTCCGACCCCGCTGATCCGTATCCGTTGCAGGCGATCCAGCTGGCGGCCGGTCGGCCGGTGGCGATGCGCATTGGCTTGCGCTCGGAGATCGACGACCTGATCGAGCGCTATTACGGCACCGGTCGTTCGGCGATGGGCACCATCGTGGAAAACCTGGACGGCAGCGCCGCCGTGGAAGACGACGTGGAGCACCTGCGCGACCTCGCCTCCGAGGCGCCGGTGATCCGCCTGGTCAACCTGATTCTTCAGCGCGCGGTGGAGCAGCGCGCCTCGGACGTGCATATCGAGCCGTTCGAAAATCGCCTGAAGGTGCGCTACCGCATCGACGGTGTGCTGCATGAAGTCGAAGCGCCGCCGTCCAGTTCCACCGCGGCGGTGATTTCGCGCGTGAAGATCATGGCCAAGCTCAACATCGCCGAGCGCCGCCTGCCGCAGGATGGCCGCATCCAGTTGCGCGTGCAGGGCAAGGAGCTGGATCTGCGCGTGTCCACGGTGCCGACCAGTTTTGGCGAGTCGGTGGTGATGCGTATCCTTGATCGCGAATCGGTGGTGTTCGATTTCGCCTCGCTGGGCTTTACCGATAATTTCCAGCAGCGCTTCGTCGATGTGCTGGAGCGGCCGCACGGCATTTTGCTGGTGACCGGTCCCACGGGCTCGGGTAAAACCACCACGCTGTATACCGCGCTGTCGCAGATCAATACGCCGGACGTGAAGATCATCACGGTCGAAGATCCGGTGGAATACCAGATCGAAGGCATCAACCAGATCCAGGTGAAGCCGCAGATCGGGCTGGATTTCGCCGGTGCGCTGCGATCGATCGTGCGCCAGGATCCGGACGTGATCATGATTGGCGAAATGCGCGATCTGGAGACGTGCCGCATTGCGATCCAGTCGGCGCTCACCGGCCATTTGGTGTTGTCGACATTGCACACCAACAGTGCCGCCGGTGGTATCACGCGTCTGCTGGACATGGGTGTAGAGGATTACCTGCTTGGTTCCACCGTCAACGGCATTCTTGCGCAGCGACTGGTGCGCCGCCTCGATCCGGAAACGGCGATTCCCTATGAAGCCCTGCCCGAGGTGATCGAGCAGTTCGAGCTGCACAAGTACACGAATGAACGGCCGATTCGGTTGTGGAAGCCCGGGACAAGCACGAACAATCCCACGGGTTATCGCGGCCGTCGCGCCATCATGGAATTCCTTGTGATGACCGATCCGCTGCGCCGCATGGTGATGCAACGTGCCGATGCGGGCGAGATCGAGAAGCTCGCGCGCAGCGAGGGTATGCGCACCATGTACGAGGATGGCATCGCCAAAGCGGTAGCGGGCGTCACCACCCTTGAGGAGGTGTTGCGTGTTACGCAGGAGGGTTGAGACGTCCAGGCGAGAGCGTGGGGACACCCGTGCGCTCTCTACCCCTCACCGTCATTCCGGCGTAGGCCGGAGGCGCTTGTTCAACAGCGAAGCTGGTCATCCAGTGACTGTGCGTTCGGCTGCTGCGGGGAGGTGGTCGCTCCTGGATTCCGGCCTGCGCCGGAATGACGAATCTGAAGTGTCCTCGCGCGGACGCGTGCGACGTTTTTGTCCTGGCGTCCATCGGGTGGCGCCATGACCCAATTCCGCTACCGCGCCGTCAGCGCCGCCGGCGAAATGCTGCAGGGCCAGATGGAGGCCGCGAGCCTCGACGAGGTGGTGAGCCGCCTGCAGGACCAGGGCCACACACCACTCGATGCGCGCGCCGCCGACAGCGGCGCCGCCAGCGGCGGCATGGCCGGCTGGTTCAAGCGCGGCGCCTTCACCGGCGATCAGCTGGCGCAGTTCACCCACCAATTGGCGACCTTGCTCGGCGCCGGCCAGCCGCTCGATCGCGCGCTCGGCATCCTGATGGATCTGCCCGAAGGCGCCAGCGCCAAGCAACTGATCGAGCGCGTGCGCGACCGCGTGCGTGGCGGCACGCCACTCTCGCAAGCGCTGGACGACGAGCACAGTGTGTTCCCCAAGCTCTACATCAGCCTGGTGCGCGCGGGTGAGGCGGGCGGTTCGCTGGAAGACACGCTGCGTCGCCTCGCCGACTACCTCGAACGCTCGCAGCAGCTGCGCGGCAGCATCATCAACGCGCTGATCTATCCCGCCTTCCTGATGGTTGGCGTGCTCGGCTCGCTGCTGTTGCTGCTCGCGTATGTGGTGCCGCAGTTCGTGCCAATCTTCGACGACATGCAGGTGCCGATTCCGCTGATCACCCAGGTCGTTCTCGCGATCGGCAATACCTTGCAGAGCTGGTGGTGGGCGCTGCTGATCCTGCTCATTCTCGGCGTGCTGATCGCGCGCTCGCGTTTGCGCGATCCGGCGGCAAAGCTGGCCTGGCACACGCGCCTGCTCACCATGAAACTGGTCGGTCCGCTGCTGCTCAAAGTGGAAACGGCACGCATCGCCCGCACCCTCGGCACCTTGCTCAAGAACGGCGTGCCACTGCTGACCTCGCTCGGCATCGCCCGCCAGGTCACCGGCAACAAGGCACTCGATCTGGCGCTGGCGCAGGCCTCCGAGCAGGTGAAGGAAGGCGCCGGTTTGTCGTTTGCGCTCGCCCAATCCCAGCGCTTCCCGCGTCTCGCTTTGCAAATGGTGCAGGTGGGCGAAGAAGCCGGCCAGCTCGACACTATGCTGCTCAAGGTGGCCGACACCTTCGAGCTGGAAAGCCGCCGCGCCATCGACCGCCTGCTGGCGGCGCTGGTGCCCGCGCTCACGATCGTGATGACGGTGATGGTGGCTTTCATCATGGCGGCCATCCTCCTGCCCATGCTCGATCTCACCAGCCATATCCAGTAGTCCCTTTTTAGAGCTGATTTCGAACCACGATGAGGTACCCCATGCGACAAAGGACACTCGGCCGTCATACGGCGGCGCGCGGTTTCACCCTGCTGGAAATGCTGGCGGTGATCGTGCTGATCGGCATCATCGGCGCGGTGGTGGTGACCCAGGTCGGCAAGAATGTCGACAAGGGCAAGTACGGTGCGGGCAAGGCCCAGCTCACCACGCTGAGCCAGAAGATCGAGAACTACGCGCTGGACAACGGCGCGCCGCCGCAGCAGCTGCAGGACCTGATGGTGAAGCCCGCCAACGCGCGCAACTGGCAGGGGCCGTATGCGAAGGAATCGGAGCTGCACGATCCGTGGGGCCATGAGTTTGGCTACAAGGCGCCCGGCGATCACGGTGCGTTCGACCTGATCTTCTACGGCCAGGACGGCAAGCCCGGCGGCGATGGTTACAGCGCTGACGTGGGCAACTGGCAGTAGGCATGCGAGGGATATCGCCACGCACGTCAACCCACCGCATCTCGCATGCGGCGCGTGGCTTTACCCTGCTCGAAATGCTGGCCGTGATTCTGCTGATCGGCATCGCGGCGGCCGCCGTCGCGGTGTCGGTGACGCAGGGCTTGGCCAGTGCGCGTGTCAATGCCGCCAGCGGTGAACTCGCGGCTGCGCTGCGCGGTGTACGCACGCAAGCCATCGTGCACGGCAACGAACACACCTTCGATGTCGATACGCGCGACAACACCTATCGCGCGGACAACGGCCCCAGCGTGCGGCTGCCCTCGGGCATGAAGCTGGGCATCACCAGTGCGAAGGAAGACCAGGTCAACAGCTACACCGGTCGCATCCGCTTCTTCCCCGATGGCAGCTCCACCGGCGCCCACATCACGCTGCAGCGCGAACGGCGCCAATGGCGCGTCAATGTGTCGTGGCTCACCGGCGCCGTCAGCGTGGCCGATGTGAGTGCGAAGCGATGAAGCGGCACGCGCGCGGCTTCAGTCTGCTCGAAGTCGTGGCGGCGACCTTGCTGTTGGCGATCGCGTTCACGGCCTTGCTCAAGGTGGCGGGAGGTTCGATCCAACTCACCCGCAACGCCGACGATCACAGCCAGGCTGCGATGTGGGCGCGCTCACTGCTCGATACCGTGGACATCACCACGCCCCTGCAGGCGGGCAGCACCGAAGGGCGCTTCGACGCGAACTATCGCTGGCGTCTGGTGGTGACGCCGTGGAGCCCGGCACCCATCGGACAGAACATCCCCGTGCGCGTGATGAAGCTCGACCTCGATGTGATCTGGGGTCCGTCGCTGCGCCCGCGTTCGGCGCATTTCAGCACGTTGCGTGTGCTCGGTCCGACGAGGACGTCATGAAGCATCACGCTGTCGATCGTGCGCGCGGTTTCACTTTGCTGGAGGTGCTCGGCGCATTGGCGCTGTTCGCCATCCTGCTGCTGGGCGTCTATTCCGGCGTGCGCACGGCCACGCATACCGTGCGCTCCGGCGAGGCCTCGATCGAGCGCATGGACGAAGTGCGTTCGGCACAACAGTTCCTTCGGCGCGAACTGGCGCAGGCGCGCGCCGTACCGCTGGCGCACACCGACAAGGGCGATCCGCTCTATTTCAAAGGCGACGCGCGCGAGCTCAAATTCGTTGCGCCGCTGCCGGGCTATCTCGGCAAGCTCGGACCGCAGTTGCAACAGCTGAAGCTGGTGGATAACAGCGACGGCACCTCGCGGCTGGAAGCAAGTTTTGCGGTAATGCCGCCGGATGGCAGCGCGCCCAAGCCGGTGGGCGATCCCGAGGTGCTGGTGGATCACATCCGCGGCGGCAAATTCAGTTATCGCTCGGCCGATGCACAGGATCGCGCCGGACAGTGGAGCGACGAGTGGGACGACACGCGCGCCATGCCGCGCATCGTGCGCGTCGCCCTGCAACTGGATGGCACCACCGCGTGGCCCTTGCTCGATGCGCCGATCCGTGTCGACGTCACGGCCGTGCAAGGGCAGGCGGTGGATCTGCTGCAAGGCCTGCAGCGGCGGACGACGCAATGAGCGCATCTATCAAGTGCCAGCGCGGTGTGGCTTTGCTCGTGGTGCTATGGGCGTGCACGCTGCTGGCCATCCTGGTGGGTGGCTATGCGATGTTGGCGCGCACCGAAGGCCTGCAGGCGCGTTATCAGTTCGCGCAGACACAGGCGCATTACGCAGCGGAAGCAGGTGTGATGCGTGCCATCTATGCCTTGCAGGATCCGCAGCAGGACCAGCGTTGGGTGCCGGACGGCCGCAATTGTCCGTTTGCGTTTGACGGCGCCAAGGTCAGCGTCAGCATCGTCAGTGAAACAGGCAAGGTCGATCTCAACGCGGCCACGCCGGATGTCTTGCAGAACTTCTTCCGTGCCGCTGGCATGTCCGACATGGACGCGCAATCGCTTGCGCGCAATATCGTGGACTGGCGCAGCTTTTCGTATTCACCGGTGGGCACGGTACCCAATGCCGCCTATGCCAATGCCGGGCTGGACTATGGTCCCCGGCACGGGCCGTTCGGCACCGTCGAGGAGTTGCAGATGGTGCTGGGCATGACTCCCAAGACGTATCGCGCGGTGGCCTCGCAGGTCACGCTGTGGTCGGGCCGCCCTTCGCCCGATCCGCAGACCGCGCCCGCGCTGGCCCTGGCCGCCGTGCCCGGGATGACGCCGCAGCAGGCCCAGGCCATTGCCGGGTCCCGCGGTGCGGGCCCGCAACAGCAGGGCCTAGCCGCTATACAGGGAGTAACGCATAGTATTCGTGCGGAGGCCACGCTGGCTGACGGTACGCGCGCGATCCTGCGCGCCACGGTGCGATTACAGGGCATCCGCCCGGGCGCATTGCCGTATACCGTGCTGCGTTGGCAGGAGGGAGAGGGCGAGTGAATACGACAACGCAGCCGCTGCAGTTGCAGTTCGATCGCGCACGCCGTGCGTGGCGTGGCTCGCCCATGCCGCGTTTTTTTGCGTGGTGGGCCAGTGAGCTGCAGGGTTTGTTGCCGGCGTCTTGGCGCAGCCGCTTTGGCGGCGGCCTGGCCTGGCATGTGTTGCAGTTGGAAGGCGACGAATGGGCGGTGCGCAAGGCCGGAAGCAGCCACGTCCTGGCACGCTGGAGCAGCCAGCTCGATCCGGCCAGCCAGCAAGTAGCGCTGGCCGATGCACTGCGCGGCGTCGATGCCGAAGATCTGCGCATGGCGCTGTGCCTGGATCCCACCCACGTGCTTCGCCCGCGCCTGAACCTGCCGCTGGCTGCCCGCGACAACCTTCCGCAGATCGGCGCATTCGAGATGGATCGGCAAACGCCGTTCCGCGTCGAACAAGTGCGCTACGACGTGCGCGAAGTGCGCGCCCCTGCACCGCCGGGGCGTTTCGCCGCCGAACTGGTGGTGGTACCGCGACAGACGCTGGATCCGGTGCTGGCGAAACTCGCCGCGTCGGGCCTGCAAGTGGACGCGGTGGATGTGTCGTTCGGCGCCGACCGTCTTGGCGCCAACCTGCTGCCGGCGGAACTCGCCTTGCGCCGCAAACATCCGCGGCAACGACTGAATCTCGCGTTGGGCGCTGCAGCCATCGTGCTGTTGCTGCTGTCCTTGCTGCAGTTTGTGCATAACCGCGCCAGCGCACTGGATCAAATGCGCAGCGAAGTGGAAGCGATGCGCGCGGATGCGCAGCAGGTGGCCGGGCTGCGCCAGCAATTGCAGGACAACGCCGGCGCCGCCGGTTTTCTTGCCGAACGCAAGAAACGCACGGTTTCGGCGCTCGGCGTCCTGCAGGACATCAGCCAGCGACTGCCCACCACGGCATGGCTGGAGCGCCTGAGCATCGACAACAGCGGCCAGGTCGGTTTCCAAGGCCAGAGCCCGCAGGCGGCGCGCCTGGTGGATGCACTGAAGGGATCGCCCGTCATCACCGATGCGAACTTCCAGGGCACCATCCAGGTCGATCCTTCGACAGGCAAGGAGCGCTTCTACATGGTGGCGCAACTGCGCAAGCCCAACGACGCCAAGCCCAAGGCGCCTGCCGCTGCCGGGAGCGCGCCATGAAGCTGACCGCACTCAAGCCGCGCGAGAGTCGCATCGCTGCATTGCTCTTGCTGCTGGTCGTACTGGTTATCGCATACTTCGCGCTGCTGCACTGGTGGTTCGTCGCGCCGTTGCAATCGATCCATGCCGAGATGGACGACCTGCGCGACACGCATGCGCGCTATGCCGCCGCCATCGCGGAGAAGCCACAGCTGCAACAACGCATCGCCGCGATGGGTGCAGGGCAGGCCGCCAGTCACGCGTTTCTGCCGGAAGATGATTCGAACGCCGCTGCTGCCGGCCTGATGCAGCGCGTGGTCGATGCGGTGGCCTCGCACCCACAAGGCGGCTCGTGCGACGTCACCGCAAAAATGCCGGTGACCAATCCACCTGCCGCGCCCGACGAGCCGTATCGCAAAGTGGCGGTGAGCATCACCCTGCGCTGCGATGTGCAGCCGCTGGCCGAAACGCTGCACGATCTCGAGCAGGGCACACCGTACCTGTTCGTCGATGACCTGAGCATCTATCGCAATCCGGTGGCCGCGATGCAGCAGGCCGCCGCGCCGCTCGAGGTGCAGTTCACCTTGTCCGGCTATGTGCGCCAGCCGCGCGCCGCCGCCACGGGCGACACGCAGGGAGCGGCGCCATGAACGCCGCCGCCCAACGTCGCCTGACGCCCGTGCTCGGCACCGTGGCCGTGCTGTTCGGCGCGCTGCTGCTGGTCTTGCTGGCCGGTGTGGGACGCGGCGTGTCATGGGGCGCGGAGCGCCCCGCAGCGCCGCTGCCGCCGACACACGACCAGGGCCTGCCGCCGCCCGTGCCGCTCGCGCAGTTTTCCGCCGTGTGGACGCAGCCGCTCTTCAGCAACGACCGCAAGCCGACGATGCATGCCGCCGCCGGTGGCGCGAGCCTGGGCGACATGCAGCTCACCGGCATCATCCTCACCCCGCCGCTGCACATGGCACTGCTGCGCGACAAGAGCGGCGAGCACGAAGTACGCGTGCGCCAGGGCGAGGCACTGCCCGATGGCAGCTGGCGGCTGGTCGAGCTCAAGCCGCGCTCGGCCGTGTTCGAATCGGGCACCGGCCGCACTGAGCTGCAATTGCCCGCCGGTGCGCCGATCGACATGCCCAAGGCCGACGGCAATGCGCCGCCGGCCCCGCCACCGCAAGCCGGCATGGCCGTCGGCCCGGTGCCGGCGCCGCAAAGCGGACCGATGTTCAATACCGCCAACCCGGCGAATACGCCCAATCCTGCCTTGCAGTCGCCCAACGGGGTGGACTCGCAGGCCGACCGCATTCGTCTGTTGAAAGAAGCCATCCAGAAGCGCCGCGCCCAACAGCAGGCGGCGACCCCCGAGGGAGCCCATTAACGCCATGTCCATCCAGCGCACGTCGCGGTTGACCCGCATCAGTACGCTCACCCTGGCCCTGTGGCTGGCCGGTTGTCAGACCCTGCCGCAGGCGCAGGACGACGGTGCCTTGCAGCGCGAGGCGATGGCGGGCACCGAAAAACCGGTGCCGGCGCCGCTGCCGTTGAACACCCACAACGGCGCCGTGGACCAGAGCGTCACGCCCAAGCCGCAACTGAGCGAAGGCAGCGGCCAGTTCGTGCGCGCCACCGGGCTGGCGCAACCGCGCAAGGCCGCCAGTGGTGACGGCGCGGTGACGTTCAACTTCGAAAACCAGCCGGTGCAAGCGGTGGTGAAGGCCATCCTCGGCGACCTGCTCAAACAGAACTACACCATCGTGCCGGGCGTGCAGGGCAATGTGTCCTTCTCCACCTCCGAGCCGGTGGACAGCAGCCAGGCGATTCCGATCCTGGAAACGCTGTTGTCGTGGACCAACAACGCGCTGGTGATGCGCGATGGTCAGTACGTAGTGATGCCGGCGAAAGACGCCGCAGGCGGCAATCTCGTACCCAGCCTCAACGCGGTGGCGCCGCAAGGTGGCCTGCAGGCGCGCTTGTTTCCCTTGCGCTTTATCTCGGCGACCGAGATGCAGAAGCTGATCAAGCCGTTCGCGCGCACCGACGCGGTGCTGCTGGCCGATCCCTCGCGCAACGTCATCGTGATCTCCGGCACCACGGCGGAACTCGACAACTACCAGCGCACCATCCACACCTTCGACGTCGACTGGCTGCGCGGCATGTCGGTGGGCGTGTTCAGTCTGCAGCACGCCAATGTGAGCGAGCTGGGCGGGCAGCTCGATCAGATGTTCGGCCCCAAGGGCGACACGCCGCTGGCCGGCATGGTGCGCTTCCTGCCGATCGAACGCACGAATGCCATCGTGGTGATCAGCAGCCAGCCGCAGTATCTGCAGGAAGTGGGTGACTGGATCACCAAGATCGACCGCGGCGGCGGCAATGAGCCGGAGCTGTTTGTGTACGACGTGCGCAATCTGAAGGCGTCGGACCTGGCGCAGTACCTTGGGCAGATCTACACCAATGGCGGCGGCGCGGGCGGCAATGCCGGCAAGGTCGGACCCGGTCTCACGGGTTCCACGCTGGGCACCGACAACGGCAACGCCAGCGGCATGGGCAGCACCGCGGGCAGCTTCGGCAGCAGCACGCCGTCGGTCAACGGCGTGGGCGGCGGGTTCGGTAACGCCGGTGGCTTGGGCAGTACGGGAACGACCGGCACTCCCGGCACCACCGGCGGCTTCGGCACGACGGGAACCGGTACGAGCGGCGGTTTCGGGAGCACCGGCGGCAGTGCGGCGGGCGGCCTGTCGTCGTTCGGTGCCAGCAACAACCCCGGCGGCAGCAACAGCGCCGGCCAGCAGTACGTGTCCGAAGACGGCAGCATCCGCATCAGCTCGGTCGATTCGAACAACCAGCTGATCGTGCGCGCCCGTCCTTCGCAGTGGAAGGAGATCGAACAGGCCATCAAGCGTCTGGACAATGTGCCGCTGCAGGTGCAGATCGAGATGCGCATCCTCGAGGTCGATCTGACGGGTGATTTGCAGTTCGGTGTGCAGTGGTATCTGCAGGGCCTGGCCAATAGCACGCCCATCGCGGGCGGCGGCGGCGCGGTGACGCCGGGTTATCCTGGCGCGCATCGCCAGATTGCACTTGGCAACGGCGGCAACCAATACAACACCGCCGACTCGCTGTTTTATTCGTTCCTGAGCAGCAACGGCAAATTCCAGGTCGCGATCCAGGCGCTGGAAACCAGCAGCAACAGCAAGACGCTGTCGGCACCGTCGATGGTGGTGCTTAACAATCAGGTGGCGCATATCCAGGTGGGCGATCAGATTCCGATCAACCAGACGTCCATCGTCACGGGTCTGAACACCACCGGTTCCACCGCCACCAGCGTGAGCTACATACCCACGGGCGTGATCTTGGATGTGCAGCCGCGCGTCAATCCGGGTGGGTTGGTCTATCTCAACGTGCAGCAGCAAGTGAGCAGCATCGTGCCCAATTCGACCAACTCGCAGGGCAACTCGACGATCCAGCAGCGCGCCGTGGGTACGCAGATTGCGGTGCAGAGTGGACAGACCGTGTTGCTTGGCGGGTTGATCCAGCAGAACGAGAGCGTTACCGACAACGGCATCCCCGGTCTCAACCGCATCCCGTGGGTTGGCCGTCTGTTTGGTACCACCGACCACAGCCGCAACCGAACCGAGCTCATCGTGCTGATCACGCCGCGCGTGATCACCAGCAGTGAAGAGGCCAAGCAGGTGACGGACGAATACCAGCGGAAGTTTGAGTCGTTGGCGCCGTTGCGGGCGACGGGTGGGGCGGCGGCGGGTTCTGGAACGGGGGCAACGAGTACGACGGCGCATCCGTAAACGGGCGGTGTCGCCGAGAGTCTTTTTTGTAGGAGCGCACTTGTGCGCGACCAACCTACGAAGCAGTACATCCCAGCATTACGGTCGCGCACAAGTGCGCTCCTACAGAGGTTTGCGCGCGCCAGGGGGGCGCCGATGCAGGTCGCGGATCGCAAATCGTAGGGGCGCACCCTGTGCGCGACAAACCTACGGAGCGGTACACCCCGGCGTGGCGGTCGCGTACAGCGTGTGTTCCCGCAGACAAGCAGGTGCAACGGAAGTGACGTCTCTAAGTCGCTTTCGTCGTGACGCGTTGAGCAAACACCGGCTCTTCTCCCGAAGGAGAGGAACAGGGACAGCACCGCGAGCCCATCAGTGCGTCGACGCAGCCGGCGCCGGTGCGCGATGACCTTGCTGCATCGACTTCACGTAGTCGACCACGTCCTGCTTGGACACCACGCCGCGATGCTCTTTGTCGATCGCATCGAAATGCGCGCGGATAAACGGCACGGGGCCTTTCTCGGCCTCTTCCTTGGTCAACAGGCCGTCCTTGTTCTTGTCCGCGATGTCGAAGTTCTTCAGCCGGTTTTGGGCGTCGTTGGCGATATTGCCCAGGCCCGATTGCGCTTGGGCGGCCGTGGCGGCGAAGGCGGCAAGGGCGGCGATGATCAGAACGGTCTGGCGCATGGCGTAACTCTCTCCCTGAATGACGGGCGGAGTATGTCACCGGGAATGTGAGTGGTTCGTTCGGGCGACCGCCCGATGTGGCGTCGTCGCAGCAGCTCTTGTGGGAGGGCACCCTGTGCGCGACGCGCCCCGCGGCTGGCAAGGATCGTCGCGCACAGGGTGCCCTCCCACAGGGGAGATCTAGGCGCTGAAATCGAGGGTGTTGGTGAGATCGCCGGGCGGAGGGCCGCCGGCGGCTACCATCGCTTGCTCGCGCATGCCCAGGCCGGGCAGTTTTTCCAGGCCGAAGCGGCGGGTGAGGAAGCGCGCGATGGAGCCGGTGTCGTAAATCGTGTGGTCGACGTGGCCCTTCTTGGCGTACGGCGACACTACGATGGCGGGGACGCGTGAACCCGGTCCCCAGCGATCGCCCTTGGGCGGTGCGACGTGATCCCACCAGCCGCCGTTTTCGTCGACGGTGATCACCACCATGGTGTGCTTCCACGCGGGCGATTTCTGCAGCGCGTCGACGATGGCCATGACGTGGCGATCGCCGGTATCCACATCCGAGTAACCGGCGTGCATGTTCAAATCGCCCTGCGGCTTGTAGAAGCTCACGGCGGGCAGGCGATTGGCTTCGATGTCCGCCAGGAAGCGATTGGTCTTGGAGGTTTCGCCCACGCCGCCATCGCGTAAATGCTTGGTGCGTGCTTCAGTGCCGGGCGCGAAGCTCTTGAAGTAGTTCAGCGGCTGATGGTGGATCTGGAAATTCGGGCGTTGCGGGAACAGGTGTTCGTCGCCATCGCCCTTGCCGTCGAGTGCCAGCTGCCACGCGCCTGCATACCACGCCCACTCGACGCCGGCGGCGGAAAGCACGTCGCCGATGTTCTTGTGCGCTTGCGGCGGCAGCGTGTTCGGGCTGTCTTCGGAGGCCAGCAACGGATTCGTGCCGGACTGCGTGCTGGTCGGCTGATACGGCGGCATCATGGTGTTCACGGCCCAGAAGTCGGGTGTGAGCTGGCTGCGCGAAGCGTACTTCGGCTTGCCGTCCATCGCGCTGCGCGGCGAATCTTCGGCAAGCTTCAAGCGCGTATCGTCCGGCTTGCCGCTTTCGGTCACCGCAATGTTGAACTGTGCGGGGCTCTTGTCCGCTTTCGGATAGAACGGCGGCTGTGCTGCCACCAGGTACTGGTGATTGAGGAAAGAGCCGCCAAACGTTCCCATGAACCAGTTGTCGCACAGCGTGTACTGTCGCGCGAGCTGCCACAGGCGCAGGTTCGAGGCGCTGTCGTCGTAGTGGCCCATTACCATCGCGCCGGTGTCACCCCAGGCGACGAAGCCGTCGTTCTTGCCCCCGTTGATCTGTCGCTGGTTGTCGTAGAACGCATGCACCAGGTCGCGCGTCACCACGCCATGCGGCAACGGTTCGCCATCGCCCGTGCGCAATGCCCAAGGGGCGTTCGGCAGGCCGGTGAGGTGTTCCTGCATCACCTGGTATTCGCGGTGATTCACGGTCTGCTTGTGCGGCGCCAGACCGTGCCAGATCGGAGGCAACTGCTTCAGCACGGCGCCGTCGCGATCGCGTTGCAGGTATTGCTCGGGCTTCAGTGCACTGAGCGGCTGTTCGACACCAGGAAAATCCGCGAACAGATTGTTGAAGCTGCGGTTCTCCAGATAGATCACCACGACCTGCTGGATTTCCTTGCGCAGCACGGCGTCGATGGCAGCGGGCGCCACAGGCGACGCAGACGGCTTGGCGGCAGCAGCCAGCCCCTCAGTACCGCCAAGCGCGAGCGCGGCGCCACCTAGCGCGATGCCACCCAGCAGGCGGCGTCGCGAGGGGTCTTGCGGTGTTTCGTCAGTGGATTCCGGGGAAGGCGGGGAAGGCTGTTTGGTCACGGTGCGGCATCGTCGTAGAAGCGGGTCAGATCGGCCTTGGTTTGCTGCAAGGACGTCTGGTCAAGATAAATCATGTGACCCGAAGGATAGAAACCGAACGTGACGTTTTTGCGTTCGGCTGCCTCCAGTCCCAGGTGCGTGAGGTCGAACTCCGTTGCGTAGAACGGCGTGGCCAGATCGTAATAGCCGTTCGCCGAGAACACTTTCAGGTGCGGATTGCGACGCATCGCATCGCCCAGGTCGTCGCCCACATAGGTGGCCTGCAGCCAGCCGCCGTTCTTCTTGCGCTTCCAGTCCCAGTTCTTGCCGATTGCGCCGTAGTTGTTGGGCAGGTAGGCACGGTCTTCGGTGAACTTCAATTCCGTAGCAGCGTACTGGTTGAACACGGCCACGTAAGCGCCGGTGATCGCATCGCTGGCGGTGTCGCCGTCAGGCGTTTCGCCGGCGGCGTCCGGATCGATACCCTGGAAACGGCCATCCAGACGTCCCACCGTGAGGCGCTCGTTGCGCAACAGCTCCTTGCGGAAGCGGCTGGGACTCACGCGCAGGTTCGCTTCCTTGATGTACTGCGGCGACAGGCCGAGATAGCGGCTCATCTGGCTGGCCACGCGATCGGCCTCCGCCGGATCGATGGCGTCGCCCTTGGCCAATGCCAGGGTGTAATCGCCCGAAGCGAAGCGGCGGACCTCGGCGAGGAAGGTGGCGATATCGGCCGGCTTGTTCGGCACCTTGTTGTGGTACCAGGCGATCGCTGCTTCAGTCGGCAGGTTCACGATGTAGCCGTGATCGATGCCCGGCGCCGCCACGGAGAAATCGAGAATCGACGACATCAGCACGACGCCGTTGAATTCCATGCCCGCCTCCTGCAGCGACTTCACCAGCACGGCGGAACGCGTGGTGCCATAGCTCTCGCCGAACAGGAATTTCGGAGAATTCCAGCGGTTGTTGACGCTGACATAGCGCGTGATGAACTTGGTGAATGCCTCGGCATCCTGGTCCACGCCCCACACGTCCTTACCCTCGGTCTTGCCGGCAAGCTGCGAGTAACCCGTGCCCGGCGCATCGATGAAGACCAGGTCAGTCTTGTCGAGCAGGCTCTGCTCGTTCGGCACCCAGCGGTACGGCGCGGGCGGAATCGGCTTGTCGCCATCGTTCGCCACGCGCACCGGTCCGAACGAGCCCATGTGCAGCCACATGGACGACGAACCCGGGCCGCCGTTGTAGAAGAACGTGACCGGGCGCTTGCTGTTCTTGCCGCCGTCGGCCGTGTAAGCGACATAGAAGAAACTCACCGTCGGCTTGCCCTTGTCGTCGCGGATGGTGAGGCGACCGGCGGTGGCGGTGTAGCTGATGGTGCGGTTGCCCACGCGCACGCTGTGCTTGGTCACCACGCTGCGCTCGGGCGGCGTGGGCTGCGCGTTTTCGTCGGCGTTCTTGTCTTTGTCCTTGTCGCCGTGTTCGGACTTGGGCGTGTCCTTGGGCGCGTCGGCCGCGTGCAGTGGCAGGGTGCCCAAGGCGAGAGTGATGGCGAAGGCGAGCGAAGCGAGAGAGTGCGAGCGCATGCTGATCATTTCCTTAAAGGACTTTCCTCACCGTCATCCCTGCAATAGCAGGGATCCAGTGACTTTGGGTTAGGCAAGAAAGGCCCTGGATCCCTGCTTTCGCAGGGATGACGGGAGTGAAGGGTTGAAGGACAGCCCGCATCACGAATGCGTGGTGGCGTCGTAATAGCGCGCCAGGTCGCCCTTGAGCTGCTGCAGCGCTTCGGTGTTGAGGTAAATCATGTGGCCCGACGGGTAGTACAGAAAATGCACATTGCCACGCAGCGACGGCTCCAGGTTCATGTGCGAAATGTCGTACTCGGTGTTGAAGAACGGCGTAGCGAAGTCGTAGTAGCCGTTCACCGATAGCAGCTGCAGATGCGGGTTGGTGCGCATCGCGTGAGCCAGGTCACCAGCGACGTAGGCCATCAGCAGCGGACGCTTGATGCCGGCCGCCTGGTGCTTCCAGTCCCACGACTTGTTGATGTCGCCGAAGGTCGGGCGGTAGTCCAGGTCGCTGTGGTAGTTGAGCTGGTTGACGATGTAATCGTTGAACGCAGTGACGAAGGCACCGCTGATGCCGGTGTCCGACGCGTCGTAGTCGGGCACTTCGCCGGCAGCGTCTTCATCCACGCCTTCGAAGCGTGCATCGTAGCGGCCGATGGTGCGGCGTTCGTTGCGCAGCAGTTCCTTGCGGAAGCGCGACGGGTCCACGCGCAGGTTGGATTCCTTGATGTACTCCACCGACAGGCCGGTATACGCCGCCAGCTGGCGCGCCACGGCGTCGGCTTCGGTAGGCGAAATGTCCTGGCCCTTGGCGAGTGCGCTTGCGTACGGCCCGCTGGCGAAGGCGCGCGCCTGATCGATGTAGGTCTTCAGATCGGCGGGCTTATTGGCCAGCTTGTTGTGGTACCACGCGGCCGCCGCATAGCTCGGCACGTAGCCGATATACATCTCGTCATAGCCCGGCATGCGCATGCCGTAGTTGAGGATCGAGGACATGATGATCACGCCGTTGAACGACATGCCCTTGTCCTGCAGCGCATCCACCAGCGCGCCGGAGCGCGTGGTGCCGTAGCTCTCGCCGTAGAGGAACTTGGGCGAATTCCAGCGGTTGTTGATGGTCACGTAGCGCTGGATGGCGCGCGAGAACGCAGACACATCCTGGTCCACGCCCCAGAAATCCTTGCCTTCGGCCTTGCCGAGGGGGCGCGAATAGCCGGTGCCCACGGCGTCGATAAACACCAGGTCGGTCTTGTCGAGCAGGCTGTCGCTATTGGAAACCAGCTTGTACGGCGCCGGCGCGGTGGCAGCGGGGCTGTCGGTGGCGATGCGTACCGGGCCGAACGAGCCCATGTGCAGCCACATCGAAGACGAACCCGGGCCGCCGTTGTAGAGGAAGGTGACCGGCCGCTTCTCAGCCTTGCCGTCCACCGTATAAGCCACGTAGAACACGCTGGCCTGCGGCTCGCCCTTGTCGTCGCGGATGATCACCGTACCGGCGGTGGCGGTGTAGGACACCGAGTGGCCGTTGATGCTCACGCTGTGCTTGGTGCGCACCGCGGTCTCGGTGCTGGGCGCCTGGACTTCGTCGTCCTTGCTGGCGGCCTTTTTGTCTTTGTCGGGCGGCGCGTCCTTGGCCAGCGTCATGGAACAAGGCAGCAGCACAAGGCTGCCGGCCAACAGCAAGGTCAAAAGGCGGCGCATGCAATTCCCCGGGGATTGGATCGATGTAAGCCCCGAGTATGCGTATCGCGGTCAGGCGGCGACCGTGACAAAAGTACTGGTCGGCTTACTTTTCGCTGACGGGCTGCAGGTAGGATTTGCGCAGGATCATGCGCAAGGAGGGGCACGATGAATCTAAGGCCGGTATCGCTCTTGTCGTTGGCGATGGGCTTTTTCGCCATCGCACCGAGCCACGCACTCGACAGCGACCTGGAGAGAGTCGCCGTGTCCTGTCCTGCTGCAGCGGCATGGATTAGTGCGCATCGGTCGCCACACCCTGGACAGCGTGATCCAGATCACACTTTCTCCAACCCTGCTTTGCGAGCGGCACTGCGTCAGCGCGCCGATAGCGATCAGCGGGCAAGAGACGTCTGGATGGCTTCGGGCCTGCGCACGGATAGCAAGGAGGCCGAAGCGACCCGGCAGCTCGATGCCTCGAACACCGCCTGGCTGAAGCACGAGATCGCACGCTCAGGCTTTCCCGTGCCCGCACAGGTGGGCGCGCAAGGAGTCAGCGATGCGTGGTTACTCGTGCAGCATGCCGACGGGGACCCCGACTTTCAGGCGAAGGTGCTTGGCATGCTGGAACCACGCGTCTTGGAGGGCAGCATCCCCGCGTCGGACTACGCCATGCTGGTGGATCGTGTGCGCCTCAACCGGGGCAAACCGCAGCGCTATGGCACGCAGTTCGGGAGTGATCCGGAGCGAGCCGGCGAAATCCGGCTCGCTCCGGTGGAAGACGAAGCGCATCTCGACCAACGACGCGCCCACATGGGTCTGATGCCACTACGCGACTACGAATGTGCCTTGCGAGCCACCTATGTCTCAGGGTCGACGCAAAAATAGGAGCTGACGTTGAAGACGATCAGCCTCCGCCTGGCGGCGCATCATGACTTTGGTCGCCAGCTGCGCGGCGTACGGAGAATGGGTACGTCGCCAGGTTTCCAGGCTCGTCCGGAGAGCCTGGGAACCGGGCCATGTGTTGATCAGGACGCAGGCGTGTTGAGGTAGTCCAGCGTCGCTTGCAGCATCGATTCCATGCCGACCTTCAAGGCGCCTTCGTCCATGAAGAATTTCGGCGAATGGTTGGCGGGTGCTTTGAGTGCATCCTGTCCCACCGGCGTGGAGCCCACCCAGAAATACACGCTGGGCACCGTGTTGGCGAAGTAGGCAAAGTCTTCCGACGCCATCCAAGGCTTGGCTTCGATCACGTGATCGTCGCCTATCGCCTTGCCGATGCTTTCGCGCACGCGTGCGGTGAGGGGCGGATTGTTGATCAGCACCGGGTTGCTGTCGCCCACCGGGATCTGCGTCTCCACCGTCGCGCCGTTCGCCGCGGCGATGTGTTGGGCGATATCCTTGAGATTGTCGATGGCCTGCTGGCGCATGCCGCCGTCGAAGGTGCGCAGCGTGCCCTGCAATTCCACCTGATCGGGCACGATGTTGTAGCGCGCGCCCCCTTCGATGATGCCGAAGCTGAGCACAGCCGGGTAGTCGCCGATATTGAGTTTGCGGCTGACGATGGTCTGTGCCGCGCCGATGATCTCCGACGAGGTGACGATGGGATCGACGCCGTTCCACGGCATCGCGCCATGCGTCTGCTTGCCATGCACGACCATCTTGAACCAGTCCGAGCCGGCCATCGCCGGGCCGGGTCGCACGCCGACCGTGCCGACATTGACCGAGCTGACCACGTGCATGCCGAACATGGCGTCGGGCTTGAAGTCGCGGAACACGCCGTCCTTCAGCATCAGCGATGCGCCACCTTGTTCGCCCGCAGGCGCGCCTTCTTCCGCCGGCTGGAACACGAACATCACTTCGCCAGGCAGGTCTTTCTTCATGCCGGCGAGCACAGTGGCAAGGCCAAGCAGCATCGCCGTATGCGCGTCATGTCCACACGCATGCATGACGCCGACCTGCTTGCCGCGATACTCGCCCTTGGCCTTGGAGGCAAACGGAACATCGACGTCTTCAGTGACCGGCAAGGCATCCATATCGGCACGGATGGCGAGTTTCGGCCCGGGCTTGCCGCCCTTGAGGATGGCGACCACGCCGGTATGCGCGATACCGGTGTGCACTTCCAGTCCCAGCTTCTTTAGCTGCGCCGCGACGAGTGCCGACGTGCGCGCCTCACGATTGCCCAATTCCGGATGCTGGTGGATATCGCGACGCCACGCGGTGACCTGCGGCAGCTCGCCTTGTACGAGTTGCGTGGTGTCGGCGGCATGGGCGGTGCCAACAAGGACAGTAGCGAGAGCCAGGGCGAGCGAGGTCAGGCGCATAGGGTGTCTCCACGAAAGGTGTGTCGATCCTAGCGCCTGAGGCTCCTCGTTGTTGTTGTGGGAGCGCACCCTGTGCGCGACTGGCCGAGCGATAGGTTTCGACTGAGTGCGTCGCGCACAGGGTGCGCTCCCACAAGGGAGGGGCGGGTGCCGTGGGCGCCACAAACCCAGTGCTATGCTCATTCCCCGACCATCGAGGCCGATGAGATGCCCGCTGCGAGCTACGTCCATGGTGTCAGTTCCCAGCCGCTGCTCGGCGATACCGTCGGCACGCTGCTCGATCGGATTGCGGCCAGTCATCCGGAGCGTCCGGCGTTAGTCGCGCGGTCCCAGGGCATCCGGCTCGACTATCGGCAGTTTCATGCCGAGGTGGAGCGCGTGGCTGCCGGGCTGATGTCGCTGGGACTGCAGCGCGGCGATCGCGTCGGCATCTGGGCGCCCAACCGCTACGAGTGGGTGGTGCTGCAGTTTGCGGCGCCCAAGCTCGGGCTGATCCTGGTCAACATCAATCCCGCCTACCGCCTGCACGAGCTGGAGTATGCGCTCAACAAGGTGCGCTGCCGGGCGCTGGTCTTGCCGCGCCGTTTCAAGTCTTCGCATTACCTCGACATGTTGCTGGAGCTGGCACCCGAACTGAGCCACGCCCGGGCAGGGCTGCTGCAGTCCGAACGCCTGCCGTCGCTGCGCGAGGTGATCCTGCTCGATGATCAGGCGGCGCCGGGTACGCGTCGTTGGAGCGAGCTGGCCACCTGTGCCGACGAGGCAGCGATGGCGCAGATGCGCGAGGTCGAAAGCCAGCTCAGTTTCGATGACCCGGTGAATATCCAGTTCACTTCCGGCACCACCGGCGCCCCCAAGGGCGCGACGCTTACTCATCACAACATCGTCAACAACGGCTATTTCATCGGCGAGGCGATGCGGCTGACGGAGCTCGATCGCCTGTGCATTCCCGTGCCGTTCTACCACTGCTTCGGCATGGTGCTGGGCAACCTCGCCTGTGTGACGCACGGCGCCTGCATGGTGATACCCGGCGAAGGCTTCGATGTGCTCGCGACGCTGGAAGCCGTGCAGGAGGAGCGCTGCACCGGCCTGCATGGCGTGCCCACGATGTTCATCGCCGAGCTCGAGCATCCGCAGTTCTCACGCTTTGATCTCAGCTCGCTGCGCACCGGCATCATGGCCGGCTCGCCGTGCCCGATCGAAGTGATGCGTCGCGTGGTAAGCGACATGCACATGAGCGAAATCACCATCGCCTACGGCATGACCGAGACCAGCCCGGTGAGTTTCCAGTCCACCACGCAGGACCCGCTGGAGCGCCGCGTGGACAGCGTGGGCCGCATCCATCCGCACGTGGAAGTGAAGTTGCTGGACGAGCGCGGACGCGTCGTGCCCCGTGGCACGGCGGGCGAGCTGTGCACGCGGGGCTACTCGGTGATGCTCGGCTACTGGGAAGACGAAGAACTCACGCGCGAGGCGATCGACGAGGCGCGCTGGATGCACACCGGCGATCTCGCCGTCATCGACGACGAGGGCTACTGCAGCATCGTGGGCCGGCTCAAGGACATGATCATCCGCGGCGGTGAAAATGTTTACCCGCGCGAGATCGAGGAATTCCTCTACACCCATCCCAAGGTGCAGGACGTGCAGGTGTTCGGCGTGCCGGACGAGAAGTTCGGCGAGCAGGTGTGCGCGTGGGTGCGCCTGCGCGATGGATGTGCGTCCAGCGAGGCGGAGATCCAGAGTTATTGCCGCCATCATCTGGCGTATTTCAAGGTGCCGCATTACGTGCGCTTCGTCGACGAGTTTCCGATGACGGTGACGGGTAAGGTGCAGAAGTATTTGATGCGCGAGGCGATGGCTGGAGAATTGGGCCTGCCAATGACGTGAACCCCTGTGGCAGCGCACCCTGTGCGCGACTTCGGCTACAGAGGAACATCGAATCTCCGCGGTCGCGCACAGGGTGGGCTCCCACAGGGTAAGGCAGGCTATTGGCCCCAGCGCACCGCGCGCCGCGACGGCATGCCTTGATGCGCGGTCAACCACGTCGGCACATCATGGGACGGCATGGGATGCGCAATATGAAACCCTTGCGCCTCATCGCAGGCCATGCCCAGCACGCTTTCGTAGATGTGCGAGGTTTCCACCCCTTCCACTACCACGCGAAATCCCATGTTGCGCGCCAGCTCCGCCACCGAGCGAACGATCGCTTCATCATGCTGGCTGGTTCCCATGCCGCGCACGAAGGACTGGTCGATCTTCAGGCTGGTGGCCGGCATCTGCCGCAGTGCCGCCAGATTGCTGTAGCCGGTGCCGAAGTCGTCGATGGCGATGCCGGCGCCGAGTTCGCGGATCGCGGTGAGATGACGGCGGGTGACGGCGCTGTGTTCCATCAACGTGCTTTCGGTGAATTCGAGCTCCAGTGCATCGAGGCCGATCTTGTGCCGCTCGGCGACGCCGCGCAGACGGCCGACCAGGTCGGCGTCCAGGTCGCTGCTGGAAACATTGAGCGACAACTTGATGTCGTGCCCGTCGCGACGCCAGGCGGCGAGCTGCGCGAGGCTATGCTCCATGACCCATTGCGTCAGCGAGTGCATCAGGCCCGCGCGTTCGGCAAGCGCCACGAAGTGCGCGGGAGGAATCGAGCCAAGCGTGGGATGGTGCCAGCGCGCCAGCGCTTCCACCGCCACGCAACGGCCGGTGTCCAGGTCCACGCGGGGTTGGTAATGCAGATCGAGTTCGGCCCGCTCGTTAAGCGCGGCCGCCAATTCGGTGACCAGCAGGAATTCCTGTCGCTGCTGTTCGTCCTGCATGCGGTTGTACACCGCCCAGCCGCGCGGACTCTGCTGCGCGGCATGCGAGGCATTCATCACCAGGCGCAATGGATCGCCGCCGCGCAGCTCGTTCGCATGGATCTTGAGCAGCCCGACACCCGGCTGGATCGTCAGCGGTATGCCCAGGCAATCAAAGGGGCGACGCAGACGCGCCACCAGATCGTCGAGGCGTGTGCTGTCGTCCAGCAGATGGTGATCGGGAAGCACAGCAGCAAATCGCGTCGCGCCCACCTGATAGAGCCGCGTCTGGGGCGGCATCCATTCGATCGTGCGCGCAGCGACGGCGCGCATCAGCTCATCGGCGTAAGCGTGGCCCATGGCACGGATGAAGGCGTTGAAACGCTGCACCGGCGCCACATCGATCGCGATCACCCATGCATGCGGCACGCCCTCGTGCAGGTGGTTTCGCAGATCGTCGAAGAATGCGTAACGATGTGGCAGCTGGGTGATCGGATCGGTACGTCCGAGATAGCTGCGCAACACCACGCCGGCGCCGATCAGCGAGGCGGCGTCGAGCAAGCTGGCCTGCTCGCTCTCGTTGAGCTCGGTGCGCGGCTGCGAGTCCATCACGCACAGTGCACCGATGTGCTGGCCGGTGAGCGTGAAGACTGGTTCGCTGGCAAAGAAGCGGATCGGTCCGAGACCCGTGGTCAACGGTAGCGCGTCGTCGTGCAGGCGTTCATCGGCAAGCGCATCGAGCACCACCTGCGATGCGAGGCTGCGTGCCGCCTGCAGCAACAACGGATGCAAGGCGCGCGGCCCGCCGGACGGCAAGGCGTTGCCATCGGCAAACCAGTAAGCCGCACCGCTGTTGAGCACCAGCGCCACCTGTGGAACGCCGAGCGTGCGCGTCAGCAGGCGCACCACGGCATCGAAACCGGGCACAGCCAGATTCTCCGCCGAATCGGCGGCTTGCTCTGGGGACGTTTCCACGGCAGGCGGTGTCAGCTGATGCCCAGCCGCGATCTGCCCCGGACCCCATCCCGCGGTCGTGCGCATCGCAGATTGCCCCCTAAGGACTGGTGTCCCGATATGCCGGCGAGGCTACTCCAGCCGCTCCGCGAATCGCAATCCGTCAAATAGTGGTACGGCTGTTTGGAGTGCTGGTGCACTTCATGGGCACGACGCCGTGCTTATGGCTTGATGCTGAAATCCACTTCGACCGGATACGGTGCGGGCCTGGCAGGCGGTGGCGGCAGGGTCCAGCTGGCGAAGTGACTTGCCATGCATTGCGCCACCAGTGTCTCGGGCTGCACTGCGATGCGTGAGAGGCGACCGTCGGCCGCGACATCGGCGACCAGGGTGAAGGGCGACTTGTCCGGCGGCTGGGTGGCGGCGAGGCAGCTCTTGTACGCGTCGGTGGTGGCGTTGCCGATGCGGTCCCACATCTGCTTCTGGTAGGCCGGCCCGGTGGCCGCGCCCTCGGCCAGCTTGGCCTGGGTGACGCGTGCGTGGAAATCCGCGCCAGCGTTGGGACTCAGTTGCAGGGCGAGGGCGAGCAGGATCGACATGGCAGTTCCGGCCGATGAGGAGTGGCCACGTTAGCAGCGATCACCTTGTAGGAGCGCACCCTGTGCGCGAACGCGGCCGGCAGGCCGCCCTGCGGTCGGCGTTCGCGCACAGGGTGCGCTCCTACACAAGGTGCCGGCGATCAGGGCAGGTGCTCGCTCGCCAGATATTCCTCGCTCTGCATTTCAATCAACCGTGATTCCGTACGGCCGAATTCCGCACGCAAGCGCTCACCGTCGTACAGCTCGGTAATCGCAGCAGCAGCGGACAGAATGAGTTTCACATGGCGGTCGTAGAACTCATCGACCAATTGCACGAAACGTCGTGCGGCATCGTCGGTATAGATGGTGAACTGCGGCACATTGGAAATGATCACCGCCGGACTGGTCTTGGCCAGCTCGATGTAGTCGGCCACGGCGCGCGGGCCTTCGCACAGCGCGGCGAAATCGAACCACACGATATTGCGGGCGCGTTTGCGCACCGGGATGGCGCGATCGTTGATGATCAGCTCGCCGCCGTCCTGCACCGCGCCTTCGGCCTGGGTGGTGAAGATGCGCGACAGCGCGCGCTCCGCTTCCGCGCTCGGCGGCGTCTGGTATACCGGGGCCTGGGTGAGTGCGCGCAAACGCCAGTCGTGCGAGGAAATCATCTGCACCACGCGGCAATGCTTTTCGATCAGCGCGATGGCCGGCAGAAAACGCGCACGCTGCAGGCCCTCCTTGTACAGGTTTTCCGGCGCCGTGTTCGAGGTGGTGACCAGGGCCACGCCGCGCTCGAACAAGGACTGCAGCAGCGTGCCCAGGATCATGGCGTCGCCGATGTCGTTGACCAGGAATTCGTCCAGGCACAGCACGCGGCAACGCGAGGCGATGTTGGCGGCGACCTCGATCAACGGGTCTTGCCGCTCGCCCAGCTCGCGCAACTGCTCATGCACCTCGCCCATGAAGCGATGGTAGTGACGGCGCAAGGCCATGCCCGGCGACAGGCTGGACACGAACATATCCATCAGGAAGGTCTTGCCACGCCCCACACTGCCCCACAGGTACAAGCCCTGCACGCCTTCGCGGGTGTCGTTGCCCAGCAGCGACTTCAGACGTCCAAACAGACCGTTGCCGTTGCCGTTCGCCTCGGCGGCGAGCAGGGCGGCATGCATGCGGTCGAACTCGGGCAGCAAAGCCTGCTGGGCAGGATCGGCCTCCCAGCGGTGCGCGCTGACGCCTTCGTGATAACGCGCACTGGGCGCGAGCAGGTCGGGATTACTCATGGGTACGGCGGACTCTACCGATGCCAGGTGGGGACGCCGGGCATCGCATCGGGGGGAGGTCGGGCAGCATCAATCCTGACGCGGCGGCGGCAGCCAGGGCTGCACGGCGTGCTTGATGGCGCCGCGCAAATCCATCAGGCGGCGGTGGAAGAAGTGGCTGGTTTCGGGCATGCGCACCAGTTCGGGCTTGTGCTTCATGCCGTCGATCCAGTTGAACACGGTCTGCGGGTCGACCACTTCGTCTTCCTCGCCCTGCACCACCAGCCAGGGGCAGGTCGGCAGCTGGATGTCCTCGAACGGCCAGCGACCGGCCGGGGGCGCGATGCTGATCAGTGCGTCGGCGCGCAGGCGCACCGCGTTGCGGATCGAGACATAGCTGCCGAACGAGAAGCCGGCTAGCCACAGGGCGTCGTCCGGCCGGGCGCGGCGCACCCAGGCGGCCACCGCGGCCAGGTCGTCGCCTTCGCCGTTGCCATGGTCATACGTGCCTTCGGATTCGCCCGTGCCACGGAAATTGAAGCGCACCGTATCCAGCCCGGACTCGCGCAGCGCGCGCTCCACCATGGTCACCACCTTGTTGTGCATGGTGCCGCCCTGGAGCGGGTGCGGATGGCAGATGATGGCGGTGCCGCGGCGCGCCTCTTCGGGCACGGCCACGTCGCTCACAGCTTCGAGCTTGCCGGCGGGCCCTTCCAGCGCGAAGCTGGACGCCTGCTCCGGAAAACGGTCGGGTTGGGTGGGGATGATCACGGGGTTCATAAGCAAGATGATAACCGCCAGCTGGCCCCGGCGTTCGGGCCGGCCGCGATGAATCATCTTGCGCACACGTTGCTGGCCGGTGACGACGAGCTGCTGCAACTGGGCGGCTTCCTGGGCGATTTCGTCCACGGACAGCCCGATCCGGCCCTGCCGCAGGGGGTGATCACGGGGATCCGCCTGCATCGGGCCATCGATGTGTTTACCGATAGCCATCCTGCGGTGGCAGAGGCGCGGGCGCTGCTCCCGGCGCCCTTCCGCCGTTACGGCGGCATCTTGCTGGACATGTGGTTCGACCACCTGCTTGCGCGCGATTTCCCGCGCTGGAGCCATCACTCGCTGGAGCCCTATTCGGCCCATCTGCGCGAGCTGCTGCACCGCTATGAACCCCTATTGCCGCCCGGCCTCCTGCGCTTTCGCAATTACATGGAGGCGCATGCGCTGCCGGCCGGGTATGCGCGGCCTGAAGAAATGGGCGCTGCGTTCGATGGCATTTCGCATCGCTTGAGTCGGAGCAATCCGGTCGGGGAGGCATTGCCGGTGCTGATGGGGCTGGATCGGCAGCTGCAGGCGACGTTTGAGGTGTTTTATCCGGAGTTGAGGGGGTTTGCGGGGGAGTGGGTGGGGGAGCATGGGGCGGGTGGGTAGCTGGGGTGCATTTGCTCGTCATCCCTGCGGAGGCAGGGATCCAGTGGCTTTGCGCTCGGTTGTCTCGTTCTTTCGGCCTGGCTCGCCTGCCGCGGGCTTCCAGCCTCCTGCCGGAGGCCGGGTTACTTTTCATTGCTTGCCCAAAGAAAAGTAACCAAAAGAAAGGACCCCCCGGGGCTGGACCGACATCAAGTGCCGAACAACGCCGGGCATTGCCGGGCGGCTGCTTGTTGTAGGAGCGCACTTGTGTTGGGTTGCGGGCAGTTTTTCTTTTGTGGGAGCGCACCCTGTGCGCGACAAACCTACGGAGCGATACACCCACGCGTGGCAGTCGCGCACAGGGTGCGCTCCCACAGACAAGCAGGCCGTTAGAGGGGGCAGCCTCCTGGCAAGCTCAGTTCACTGCTTCCTTGCCACCTTCTTTGTAAACCACGCCACCCTTCATCACGAAGTCCACCTTCTGCATCACGGTGATGTCCTCGATCGGGTTGCCGGGTACGGCGATGATGTCGGCCATGCGGCCCACGGCGATCTGGCCCAGTTCGTTTTGTTTGTGCAGCAGTTCGGCGGCATGCGTGGTGGCGGCTTGCAGCACGAACATCGGCGGCATGCCGGCTTGCACCATGTATTCGAACTCCTTGGCGTTCTGGCCGTGCGGATAGACGGCCGCATCGGTGCCGAAGGCGATCTTGACGCCGGCCTTGTATGCCTTGCCGGCGGTGGACTGGATGATCGGCCCCACCTGCAGCGCCTTGGCCGCGACCTGGGGCGGGTAATAGCCGGGCTTGGCGGCCATTTCCTGCACATACTTGCCGGCGATGATGGTGGGCACGTACCAGGTGCCGTGTTCCTTCATCAGCTTCATGTCTTCGTCGTTCATGAAGGTGCCGTGCTCGATCGAATCGACGCCGGCCAGCACCGCGCGGCGGATGGCTTCGGCGCCGTGCGCGTGCGCGGCCACGGTGAAGCCGTAGTCGTGCGCGGCGGTGACCACGGCCTTGATCTCGTCGATGGTCATCTGCGCGTTGTCGGCGCTGCTGCTTTCGTCGAGCACGCCGCCCGAGGGCATGATCTTGATGACGTCGACACCATCCTTGTAGTGCTGGCGCACTGCCTTATAGGCGTCGTCGGCGCTGTTGATGATGCCGTCCTTGGGACCGGGATTGCCGGCCAGGTCCATGCGATAGCCGTCGGTGGGATCGGCATGGCCGCCGGTGCTGCCGATCGGGCGGCCGGCGGTGAAGATGCGCGGGCCCGGCACGATGCCGGCGTTGATGGCGTTGCGCAGCGAGATGGATTCATTGCCCGCATCGCCGAGATTGCGCACGGCAGTAAAGCCGGCCATCAGGGTGCGCCGCGCGTAAACCGTCGATCGGATCGCGTAGTCGGAAATATTCCAGCGGAACTGATCGGTGTAGCCCGAGGGACTGGTTTCGCTGGTGAGATGCGTATGTGCGTCGATCAGGCCCGGCAGGCAAGTGCCGTTGATGAACTTCTCGTAGCGAAAGGCCGCGCCCGAGGTCTTGGCGGCGTTGGCGTAAGAGCTGTAGTCGACGAAGCCGGACTTGATCTCCTTGACCTGCTTGCCTTCGATCACCAGCGTGGTTTCGCCCAGCAGCTTGCCAGCGGCGGTGTCGACCAGGTGCGCACACTGCAGCACGGTGACGTCCGGCGGGGACTGCGCGGGTTCGGCCGCGATGGCGGTGGGCAGCGCAAGGGCTGCAGCGATGGCGAAGGCAACGCGTGTGGTCATGGTGAGCTCCCCGGGGTAAGAGCTCATCTTAGGGTGAGACCGGGGCGGCCGACCCATGACGAACTACCTATATGGGGGGCGCGCGTGAGTCAGTTCGTCTTATTGAATCTTGCGACCTGGCCGCAAATAAAGGAGCCGTCATCCCGGCTTGCGCCGGGATGACGATAGGAAAAGTGGTCGCTACGGTCTTATCGGGCGAGGGTTGCGGAGGGGGCGCAGCGCTGCCTCAGTCCTTCGTCCGCGTCTCGCCGTTTGCACTCTCTTCCACGGCCACCGTCTCCACTACCGTCGCCTCGACCGGCGCATGTTCATGCTGCTCAGCCGCCACATGACGCTCATGCAGCGCCTCGCTCGTGGCATCGGCAGGCAGCGGTTTTTCGGCCGCCGCGTCCTTCTCGCCATCGCCGCCCGGGGTGATCTTGAGGATGGAGTGGCGCACTTCGCGGGCCAGGATCACGCGTGCATCGCGCACCATGTCCTCCAAGCCCGTGTCGTAGTCGAGCTTGCCGGCCTCGTCGGTCCACACGATGCGGTTCTCGCGCAGCTTCTGGATGAAGCCGCGGAACAGCGCCTTGTCGAAGAACTCCGGCGCCGACAATTCGTTGAGCATGCTCAGGCGCTGCGCGGTGAGCGTGCAGGCGTTTTCCAACTCGGCCGAGGACAGCGTGTGAGGACCGTTCTTCACCAGCGCGGCGATGGTGATGTAGTAGCGCTCGAACGCCTGGATCAGGCTGCGCGCAATGATCTTGAGCTGGAAGGCCGCATCGTCCTGGCCCGGTCCGCGTTCCAGCACGCGGCCATCGCCGGTCGCTTCGAGCAGGCCGCGGCGCACGAAGAAATCGATGGTGGCCTGCAGCTGCGCGCAGAAACCGTCGGCATCCCACGGCAGGAACAGCTCGCCCTGGATGAACGGATAAATGATGCGGCCCAGGCGCAGCACCGATGCGCGCGACATGCGGCGATTGTTGAGGAAGCACGAGGCCACCCACGCCGCCGTCGCGGTGAGGTGCAACACGTTGTTGCGGAAATAGCTCAGCAACACCGCCTGCTCGTCTTCGGTGACCAGCACGTCGCCCAGCGGATGGCGCACGCGGCGGATCCAGCCCATCTGCTCGCCGTAGGCGATGATGCCGGGCGGATCCATCGAGGTGAGCGTCATGCGGTCCGAATAAGGCAGCTCTTCCAGCAGCGCCTTCATCAGTTCCAGCTGCGCGAGCAGGTCGTTTTCCGCCATCGCGTGCTTGGGCGTGGCCAGCAGGGCCAGCGCCAGCAGGTTGATGGGGTTCATGTCAGCGGCGCGGTTGATGTTGATCTGGATCTTGTCGGCCAGATCGTCCACCACGCGACCCAGCCACTCGGGCTTGGCGTCGGGATCGTCGGTGCGCCAGTCGGGACTGGCGGCGTCGAGCATGGGATTGAGCTCGATCGGCTCACCGAAATTCAGAGCGACGTGACCATAGCGCTGACGCAGCACTTTCAGGCCGCGCAGCAGGCCGATCAGTGATTCCTTTTCCTTGGGCTTGCCGGAGAGTTCGCCGATGTAGCTCTTGCCTTCCATCAGCTTCTCGTAGCCGATGTACACGGGCTGGAACAGCACCGGTCGGCGCGGCGCGCGCAGGAAGGCGCGCACCGTCATCGCCAGCATGCCGGCGCGAGGCGCCAGCAGACGTCCCGTGCGCGAGCGACCGCCTTCGATGAAGTATTCCATCGGCACGCCACGATCGATCAGCTGCGCCACGTATTCGTTGAACACCACCGAATACAGCGCGTTGCCCTTGAAGCTGCGGCGCAGGAAGAACGCGCCGCCACGGCGCAGGATCGGCCCGATCACCGGCAGGTTGAGGTTCACGCCCGCCGCGATATGCGGCACCACCACGCCAGACATGTGCAACTGGTACGACATCAGCAGATAGTCGGCATGGCTGCGATGGCAGGGCACATAGACCACTTCGTGGCCGGGCGCGGCGGCGCGGGCCTTTTCGAAGTGGTGCATGGCGATGCCGTCGTACAGCTTGTTCCAGAAGTTGGAGAGCAGGAACGAAGCCGAACGCACCACCGGGTGCGAATAGTCGGCGGCAATCTCCATCACCAGGTCGTGCGCACGACGCCACGCCTTGGCCTGGCTGATGTTCTCCTTCGCGGCCGTGGCGGCGATGGCGGCGCGGACGGGCTCGGCGTTCAACACCGAATCGACCACGGTGCGGCGATGCGACAGGTCGGGACCGATCACCGCCGCGCGGATGCGGCGGAAGTGCGTGCGCAACACACGGGCGATCTTGCGGGTGAGACGTTCGGGGCGAATATCGCCCGCCTCGTTCACCACCGTGCGCAGCGACACCGGCGTGGAGAAATGCACCACGGTGTCGCGGCCATTGAGCAGCAGCGCCAGCATGCGGCGGAAACGGCCGACGACGACCCAGTTTTCCGAGAACAGCACGCTGAACCAGCCCGACTCGCGGGTCGGGGCGCGACCGACATAGATGGAGACGGGCACGATCTGTACGTCGCGGTCGGGGTCGCCTTCCAGCGAGCGCACCAGCTGGCCCAGCGGCTCGCTGGGCGAGCGCTTGCGGCTGCGGCCGAACAGCCAGCCGTCGCGGCGCGCCAGGGCAAACACCGAACGCTTGCGGCGCGTGCCCGACAGCGGCGCCATCGGTGACGGCAAGCCGGCCTCGCGGCAGGCGCGCTCCAGGATCAGGGCATCGGAAAAGCCATCGCGCTCGATCACATAGCAAACCGGTATGCCTGCCTGAAGCAGGGCAGCCGGTTCGGCGGGATCGCGGCGGATGCGCATCCAGGGTTCGAGCAACTGCCCGGCCAGGTTGAACCACCAGGGCGCGCGGCTACGGGCGGGAGAGTCCGTGGTCGACATATTCTGCATTCCCCAATTGTAACTGGTGGCCCGAGAGGTCCGGACCGTTTGGGCGGTTCAGGCGGTAACGGCGAACGCCGCCCATGGCGCCGCCCCGGCCTTTTACCGGAGCGGAAGTAAACAAGGTGTTCTGGCCGGGGCTTAGTGCTTGGCCGGCGGTGGCGTCGTCATGGCCTGGACCGGCGTGCCGACGCTGGCCGGCATCGCCGGTGCCGCGGCACTTCCGGCCGGAGCCGGCGGAGCAAGCAGCCGCTCATGCGCTTCGCGCACGTTCTGCAGCACATCCTCGCTATACCAGCGCCCGTCTTGTTCGATCAGGTCCGACTCGGTAGCCAGCGGCTTGCCCAGCAAGACGTAGTCGATGCGCACATGGGCATGGCCGTTGCGGTTGTCCACCGTACTGACCTTGGCCGAATCGAGCGTGTCATCCACCGACAGGCCGTACACGGCCAGCGCCTGTTTGATGCCCAGGAAGCCGACGCTGTACTTCTGCATCGCGGTGTCGAAGTCCATCGCCTTCAGCTGCTCAGGCGTCTTCAGGTCGAGCTTGCGGGCGGTCGCCACGGCGATGCCGACGACCTGCTTGGCGCGGGCCTGGTCGAACCACGGCACGGTCTGCGCCCACGGCGCCAACACATTGATGACCTCGGTGGCCTGCTGCTTCTGCGGGTTGGTGAGGTCCTTGCTCTGCGACACGCCGGTGGCGGCAATCGCCTGGAAGATACCGATCATCACCGGCACCTGGTCCTGGTACTGCGCCTGCAGCTGGGCCAGCTTGGGCTTGGCCACCGCATAGAGCTTGGTTTCGGCATCGGGCGCGGTGAGCTGCTGCATGGTCTTGATGAAGTCCGCGCGGTCTTCGGGCGTAAGCGGGTGCTCGTCGGGGCGCGGGCGCGTCCAGTCGGAACGCAGCGTGTCGTAATCGGCCGGGGGCAGGGCGTGCTTCCAGAAGCCGGCGAAGTCGCCGGTCTTGATCAGGGCAATCGACTGCTGCACCGACGCTTCGGGGGTATCGCCGCCGACGACCACCGGCACCGGGCCGACGGTCTTGTGGTGCGAGGTCATGAACAGCGCGGCCGCCGTGGCCAGCACCAGCAGGGCAATGAACGCACCAACGGCGTAGTAGACGGATGAGCGACGCATGGAGTCTCGTTTGGTGGCGCCCGGCGACCTACGGAGGCGGTCGGCTGAGCGTAAGCGTGTCGACTCTGCGTGAACAAGAGGCGTGACGCCAAGTTGGGAGCCCGTTCAAGCGCTCTTTAAGTAGCACCAAAAGAAAACCCCGCGGGCGCTGAGCCTCACGGGGTAATCCGGCAGAGCCGGAAGGGAAATGGCCTTGCCTGCGGAGTTATCAAGGTCAGCAGGTGTCAGCGGGGAGGATGTTACTTCCCCGTCAAACTTAAAGCAATACTTTAGATTATGCTGCGTAAGTTGTTGTTTTTTCTTAATTGCAATCAGTCAAAACGCAGCGACTGGATCTTCTGGCGGCGACGCTCGTCGCGCGGGGCCGTGTAGTCATTATTAAACAGAGCGGGCTCCCATGCGCCATAGGTCGGGTTGGGCAGCACGAACCAGCGGGTGCCGATCCAGTCCATATAGGGCTTCATGGCCTTCTGGCGGCCCTCGGCGTTGTTCGCCAGAACGGTCACAAAATCGCCGATCTGGTCGCCAAACTGCATCAACACGCGATATTTATGGCTGATCAGCTGGCGGCGGCAGCCTTTCTCGGTGCCGATCTGTTCGCAGTCTTCGACAAACGTGCCCAGGCCCAGGAAGGATTCCGGACCCGCCACCGGCAGGCCGGCCTTGCGCAGGTTGGCCAGGGTGGCCTGATCCAGGTCCTTGGCGCGGTTGGAGATGTAGATCACCGCAATGCCGTGCTTGGCGGCGAACTGGGTGAATTCCACCACGCCCGGCAGGGCGCGGGCGCGCTGCTCGTTGCACCAGGCCGCCCAGTCAGCCTCGTTGTACTCGCCGCCGCTCTTGATCAGGCGTGCCTGGTAAGGCGAGTTGTCGAGCACGGTTTCGTCGATGTCCAACACCACGGCGGGCTTGAGGTCCTTGGACGGCGCCACGCGGTCGTCCTTGGGCAGCGCGTCCCACTGCTTGTCAGCCAGCGCGGCCGGCAGGCGGGCCTGCGCGTCGCGGTAGGTCTGCAGAAAGATCAGGTCATGCTCGATCGCCGTCTGGCTCCAGGCGACCGCGTTGAGGTTGTCATCGGCCGGTGACTTGGGCGTGGGTGCGGCGGCAGCCGGTGCGGCCGGAGCCGTCGGCGCAGGCGTCTTGGTCGGGGTGGATGTGGAACAACCAGCAAGCAGGACCAGGGCGGCAAGCGCCGCCGACAAACGAACGGACATAGAGGATTCCCGATTAAACAGAGCGCGCAGAATCGGATAAGTTTACGACAGGGGCGTGTCGATGCTGCCCGCGAGACAGGGCTGGCGGCCCTCTCCCGCTACTGACAGACTGCCTCCCATCCCCGCCGCCGCAAGATTTGCATGGAACCTGCCCAGAACGTCCGTCTCCCGTCGTCGGCCATCCGCATCACCAGCTATGTGTTGGCCGGCGTGGTGCTGGTGCTGGTCTTGGGCTTGCGCTTGTTGCCTGCGTTGTTCGCCGGCCTGCTGGTGTACGAGCTGGTGCAATCCACTGCGCCGCTGCTCGGCAAGCGCGTGCCCAGCGATCGGGCGCGGGTACTGGTGGTGGCCTTGCTCGCCACCATCGTGGTGGGTTTGCTGGTGTTGCTGATACTTGGCGCGGTGAGTTTTCTGCGCAATGAAATCGGCAACCCCGAGCTGTTGTGGCAACAGCAATTGATGCCGCTGGTGGAGAAAGCGCGCGAGCAGTTGCCAGGCACCGTGGTGGGCTGGTTGCCAGACAGCGTGGACGACTTGCGCGTGATGGCGCTGGAACTCACGCGCAGGCACTCGGTGAGCCTGCAGACCATCGGCAAGGAAGCGGCGCGCGTGTTCGTGCACATCCTGATCGGCATGGTGCTCGGCGCGATCGTGGCGCTCAGCCGCGCGCGTCCCGCGCACCAAGTCGGTCCGTTGGCTTCCGCGCTGGGCCTGCGCGCGCAGCGACTGGCGGAAGCGTTCCACAACATCGTCTTCGCGCAGATCAAGATATCGCTGCTCAACACGGCGTTTACCGCGATTTTCCTGCTCGGCGTGCTGCCGCTGCTGGACATACATGTACCACTGGCCAAGACCCTGGTGGTGGTGACCTTCATTGTTGGCTTGCTACCGGTCATCGGCAATCTGATTTCCAACACGGCGATCACCATTGCCGGCTTGTCGATTTCCCTGGGCGTGGGCATCGCAGCCCTGGGTTTCCTCATACTCATCCACAAGCTCGAGTATTTCCTCAACGCACGCATCGTCGGCAGCCAGATCCGTGCACGCGCATGGGAATTGCTGGTGGCCATGTTGCTGATGGAAGCCGCCTTCGGTCTGGCCGGCCTGATCGCCGCGCCGATCTACTACGCGTATCTCAAGAGCGAGCTTGAAGCCGAACGGCTGATCTGAGTCGCCGCGCGCGCACTCGCGCGCCAACGCAAGAACTGCACGACGTCCGTTCGCACTTGCGAATGGACGCATTGTGTTGCGCGCCTTCAGCAGTGACCTGCGAATACGAAGGCTTTCCTGCGAATGCATCGCAACTCTGCGATGCAAGAAAATAGTTCTTGCGCATCAATTATTTGCGACTTGCATGGGCCTGTTGCGATGCGCCTTCTTCGTGTTAGAAAGCCAAACAGGTGATTTCATTTGGGCGTCCAAATGATGACAACACCCGCGGGAGACGGGGACGCCGAAATCATCGGGCGTGCGAAGACGCGCGTGTGGGACAACCATTCATAGATTCGATGTAGGGGAGATCCATGTTGAAGTCCAAGCTCACGGCCGCCGTGCTGGCGGCCTTGGCGTTCGGCTGCGCGCCAGCCTTCGCCGCAACTACCGATACAAGCAGCAACGTCCAGCCGGGCGGTGCTGCTGCCACGGGTTCAAGCGCCGACGCGGCGCAGGATCAGTCCACCGATACCGATCAGCAAAAGAAGGCCAAACGCCTCGATGCGGTCACCGTCAGCGGCACCCTGATCAACAATGCGCAGATCCAGACGGCCGCGCCGATCTACACGATCACCAGTCAGGAAATCAAAGCCCGCGGCTTCAACAGCGTGGCTGAAGTGCTGCAGAGCTCGGTGATGTCCACCGGTTCCGTGCAGGGGCCGCAGGCCAGCGGTGGCTTCACCCAGGGTGCGCAGACCATCAGCCTGTACGGCTTGAACCCCGAGTACACGCTGACCTTGATCGATGGCCGGCCGATCACCCAGTTCGGCCAGCTGTACAACGGCCAGAGCAACTTCACCAATATCTCCAACATCCCGTTGGCGATGATCGACCACATTGACGTGCTGCCCGGTGGCGCCTCGTCCATCTACGGTTCGCAAGCCATTGCCGGCGTCGTGAACATCATCACCAAGCAGCACATGGACGGCGCCGAAGTGCTGGTGCGCGCGGGCGGCTACGACGGCGGCGGCGGTTCCAGCCAGCGTTTGTCGCTGACCTTCGGTCACCAGTTCGGCAAGCTCGACGTGCTCGGTGCCATTGAATTCGACAATCAATCGCCGATCTGGGCGTACCAGCGCTCGTTCACCGCGACCAATCCCACGCCGGTCACGGTGGCGCGCGTGCTCGACTACGGCACGCTCGATACCTATACCGGTGCCGTGCAGGGCTATATCAGCCCGCAGGACAACTGCGCCGCGATGAGCGGGTTGTTCAAGGGCACCACGGTCAACGCGCATTCGACCGATACCAGCCGCACCGGCACCTTCTGCGGTTCGAACAACGTCTACGGTTACACCACGTTGCAGAACCAGAGCCGCAGCTACGACGGCATGCTCAAGCTCAAGTATGACCTCAACGAATACGTGCGCTTCTACGGCGATGCGCTGGTCGACTGGCAGCAGCAGAAGTGGACGCCCGGTTCCCAATTCAACTGGTGGGGACCGATCGACTATCCGGGTGGACTGATCGAGGACACCAACGGCCATATCCTGTATCCGGAGCGCGTGTTCGGCCCCGAGGAAGTGGGCAACAATTACTACAATCAGTTCGGCCGCCAGGACGACCTGATGTATCAGGCCGACATCGGCGCCAACGGTACGTTCGGTGATTCGAACTGGTTGTGGGATATCTACTTCGTGCGTTCGGGCGACCGCACCACCTCGAGCACGCCTGAGCGCATGGCGGCGTCCGTGGACAGCTTCTTCGGCAACATCATTGGTCCGTCGCTGGGCAACGACCCCAACACCGGCCTGAACATTTACAACCCGAACTATGCGCAGTTCTACACCCCGCTGACGCCGGCCCAGCTGGCCAGCTTCATGCAGAACGTCGGCAGCGAATCCAACACCTGGGTCAACAACACGCGCGCCACCGTCAGCAACAGCAGCTTGTTCTCGCTGCCCGGCGGCGATGCAGCGTTGGCCGTGCTGGTGGAAGGCGGCAGCCAGGCCTGGTATGAGCCGATCAATCCTCTGATCTTGAACAACGAGGTGTGGGGCCTGACCGGTACCTCCGGCGGCGGCACGCGCAGCCATGCGGCGTCTGCCTTCGAGTTCAACGCACCGATCTGGAAGATGCTGACGGTCGATCTGTCGGGTCGATACGACCACTACGATGCCTCGGGCAGCGACACCGGCAAATTCACCTACAAGGCAGGCCTGGAGTTCCGCCCGTTCGAAACCTTGCTGTTGCGCGGCAATTATTCGACGTCGTTCCTGGCGCCTGACATGTCGGCGCTGTATCTGGGCCCGAGCGGCAACTACCAGAACATCACCGACTACTACCTGTGTGCCACGCAGGGCGGCGGCAACAACTGCAGCCAGAACTATTACTACGAGACCAACGGCACCACGCTGGCCAATCCCAAGCTCAAGCCCACCACCGCCAAGAGCTGGTCGGCCGGCTTTGTGTGGGCGCCATTGAACAACCTGAGCATCACCGCGGACTATCTGCATATCAACATCAGCAACGAGATCGCGCCGCAACCGGTGGATCTGCTGATGCGCGAGAACTCGCAATGTCTGCTCGGTCAGTTGCCTGCCAATTCGCCCGACTGTGCGGCGGCGATCTCGCAGGTGCAGCGTGATTCGCTGACCGGCCAGGTCAGCAGCATCACCCAGTACTACATCAACGTGTCGAGCGAGCAGACCGAGTCGGTGACCTCGCAGATCAAGTACCTGTTCAATCCCACCCCGGTCGGCCAGTTCAACCTGCAGCTCGACTGGAACGACATGCTCAAGCATGCCTACCAGATCTACCCGGGCGGCCCGACCATCAACCAGCTCACCAATCCCCTGTACAGCTCGGAATTCAAGAGCATCGTCAGCGGCTCGCTGGGCTGGTCGTTCCACGATACCTGGTCGAGCACGGTCTATTACCACCGCGATGGACCGTCGCCGAACTACACCGGCCTGATCAACGGTCCGAACTACCCGGGCGATGCCAAGGTGGCACCGTGGATCACCTGGAACTGGAGCGTCACCTACTCGCCCACCAAGGATGTGGACGTGTCGCTGTTGACCAACAACGTGTTCAACAAGATGCCGCCCAAGGATGGTTCGTACGCCGGTACGTACCCGTACTACAACAACGAGAATTACAACGTTTACGGCCGCGAAGTGATGGTGCAGCTGCAGTGGCGTTTCGGCGGCCACACCAACAACGGTTGATGTCCCCAGACCGGGATTGACCCAGCGAGCGGAGCTCTCCGCCCGCACTCGAAAGCCCCGCCAGGCTGGCGGGGCTTTTTTTTTCTCCATACGCCAGCGTTCCAGCCGGCTTGCCTGACTGAGCTGACGGGCTTTGAGGGGGCTTTTGTAGGAAAAACCCTACAGGCGACTGTCACATTCCTGCGAAAAAAATACGTAAATTCACACACTTACGAATTCGCAAGAAGAAACGGTTGTGTAAAATTTTTGTCTCGTGCTAAACATGTTTTTACGGCCTGTTCAGCTAGCCGTCAGCTAAACAAACCGTAGGCGCAAGTGCCTTTTTGCGAGTGGTTATGTCGGGTAGGGAGCCCGCCATAGCTGAAAACACGGCAGCAACGACACAAAAATCATTGCTTTTAGTAGGGGAGACAGCATGTTGAAGTCCAAGCTCACGGTTGCCGTGCTGGCAGCCATGGCGTTCGGGTATTCGTCCGCTTTTGCGGCCACCGCCACGCCAGATCCGCAAGATACGCAGCAGAGCGCGCAAGATGCCGCGCAGGCCGAAAAGGCCAAGAGGCTCGAAGCAGTGACCGTTACCGGCTCGCTGATTCCGCAGTCCCAGATCGAAACTTCTGCTCCGGTCACGACCATCACGGCCGAAGACATGAAGGTGCGCGGCTTCACCTCCGTCGCCGAAGCGCTGCAGCAGTCCTCGTTCGCTACCGGTAGCGTGCAGGGCGCGAGCACTTCCGCGAGCTTCACCCAGGGTGCGCAGACGCTCAGCCTGTTCGGCTTGCCCGTGGGCTTCGTGAAGTACCTCGTCGACGGTCGTCCGATGGGCAACTTCCCCGCGCTTTACAACGGCAGCGATTCGTTCAACAACCTCAGCGGCATCCCGATCGACATGGTCGATCACATCGACATCCTGCCGGGTGGCCAGTCATCGCTGTACGGTTCGGACGCCATTGCCGGCGTCATCAACATCGTGCTGAAGAAGAAGATCGACGCCCCGACCATCGACGCCCGCTACGGCTGGCATTCCGATGGCGGCGGTGCGGATCGCCGTCTCAGCTTTGCCGACAGCTGGAACGCCGGCAAATTCAACATCCTCGTGGGCGGCCAGTACGAAAGCATCCAGCCGATCTGGGGCTTCGACCGCAGCCTGACCAGCCAGTACTTCACCAAGGGCACGACTGCTGCTGTCGCTTCGCGCGACTTCCTGGTGTACAGCCCGTTCTCGGGCCAGTACTACTTCGAAGATCCCGCCAATTGCGCCGGCACCACCAGCCTGTTCCACGGCACGGAAGGCCTGCAGACGCGCAGCGGCGGCCGCACCTATTGCGGTACGTTCCAGTCGCCGGGCTATCGCACGCTGCAGAACGATACGAAGACGGCCAACCTCTACACGCACGCCACCTTCGACGTTAACGAGAACCTGCAGCTGTACAGCGACCTCCTGTACAACTACCAGGAGCAGAAGTACACCGCCGGTGCGCAGTACACCTGGTGGGGCACCGCCGATTTCGGCAGCGCCTTCTACGATCCGAATCTGGACGATTTCGTGGCGCTGCAGCGCGCATTCGCACCCGAAGAAGTCGGCGGCTTCCAGAACATCATGGACAAGCAGACCGAGAACTCGTACATGTTCACGTTCGGCGGCAAGGGCACGTTTGGCCAGTCCAACTGGGATTACGACCTGGGCTTCACCCACTCCGACGACAAGCTCGAGATTCGCAACTTCGATCGCTTCGCTGGCGCCATGGATGCGTACTTCCAGAAGAACGTGCTGGGTCCGCAGCAAGGTGTCGACCCGTACTACCAGAGCTATCCGGTCTTCACGCCGAACTACGCAAACTTCTACAAGACCATCTCGCAGGCCGACTTCAAGGCTATGACGGGCTACACCACCACCAAGGCCAAGACCTGGGACAACATGATCCGCGGCCAGGTCACCAACGGCTCGCTGTTCACCCTGCCGGGTGGCGACGCGGGTCTTGCCGTGGTGGCTGAAGGCGGCAACCAGGGTTGGTCGTACGTGCCCGATGAGCGCCTGCTCAATGGTGATATCTGGGGTCGTTCGGACGTGCAGGGTGCCGGTCATCGCACGCGCTACGCGGTCACCACCGAGCTGCGCCTGCCGCTGCTCAGCCAGCTGACGCTGGACGCCGCGGGCCGTTACGACAGCTATCACGTGGACGGCAACGATGTCAGCCACGGCACCTACAATATCGGTCTCGAGTACCGTCCGTGGGAGTCGTTCCTGCTGCGTGGCCGTTACGGCACGGCGTTCAAGGTGCCGACCCTGTCCGACGAGTTCCAGGGCGAGAGCGGCTACTACTCCTTCGTGCCCGACTACCTCAACTGCGCCCGCATGGGCCACTCGCCGGCGGACATCTCCAACTGTAAGGTGCCGTACGACAGCACTCAGTTCCAGGGCACGCAGTCGGGCAACCCGGCGCTGAAGCCGATCACCGCCAAGGTGTGGAGCTACGGCATGGTGTGGGCGCCGGTCACGCGCATGTCGTTCAGCGTGGACTACTTCCACTACGACATCAGCAACGAAGTGGCGGTCGAAAGTGCCGACAAGCTCTCGCAGGCGGAATACCTGTGCGACATCGGTTCGCTCGACATCAACTCGCCGACCTGTAAAAACGCGTTCGCCAAGATCACCCGCAACATTTCGCTCGATCCGGCCCTGCTTGGCCAGATCCAGTCGATCCTCACCCCGAAGGTGAACGTGGCAAGCGAGAAGGTCAACGCGCTGACCGCCGAATTCAGCTATGGCTGGAGCGTCGGCAGCCTGGGCAACATGACCTTCGCCACCTCCTACAGCGATGTGCTCAAGCACGAAATCCAGCAGTACCCGGGCGACCCGCTGATCGACGTGCTGCGCCATCCGTACTACAGCACGGACTTCAAGACCAAGGTCAACGGCTCGCTGACCTGGACGCCGAACGACCAGTGGAGCGGCACGGTGTACTTCAACCGTTACGGTTCTACGCCGAACTATCTGTCAACGGTGGCAGACAACTACACCGTCGCGGGTACCGGCAAACTGGCCCCGTGGATCCTGTACAACGCCAGCGTGACGTACAACCCGATCAAGAACCTGGGTCTGTCGTTCCTGGTCAACAATGTGTTCAACAAGATGCCGCCGCAGGATACGAGCTATCCGGGCACCGAGGCGTCGCCGTACAACGACACGAACTACAACGTGTACGGTCGTGCTTACTACATCGAGGCGAACTACAAGTTCTAAGCCAGCCTCGATGTCGCAACATGAAAGGCCCCGCGCAAGCGGGGCCTTTTCTTTGTGTACCGCAGGCTGCCGTTAGTCGCGGATGGCGACGCCTTCGTGTTCCAGCAGCGTGCGCAAGGCGTCCATCGGCGCGCCGTAGCGCTTCCAGCGCTGCAGAGATCGACGGTTCATGGGCTCGCGCACTTGAACCGCGCTCGCCGTGGCGACGGGCGAGGTGTTTTCGTGGAAGCTGAGGCAGGCCTCGTTCCATGCCAGTCCGCAGAAGTCGATGATGCGGCGCGACTGGCCTTCCTGGTCGTTGACCAGCGACTCGTAATCCACCTCGAGAATATGGCCGGGAAAGACCTGTTGCCAATGCGCCATCAGCCGCTCGAATCCAACGTAGTATCGGCCGGTATCTTGCAGATCGAATGAGTAGTCGTAGTGCGGCGTGGTAAGGCTGAACAGTTGCCTGAAATTGCTCAGGCAGATGTCCATGGGGTCGCGCCTCAGGCAAATGATCCGGGCGTTGGGCAGCGCGCGCGCGATGAAGCCGGCGTAAAGAAAGTTGTGCGGCAGCTTGTCGATGAAGCGCGGGCGCGCACCGGTGCCCGGTCGCGTGCTCATGACGTAGTGTCGGCCCAGTTGCTCCGGGTCGGTCTGCAGGCTGCGCAGAATGGTGTCTTCGTCCAACAGCATGGGCGTAGGGCTGCCGGACAAGCGTTTCAGCACCAAGCCGAAGTTCTGCAGCTCGCCGGCGGTCTGCACGTCGGGATGATTGCTAACGATGCGCTCGACCAGCGTGGTGCCCGAACGCGGCATGCCGATGATGAAGATGGGTTCCGCGGTGTCGTGCCCTTGCCGGTTGGTCGCGGCTGATGGAAACGCCCTGATCAGTGCGTCGAACAGCGCCCGATCGCGTTCGTGCCGATACCCGCGCCCAATGCCGCCGGCAGCTTTGCCCTTTGCCAAATGCTCGAAGGCCTCGGCAAAGTCTCCGAGGTCCTCGCACTCCTTGGCCAACGCCAGATGCATGTACATCCGCGCGTGGTTGTCGCCGGACGTCTCGGCAAGCCATTGCTCCAGGCGAGGGCGATGATGGCGTTCCGGCGTCTGCCGTCGCGCGTGCGCCAAGGTGAAATGTGCCCGCCACGCGCGCGGGTCGAGCGCAAGGCAGCGCTCGAGCGCGCGCTCGGCATCGTCTAGCCGCCCGTTGGCGATAAGGGACGACGCCAGGTTATAGAGATGGTGAGGGCTGTGCGGGGCCAGCGCCGTGGCGCGCTCGAACGCCTCGCAGGCTTTCTGATGGGCGTTTGCCAACGTATAGATGACACCCAATGTATCGAGCTGGGTGGCGTCAGCAGGTGCCAGCGCCATGGCGCGATCCGCTTGGGCAAGCGCATCCGCGGTGAGATTGCAGTTGGACAAGGTGCGGGCGAACTGGCTCGCATAAAGGCTGCTGCCGGGTTCCAGCGTGGCGGCGTAGCCCACGTGCCGCGCAGCGACTTGTAGTTGTCCCAGTTCCAGCGATGCCACGCCGAGCACGTAGTGCAGCCCGGCGTCCTCCGACATCATGCGCAACAACGGCATGCCGAGCTGGAGCACTCGCTGCCATTCGCGCTGGTTGAACGCGGCGAGGGTCTGCTGGTAAATCGTGGAAATATCGTTCATGGCACCCGGCAACGCAGAACGTGCGAAACCCGATAGTAACCGGATGCCGCAGGCGTGTTATCCCGCCAGCATCGCCGCAATCTTCGCCATGTGCGACTCGGCGGTCTCACGCACCACTTCCTTGTCCGCCTCCGGGTCCTTGCCCTGCCAGTGCAGGTCGTCCTGCGGCAGTTCGTGCAGGAAGCGGCTGGGCTGGTTGCTGTTCACTTCGCCGTAGCGCTTGGTCTTGGCCGACCAGGACAGCGTGAGCATTTCCTTGGCGCGCGTGATGCCCACGTACATCAGGCGGCGCTCCTCGTCGATGCGGCCCTCGTCGATGGCGCCGTCGTGCGGCAGCGTGCCTTCCTCGCAGCCCACGATGAAGACGAAGCGGAACTCCAGGCCCTTGGCTGCGTGCAGCGTCATCATGCGTACGGCGTTGCCCGGCTCGTCGCGATCGGCATGTGTGAGCAGGGCAAGCTGGGCGGCGAGATCGCCGGTGGTGTTGTCGTTGCGCTGCATCGCGCGGAACCAGTCAGCCAGCTCGCGCAGATTGCCAAGGCGCCGCTCGCGCAGCGTGGCATCGGTGGTGCTGGCGGCCACATGGGCGGCGTAACCGGTTCGCTGCAGCACGGTCTCCACCAGATCGGCAGCGCTCTGATGCAGCGATGCGCTGCGCAGCTCGTCCATCAATTGTGTGAACGAAGCGAGCGCCGAGGCAGGGCGCGGCGATAGCTGGCGCAACACGGCATCGCTGCGTGCGGCGTCCAGCAGCGGTGCGTGGCGCGTCTGTGCGATTTCGCCAAGTTTTTCCAGCGTGGTGGCACCAATTTCGCGCTTGGGTACGTTCACCACGCGCAGGAAGGCGGCGTCATCGCTCGGGTTGGTAAGCAGGCGGAAATAGCACAGCAAGTCCTTCACTTCCGCGCGATCGAGAAAGCTCAATGCGCCGGAGAGGTGATAAGGCACGCGTGCCAGGCGCAGTGCTTTCTCCAGCGGACGCGCCTGGAAATTGCCGCGATACAGGATGGCGATGTCGTGCCAGCGCGCTTTGTGCTTTTCCGCGAGCGACGCGGCGATGGCGGCCACGCGTTCGGCTTCGTGCTCGTTTTCCTTGCACTCCAGCACGCGGATCTGCGCGCCTTCCGGGTGCTCGCTCCACAGCTTTTTTTCGTGCAGATGCGGATTGTTGGCGATCAGCTTGTTGGCGGCGCGCAGGATGCGCTTGCCGCAACGGTAGTTCTGTTCCAGCTTGATCACGCGCAGGCTGGGCCAGTCCTTGCCGAGCTGGTCGATATTCTCCGGATTGGCGCCGCGCCAGGCGTAGATCGACTGGTCGTCGTCGCCCACGCAGGTGAAGCTGCCGCGTTCGCCAGCCAGCGCCTTCAGCAGGCGGTACTGCGCGTCGTTGGTGTCCTGGTACTCGTCTACCAACAGATAGCGCAGGCGTTCGCGCCACACCGTGCGGCACTCTTCGTCGCTTTCGAGAATGCGCAGCGGCAGGCGGATCAAATCGTCGAAATCCACCGCATTAAAGGCGTTGAGGCGCTGCTGGTACATCTCGTAGATGGTGGCCGCGTCGAGCTCGCGCGGACTGCGCGCGGCGGCCAGCGCCTCTTCGGGCGACAGGCCGGCATTCTTCGCACGGCTCACCAGGTTGCGTATGCCGAACAACACATCGGGCTTGATGCCCTTGGGCGCCAGTTCCTTGATGATGCCTTCGCTGTCGTCCGCATCGAGCACTGAAAAGCCCTTGCGCAGCCCGGCGCGCGCATGCTCCATCTGCAGGAATTTCAGGCCCAGCGCGTGGAAGGTACACACGGTGAGCGCGGCGGCGTCCTCGCTGCTGATCAGCTTGGTCACGCGCTCGCGCATTTCCTTCGCCGCTTTGTTGGTGAAGGTGATGGCGGCGATGCGCGAGGGCGCGAGCTTCTTGCGCTCGATGAGATAGGCAATCTTTTGCGTGATCACCGAAGTCTTGCCCGAACCGGCGCCTGCCAATACCAGCAGTGGACCGTCACAGTGTTCCACGGCGGCCAATTGTTGGGGATTGAGCATGAGAATCGCGGTAGATGGGCGGCGCCCGATGTTAGCAGAGCGCCCCCGCCCAAAGCAGGCTATGCTGCCCAAACCGCAGGCCGTGGAACGCCGGAAACCTGCGCATCACGGGAGCGTGAGATGGGCAGACTGGCGGGTATCGGCGTGGTGATCCTGGGGCTTGCGTGCGCCGGACACGCGTTGGCGCAGCAGGCAGCCGACACCACCGACATCAAGCGCAGCACCGAGCTGCTCAAGGGCATGGAGTCGCGCGTCTTCGTCGATGCCCACAGCGACTTGCGTTATCGCTATAAGGGCATGGAGGCCTACGGCGAAGGCCACCATCGCGACGCCTTCCACTATTTCCGCCTGGCGTCCCGCTACGCCGACAAGACCTCGCAGTCGCTGGTGGGCGTGATGTATTGGACGGGCGACGGCGTGGCCATGGATCGCCCGCTGGCTTATGCATGGATGGAGCTTGCCGCCAGCCGCGGCTATCCCGAATTGCTGCGTCAGCGACAGATCTACTGGGATCAGCTGAGCGCCGCGGAACGCGCCAAGGCGCGGGAACTGCGCCCGACGCTCGAAGACGACTACGGCGACGCCGCCGGTTCCAGCCGGCTCACCCTCGAGATCGGCGCCAGTCTCAGACAAGTGACCGGTAGTCACGTCGGCTGGCTGGGCAACGGCAGCGCTATGTACGGCGACAACGCCGTGGAAGACTTCAGCAGTTTCGACAAGGCGTTGCACATGAAGACGGCCGAGTACCTGCAGGTGAAGGATGTGCAGTGGGAGTTGCAGATGAATAGCCGCGTCAACGTGGGCGAGCCCGAACCGGTGGAGCCGCCCCGGACCAAGCCGACACGACCGGCAGCCTGAGCCGGTAAAGCCCGGGCGGGCGGTATGCTTGGCGGGCAGCGTCGATCACCATGGAGAGCGTGATATGGCCAAGGCAGTACTTTGCAGTCTCTGTATCGCCGTGCTTGCGGTGGCGCCGGGATGGAGCATGGCGCAGACGGCGGATCCGTCCATGCATTCGGACGATCTGAAGCAACTGGGTGTGCTGGAGCAGGCGCTGGCCGAGCCCGGTGTGGTCGAGCACCACTCCGATCTCTATTTCCGCAGCCTGGGCGCGGACGCCTACAAGGCGGGCCACAAGGAGCGCGCACTTGAGATGTTCACCGCGGCGGCGCGCTTCGGCGACAAACCATCAGAGGCCATGGTGGCCACGATGTACTGGAACGGCGATGGCACCGCGGTCGATCGTCCACGCGCCTACGCGTGGATGGATCTGGCCGCCGATCGCGGTTACCGCGACCTGCTGATCCAGCGCGAGCTTTACTGGAATCGACTGAGCCCGTCCGAACGCGACGAAGCCATCAGCGTGGGCAAGCAGATCTACGACAAATACTCGGACGAACAGGGCAGGCAACATCTTGCCGCCGAGCTGTTCCGCGTCACCCATCAGGTCACCGGCAGCCACGCGGGCTATGTGGGCAATGGCGTCGTGGTCTACTCGCTGGGCGGCCTGGATGCGGCCAACGCGGGCCACACCGGCTATATCTCCGATGGCGATATGACACAGCTCAGCAAGTACTACAGCAAGGCCGTGTGGTCGACGGACGACTATTTGCACCTGAAGGACGTGCAATGGCGCCTCAAGGGCCCCTTGCAGGGAAACGTCGAGGTCGGCGAGCCGCTGCAGGTCTCACCCGCGCCCGAGTCGCAGCCGCGAGGCTGAATAGCGCGCCGCGCGGTACGCCACGGCCCGTGCCGCGCGGCCATAATCCAGATAGGCCATGACGTGGGGATGCAACGTGGTAGAAGCGAGTTCGGAAGTCCACGACCAGTGCGACGTGGTGGTGATCGGCGGCGGCCCTGCGGGCAGCACGGCCGCCACGCTGCTGGTGCGGCGCGGCTATCGCGTCATTGCACTGGAGAAAGACCATCATCCCCGATTTCACATCGGCGAATCGCTGCTGCCGATGAATCTGCCGATCTTCGAGCGGCTGGGCGTGCTCGATCAGGTCCGCGCGCTGGGCGTATTCAAGCCGGGCGCGGATTTCGAGGCCGATAACGAGTCTGGCTACATCACCTTCGAATTCGCCCGCGCGCTCGGCAACAGCCCACCGCATGCCTATCAGGTGCGGCGGCAGGACTTCGATCAGATGCTGTTCCGCCACGCCGCCAGCAGCGGCGCGGATACGCGCGAAGGCCATGAGGTGCGCGGCGTGGAAGAACGTGGCCCGCATGACTGGCTGGTGCAGGTGACCACCGATCGGGGCGAGCAGTACGCCATCCGAGCACGCTACGTGGTGGACGCCTCCGGTCGCGATGCGTTCCTCGCGGGCAAGAAGAAGCTCAAGCGCAAGAATGCGGAACACCAGAGTGCAGCCATTTTTGGCCACTTTCGCGGCGCGGAGTACCGGGCCGGCGAACACGCCGGCAATATCAGCATCTACCGGTTCGATCACGGCTGGATGTGGATGATTCCCTTGCCCGACGGCGTGATGAGCGTGGGCGCGGTGTGCTGGCCCGACTATCTCAAGCAGCGACGCGGCCGCAGCACCGATTTCCTGCTGGAAACGCTGCGCCAGAATCCGGCGCTGTGGAAGCGCATCGAACAGGCCGAGCTGATCGACAACGAAGTGCGCGTGACCGGCAACTATTCGTACGACTCGGCGCGCATGGCGGGTCCGGGCTGGGTGCTGATCGGCGATGCCTTTGCGTTCCTCGACCCGGTGTTTTCCTCCGGCGTCTACCTCGCCATGAGCGGAGCGGAACAGGCGGTGGAAGTGGTGGATGCCGCGCTGCGCGATCCGACCCGCGAGGCGGCCTTGCAGCGCCGACTGGAGCGTCGCCAGCGTCGCGGCATGAAGCGGTTTGCGTTCTTCATCTACCGCTTCAACGGATCGATCATGCGCCAGGTCTTCAGTTCGCCGCGCAATACCTTCCAGATCGAGCAGGGCGTGATCTCGATGCTGGCGGGCGACGTGTTCGACTCGTTCAAGGTGTGGATACGCATACTCGCCTTCAAGGGCGTGTACCGGGCGCTCACCCTGCGCGAATGGCGGCGCTGGAACGGCGACCGCCACTACCGGCTGGCGCAAGCCCATGCACAGTTCAGCGGGGGCACCACGCCGCTGGACAAGGAATAGGCAGAGCGCCTCAGGCGCTGAAGGCCAGCGGTCAACCGGGTAACATCAGCGCCCCGCCACAGGAACCGTCATGGCCAAGCTCTATTTCTATTATTCGGCGATGAATGCCGGCAAGACCACGACCTTGCTGCAGAGTGCCTACAACTACCACGAGCGTGGCATGCGCACGCTTATCCTCACGCCGGCGCTGGACAATCGCTACGGCGAGGGCGTGGTGGCCTCGCGCATCGGCCTCAAGGCGAACGCTGTGCGCTTTGGCGGGGAAGAAGACCTGCTGGCCCTGGTGCAGGCAGATATCGCCGTGCGCGGCCCGCTGCATTGCGTGTTTGTCGACGAGGCGCAGTTTCTCAGCAAGGCCCAGGTTTGGCAGCTGAGCGACGTGGTGGACAAGCTCAACGTCCCGGTGCTCGCCTATGGCCTGCGCACCGATTTTCGCGGCGAGCTGTTCGAGGGCAGCCGCTACCTGCTCGCCTGGGCCGACAATCTGGACGAGATCAAGACCATCTGCCACACCGGCCGCAAGGCCACCATGGTGGTGCGCGTGGATGAACAGGGCCGGGCCGTCACCGAAGGCCCGCAGGTTGAGATCGGCGGCAACGACCGCTATGTCTCGGTGAGTCGCGCCGAGTTCAAGAACATTACGGAAGGACACGGCAGGATTGAACTGCAGCAGCCCGTGCTGCCGCTGGGCGAAGGGCATTGAGCGTTTCGCACTCATCTAAGGAATGGTAACGGTATGTCGAAGATCCCTTTTCCCGCCTGGCAACGTCCGCACTGGCAGTCGAGCAACGAAGACATCCTGTTGCAGTTCTTTGTGTTCGGCAAATTCCAGTCGGGGCGGGCGCCATCGCTGGATTACGGCAGCGAAGGCCTGCCCGAAGGCGTGGAGATGACCAGCCATAACCACGCGCAGCTGCGCCAGTGGGATGGCTATCCGTTGCGCGGCAGCGTCGGGCGCATGTTCAAGGACGGCGCGCCTGAGGCGTATCGCCAGGCCATCGATGCACCGGAAGTGCTGGTGATCCGCGGGCGCCTGCCCGACAGCGCCGACACTGGCTATCTGCGCGACACGCTGGGCGTGCTTGCTGCGCTGCTCGACATGGGCGGCGTGGCCATCCTCGATCCGCAGACGCTCAACCTCTACGACGCCGACACTTGGCGCAGGCACTTTGTCGTGCGCGACGGCGCGCCGATCCGCAATCACCTGTTGATACTGCGCGACGCGGAGCAAAACGGAAACTACTGGATCCACACGCGCGGCATGCGCAAGTTCGGTCGCCCTGACGTCAGCATTCGCAACGTGCCTGAGGCTGACAGCGATCGCGCTGGTTTGTTGTGCGAACGCCTGGTGGAGTTGGAGGCGCTGGGGGCGCGGTTTGCCGAGGGGCAGGAGTTGGAGGCCGACGGCATGTCGCTCGTAGCCACCTTGGGCGGCGGGCTGGAAGATCCGGACTTCAACAATACGTTTGTGGAGTTTCGCTGGCCGGAGTGATTTCCGCGCCCCTGCGAGCAGGCCGGGCTACTGTGGGAGCGCACACTGTGCGCGACGAGCCGACGGAGCGATACATCCCGGCGTGGCTGTCGCGCCCAGGGTGCGCTCCCACTAGTAGGGCGAGTAGCGTGGAATCGCGCCCCAAACCTACTTCTGACACTTCCCACACCAGAACGTCGACCGCTGCCCCAGCACCACCTGCTTCACGGGCGTCCCGCACGCCCGGCACGCTTCCCCTTCGCGCCCGTACACCTGCAACTCGCGAAAGAAATATCCCGGTGCGCCATCGGGGTTGATGAAGTCGCGTAACGTGGTGCCGCCGCGTTCGATGGCCCAGGCCAATATCCGCTTCACCTCGCCCGCCAGTCGCGCATATCGCGCTCGCGAAATGGACCCGGCGGGTTTGCGCGGATCGATGCCCGCGGCAAACAGCGCCTCGCTTGCGTAGATGTTGCCCACGCCAACAACGACGGCGTTGTCCATCAGGAACAGCTTCACCGCCGCCTTGCGCCCACGCGACAGCCGCCACAGAAGGTCGCCGTCGAAATCATCGGTGAGCGGCTCGGGGCCGAGGTCCGCCAGCAATTCATGGGTCTCGCCAGCGGGTTGCCACAGCAGGGAGCCGAAGCGTCGCGCGTCGGTGTAGCGCAAGATGCGGGGACCTTCGGTGGTCGTGGGTTCCAGTGCAATATCGACATGATCGTGCTTGCCCACCAGCGCATCCGGCGGCAGTACGCGCAATACCCCGGTCATGCCGAGGTGGAATAACGCGCTGCCAATGGGCGTGTGCAGCAACAGATACTTCGCGCGTCGCTCCACCGCCTCGATGCGCTGGCCGGGCAGTTGCGTGGTGATTTCCGGCGGAATGGGCCAGCGCAGATCGGGGCGGCGCAGGATCACGCCGGTGACGCGACGGCCGATCACGTGCGGGGCGATGCCGCGGCGGGTGGTTTCGACTTCGGGTAACTCGGGCACTTCGGGTCTCAGTGGGAGGAGGCGGGGACAGAGGTTCCTGAGAGTCCGCGGTCGCGCACAGGGTGCGCTCCTACAAGGTCCGGCCGACCTGTAGGAGCGCACCCTGTGCGCGACCGCAGAGCAGCAGGATCACTTCGATCCGCAGCTCAACCCCAGTCGTTATGGAAACTGCCTTCCTTGTCCACGCGCTCGAACGTGTGCGCGCCAAAGAAATCGCGCTGCGCCTGGATCAGGTTGGCGGGCAATTGCTCCGCACGGTAACCGTCGTAATACGCAATGGCAGAAGAGAAGCACGGCACCGGCACGCCCGCCTTCACCGCCGCCGCCACCACCTCGCGCAGCGCATCCTGATAGTCGGCAGCGATATCGCGGAAATAGCTATCCAGCAGCAGATTCTTCACCTGCGGATCGCGCTCGTACGCATCGGTGATCTTCTGCAGGAAGCGCGCGCGAATGATGCAGCCGGCGCGGAAGATGCTGGCGATGGTGCCGTAGGGAAGATTCCACTGGTATTCGTCCGATGCCGCACGCAGCTGTGCAAAGCCCTGTGCGTAGGACACGATCTTGCTGAGATACAACGCACGACGCACGGCTTCGATGAACGCCTTGCGATCGCCATCGAATTTATGCGGTGCGGGACCCTTGAGGATCTTGCTGGCGGCGACGCGTTCGTCCTTGAGCGACGAAAGCAGGCGCGCAAACACCGATTCGGTGATCAGCGGCAACGGCACGCCAAGATCGAGCGCGCTCTGGCTGGTCCACTTGCCGGTGCCTTTCTGCGCGGCGCGGTCGAGGATGATGTCGACCATCGCCTTGCCGGTGTCCTTGTCCTTCTTGGTGAAGATGTCGGCGGTGATGCTGATGAGGTAACTGTCGAGTTCGCCCTTGTTCCAATCGGCGTAGACCTCGGCCAGTTCGTCGTTGGATAGCCCAAGCACGTTGTGCAGCACCGAATAGCTTTCGGCGATGAGTTGCATATCGCCGTACTCGATGCCGTTGTGCACCATCTTCACGTAATGGCCGGCGCCATTGGGGCCCATATAGGCCACGCAGGGATCGCCATCGGGCGCGCGTGCAGCAATTTCGGTGAGGATGGGCGCCACCAGGTCATACGCTTCGCGCGGGCCGCCCGGCATGATCGACGGCCCGTGCAGCGCACCTTCCTCGCCGCCGGACACGCCGGTGCCGATGAAGTGCAGTCCGGCCGAGCTCATCTCGCTCTCGCGGCGCATGGTGTCCTTGAAGAACGTATTGCCGCCGTCGATGACGATGTCGCCCTTGTCGAGCAGGGGCTTGAGCTGCGCCAGCGTGGCGTCGGTGGGTTCACCGGCCTTCACCATCAGCAGGATGCGGCGCGGCTTTTCCAGCGAGGCCACGAATTCCTCGAGCGAGTAGGTCGGCACCAGGCGCTTACCGGGGTTGTCCTTGACGACTTCGTCGGTGCGCTCGCGATGCCGGTTGTAGATCGACACGGCGTGACCGCGGCTTTCGATATTCAGGGCCAGATTGCTGCCCATCACGGCCATTCCCACTACGCCGATCGCCTGCTTGCTCATGACATCGCTCCTGTCGAGGTTTGCTATCCCATATGGGGAGTCTGCGAGACGGTGCAAGGTACGCCTGGGTGGGGCAGGAGTGAGTGAAGAGGAGTGAGAAGTGAGAAAAAAGCCGGAACGACGTCTCTCACTTCTCACTCCTCTCGCCTCACTCCTTGATCTTGGTCGCTTCGCCCGTCGCCCCACGCGGCGTATAGCGCACGGAAATCAGCGCCACGCGATCGCCCACGCGCACATAGCGCTGCGGTCCCGTCACCGAGGTTTCGCCAAATTCAAGGCGCTGGCCATCGAGCGTGAGCACCGCCATGGGGGTGGCCAGGCCGATCTTGGCGGGGTCGAAATCGTGCAGCGGTCGCCAGCTCAGCACGGCGGCGGCGGCCGTATCGGCCAGTTCGCCCAGGCGTCCGTCGTCCGCGCGTGCGGGCGTGCCATCGGTGCGCCACCAGTGGCCGTCGCGCCGCGCGAAGTGTTCGGTATTACCGCTCCCCAAGGCGAGCGAAATGTCGTGGACGCCGGCAGGGTCGAGCGTCAGCAGCGTGCCTGCCGCCTGCGCGCGATCCTGCTGCCACTGCCAGCCAGCGATCGCCACGATCACCAGAATGCCCGCCGCAAGCCACCAACGCTGTCGGGTCGTCCGCTTCATGCGCGACGACGGCGCCACACGATGAAGCCGCCGATCAGCAACAGCAGTACCGGCAGTGCCACCAGAAAGCCGAGCGTGACACTGCTCAGCTGCGCCTGGGTGATCTGCAGCAGGCGATCGGGCGCGCCGCGCTGCGGCAGATTCACGAGGGCATCGTCGCCCAGCAGCCAATCGAAGATGCGTTCGCCCAGCGCGCGGTTGCCGCCGTTGCCAAGAAAGGTGTTGGAGAGGAAATCGCCATCGCCAATCACCACCACGCGTTGCTCTGCTTTATCGGGGCTCGGCGAGAGGCGACTCAGGGCAAAGCCGAAATCCAGCGGTCCCTTCAGCTCGCCTGCGCTGGCGTCGTACTGGATGCTTGAGCTCTGCGCATTGTCGATCGGCTTGAACTCGGTCCAGCTCTGCGCGCTTGAGCGCAGGAATGGCGCCACCTTCCAGTCGGTACGCGCGGCCATCGCCAGCGCGGATACCTGCGGGAACAGCGTGGTGAGCTGGAAGCCGCGCGTGATCGCGTGCTGCGGGTAGTCACCCAGTGCGAGCATGCGCGGATCCTTCAAACCCAGCGCGGCGCCCTGGCCATCGACCAGCACGCCCGGAAGGATGCGGATGCCAAGCGCATCGGCAAGCGGAGCCAGGTGCAGGTCGTCATTGGTGGGTTCGCTCAACCACAACAGGTTGCCGCCGTTGCTCACGTAGTCGGTGAGTGCCTTCACCGCACCATCGGGCAAGGCCAGCTCGGGGCTGGCCAGCACGACCAGGTCGGTGTGCTGCGGCACCGCGGTGACCTGGGCGAAATTCAGCGGCACGGCGCGCATGCCGCGGCCTTCCATCTGCGCCATGAACGTGCCCAGATCGGCGTTGCCTTTCTCGTCCGCACGACGCTCGCCATCGCCGGACACGAACGCGACGATGCGCTCGCCGCCGCGCGCGAGGCGCTCCAGTGCATTGGTGAGACTGCGCTCGGACAGCTCGTCGAGCCGCTGCTCGCGGCCCTGGTAGTGCAGGATCAAAGCGCCGTCCACCGTGATGCCGAGCTCGCGCATCGCGGCTGGATCCTGCTGCGGGTCGACGAAGCGTAGCGTGAGGTCAGGCTTAGCGCGCTCATAGCGTTCGACGAAACCAGCCACGGTATGGCGCAGGTCGCCTTGCGGATTGGCGTAGCTGACGATCTCCACCGGGCCGTGCAGCGTCGCCAGCACGGCGCGACTTTCCGGCGACAGGCTGGCGCGCCCGCCGAAGGTCCAGTCGCCGACAAGATCGTGGCGCGTGGTGAGATAACCGATGGCGCCCGCGGCCAACAACAGTGCCAGGGCAAATAGCCATCCATTCAGATGCCGGAAAAAGCGCGCCATCAGCCACGCTCCTTTTCGGCAGCCAGCCGTTGCGTGGCGAGTGCCAGCGCCACCACGATCACCAACAGGAACCACGCGACATCCGACAACGACACCAATCCACGCAGCATGTCTTCGAGATGTCCGCTCAGTGCCAGCCAGTTGAATACGCCACTGGTCGCGCCCGCTTTCTGTACGGCGATGTTCATACCGGCCAGGACCAGGCCGACGGTGAGCGCGATCGTTGCGGCGATGGAGGCATGCGACGCGTAGGCGGAACTGGCCACGCCAATCGCCGCCAGCGCCGCGAGCGTGAGCAATGCCCCCAGCGATGCCGCGGCGAGCTTGCCCCAATCAAGCGTGACACCGTGCGAAAGACTCAACGGCATCGCCAGCGCAAGCGCAAGCCACAACACCAACCACAACATCAGCGCGAGGTACTTGCCCAGCACGATGCGCGAAGCGGGCAGGCCGGCAGCGAACCACAATGGCAGCGTGCCATTGCTGCGTTCGCCGGCGAGCGAGGACATGGTGAGCAGCGGCACGATCACCAGCGCCAGCTCCACCACGCCAAACGGCAGGATGCCGCCGGTGAGGATGCTGCTCAGCATCGGCACGCCGACCAGATCGGTATAGCCCGGACCGCCGGGCAAGGCGGCGAGCTTGATCTGTCCAGCCAGGAAGCCGCCCAGCAGCAGGGTGAAACGCCATGCCAGCTGCGCCAGCGTCAACGCGGCAAGCACCCAGGCGAGCGGCCGAACGATCAGGCGGCGCAGCTCCAGCCGCGTCACGGCGAGCACACTCATGCGGCCCGCGCCTTGTCGTTGCCGTCGCCGCCGCGCAGGGCGATATCGAAGAAAGTCTGCTCGAGCATCTTGTGGTCGTCGTCGGTGATGGGGCCGTCGTAGCGCAGCTGCCCCTCATGCAGGATCGCCACGCGATCACAGGCCGCGGTGACTTCGGCCAGCAGGTGCGTGGAAAGAATGACGGCGGTGCCGGCAGCGGCCTGTTCGCGGATCACGGCGCGCAACGCAGCCACCTGCACCGGATCTAGCGCATTGGCCGGCTCGTCCAGCACCAGCAGCGACGGCTCGTGCAGCAAGGCGCAGGCCAGGCCGAGACGTTGGCGCTGGCCCTGCGACAGCACGCCGGCCAACCGACGCGAGAGCACGCCAAGTTCCAGGCGTTCGACGATGCGCTGGCGCGCCTTGGCCAACGCCGCGCCGCCCAGGCCACGCAGACGGCCGTGCGCATCCAGATGCTCCAATACGGTCAGTTCTGGCCATAGCGGGGCACGTTCAGGCAGCCAGCCGATGCCGCGTTGGGCCAGTTCCGGATGCTCCAGAAAGTCCTTCCCATTCAGCTTGATGGCGCCGCTATCAGGCGTCAGCGCACCGGCAATCATCGCCAGGGTGGTGCTCTTGCCGGCGCCGTTGACCCCCAGCAAACCCAGCACCTGTCCCGAGTCCAGGCAAAGGCTGAGATCGGCGACGGCCGCTCGTCCCGCGCGATGTCGGGTTATGTGATCCAGTTGCAATACTGCGGTAGGCGCGGTCATTGCATGATTGTCAGTGCGGCCCCAATTTCATACAACCGGGAGTGGGCGCCGATGGGCGATACAGCACATTAACTTTGTTGCCGCAAATGGGTGCGACAATATTTTGCTGGTCCATGCTGGCGGGTACGGAAACCCCTCGTTTAGACTGACTTTTCATACACCTGGGTGTTTCCCATGCTAGATGCAGTACTCAATTTCTTGTCCAACGGCCTGACGCACGCCAGTTGGCTGACCATGCTGGTCTACATGCTGGTCATGACGCAGCTCACCATTTTCACGGTGACGCTGTACCTGCATCGTTGCCAGACCCATCGCGGCGTGGACCTGCATTGGTCCATTTCGCACTTCTTCCGCTTCTGGGGCTGGCTCACCACGGGCATGGTCACCAAGGAGTGGGTGGCAGTGCACCGCAAGCACCACGCCAAGGTCGAGACCGAGGAAGATCCGCATAGCCCGCAGATCTACGGCATCAAGAAGGTCTTCTGGGATGGCGTGTCGCTGTACCGCGACGCCAGCGAAGTGAAGGAAGATCTCGAGAAGTACGGCCGCGGCACGCCGGATGACTGGATCGAGCGCAAGCTCTACAGCGCGCACCCGTATTGGGGTCCGACCCTGATGCTGTTCATCAGCGTGGCTTTGTTCGGTGTGATCGGTGCGGCCCTGTGGGCGCTGCAGATGGTCTGGATCCCGTTCTGGGCCGCCGGCTTCGTCAACGGCATCGGCCACTGGTGGGGCTACCGCAACTTCGAGAGCGCCGACACCGCGACCAACCTGATTCCCTGGGGTTTCTGGATCGGTGGCGAAGAGCTGCACAACAACCACCACGCTTTCCCGAGCTCGGCGAAATTCGCCCTGCGCAAGTGGGAGTTCGATATCGGCTGGGCGGCCATCTGCGCGCTGCGTGCGGTTGGCCTGGCCAAGGTGTTGCGTGTGGCGCCGACGCTCGACGTTCGCCCGAACGTGCACCTGCCGGATGCCGAGACGCTCAAGGGCGTACTGACCCATCGCTTCGCCGCGATGACCGATTACTACCGCAACGTGATCATGCCGACCCTGCGCGACGAAGCGCAGCACGCCGGCGACAGCATCAAGTCGGTGCCGCGCCGCATGCGTCGCGCCCTGGCTGACGGTGGCCGCTGGTTGGATAGCGAAGGCCGTGACCGCATGCAGGCTGTGCTGGCCAAGCGTCCGACGCTGAGCACGGTTTGCGAGTTCCGCAATCGCCTTGCCGCTCTGATGGAGCAGCGTGGTGCGGATCAGGCGCTGAAGGGGTTGCAGCAGTGGATCGCTGAAGCCGAGCAGAGCGGTATCCGCGCGCTGCAGGAATTCGCGGGTCGCTTGAAGAGTTATTCGGTGGCGAACGCGTAAGCGGTGTCACCGGTTGAATGAAAAAGGCCCGCCGAATGGCGGGCTTTTTTTATGGGGTGGACTAACAACAAAGCGAGCTCGCGCTTTGCTCCTTGTCCCCTCTGGAGAGATGGTTGGGGCATTGCCACCTTTACGGTGGCATTGAGACCTTGAAGGTCGTGAGGGGCCAACCTAGCCTCACCTTCCGCAACTACCTCGGTCCGCTCTTGCTCGTCGTCCCGGCGAAGGCCGGGATCCAGGGCCTCGGTGGCTGGCTGTCGCGTGATCGCCAGCTTGCTCGCCTGCCGCGGGCTTCCGTGCCGCTGCCGCGGCCCGGGTCACTTTTCTTTGCTTGCCCAAAGAAAAGTAACCAAAAGAAAGGGCCCCCGGATGACGCGCCTTCCGGGCCTTTGGCCCTCCAGGTGCGCGTGCGGGCTCCGGGGTTTTTCGACAGGACATCCCTGTCCTGTCGAAAAACTGGCCGCATCCCTGCGGCCACCCTTCGGGCTTTCCTCCACCCGCCCGCCGCGTCATACGGGGACCCCCAAGAGCCAAGAGCCGATGCCAAAAGCCGGAGCCGAGAACTGCAGGGCTACTGTGGGAGCGCACCCTGTGCGCGACAAACCAACGGAGCGATACATCCAAGCGTTGCTGTCGCGCACAGGGTGCGCTCCCACAGGGGCTAGTCGATGAATCGCCAGGCCTGCTCCGGCTCAGGCAGACGACACTGCTGGCGCCGGCCGAACAAGCGATAGCGATGGCGTGCGATCCAGCGATACGCGGGATCGCGCAGCGGCCTGGGTACCGCGCGCAATGCGGCAGCGACCCCACGCCAGCGGCCGCCCAGGCGGTGCAGGACGCGTGCGATGGCATCCGTATCGCTGTAACCGTGGCCGTCGTCGACCAGCAGGAAGGAGGTGGGGTCGTCGGGTGACAGTCCGTGCGCAAGCAGCAGGGCGCGCCCTTGCGTCCCCTGCATGGCCGCCAGTCGGAAGCACCCGGTTCGGTCGTGGCGCAGGATGAAATCCACCCATCGGCTGCACAGCACGCATACACCGTCGAAGACGATCACGGGATGATCGAATTCAGAGGACATGGTCGATCTCCAGCCAACCGCGGTAGGCAATCAACTGTCCCAGCAAGGGCAGGCGCACATCGATGTCGAAGGTATAGCGGCCATCCTGTGCGCCGCTGCGCGACAGCACCTGGCCGCAAAGCATGCGCGGCAGAGGTAGGCCGAGCAGAGTGACACGGCACAGTTGCCAGTCGATCGCATCGTCGTCGCGGCGCAACGTGAAGTGCAGTGCCACGGGGCCCAGGGCTTCCCGCAGCGAGGTTGGTCCACCCGGATGCAAGGTCGAGCGCATGCAGCCGCGCGCGAAGCGCCGGGTCCATTGCTCGTGGGTGGAATGACGCTCGATGGTGAGTGCGATGTGCTGGCCCCGGCCGGGTTCGGGCAGCGTCAGCAGGCGCCGCAGCAGTCGCGCGAAGGCGTGGCGCGCACCGTCAACGTCGGCCTCGCCACTGGCGTGGATCACCCTGCCCTTGGCGTGCATGCGTTGCACCGCCGGCGCCAGGGAGGCCCAGTCGGCGGTATCCAGCAGCGAGCGGAACAGGGCGGTAGCTGATGGCATGCCACACCATCATCGGGAACCGGACGGACGAGGGCAAGCGTGTGCGTTTTGCTTCACGCGGGATGGCCATCCGCGAAAGGGGCCCAACAAAAAACCCGCCTCGCGGCGGGTTCTTCGTGGAAGCGTCAACTAAACCCGAAGGCTTACTTGATCTTGCCTTCCTTGTAGATCACATGCTTGCGAACCACCGGATCGTACTTCTTGAACTCGAACTTTTCCGGGGTGTTCTTCTTGTTCTTCTGCGTGGTGTAGAAGTGGCCGGTGCCGGCCGAAGAGATCAGGCGGATCTTGTCTTGCTTGCTGTTAGCCATGGCTCAATCCTCAGATCTTTTCGCCGCGGGAGCGCAGGTCGGCGAGGACGGCTTCGATGCCGTTCTTGTCGATCGTGCGCAGGGCATGGTTGGAAACGCGCAGCTTCACCCAGCGGTTTTCGCTCGGGACCCAGAAGCGGCGCTCATGCAGGTTCGGCAACCAGCGGCGGCGAGTTTTGTTGTTTGCGTGCGAGACGTTGTTACCAGTCTGCACACCCTTTCCGGTGACTTGGCAAATACGGGCCATGATGACCTCCTGTTAGGCGCCCAAAGGCGCGTTTGCCACCCGTTAGCCAGGGCGGCATCGGCCCAGCGGCACAAGGCCTCGCGATGCTGGAGATGGTGCTTTTTCGCGCCTGCCGTGAGGTCCGCATCGCGTGGCGGACGTGCCCGATGAATCGGGTCGGCATGGTCGAGCCGGCTATTCTCCCAGAAAAACAGGCCGGTGCGCAATATTTGCTCAACATAGGCTCCGGGCGCATGGCGGGCCGCGGGGATGTATGGAACAATTAAACCCTTTGCGTTTTCACGCACCGAACACTTACGAGGAATACCCCATGGCAGACGTTTCCGCCAACGGCCAGGCCGGCCAGCCCCAGCTGGTGCTGCAGAAGATCTACATCAAGGACGTTTCCTACGAGGCGCCCAACGCCCCGCAGATCTTCCAGGAAGTGGGCGAGGGCGACCTGCAGCCGCAAGTCCAGCTCAACCTGGGCCAGAAGTCCGCCGACATGGGCAACGACCTGTACGAAGTGGTGCTGAGCCTCACCCTGACCTGCTCGCTGAACGACCGCACCGCCTATCTGGCCGAAGTGCACCAGGCCGGCGTGTTCGGCATCGCCGGTTTCTCGGAAGATGACCTGGCCGGCATCCTCAACAGCTATTGCCCGAACCTGCTGTTCCCGTACGCCCGCCAGATGCTGTCGTCGCTGGTGCTGGAAGGCGGCTTCCCGCCGTTCCTGCTGCAGCCGATCAACTTCGACGCGCTGTATGCCGAACAGCAGCGCCGCATCCTCGGCGGCAGCGCCGTCCCGACGCTCAACAGCTAATCCAAGAGTCTGTGCTCATGGTTGAGCGTTCGACCCTGGCCGTACTCGGTGCCGGCTCCTGGGGCACCGCCCTGGCGGCCCTGGCCGCCCGCAACCAGGTGCCGACCCGGCTGTGGGGGCGTGACGCCTCCGCGCTGAAGGCAATGGCTGAAACCCATTGCAACCAGCGCTACCTGCCCGACGTCGAGCTGCCGGCTGAGCTTGTCTACGAAGCCGATCTGGCCGCCGCGGTGCGCGGGGCCCAGGTCGTGCTGATCGTGGTGCCCAGCCATGCCTTCGCCTCCATGCTGGAGGAGCTGGCGCCGTACCTGGAGCCCGACGCCCGCATTGCGTGGGCGACCAAGGGCTTTGAGCCGGGCACCGGCCGGTTCCTGCATGAACTGGTGGCTGAGCGCTTCCCGGGTCGCCCGGCAGCGGTCGTCACCGGCCCTTCGTTCGCCAAGGAAGTGGCCTCGGGCATGCCCAGCGCCGTCACCGTGCATTCGGACGACGCCGCGTTCGCGCATGAAATGGCGCTGATCCTGCACGCGCCCAACTTCCGCGCCTATTCCGGCAGCGACGTGCTTGGCGCCGAGCTCGGTGGCGCCATGAAGAACGTGCTGGCCGTGGCCACCGGCGTGGCCGACGGCATGGATCTGGGCCTGAACGCGCGAGCGGGCCTGATCACGCGCGGCATGAACGAAATGCTGCGGCTGGGCATGGCGCTGGGTGCGCGTCCGGAAACGCTGATGGGTCTCGCTGGCCTGGGTGATCTCGTGCTCACCTGTACCGGCGATCTTTCGCGTAACCGTCGCCTCGGTCTCGCGCTGGGTCGCGGCAAGGCCATCGACGAGGCCGTGCGCGAGATCGGCCAGGTGGTGGAAAGCGTGCTCACGGCCGACGAAGTGGCGCGACTGGCCGCCAAGCACGGCCTGGATCTTCCCATCAGCAGCGGCGTGCGCGCCGTGCTTCATGGCGAGGTGACGCCGGCCGAAGGACTCAAGCGGCTGATGAGCCGTGAGCAGAAGCCGGAATATCCGCACGGCCTGTTTACACCGACGGTGTAAGCCCGTTGCTCGATCGTTCCGGCGCCCACGCTGAACGGTTCCGTCATCCAAACGCGCATCGGTTTGAAAAAACCGGTGCGTGAGACGCGCACGCACGCAAGACCCTTGCTAAGCTGAATCTTTTGGTCGCCCTGGATCGAATGCGCATGCAGTCACCGGACGATAAACGACACACGCAACGCGACGACGCTGGCGTCAGCGAGCCGCTGCCCGGCGTCTGGCGCAAGCTGCTCGCGCAAGCGGCACCGCTCGCGCCGGCGGAGCCCTTGGTGCTGGGCTTCTTCCTCGACGTGGTGCCCGAAGAGGGCGTGGCCTACGCGCATGTCGATGTGGCCCCAGTGCTGCTGGCGATGGCCGATCAGACCCGCTACGTGCGCCCGACGCCGTTCGACAGCAAACACCTGTCGCAACAGCCACTGCAGCCGCACGAACAGCGCCTGGCCGCGACCGTGCTCGGCCTGCCGCAGACCCTGCGCAAGAGCCGCACCTACGCGCGCCTGTCCGGCCATGTGGGCGATGCGCTGCTGGCGGAAATCCTCGACACCACACCGTGCTTCCTCGGTGGCCTGGCCGGCTTGCGCCTGTCGCGCGGCAAGGGTCATCAGCTCAACTGGCAATGGCATCTGGAAAACGACGGCAGCCAGCGCCTGATGCCGTGCATGCCGGCCAACCATCGCGTGCTGCGCATCGACGCGCTGTGGTACCTCGATGCCGAGCGTGCCGAGATGGGCCATCTGGATGCGCCGCTGGAAGAAACCTCCTGGCTCGACCTGCCGGCGCTGAAGCACGAGTACAGCCAGATACTGCGCGACGCGCTGCCGGGTAGCCGCCTTTCACATCGCCTGCCGTTGCCGCAGGTGCTGGGCGAGCTGCGTCGTGCGGAGCTGTCGCCCAAGCCGGTACTGACCCTGCATGCGCTCACCCGCCATGCCCGCCTGGCCGCAGGTACGCCACCGCTGGCCTATGCGCGCCTCAACTTTGACTACGCGGGCGAGCGTCTACCGGGTCGCGGTGGCGAACCGCTGGTGCGTCGCGTGCGCAATGGCCATCTGGTGGAAATCATCCGCCGCCGTGCGGAAGAGCTCTCGGCGATGGAACAGCTCGAGCGCGCCGGCCTCACGCCCGGCGTGGATACCGAAGGCCTGCCCTGGGATCTCGCCGACACGCTGCCCGAGGACGCCTGGCTGTTCCCCGGCAAAGGCTATGCGGGCGCGCTGGAAGTGAACACGCCGGCACGCTGGCTGGCGCTGCGTCCCAAGCTGGAAGGGGAAGGCTTCGTGCTCGACTACGCGCCGAGCTTTCCGTTCGAAGTGCTCGAAGGGCCGGTGCGCTGGTACGGCAATGCGGTGGAAGACACCGACGACCACGCCTTCGACCTGGAGATCGGCATCGAAGTGGAAGGCAAGCGCCACAACCTGCTGCCCGCCGTGGCGCAGGCGCTGGCCGATCACCAGTTGAACCTCAGCCCGGTACCGAACGAGCCGGAAGACGCCGTGTGGTACGCGCCGGTCGACGAACGTCGCCGCGTGCCCGTGCGCCTGAAGGAACTGCGCGGGCTGCTGGCGCCGCTCGCCGAATACCTCGAGCGTCCGCGCAAAAAGCTTCATCTGCCGCGCGTGCAGGCCGGCCGCCTGGAAGAACTGGTCGAGGCGCTGCCCACCGGCGGTGAGCTCGTCGCTCCCGACGCCCTGCGCGGATTCACGGCGCGTCTGCGCGATGCAGCCGAGCGCGCCAGCGATGTGGTGCCCGAAGGCCTCACCGTCGAGCTGCGCCCTTATCAGCGCGAAGGCCTGCGTTGGCTCAACGCGCTCGCCGAAGCCGGCGTGGGCGGCGTGCTCGCCGACGACATGGGCCTGGGCAAGACGCTGCAGCTGATCACCCATCTGCTGTCGCTGAAAGACAGCGGTGCGCTGACCGAACCGGCGTTGGTGGTGGTGCCCACCAGCCTGATTCCGAACTGGCTTGCGGAAGTGGCGCGCTTTGCGCCGGCACTGCGCGTGCTGGCCCTGCATGGTCCGCAGCGCAGTGGCGACTTCTCGCAGATCGCCACGCATGATCTGATCCTCACCAGCTACGCGCTGTTGCCGCGCGACGTGGTGTCGCTGCGCAAGCAGCCGTTCTCGCTGATCGTGCTGGACGAAGCACAGCAGGTGAAAAACCCGCGCACGCAGGCACGCCGTGCCGTGCTCAGCCTGCGCGCGCCGCGTTGCATCTGCCTCACCGGTACGCCGCTGGAAAATCACCTCGGCGAGCTGTGGTCGCAAGTGGATCTCTCGGTGCCCGGCCTGCTCGGCGACGAAGGTGCGTTCCGCCGCCACTATCGCGTGCCGATCGAACGACATCGCGATACCGATTGCCAGGATCGACTCAATCGTCGTCTTGCACCCTTCATCCTGCGACGTACCAAATCGCAGGTGGCGAGCGAGCTGCCGCCGAAAACCGAGATCACGCGTCGTGTGATCCTCGAGGGTCGTCAACGCGAACTCTACGAAAGCCTGCGCCTGTCGCTGGCGGAAGAACTGCGCGAGGTCATCGCGCAGCGCGGCATCTCGCACAGCGGCATCGTGGTGCTCGATGCGCTGTTGAAGCTGCGCCAGGTCTGCTGCGATCCGCGCCTGGTGAAACTGGAAGCGGCGCGCGGCGTGCGCGATTCGGCGAAGTTCGAATTGCTGATGGACATGCTGCCTGCGTTGCTGGCGGAAGGCCGCAAGGTGCTGCTGTTCTCGCAGTTCACCGAAATGCTCAAGCTGATCGCGCACGAGTTGGATCGCCATCGCATCCGTTACGTCACGCTCACCGGCGAAACGCGCGACCGCGCCGAACCGGTGCGGCAGTTCCAGGAAGGCGAGGTGCCCTTGTTCCTGCTGTCGCTGAAGGCTGGCGGCGTGGGCCTCAACCTCACCGCAGCCGACACCGTGATCCATTACGACCCATGGTGGAATCCGGCAGCGGAAGCGCAGGCGTCCGACCGTGCCCATCGCATCGGCCAGGACAAGCCGGTGTTCGTGTTCCGCCTGATCACCGGCGGCACGGTGGAGGAGCGCATCGAGGAGTTGAAGGCGCGCAAGGCGGAGCTGGCAGAGGCGGTGCTTGAGGGTGGCGGTACGCGGGAGAAGTTGAGTTTCGATCAGTCGGATCTGGATGCGTTGTTGGCGCCGGGTTGATCGGCCGCTGACGCCTCAATACCCCCAACTGTGGGAGCGCACCCTGTGCGCGACTGCCACGCTTGGGTGTACCGCTCCGTAGGCTTGTCGCGCACAGGGTGCGCTCCCACAAACTGGCTCGTTACAGCGCCGGCCGCGTCCGCAACAGCGCATCCACTGCCTGCTGCCATTGCGGCGACCCTAGCGGTGATTGCGGAGCCTCCTGGCCCAGCTTGTGTTGCACGGCGGTGTTCCATTCCGAGGAGCCGCGGTCGGGGCCGTGGCCGTCGTCGGTGATGTGCAGGCGGTCGTCGACCCATTCGTACCATTGCGGGGAGCCGAGTTCGGCATTGTCGGGCGTGCTGGTCGCCGTGGCCTTGGGCGCGGGTGGTTTCTGCTCGGGCGGTGGCGACGACGGCGAGCACGCCACGAGCAGTGCCAGGGGAAGCAGGGCGAGGAAACGGCGCATGAGCCCTCCGGGTGTTACGGATCCTCTTCCGAGACTAGCGCAAGTGCTTGCGGGGCGATGAATCGACGGAAAACATAAGGAGCGAGTTAAAAGACAGGAGTGGGTGGAGAGGAGTGAGAAGTGAGAGAAAAGCAGGCACGCTCTCTCTCACTCCTCTTCCTTCACTCCTCGCTCTCAGCTGCGCGCCACCACTTCGTCGATGTGCTTCAGCAGGTCCGCCGGATCTTCATACACGCGAAACGCGCCAGCGTCTTCCAGCTCTTCCTCGCCATAGCCACCGGACAGCAAGCCCACGCCGAGCGCGCGGGCGCGCTGCGCGGCGAGCATGTCCCAGATGCTGTCGCCAATGACCAGGCTGTAGTGGATGTCGATGCCGAGACGCTGCGCAGCGGCGATGAAAAGATCGGGATCGGGCTTTGCGTGGCGTACCTGGTCGCGCGTCACCACCGGTACTTTCGATGGATCCACGCCGAGCGCTTCGAGATTGTGCGCAGCGGTGGTCATGCGGCCGCTGGTGGCGATGGCCCAGGGAATTTCAGCGTCAGTGAGGAAGGCCAGCAGCTCGCGTGCGCCCGGCAGCGGACGAACCGAACCTTGCGTGGCCTGGCGGTTGTACGCCTCGGCGTGCCAGGTGCGCAGACGGGTGAGGCGTTCCTCGGTGATTTCGATGCCGGTTTCGCGCAGCAGTATGTTGGCGAACAGGCCGCCGCTCATGCCGATCTTGCGATGGATGCGCCACACCGACAACTCGACACCTTCGCGATCGAGCGCTTCCTTCCAGGCGAGCACGTGCTGGTAGACGCTGTCGACCAGCGTGCCGTCGAGATCAAACAGGAAGGCGGTGTCGCTGCGTGGCATGGGAGGCACTCGAGCTGGGGGAGGGTGCTAAAGCGTAGCACTCGTTCAGCGCGCTCCCTGGAAGCGTGATGCAACGCACGGCCCGATGTAGGCCTCGCATTGCCTGACAGAAAACTTCCCGCCGGCTGCCTAACGTAGGTGTCGTCGAACTAGCGACTCCCGCCGGGGGCGGGGAGCGCACGTTGTCGCAGGGCGGAGTGCGCTCGCTGGATGGCTCATCGCTCCTGGCGACCATCGCCCACGTGGACATCCCCGGCAGATCGCACGCGCGACGACACCACCATCGCGAACAGGGGAATCTCATGAACAGGAACAGGCTGATCGCCGCGGCAGGCTTGGCGGCATGCATGGTTGCAACTACGGCCGGTGCGCAAGAGGGCTATGCGCATCTCTACTTCACCGGCCGCATCGTGCAGCAGGCCTGCAGCTCGGGTCTCGCGCCACTGGGTAGCAATGGCGGCGACCGCAGTTGCGGCAGGGGCAGCTCGCGCGCTGCCTATGTGGAAAACACGGCGACCGCCCGACACGCTACGGGCGTCGCCATGCTCGACTATTTTGCCGATCGGCCCGACGGCGGACGCAAGCTCGTGGTGACGCGCCAATACCGTTGAGCACGGCCAACGGCTGACGACGCTCAGCCGTTGGGCACCAGCGCTTTGCCGGCGTCGAGCACTGCCAGTGCGGCGGCGCCGAGCAAACCCGGATCCGGATGCATCATGGCCACGGTGGGCACCTGTTCCATGGTTTCGCGGAAGCGGCCCTTGGCTTCGAAGCGCTCGCGGAAACCGCCATGCTTCAGCCACGGCAGCAGGATCGGCAGCATGCCGCCGGTGAGATAGACGCCATCCCAGCCGCCCAGGCTCAACACCAGGTCGCCTGCCACGCTGCCGAAAATGCCGGCGAGCGTTTCCACCGTGCGTACGCACAACGGATCGCTGCCTGACTCGGCGCGCGCGGTAATGTCTTCGGGCGTGTATTCCTCCGGCGGCTGGCCGGCGATGTCGGCCAGGGCGAGGTAGAGATTCACCAGGCCGTTGCCGCAGATCATGCGTTCGCTGGAGACGCGGCCGAAACGCGCGTTGAGGCGATGCAGGATTTCCACGTCTTCGGTGGTGTGCGCAGCGAAGCCGGCGTGGCCGCCTTCGGTTTCCAGCACCATCCAGCGACCTTCGCGGCGCATCAGGCCAGCCACGCCAAGGCCGGTGCCCGGACCCACCACCACAAAGGTCTGTGATTCGCGCGTGCCCAGTTCGGTGATCGGCTGCGGGCCGACCGAGGACAGCTGATCATGCGTGTGCAGCGGCACGGCCATCGCCTGCGCGGCGAAATCGTTGACCAGGTGTACCGCTTCCATGCCCAGCTCGGCTTGCAGCGCATGCGCCGCGACCTGCCAGGGATTATTGGTGACCTTCACCGTTTCGCCTTCGCTGACGCGACCGGCGGCGGCGATGATCGCGCGCTGTGCGGTGAACCCCGTGTCCTTGAAGTATTCGCGCATGGCTTCGGCCAGCGAGTCGTGATCCTTGACCCGGTAGCGACGCACGCTGTCCTCCATCAACGGATTCGCACGGCTCGTATCGGCCAGTGCAAATCGCACGTTGGTACCGCCAAGGTCAGCAAGCAAGGTCGGGGCGGCACGGGCGGGTGTTCTCATGGACGGTCCTGCACTTGGGGAGACGGTAAGCGTGACTCCCTCGGGCTTTTTCGTCCAGTACTGCGCTGCAACGTAAGCCTGCCATTCGCGACCGAATGGACGGCCTTATGGCCGTCCACCGGTGTCCAGCGCATGGACTTGCGCGATGCGGCTGCGGATCAGCCGCCCAGATACGCCGCGGGCGTAGCGCCGAAGCCTGCCTTCACGTGCTTGGCGGTGTCGTCCGCCAGCACTTCAGAGTCGCCGCGCTCCAGCGCTTCCAGCGTGCGGGCAGCGATATCGGCGGGGCTGGTCTTGGGCGCGTCGACGTGGCTGACCATGTCGGTGTCGATATAGCCGGCATGGATGCCGAGCACCTGCGTGCCCTGTCCGCGCAACTCGATGCGCAGGCTGTTGGTTAGCGCCCATGCGGCGGCCTTGGTCACCGAGTAGGCGCTGGTGCTGTCCAGGCTCAGCCAGCTCAGCGCGGACAACATATTCACCAGGGCGCCGCCGCCGTTCTTCTTCAGCACCGGGGCAAACGCGGCGCTTACCGCGTACACGCCGTACAGATTGGTTTCCATGATGCGGCGCAGGCTGCTCTCGCCATCGGTCGCGTCCAGCAGCGGGGTGCCGCCAGTGATGCCGGCGTTGTTGATCACGATGTCCACGTCCGCAGCCAGCTTCGCCGCAGCGGCCACGTCCTGCGGGTTGGTCACATCGAGCTTGACCGGCACGACGCCGGGCAGGGTGACGGTGGACGGATCGCGCGCAGCGGCATAGACCTTGCGCGCTCCGGCGGCCAGCACGGCCTTGGCGAAGGCGAGACCGAGGCCGCGGTTGGCGCCGGTGATGAAGACGGTTGAACCCTGGATTTTCATGATGGTGTGTCCGGTAGCGGGGAGAGGAGAACGGCGTTTCGTTATATGACCTAAATCATATAATTCGCGTACTCGCGAGTTTCAAGGGTACGTCCGAAGTTTTTTTGCACCGGTGCCTTTCACGCCGTCCTCACAAAAAGTCACTTGCATTTCGCAAGTTACCATTTATATGATGCTTATCATCTAATGAAGTTGAGGCCGCCAGCGTGCGCCACACCACCGCCGAAAACATGCAATGCCCGATCGCCCGCGGACTGGACCGGGTCGGCGAGTGGTGGAGCATGCTGATCCTGCGCGACGCCTTTTATGGCTTCACGCGCTTCGACGATTTCCAGACCAGCCTGGGGATCGCGCCGAACATCCTCAGCCGCCGCCTGGCGATGCTGGTGGAAACCGGCATGCTGGAGCGCCGTCGCTACAGCACCCGACCGGTGCGCCACGAATACGTCCTCACCGAGCGCGGCCGCGATTTCCGTCCGGTGCTGCTGGCGATGATGGCCTGGGGCAACCGGCACTTCGCCGAGGAAGGCCACGCCATCGAGCTGGTCGACCGCCAGCTGGGGCACATCGTCGAACCGGTGCTGGTCGATCGCCACACGGGCGAACCCATTACCCGCGAACGCCACGAAATGCGCGCCGGCCCTGCCGCCAGCGAGCGCATGCGTGCGCGCATCGAATTCAGGAATTCACGGGCGCAAGCCCTGCAAACCCTTTCCCATCCCAAGTCTCCGGAGTCACTCCCATGAATGCCGTCACCGTTGCCGAGCGAGCGGACGCACCCGCCGTTACGGAATCCGCTCCCCGCAGTCGAAAGAAACAGCTGCTCCGACTCGCCATCGGCGCGGCAGTGATCGCCGGTGTCGTCTATGGCGGTCACTGGTGGAGCGTGGGTCGCTTTATCGAAGACACCGACGATGCGTATGTCGGTGGCGACGTGACCGTGATCGGCCCCAAGGTGCCGGGCTATATCACGCAGGTTGCGGTGACCGACAACCAGGTGGTGCACGCTGGCGATCTGCTGGTGAAGATCGACGATCGCGACTATCGCGCCGCGCTCGCCAAGGCCGATGGTGCCGTGGCTGCGCAGGAAGCCTTGCTTGCCAATCTCGATGCCACTGAAAAACTGCAGCTGGCGGTGATCCGCCAGGCGCAGGCCAGCGTGGCGGCGGCTGCTGCCGAAACGCAGCGCTCGCGTGACGACGAAGCGCGTTACCGCGATCTCTCCAGCCGCTCGGCGGTGTCGATCGAAAGTGCACAGCGCGCTGATGCCACCTATAAGACGGCGCGCGCCGGTTCGGATAAGGCCGATGCCTCGCTGGTCGCCGCGCAACGCCAGATCGATGTGATCGAATCGCAGAAGCAGCAGGCACGCGCCGCCTTGCAACAGGCCAAGGCCGAGCAGGACATCGCGCGGCTCAACGAAGGCTATACCGAGCTGCGCGCGCCGATAGACGGTGTCGTGGGAAACCGACGTGCACGCACCGGCGCCTATGCCGCGGCGGGAACGCAGTTGCTGTCGGTGGTGCCCGCGCATGGCCTGTGGGTAGATGCCAACTTCAAGGAAGACCAGCTTGCACGCATGACCGCCGGACAGTCCGTGGAAATCCGCGCAGACGTGGTGCCTGGCCGCGTGTTCCATGGTCACCTCGCCAGTCTCGCGCCGGCTACCGGTGCGCAGTTCAGCGTGCTGCCGCCGGAGAACGCCACCGGTAACTTCACAAAGGTGGTGCAGCGTGTACCGGTGCGCGTGGTGCTGGACAGCAAGGACGATGAGCTGGGCGTGCTGCGCCCCGGACTTTCCGTGGTGGCTGACGTGGACACGCGCAGCAGGACCGCTACGCCATGAGCGCCCAAGCCGCCAGCGCACCGCTGAGCGGGCCCATCGATCCGGCCGCGCTCAGCGTCGCGCAAAAAGTGTTTGCCTTCGCCAGCATGTGCGTGGGCATGTTCATCGCCTTGCTCGACATCCAGATCGTGTCCGCGTCGCTGCGCGATATCGGCGGTGGGCTGTCGGCCGGCGCGGATGAAACCGCCTGGGTGCAAACCAGCTATCTGATTGCTGAAATCGTGGTGATTCCCCTGTCGGGCTGGCTGTCGCGCGTGATGTCCACGCGCTGGTTGTTCGCCGCCTCTGCCATCGGCTTCACCATCACCAGCATGCTGTGCGGCATGGCCTGGGACATCAAGAGCATGATCGTGTTCCGCGCGCTGCAGGGTTTCCTGGGCGGCTCGATGATCCCGATGGTGTTCACCACCGCCTTCGTGTTTTTCCAGAACAAGCAGCGCGTGATTGCGGCAGCCACCATCGGCGCGATCGCCTCGCTGGCGCCCACGCTCGGGCCTACGCTGGGCGGCTGGATCACCGATCACTCCTCGTGGCACTGGCTGTTCTTCATCAACCTGGTGCCGGGCATCTTCGTCGCGGTGGCGGTGCCGATGCTGGTCAACATCGACCGCTCGGATTACTCGCTGCTGCGCAATGCCGACTACCTCGGCATGGTGCTGCTGGCGATCTTTCTCGGTTGCCTGGAATACACGCTGGAAGAAGGTCCGCGCTGGAACTGGTTCAGCGACCAGGTGATCCTCACCACGGCGTGGCTGTCGGGGCTGGCTGGCGTGGGCTTTATTGCGCGCAGCCTGACTTACGATCATCCGGTGGTGGACCTGCGCGCCTTGCGCGATCGCAATTTTGCGCTGGGCTGTTTCTTTTCCTTCGTCACCGGCATCGGCCTGTTCGCCACCATCTATCTCACGCCGCTGTTTCTGGGGCGCGTGCGCGGCTACAGCGCGCTGCAGATCGGCGAGGCGGTGTTTTCCACCGGCGTGTTCCAGATCCTCAGCATTCCGCTCTATACCTTTCTGGCCAGGCGCTACGACCTGCGCTGGATCATGATGGCGGGGCTGGCCGTGTTCGCCATCTCCATGTGGGACTTCACGCCCATCACCCATGACTGGGGTGCGCACGAACTGCTGCTGCCACAGGCCTTGCGCGGCATGGCCCAACAGCTGGCGGTGCCGCCGGCGGTGACGCTCACCTTGGGTGGCCTCGCGCCGAACCGGCTGAAGCTCGCCTCGGGCCTGTTCAATTTGATGCGCAACCTTGGCGGCGCGATCGGTATTGCGGTGTGCGCGACCATCCTCAATGACCGCACCAACCTGCATTTCTATCGCCTGTCGGAGCATCTCAATACGAGCAACGAAGCGATGAACGGCTGGCTGGCGCAGACCACTGGCCATATCGCCGAGCTCGGCCAGAACGTCGACGACGCTGCCAACGGTTCGCTGCATCAGCTGTGGCAGCTGGCGTATCGCGAAGCGCAGACGCTTTCCTACGCGGACGCCTTCCTCGCCATTGGCCTGTGCTTCGTGGTCGCCACGGCGATGGTGCCACTGATGCGCAAGGTGGCGCCTCCTGCTGCGCCGTCCGCCGATGCGCACTGATTCGATTTCTTTAATCTTTGTCGAGATATCACGATGAACACTTCGCTTTCGTCATCTGCCGGCGCGTCACGCTCATCATCGGGTCGCCATTCACTAACGTTGGGCGCACTCGCGTCGGCGTTGATCGGTCTGGCGGGTTGCACGGTTGGTCCCAACTATGTGCGTCCCGAGGTGAAAACCAACTCCGACTACGCCAGCCAGTCGCTGCTGCAGCAGCGCGAAGCCACGCGTGCCGCACCGGAGCTCGATGCGTGGTGGCAGGGTTTCGATGACCCCGAACTCACCCGCATCATCAGCCGCGTGATGGCGCAGAACCTCGACCTTGCCGCCGCGATGGCGCGCGTGGACCAGGCACGCGCGGCGGCGCGCGAGGCGGGAGCACAGCTCGCACCGCAAGGCAGCCTTGATGGCCAGGTGGTGCAGCAGCATCAATCGACCAAGGGTGCGCTAGGCGAGATCGCCAGCCAGACTCCCGGCTACAAGCGTTCGCAGACTCTGGAAACTTTGGGCGTTGGCGCGAGCTGGGAGCTCGACCTTGCCGGCGGCCTGCATCGCGGCGCCGAAGCGGCAGACGCCGAAGCACAGGCGGCGGAAGCCAGCCAGGACGGCGTACGCGTCTCCGTTGCCGCCGAGGCCGCGGACAGCTACTTCCAGGTACGCGGTGCACAGGAACGCATCCGCCTCGCGCAGCAGCAGATCGATACGGAAAGCCAGCTGCTCGAGCTGGTGAAGGACAGACTGGCCGGTGGCCTGGCGACGTCGCGCGAAGTGGCACAGGCAGAGGCGCTGGTGTTGCAGGCCAAGACCACCTTGCCGCCGCTGCGCATCACGCTGGCGCAACAGCTCAATCGCCTCGACGTGCTGATGGGCGCCGCGCCCGGCACCTACGCGGCGGAACTGAAAGATCACGCGCCGACCTTCACCGTGCCGGTGATCGGCACCGACGGCGGCCCCGACATGCTGCTGCGCCGCCGCCCGGACGTGATCGCCGCCGAGCGCAAGCTCGCCGCCTCGAATGCACGCATCGGCGTTGCCGTGGCCGAGTACTACCCGAAGGTGTCGCTGGGTGGCCTGCTCGGTTTCGAGAGCCTGCAGAGCGGCTCGTTGTTCTCCTCGCAGGCGTTCCAGCCGCAAGCAGTGCTCGGCCTGCACTGGCGCTTGTTCGACTTCGGTCGCGTGGATGCCGAAGTAGCGCAGGCCAAGGGCGCGAATGCCGAGGCGCTGGCGCAATATCGCCAGTCGATGCTGCGTGCCACCGAAGACGTGGAGAACGCCATCGTCTCGCTCGCCGAGCTGGAAACCCAGCACCGCGATCTGATCCTGGAAGTGCAGGCCCACGTGCAGGCCCGCGATGCTGCGCAGGATGCCTACAAGGGCGGCGCGGTGAGCCTGATCGAAGTGCTGGATGAAGATCGCCAGTTGCTGAGTTCGCGCGATCAGCTTGCGCGCGTGCATGCGGATGATGCACGCGCCGCAGTGGCTACGTTCCGTGCACTGGGTGGCGGCTGGTCCGGCAGCGAGGTGAAGGACGTGGCAGGGCGTTGAGCGCTGCCACGCACGGGAGTCACTTCGAAGGTGCGGGTGTTGGCGGCACCTGGTCTTCCGCGTCGGGCTTGAGCTCGTTGGGATCGCGCACCCGCGGATCGTAGCTCGTCATCAGTGGCTGGCCGACGGGTGGCTTGTCGCGCAATTCCGACACCTGATTAGCCGTCACCGCGCCGCCGCGATTGCCCCAGCTTGAGCGAACGAAAGTGAGGATGTCCGCGATCTGCTGATTGTTCAGGCGTTCGCGGAAGGCCGGCATGCTGAACTGCGTGGGCGCGTCGCGGCCGGCCGGCATGGTGGCGCCGTGCAGCACCAGACGGACGGCTGAGCCGGGGTTATCGCCGTTGAGCACGGGATTGCCGGCGAGTGCAGGGTAGACCTGGCCATAGCCGTGGCCGTCGGTGCGATGGCAGGTGGCGCAGTTGTCGACGTATAGCTGCGCTCCAGGTGCACTCACGTTGCCGCTGTACAGCGCCGTGTGCGTGGCCGCGTCGTAGGTCACCGCCTGTTCCTGCCGCGCCGCCGGCAACGACTTCAGGAAGTGGACCATGGCGGCGAGGTCCGCATCGCTCATGTACTGCGTGCTGTGCTCGATCACGTCGCTCATGCCGCCAAAAACGGCACTGCGCTCGGTGCGACCGGATTTGAGCAGGGCGATCAGCTCATCGTCCGGCATGCTGCCAAGACCGCTGGCCAGTTCGCCGCGCAGGCTGGGCGTGACCCAGTTGTCGTTGACGCTGCCGCTGAGATACGCCGCGCCATCATTTGGCCCCAGCGCCTTTTCCTGCAGGGTGAATGCGCGTGGCGTGTGGCAGGCGCCGCAATGTCCCAGGCCTTCCACCAGGTATTGCCCGCGTGCCATGGTCGCGTCGCCGGTGGCGGCGGTTTCGATCGGCGAAACCTTCGGCGCAAACAGCCAGCGCCAATAGGTGAGCGGCCAGCGCATGGACAGCGGCCAGTGGATATCCTCGGCGTGGTTGTCCTGCTTCACCGGTTGCACGCCATGCATGAAGTAGGCATACAAGGCCTGGATGTCCTGGTCGTTCACCTTCGCATACGACGGATACGGCATGGCGGGATACAGCGTATGGCCATCCGCATCGATACCGCGGCGCACCGCGCGCTCGAATTGGCCGTAGCTGTACTTGCCGATGCCAGTGTCCGGATCGGGCGTGATATTGGTGCTGTAGATCGTACCGATCGGCGAGGCAATCGGCAGGCCGCCGGCATACGGCTTGCCGCCAGGCGCGGTGTGGCAGGCGGCACAATCGCCGAGTCGCGCAAGGTATTCGCCCTGCTTGACCTGGTCGGGCGTGGCCTCCGCTGCCTTCGCGGTCGGATCGCCGCCGCCACCGGGGAAGAGCATGGCAAGCAGCCATACGATCACCAGCAATACGATCAGTACGACGATGACGCGCCAAAAGCTGCTGCCACGACGAGGCTTCGCATAGGTGTTCATGCCTGCACCAGAGGCCCAGGGTTCTTGAGGTAGGTCTCGCGGATGGCCTTGACGGACATATACGTGAGGCCGCCGATAAGACCGGTCGGGTTGTAGCCAAGATTCTGCGGGAACGCCGAAGCGCCCGTGACAAACACGTTGTGCACGTCCCAGTTCTGCTGAAAGCGGTTCAAGGCGCTGGTCTCGGGTGACGTGCCCTGGATCACGCCACCGGTGGTGTGCGTCGTCTGGTATTGGCGCACGTCGTAATGGCCGCCGGGTTTGCGTATCGTCTGCGAGGTCTGCCTGGGCTTCATCGCATCGGCAATCTCCTGCGCACGATCGGTCAGGAATTGCGTCATCTTGTATTCGTTGTCGTGCCAGTCGAAGGTGATGCGCAGCAGCGGCAGGCCAAACGAATCCTTATAGGTCGGGTCGAGATCGAGATAGCGATCGCGATAGGACATGACCGAGCCATGCGACTGCACGCCGGTGGTATGCAGGTAGCTGTCCTTCGCCGCGCGCTTCCACTTCTCGCCCCACGCCGGCGTACCCGGCGGCACTAGCAGTTGCTGGATCGGTCGGCCGCCGGTCTGTCCACCGAGGATGTAACCGCCGCCCACGAAACCGTGCGGCCCGTGGTCGAAGTGATCGGAGTTGAACTCGTCGATGATCTGGTTGCCGCCGGAGCCCGCGCCGATGAACGGATTGATCGCCACGTCCTTGTCGAAGAAGACGTTGACGTTGCTCATCATCTGATACGCGTAGTTCTTGCCGATGACGCCCTTGCCGGTATTGGGATCGTAAGGAGCACCAATGCCAGACAGCAACATCAGGCGCGTGTTGTGCATCTGAAAAGCCGACACGATCACCAGGTCGGCAGGCTGCTCTACCTGCTGGCCCTGCGCATCGACGTAAGTGACGCCGGTGGCGCGCTTGCCGGTGGAATCGAGGTTGATCTTCAGCACGTGGCTATTGGTACGCAGCTCGAAATTCGGCTTGCGCATCAGCACGGGCAGGATCGTGGTCTGCGGCGATGCCTTGGAGTACATGAAGCAGCCGAAGCGCTCGCAATAGCCGCACAGGTTGCACGGGCCCAGCCGTACGCCATGAGGATTGGTATACGGCCGCGACGCATTCGACGAGGGCTGCGGGAACGGCTTGTAACCCTTCGATCGCGCCGCGTCGGCAAATAGTTTTGCCCCGTAGTTATCGGCTACCGGCGGGTTCGGATACTCGCGCTTGCGCACGCCTTCGAACGGGTTGCCGCCGTCCTTGATCTCGCCATTGAGATTACCTGCGCGACCCGATGTGCCGCACAGATATTCAAACTGATCGAGGAAAGGTTCCAGCTCGTCGTAGCTGACGCCATAGTCCTGGATCTGCATGTCGTCGGGCATGAACTTCTGCCCGTAGCGCTTGCTGATATGGCTGTGGAATTCCAGATCCTCCGGTGAAGGCCGATAGTGCTGGCCATTCCAGTGGATGCCTGCGCCGCCCACGTTGTTGCCGAGCAGGAACGAACCGTACTGGCGATACGGCACGGCGGTCTCGTTGAGGTTGTGGCGGATCGTCACCGTCTCGCGCGCCAGCGGCTGGAACAGCTCGCCGCGGATGCCGTAAGCCAGTTCGTCGGCATTGTGCGGATAGGTGAAGTCAGGCGAGGTATCGCGATAGGCGCCGCGTTCCAGCGCCAGGATCTTCAAGCCCGTATCGACCAACTCCATGCCGATGATGGCGCCGGTCCAGCCAAAGCCGACCAGCACCACGTCGACCGGTTTCATACGTATCATGATTTCGCCCCTTCGATCGACACCGGCCCGAACGGATAAACCTTGCCGGGCTGTTCGATCCAGTCCGCATAGTCGGCGCGCGCACCCGGAAAACCGATCATCTTCCAGGCGCCCATCTGCTTATTGCCGCCGTACATCGGGTCGGCGAAATAGCCTTCCTTGGTATTGGTCAGCAACTGGTTGAAGAAGGCCAGCGCCGGAATATCGTCCAGCTGGATCTCCGCCTTTTCCATCTGATGGAGGATGGCGTCGCGTTGCTCGGCCGACAGCGCCGCAAACTTCTGGTTGTGCTGCTTCTGGCACCAGCTGTCGATCGAGGCGATGCCCTTGCGATAGAACTCGCGCGGCGTGTAGCGCAGCTGGTAGCCAAGCGTGGCTGGTGCATCGGGCACGAACGGGCCCTGCATATACCAGAGGCCGCCGTGGCCGTAGGCTGCTTCCATCTGGCGATCGAGAAACTCCGGCACGCCGGCTTCAACGGCGCTGGGCCCGTCTTCGCTGGGGGGAATCAAGCGTTCCACCGCGGCCTGCAGGAACTCCCACTCGGGCGCCGTGAAATAACGTGGCGTGTACTTCGTTGCCGCGGCAGCTGCCGCAGGCGTGGCGGCCGTGCTGCTTTGCGTCTGCGCGATGGCGGAGGTTCCCAGCAGACTGACGGCAGGAACCGCCACCAGCGACTGTCGCAAAAAGTCGCGACGGGAAGGCGATCTGGGCTTGCTGGACATGACAACCCCTTACCAAGCGTGCGTTGCGTTCTCCGATCCTGACGCGACAGCTGAATGCAAAACGTGAAGGATTGTTTACAGAACAAACGCAGCAGGCGAGCGGCTTGCGTGCGTTTTCCTGGAGGCGTTTGGACGCCCATCGTTCACAGTATGTCGACCGCACGCATGACGACCATCGGACTTTGGTGTTGTCGGGCGATCGACACGCTGTGCATCGCCAAGGAACAGGACGAACGCTTCCCTGGTTTCGAATCCGAGGTGCAACCTCCCCTTGTGGGAGCGCACCCTGTGCGCGACCGCTGCGACGGGGCAGCGACTTCGGCGGTCGCGTTCGCGCACAGGGTGCGCTCCTACAGACATAATGTCTCCGACATCAGAAGGGGATCGGCATGGACACCTTCCGCGAACAAAGCCTGCTGCGTCTGTCGATCGGCGCGACCTTCCTGGTCGGCGTGGCCTGCGTCACGGTGGGCTTGCTGATGCGCTCGCAAGCCCTCGCCTTCGATGGCTTCTACTCGCTGGTCGACGTGGTGCTCACGGCCGGATCGCTGGCGGTCTCCCATCTGGTCACCAGCGAAGGCAGCCGACGCTTCCAGTTCGGCTACTGGCACCTGGAACCGCTGGTGCTGGTGTTCAACGCGGCGGTGCTCACCGCGATCTGCAGCTACGGCGGGTTCACCGCCTTGCATGGCCTGCTGACTGGCGGTCATGAGCTGGCCTTTGGTTTCGGCGCGGTGTGGGCGGCGATCATGGGCGTGGTCAGCCTGGCCATGGCGCTCTACATGCGACGCCAGGCCAATGCCCTGGGATCGGTGCTGCTGCAACTGGATGCGAAGGGTTGGTTGATCGGCGGCGCCATCAGCGTGGCGGTGCTGGTGGGTTTTGCCCTGGCGGCCGTGATGCAGGGCGGCCCGCTTGACCACTGGACGCGCTACATCGATTCCACCGTGCTGTTGCTGCTGACGCTTGCGCTGTTGCCGCTGCCCCTGGGCAGCCTGTGGCATGCGCTGCGCGAAGTGTTGCAACTGGCGCCGGATTCCCTTGATCAGCGCGTTCGCGATGTCATGACGACGTTGGTGCAGGAACGCGGCTACCTGCACTTCACCAGTTACGTCGCCAAGATCGGCCGCATGCGCTTCATCGACATCCACATCCTGGTGGATGCGGCGCGGCCACTGGGTGATATGCGGGATGTGGATGCAGTGCGTAGCGAGATTGCCACGCGCCTGGGTACCGATATTCGCGCCGAATGGCTAACGATTGTGTTCACCGGTAAGCGGGAGTGGATGTAAGCCGCTGCGAGATCCCTACTGTGGGAGCGCACCCTGTGCGCGACGGCCACGCTGGGGTGTACCGCTCCGTAGGTTTGTCGCGCACAGGGTGCGCTCCCACAAAGTGCGATATTCGGGCCGAGTGGCTGACGATTGTGTTTATGGGCAAGCGGGAGTGGATGTAAGCCGCTGCGAGATCCCCACTGTGGGAGCGCACCCTGTGCGCGACGGCCACGCTGGGGTGTGCCGCTCCGTAGGTTTGTCGCGCACAGGGTGCGCTCCCACAAAGCGCGATATTCGGGCCGAATGGCTGACGACTGTCTTTACGGGCAAGCGGGAGTGGACGTAAGCCGCTGCGATATCCCCACTGTGGGAGCGCACCCTGTGCGCGACGCAGCGCCGCAATGTACTGCTCCGTAAGTTTGTCGCGCACAGGGTGCGCTCCCACAAAGTGCGATATTCGTGCCGAATGGCTGACGATTGTGTTTACGGGCAAGCGGGAGTGGATGTAAGCCGCTGCGATGTCCCCACTGTGGGAGCGCACCCTGTGCGCGACGGCCACGCCGGGGTGTACCGCTCCGTAGGTTTGTCGCGCACAGGGTGCGCTCCCACAAGGTGCGATATTCGGGCCGAGTGGCTGACGATTGTGTTTACGGGCAAGCGGGAGTGGATGTAAGCCGTTGCGATATCCCCACTGTGGGAGCGCACCCTGTGCGCGACGGCCACGCTGGGGTGTACCGCTCCGTAGGTTTGTCGCGCACAGGGTGCGCTCCCACCGGAGGTGTTCGCAAAAGGGTGATCGATTGCCGGAAACCGGTGGAGAAGCTACCCCCGCTTCTGCAACCAATCCCCCAGCTGCTTCAACACCTGGGTGCGCGCCGGCTCGGCTTCATTGAACAGCTCGTGATACAGCGAGTCGAAGTAACGCGTGGTGACCTTGTTGCCGGCCCAGCTGGCCGATGAAAAATCGCGGCTGCCGGAGGGATTGACCAGTTTGTCCGCACCCGCCACCAGCAGCAGGGTGGGGATGGCGAGCTTCGATGCATCGGCGACTGCCGCATCGCCGGCGCGGAAAATGAAATCCGCCAGTCGCGGCGTAATCCAGCCATGCCGCAGCGGATCGCGGCGATACGCCGGTTCCACCTGCGGGTCATGCGAGAGCTTGTCGAACGGCAATCCATTCGGCAGCGGCAGATTGGGCAGCGCCTTGGCCAGTGTGGCCGCCAGCTTCTGTCGCCACACGGGCTCCCAGGTGCGCAGGGAAGGGGAGGACAGCACCATCGCCGCAGGCTGCACGCGGCGGTCGAGCACGGCGCGCGCCGCCACTAGGCCGCCCATGCTGTGACCGAGCAGGAGGGGACGATGCGATCGGGACTGGGCGTAGTCGTTGTAGACCACGGCCAAGTCTTCGAGCAGATCATCCGGATGCGACAGCGCGCCGCGACGGCCGGGCGACTGGCCGTGGCCACGCTGGTCGTAGCTGCGCACCGCGTAGCCGCGCGTGCGGAACCACGCGGCCAGGCGCTGGTAGCGACCGCTGTGCTCGCCCAGCCCATGCACGATCAGCACGGCCTCCTGCGCCCGGCTGCTGGGCCAGTCGCGCACGAACAGCGCCTGGCCGTCGGCCATGGTGAGGGTATGGGAGCGTTCGCTGCCCTGGTCGCCCGGGTGGTTCACATTGCGCACTCGACGGTAAAGGCCTGCATTCTGCAACAAGCGACGTGCGTTTGGCGCTTCGCAGGGGTGTCGCCGATGACCGGGGTCAGCGGCGGCCCTCCCAAGCTCGTCATTCCGGCCTGCGCCGGAATGACGAGCTGAAGAACAAAGAAAAAGGGAGCGGACCGGCCGCTCCCTCTTTTCATATCGCGTGACCAGCAATCAAGCCGGCAGCAGCATCAGAAGTCCGCGCGGAACTCCACGCCAATGATTCGCGGGTCGTTGACGAACGCGGTGCGGTTGTTGAAGTCGATGGCACCGGTGATGTACTGCTTGTTGGTGATGTTGCGGCCGTACAAGGCGATTTCGCGCTTGCCGAAATCCCAGTTGTAGCCCACGCGCACGCCGCCCTCGAGCATCGGCTTGCCGCGGAATTCTTCCGAGTCGTACAGGAAGAAATTCACTTCGCTACGGTAGGCCCAGTCGGTGTAGATGAAGAACTCGCCGCTCTCGCCGTACGGGATGCCGTAGCGCGCGGTGAAGTTGCCGATCCACTGCGGTGCGTTCGGCAGCGGGTTGCCGTTGACCAGCGCATTGCCGTCGGCGTTGACCGGATCGAGCACGGTGCAGCCCGACCCACACACGGCCACGGCCAGGTTGGGATCGTCCAGCTTGGTGTGGTTGTAGCTGCCGCCGGCGGTGAGGACGAAGTTCGGCGTCACATAGGCTTCGAGGTCGAACTCGGCGCCGTAGCCTTCGGTCTTCTTCGCGTTGATCAGGCGCGTGACGTTGATGTCGCCGCCCACCGCGGTGAGCTGCTGGTTGTGCATGGTGTAGTCGTACACGTCGGCGTTGAAACGCAGACGGTTGTCCATGCCGGTGGTCTTCACGCCCAGCTCGTACGAGGTGATCGTCTCGGGCTTGGCCTGCGAGATGAAGTCCGCGAACAGCACGCGGCCCTGAACGCTCGGTGCGCGGAAACCGTTGGCGATGCGGCCGTACACGTTGACGTTGGGATTGAGCTCCCAGGTGCCGGTGAGGTCGCCGCTCCAGCGCGCGTCATGCGGGTTGGCGCTCAGCGACAGCGGGCCGCCGCCGATCGGCGACAGGATGCGGTCGACGTGGAAGTCACGCGAATCGTGCGACCAGCGCGTACCGGCGCGCACGTCGAAATCGTCGGTGATGTGATAGTCGGCCGAACCGAACACCGCATACGCCTTGGTCGTCTGCGCCTGCTGCGCGTAGCCGTCCATCACGTGGTTGGCGAGCGTGTTGTAGTCGTAATTGACGATCGCGATGTTTTCGTAGAAGTAGTACGCGCCCACCTGCCAGTTCAGGCGATCCTGCTGGTTGCTGGCCAGGCGCACTTCCTGCGTGATCTGGCGATCATGCGGCAGCGCATCGGCGGTTTCCGACGGGAACGGCGTGACGGCCTTGTCCTGGCTGGGATTCAGCGGAATGGCGATGCCGCCGTCCACGTCGCCGAGGCTGTACGTGGTGGCCTTCTCGAAACCGGTGATCGAGGTGAGCGTGTAATCGCCCAGGTTCCAGGTCAGGTGCAGGTTGCTGCCCCACGAGAACAGGTGCTGGCGGTTGAGGCCGTCCTGATAGACCACGTTGCGGTCAAAACCTTCGACCAGGCTGTCGCCGCCCAGCGGAATCGCGTTGGCGCGGTTCACCATCGCGCTGCCATCCAGCCAGCGGCCGTGCACGTTGATCAGCGCGTTGAAATCCTGCACGTCGTACATGGCCTGCAGACGCACGGCGCGGTCGTTGTAGCCGCCCAGGTCGTCCTTCTTGCCGGTGTAGTCGTTGTCGATCCATCCGTCGCGATGCTGCGCCAGCGCCGACACGCGGCCCGACCAGTTGCCGCCCAGCGAGCCACCGAGCGCGGCTTCAGCATTGGCGGTGCCCTTGGTGCCGTACGAGGCCTTGGCGTAACCGCTGGTTTCCTGGCTCGGCTTGACCGAGTCGAACTTGATCACGCCGGCCGGCGAGTTACGGCCGAACATGGTGCCCTGCGGACCGCGCAACACTTCGACCTGCTGCAGGTCGAACAGCGGGAAGCCCTTGAGGATGGGGTTTTCCTGCACGATGTCGTCGTACACCATCGACACCGGCTGCGACGCATTCAGATCGAAGTCGCTGTTGCCCAGGCCGCGGATATAAAAACGCGGAAACTCACGACCGTAGGAAGTCTCGGCGTACACGCTCGGCGCGCGACCGGCCAGCTGCAGCACGGTGTCGCCCGCCTGGCCGTAGTTGCTCAATTGCTCCGCCGTCACCACCGTCATGGAGACCGGCACCTTCTGCAGGTTTTCGACGCGCTTCTCAGCGGTCACGTTGATGGTTTCGAGCTGGACGGCCTTGCCGCTTTGTCCCTTGGCCGCGCTAGCGGCGGGTGGGGTCGCGTCCTGTGCGAAAGCAGTCGTTCCTGCGGCAAGGGCACTGGCAATGGAAAGGGCGAGCAACGCGAAACGCGTCTGGCTGGCGGCGGTCATTGGATGGTCCCCGGAGAATGGAAGCAAAGAGCGGAAAGAGGCGGAAAACGCCGCAAGAAGTCAGCGTAAGAAGGCGGCTTAACGATATTGTCACGTAATTCTGGCAAGGGTTGAAGCGAATTTTCTTTCGAAAAGTTGGCAAAACCCCTTGACGCCCCCATGTCTCTCCTTCTGAGAGCGGCTTGAGCGACACTTAAGTCCATGCCCCTACACGATTTTCATCCCGCGGTTGCGGCCTGGTTCCAGGGAGCCTTTCCTGAACCCACGGCGCCGCAAAAAGCGGCTTGGCCATCCATACGGTCAGGCCGACACACGCTCGTGGCCGCACCGACAGGCTCAGGCAAGACGTTGACGGCGTTTCTCTCCGCCATCGACGGGCTGGTGCGCGAAGGCCTAGCCAACGACGGCGCGCTGCCCGAAGCCACCACCGTGGTCTACGTGTCGCCGCTCAAGGCACTGTCCAACGACATCCGCATCAATCTGGAAGCACCGCTGGAAGGCATCCGCGCCGAACTGGCCAAACTAGGCCGGCCCGATGTGGACATCCGGACGGCCGTACGCACCGGCGATACGCCGCAGGCCGAGCGCAACCTGATGCGCAAGCAGGCGCCGCATATCCTGGTGACTACGCCTGAATCGCTGTACATCCTGCTGGGTTCCGAATCGGGTCGCAGCATGTTGTCGAGTACGCGCACGGTGATCGTGGATGAAATCCATGCACTGGCTAACAGCAAGCGTGGTGCGCATCTGGCGTTGTCGTTGGAGCGGTTGGAGTCGTTGTGTCAGCGGCGCTTGTTGCGGATTGGGTTGTCGGCGACGCAGAAGCCGATTGAGGATGTGGCGAGGTTTTTGGTTGGGGCGGACGCAACACTTCTCCCTCTCCCCTCCGGGGAGAGGGCCGGGGTGAGGGGCCAATCTTGCGATACCGCCACAAAGAAGCGCGCTTCGAAAAAGTCTCCCGCAAGCCCCGACCCCTCATCCGTCCCTTCGGGCCACCTTCTCCCCGCAGGGGAGAAGGGAAGCTGCGTCAACATCATTGATGTTGGCCACGCCCGCGACCGCGACCTCGCCATCGAAGTCCCCCCCGTCCCCCTCGAAGCCGTCATGTCCAACGACTGCTGGGAACTGGTCTACAACCGCCTCACGCAACTGGTCGAGTCACACCGCACCACCCTGGTCTTCGTCAACACGCGCCGCATGGCCGAACGCGTGGCGCGCCATTTGTCCGAACGCATGGGCAAGGAAGCCGTCGCCGCGCACCACGGCAGCCTCGCCAAGGAACAACGCCTCGACGCCGAGCAGCGCCTCAAGCGCGGCGACCTGCGCGTGCTGGTGGCCACCGCGTCGCTGGAACTGGGCATCGACATCGGCGACGTGGATCTGGTGTGCCAACTCGCATCGCCGCGTTCCATCGCCGCCTTCCTGCAGCGCGCCGGCCGCTCCGGTCACGCGGTGAACGGAACACCCAAGGCACGCCTGTTCCCCACCTCGCGCGACGACCTGGTGGAATGCACCGCACTACTCGACTGCGTGCGCCGCGGCGAACTCGACGCCCTGATCCAGCCGCCACAACCACTGGACGTGCTGGCCCAGCAGATCGTGGCGGAAGTGGCCTGCCAGGAATGGAACGAAGACGCGCTCTACGACACGCTGCGCCGCGCCTATCCCTACCGCGATCTCACCCGCGAACAGTTCGACGCCACCGTGCGCATGCTGGCCGACGGCTTCACCACGCGGCATGGGCCGCGTGGCGCGTACATCCATCGCGATGCCGTGAACCGTCAATTGCGTGCGCGCCGCAATGCGCGACTCACCGCGATCACCTCCGGCGGCGCCATTCCCGACACCGCCGACTACCTGGTGGTGCTGGAACCGCAGGCCACCATCATCGGTACGGTCAACGAAGATTTCGCCGTGGAAAGCCTCGCCGGCGACGTCTTCCAGCTCGGCAACACCAGCTACCGCATTCTTCGCGTCGAGCGCGATCGCCTGCGCGTGGAAGACGCCCAGGGCGTGCCGCCGAATATCCCGTTCTGGCTGGGTGAGGCGCCCGGTCGCAGCGCCGAGCTGTCGCATGGCGTGTCGCGCCTGCGCGAGGAAATCGCCACGCGTCTCGACGAAGGCGGAGTGCCAGCCGTGCTGCATTGGCTGATGCACACGCTCGGCATGAACGAAGCCTCCGCCCAGCAGCTGGCCGAATACATGGCCGCCGCCAAGGCCGCGCTGGGCGTGCTGCCCACGCAGGAAACGCTGGTGTTCGAGCGCTTCTTCGACGAATCGGGCGGCACCCAGCTCATCATCCACACGCCCTGGGGCAGCCGCATCAATCGCGCCTGGGGCCTGGCGCTGCGCAAGCGGTTCTGCCGCCAGTTCAATTTCGAACTGCAGGCGGCAGCCACCGAAGACGCCATCGTGCTGTCGCTGTCCACCAGCCACAGTTTTCCGCTGGAAGAGGTGGCGCACTACCTGCACTCCAACACTGCCGAACACGTGTTGATCCAGGCCTTGCTGGACGCGCCGCTATTCCCCGCGCGCTGGCGCTGGAACGCCACCACCTCGCTGGCCTTGCCGCGCTTCCAGGGCGGCAAGAAAGTGCCGCCGCAACTGCAGCGCATGAAGAGCGAAGACCTGCTCGCCGCCGTTTTCCCCGATCAGGTGGCCTGCCTGGAAAACATCGTCGGCGAGCGCGAGATTCCAGATCACCCGCTGGTCAACCAGACCATGCACGACTGCCTGCGCGAAGCGATGGACGTCGACGGCCTGCTGCACATCCTGCACGGCCTGGAAGACGGCTCCATCCAGGTAGTCGCGCGCGACCTGGCCGCCCCCAGCCCGCTCGCCAGCGAAGTACTCACCGCCGCACCCTACGCCTACCTCGACGACGCCCCGCTGGAAGAACGCCGCACCCAAGCCGTGCAATCCCGCCGCTGGTCCGACCCCGAAAGCGCCGACGACCTCGGCCGCCTCGATCCCGACGCGATCACCTCTGTACGCGAAGAAGCGTGGCCGCAAGTGCGCAGCGCCGATGAAATGCATGAAGCCCTCACCATTCTTGGCGGCATCACGCAGAGCGAAGCAGATGCAAATGACGGCTGGAACGACTGGCTAAAGAGCCTCGCGAAGAATCATCGTGCGACGCTTCTAGCTCCCTCTCCCCTCCGGGGAGAGGGCCGGGGTGAGGGGTCACTCTTGGCCCAGTCCAGCTCCGCGCACATCTGGACCACCGCCGAATCCCTACCCAAGTGGCAAGCCGTCCACCCAACGGCGACGCTGCACCCACCCATCGACGCGCCAGCCGAATACGCCGCGCAACCCTGGACCCACGAAGACGCCCTACTCGAACTAGTCCGCGGCCGCCTAACCGGCTCCGGCCCCATCACCGTCGCGCAACTCGCCACATCACTCCAAGTCGAGCCCAGCGCCATCGACCTCGCACTGCTGCGCCTTCAATCCGAAGGCTACGTCATGCAAGGTCACTTCACGCCCGGCACGCACGACATCGAATGGTGCGAACGCCACCTGCTCGCACGCATCCACCGCTACACCATCGGTCGTCTGCGCCGCGAAATCGAACCCGTCAGCCGCCGCGACCTGATGCGCTTCCTGTTCGAATGGCAGCACGTCGCCCCCGGCTCACGCCTCAGCGGCCCGGATGCACTCCCGGCCGTACTGACCCAACTGGAAGGCTTCGAAGCCGCCGCCGGCGCATGGGAAAGCGAACTGCTGCCGACGCGCATCAACGACTACTCCATCACCTGGCTGGACGAGCAGATCCGCGCCGGCCGCGTCAGCTGGAGCCGCCTGCGCAGCGGCACCGGCAATGGCGGCGGCCCCGTGCGCGCCACGCCCATCGTGCTGCTGCCACGCCGCAGCTCGCCCATCTGGACCAGCGCTGCGGCCACCGATGCGAACCCGCAGGACATCGTCGTCTCCTCACGCGCACAAGCCGTGCTTGATGCATTGCGCAACCACGGCGCCCTGTTCTTCGACGAACTGCTGAGCGACACCCACCTGCTGCGCACCGAACTCGAAGACGCCCTGGGCGAACTCGTCGCCGCCGGCCGCGTCACCGCCGACAGCTTCGCCGGCCTGCGCGCCCTGCTAGTCCCCGCCGCCAAACGCGACGCAAACCGCCACCGCCGTTTGCGCAGACACATGCTGACTGGCATCGAAGACGCGGGCAGGTGGTCACTAGTAAGGTCAAACCGCGCAACTCTTCTCCCCTCCGGGGAGAAGATGCCCGGCAGGGCAGATGAGGGGCGGGTGCTCGCCAAATCCTCCCCTACGACCAGCGCCAAGCTCGACCCCGACCACCTAGAACACATCGCCCGCAGCCTCCTCCGCCGCTACGGCGTCATCTTCTGGAAACTCCTAGAACGCGAAGCCTCCTGGCTCCCCAGCTGGCGCGAACTCCTACGCGTCTACCACCGCCTGGAGGCACGAGGCGAAATCCGCGGCGGCCGCTTCGTCGAAGGCCTCGTCGGCGAACAATTCGCCCTACCCGAAGCCATCACCCGCCTGCGCGCCGTCCGCCAGCAAGAGCCGCAAGGCGAACTCGTCCTCATCAGCGGCTCCGACCCACTCAACCTCGTAGGCACCGTACTGGCCGGCAACAAACTCCCCGCCGTCACCGGCACTCGCGTGCTCTACGAAGACGGCGCCGCCGTTGCGGCCATGGTTGCGAACAAACCGCAGTGGCTCGCCGAATCCACCACCACCCAGCAACAGCAATGGCGCAACGCACTGCTGCGTCGCGCGGATGTGGATGGTCTTAAAGCGGATGCCCGAGCTGCGGGCTTCTAGCCCGTCATTCTGGTGTGGCCCCTGAAAAGAGGCGAGGGCAGGCCTTTCTAGCCCGTCATTCCAGCGAAAGCTGGAATCCAGCGCCTCTATGCCCGGCTGTCGCGAGGAAGTTAAGTCGGGCTCTCCAAACCAACCCCATCACTCACTGTAATCCCCGATATAAACCAACAACCCATCCCTCTCCCGAAACTCACTCCGCCCATTCAACGTAATCGACTGCCCCGCCCGCACCCCATTAGGCAGGTCAACGGCAAACGTCCCATCAAACAGAATATGCACCGTCGCCGTCCCGTCGCGCTCCTCATAGGCAAGAATCACCTGCCGCCGCGCCGAAAACAGAAAGCTCGAACTCTGCGCCAGATGCCGCAGCTCATCGACGCCAAACGTCCGCACGCTCAACACCCCGGCCGTATAGTTCTCGAACACCACCTCGCGATGCATCGTCGCCGTCATGCCGTCGACATCCATGCGGTTATAGGCAGCCAGGTAACGTTCGATCAGCTCGCGCATGGCGCATCCTTCAAAAAAGCAGGCGCCAACACCGGCGCGACAACGCAAAGTCTACGTTAACCGCGCCAGACAGCCGAATTCCCACCCCAAAACCCACCCACCCCCGTCGACGCCCCCTCCCGACCCCGCTACCATGTCCGCCCCAAGCCAGCGCAACGCCGGCACGCATGGGCCTATAGCTCAACGGTTAGAGCAGGGGACTCATAATCCCTTGGTTCGAGGTTCGAATCCTCGTGGGCCCACCATAAATTGCAGGTTTGCCTGGAGAGTACTTGAAAGTCCCTTGGTCCAAGGTACAGTTTCAGTACACCCACGAAACGCGGCGTATCCATGGCGACCCTCGTAAAGACCCTCTCTGGCACATGGAAGGCGGTCATTAGGAAGCAGGGCTGGCCAACATCGGCGAAGACATTTCGCACGAAGCGTGATGCTGAAGACTGGGCGCGCCGCACCGAGGATGAGATGGTTCGAGGCGTCTTCATCGAGCGTGCGCCATCCTGTTGAGTTTCATCCAAACCTGAGCCACTTCCCGGGGTGATTTTCGTCGAATTTTGAGCCACCTCCTACCACCCTCCGCTCACGACACGAGCGGGAGTAACGGGAGTGATCGACGTGGCCCTATTGAGCGTAATCCGACGCTGGCACC
>NZ_JBFTSI010000006.1:0-243204 GCF_056399945.1 Dyella sp. 01L423 | reverse complement strand
GATGGCCGTCCGATTCAACGCGATGGGCGAGCTCGAAGCTGGGGAAGCTCCTAGGGTTGCAGAAGATGGTCACTCCCTTCACGGCCAGTTCTCCTAAGGCTACGTCGCCCAATCGCTTAGGTCCGCTTCGAGTCGAAAGCGGACCTTACAAATCTCGCAGCTCCGCTTCAACAAGCAGGGGAATGACACGCAACGGTAACGTCGTGACAAGGGAATCACGCTCGCGGTGCTATTGGACGGCGTCGACCGCCCGAGACGCCAGGGGACAGACCACGAGAGGAGGTGCCAGCGATGCCTACGATCACCACGCCGGACGGCGTAGAGATCTTCTATAAAGACTGGGGGTCCGGTCAGCCAATTGTCTTCAGCCATGGGTGGCCCCTGTCGGCCGACGACTGGGACGCCCAGATGACGTTTTCCTTCAGCACGGCTACCGGGTGATCGCCCATGACCGTCGCGGGCACGGTCGATCCGATCAAGTCGGCACCGGTAACGACATGGACCACTGGGTCGCCGACCTCGCTGCACTGACCGAGCACCTCGGCCTCCGCGAAGCGATCCACGTCGGACACTCCACCGGCGGCGGCGAGGTGGCTCGCTACGTCGCTCGTCACCAGGAGCGGGTCGCTAAAGCAGTGCTGGTGGCCTCGTTGACGCCGAACATGGTGAAGACCGACGCGAACCCTGCCGGTCAGCCGCGGGAGTGGTTCGACGCGGTCAAGGCGGGCATGCTTGGCAATAGGTCGGAGTTTTACCGGGCAGTCCCGGAGGGTCCGTTCTACGGATTCAACCGTCCGGGCGCAAAGCCGTCTGAGGCGGTAATCGCGAACTGGTGGCGCCAGGGCATGGCCGGCAGCGCCCAAGCCCATTACGAGACCGTCTCTTCCTGGCTGGAGGACTACACCGAAGATCTGAAGAAGATCACTGTGCCGGTCCTGGTCATGCATGGCGAAGACGATCAGATCGTCCCGTTCGCCAGTGCGGTGCCTCGCGCGGTCGACCTGCTCGCGAACGGCAAGCTGAAGACATACCCTGGCTTCCCGCACGGCATGCTGACCACCCACGCGGACGTCCTCAACCCTGACCTTCTCGCGTTTATCAAATCCTGACGGGACGTCCATCCGAACCAGAACTAGGCAATTCGAGTGGCGCGCCCCATGGGTGCGCCACTCAACCTACGTGTCTGCTTAGGGTCGGAAGCGAACATGCTGCAAACCAGTCCCACCCTATCTCCGGGCTGACTCAAGCGGTTTAGCAGCGGGATATCTCCGTACGAAGGCAACGGTTGCTTGTTCCGGTAGACCGATCAAGATAGTTGCACTGCTGTCCCAACATGCAATTTCAAACAAGGCATCCGGCAGCTGCGTTGAAACCACGGCACCACTCCAATAGTTAGCGTTGTCGTACACGTCAGGAGTTGCCTCGATAGGTCGCCGATAGCCCTTCGGGAAAGCACTGAAAACTCCGTAGATGAACTGGATACGAAGGGCAAGCGACGCCTGAAGATCGTGACCTGAAATCCAACGGTCACCCCATCCGAAAATGTCTTCGCCAAGATTGGTTTCGATATCACTGACGAACCAGTCGTAATCGGACGCAGCCATACCAAGAGCATCCAGCGTCTCGCCCAAGTCTGTGAAATAGCGGACGGAACCAGGGCCTTCAAGGATTAGATTCATGCACACCCCTCTGCCTTCCTACATACCGACTTACCTGCACTCCGAAAAGGTCCGCTCCGGGTCGGAAGCGGACCTTCCTAATCAGTTTCCAGCACGCCCGTTGGCTTCGGCGACGCGCAGGATCTCTTCGGCGCTCAGATCCCTATGGTTGTCACCAAACGGGGGCACCGTGCAATTACCCTCATTTTCTTACCCCCATAAATTAAAAGTGCACTCAATCAAAAGTGCACTCTGACCGGATTTCCGCCCCGCAGGCCAGGCAATCAATCTTGCATCCATGGTTTCGATCGGTACCGGTCCCAGCCGTCCGGAAGGATGGTGACGATCGGGCCGTCCATTTCGCCGCGGGCGGCAACGCGCATCGCCGCTGCCACGTTGGTGCCGGAAGATCCGCCGACAAGAAGCCCCTCTTCACGCATCAAGCGTCGAGCCACGCTAAAGCTTTCGTCATCGGAAATACGTTCGACGCTATCGATGACATCGCGATGCAAGTTGGCGGGCGGCTCCGCTGCGCCGATTCCTTCGACGGCGTACGATCCATCGGGACCGGGCGTTCCCGTTTCAACCCAATCTGCCAGAGCCGACCCCACAGGATCAGCCAGTATCACCGCAATGCCTTTGCGATGGGCCTTGAGTCGCCTGCCGACTCCGGAAATCGTGCCGCCTGTGCCCGCGCCTGCGACGAAGGCACCGATTCGTCCACCGGTCTGGTCGATAATTTCTTTTGCCGTCGTCTCTTCGTGAATACGAACATTCGCGGGATTGCTGAATTGGTCGGCGAGAAACCAGCCGTTTTCGCGCGCAAGGCGTTGGGCGACATTGCGGAAATTATCGTTGCTTGATGGCGGCGCGTTGGGCGTGATGATTACCGTTGCGCCCAGAGTTGTCAGGGCGCCGCGTTTGTCGAAGGACATCTTCTCGGGCATGACGCAAACAAGCTTGTAGTCACGGGCCGCAGCCACCAAGGCGAGGCCAACGCCGGTGTTGCCGGCCGTGGCTTCGATCAACGTCATGCCTGGCCGCAACAGCCCACGCGCTTCGGCGTCATCGACAATGGCCAGCGCAATACGATCCTTGATCGAACCGCCCGGGTTCAGATGCTCGCACTTCACCCAAATCTCGCAGGGCAGATGACTTCCGACCCGCCCGAGACGTACCAATGGTGTGCGACCGACCTGCTTGAGGATATCTTGGCTCATCGTGTGATCCGCTTATGTCCAATGACAGACGACATGCCGTTCCGCAAGCAAAACGGACAACGGGGTTGGAGCGCATTTCCCGTTTCCTGACCTCCGGAAATCGGAGGTGCATCCGGTCCGGATTTCCGGAGGGGGCATCTACCCCCTGCTCCTGCAATACCCGGCACTACCTCAACCGCTCCTCGATACACGCCCGGCAGCGCACTTCCAAACCGTATAGCCAATCATCACCGCAACGCCAGCGATGACAGCGGCCACCGCGCCGATTCTGGCGAGCTCCAGCGGTGCGAATGCCCACAGTGCGGACCACACGACGAAGGCCAGCGTCATCGCCCAGCCACCAACGCGCCCGATGGACTGCGCCAGGCTCGCGTGGTGAATGGTCCGCGGCGTGCCGGTCATCCGCTTGGGCATGAAGTTGCAGAAGGCTGCGAGGGCGAGGCCGATGATGACGTTGTTGCCACGCATGACTTGCTCTGCGTCGATCCATCCCTGTTTGCGGGCCAGGGTGAGCAGCAGAGCGCCGCCGATCATCACGGCCGCGAGCTTGAGTCCGAAGAGGATTTCTTTTTTTGCACGCTGAAGTTGGGAGTTCTCGCTCATTCGTCGGCTCCTTCTCGAGTGGGTTTGGGCTCGGCCGCGCCAGCGGCATTCGCCGGTGTGCGCTCGGCGGCACCGAAACCGAACAGCTGGGTGAAGCCCAGCAGTGCGTCCTCCAGTACCGACAACTTGAGCTGATAGGTGATGCTGGTGCCGATCTTGTTGGCCTCGATCAGGTCAGCCTCGCGCAGCACCGCAAAATGCGCCGACATGGTCGGTCGCGACACTGGGAAATGGTCCGATAGCTCGCCGGCGGTCATCGGACGCTGACGAAGCAATTCCAGCACCTTGCGGCGGGTGGGATCGGCCAGGGCTTTGAAGACGCTGTTCATTTGTAGATATTTAGCCAAATATCGAAATACTGCAAGTGCTCGCAGCCTCAGCACGTTTTACCCGGATACTATTGATTCCGGCAAATATACCCGGGTACATTTACTGGCCAACGCGCACCGTCGCGTTCCCACCAGGAGTCAACGACATGACGTCGCCGCAACAAACGACCCGCTATCTGGAACCCACGCAGCACGCCGGCCGCGCCTTCGTGATGCGGCAAATGGATGGCCAGGTGCTGATGCTCAATCTGCTGCGCTTCCGCGAAGTAGCCGACTACACCGCAACGCCGGAGCTGGCGCCGCCGTCGCCGATGTCCGGCGAAGCCGCCTTTCAGCGTTACATCGAGCACACCCTGCCTTACTTGCTTCAATCCGGAGGAAGCATCGAGTTCCTGGGCAACGGTGGTGCCTTGCTGATTGGGCCATCCGACGAGCGCTGGGACATGGCCATGCTGATTCGACAGCGCAGCGTCGAATCCTTCCTGGCCTTTGCGACGCACGAGGCTTATTTGTCCGGCCTGGGACATCGCACGGCGGCCGTTGAAGACTCGCGCCTGCTTCCTTTGTCCGACATGACGCCTCGGCCTTTGCAGGCCGAGGGTTGAGCAGGCGATCAACACGAAAACAATCGCACGGCGATCAGCCACGCCTCGTCCGCGTGGCAGGCGCTCAGTCGATGCGGTGGCTCAACGCGTAGTCGATCGCCGCACGCACGGCCGCCACCTGCGCATCGTTGCACTGCTGCGGCGTGGCGCGCGGGCTGTCGGGATAGACCTCGGTGGTTGTCGCATAGGGCGCGTTGGTGATGCCTGCGCACAGGCTCCACTGCTTCACCGGAAACTTGATCACGCCCGGCATCAGCAACGGCGACCCGATGATCTCGCCGCGGGCATCGGCATCGGCGATATGGGTCACTTTGGCGACCGCTTCGACGACGAACTGCTGGAATTCGGGCTGAGGACGATCCGTGTCGTCGACCAGATAGAAGCCGTCGGGTACTTCGCCAGGCTCAAACGGCTTGCCATCGCGCGATGCCAGCGCCGGGCGGAATTCCGATTCGTCCGAGTCGGTGGTTTCGTGCAGATCGATATGCATCAGCGCGCGATCGCGCAGCGGCTCCAGCAGATCCACCAGGGCCGCCGATTCGCCGGCGGGGCTGTGCTTGCGGAAATTGCGATTGGGATCGAGCGCCTCGGGATTCCAGCGATGAATGCGCTCGTAAGCCCACGGACTCACACAAGGCACCACCAACAAATTAGCGCGGCCGGCATAGTCGCGACCATGCTGCTGCAAGAACTGCAGCGCGCCATGCACGCCGCTCGTCTCGTAGCCATGCACGCCGCCCGTGACCAGCAACACCGGTAGATCCTCACGCCAATCGCGGCTGCGTACGGCGAGCAGCGGATAGTGCTCGGAGCCGTAATCCAGTGCACCGTACTCCACCACATCGAACGTCTCGCGCAGGCGATCGAGAACGCTCGCCACGTCATCCGCGTAGCTGCGCTGTTTACGCTGTCGTGCCAGCCACGCCGCACGTTCTGCCTCGCCCCAGGCCTGCCCGGGTGTACCGATGGGATAGAAATGCTCGCTGCTCATGTTGACGCCGTCGTGGTGGACCGGCGCGTACTTTAGCATTCGAGAGATACACCCAAAGCCAGCGGGACTTCTATCGCTTCAGACATCCCCTCGACTACGGATGACTGCCGGACTTCGCTCCGGGTTTGCCCGCCATGGGCTCGCTACCAGGCACGAGCTGCGCGGTGGGCGGCTTGGTGCATGGGAGCGGCGTGGCCGGGGCCTGCCTGGGCAAGATGGCGCCATGCACCAGGCCATCGCCGCCGGAGTCACCGGTGATCTGACTCGTGTCCATGTAGTAAGCGAGCTTGTCGCCGTGGAACTCACCGCGGCATTGCTGGTTCACCACGGCATTCGTCGTCAGCACGGCAATGCCGTTGGTGACGTCGTAGTCGAGCTTGGCGGCGTCGCCGGCCATCAGTTGGTTACTTTCGTCCAACTGCTGGATATGGGCCGCGTTGCCGGTCACCACGATGCGGGACATCTTTGAATTGCCATCGAGGTAGATCTTGGCCAGATCGCCCGTGATCAGCAGCGAGCCTTGAGTGATCTTGACCGAACCGGTAAGGGTGGTGATGGAGTTGGGTGCATCATAGGCATCGATGCTCTTGGCATCGTAGTTCATGATCTGCTCGCGATCGGTTTTCCTGGCAAGCGCATCCAGTGGCAGCGTGGCAAACAGCAGGCTCGAAGCGAAGCCGATGCATCGCAGTCCGAGTGAGCACAAACGAAGGCTTCCAGCGAACGGATGACGAGTACTGGCGTACATCAATGAGCTCCCGTTGGCGTCCATGGCAATGGCAGTGCCTGGCGGATGTTGCCATGCCGTCAACGGGATTGCGCATGCCTGGTCCGTCATGGCCGACCACGCGCTCCTTTAAAGCGCCGCTCACTGCACCCGCGTGAAATCCATGATCCAGTTGACCTCCCAGGTCTTGCCGTCGTCGGCGGAATAGGCCTGTTCCCAGTGCGCCGTGGTCGGTGTGATCCTGGACCATACGAAGCGGACGCGTATGGGTTTGCCGCGCAGCGTGTCGGTCGAGTAGAAGGTGCCGACACCGTGCTCGAAATGTCCCTTCACCGGCGGATCGAGTTGTCCGAACGGATCGCGTCCGTCCAGCCACCAGATGGCCCACTGGGCGGTCTTGGGATCATACGAACGCAGGCCGACGCCGCGGTAGCTACCCTTGGGCGTGTTGAACACGTTGTCGTCGACATTGGCGTAGCCATCCATCAGCTGGCGCATGCTGAGCGTACCTTCGAACTCTTCCCAGTCATGACTGTTGGCAAGCTTTTCCTTGAGCTTGCGATGATGGCCGCGCCAGTTGCCGACCAGAAAATCAAAGTCGTGCAGGCCGGCGAGATTGGGTTTGGCCTCACTGGCTTTGGGCGTGTCCTGCTTGGCCTGCGCAGGTAGGGTCGCAGCAGCGATGCAGGCCGCAAGCGAAGCGATCAACACAACGCGGAAACCATACATAGGAGAGTCCTTCTGCCATGGTGGCCCGGTGCCCGTTCGATCTCCGCCTGGGCCGAAATGCGGATGGCTGTCAACGACAAGCAATCGAAGTGCTCAGCAAGCCTCATCCCCACTGGGCTGCTCGGAGAATAAATCCCCAGCCGAACCTGGCGACATAGCCAAAAGGCTCGGGCCATCGACAAAACTGGTCATCGGCTCGGATCAGGCCGCCAATCCGAAGGCAGGCTGTGTCGCCTGCCCTACCTCCCAATACTTTCAGTGGCATAGCGTAACCGGAGCTTCCGCCGCCAGGCCGACAAGGGGGCAAATCGCCACGCCGACTGTGTCAGGGGTCACAAATTCCTACCCTGCCGATGTACACAAATGTCACGACACCGTGGACAATGTCCGGATCACCACTCCGGAGGGGAACCGGAACCATGACTCATAGCGATGCCGCGGGCCGTCCCGTGGCCCAACTGCTTGTTGTCACTCGTAGCCTCGTGGAGCTGACCGATCGCGCCGTTTCCGATAGCGAGTTGTCGCATGCGGCAGCCGACGTGCTGGTGTTTGCCGCGCGCCAGGCAGCTCGGCTGGTGGAAGATGTGGTGAGCCTGCGCTCGCGCGATCCCGACGGCGCGACGGCTTTCGTGCAGTGTTCCAGCAGCAGCGATCTGGATCGCGCCTATAGCGATCTGGAATGCCTGGCCGAAGCGGCCGGCATGATCCGCGCGCACGGCATCGGTTCGCAGTACCGCGCCCACCTGGCCTATCTGATGCGCTATGCCGCGGAGTCGGCGTGCAGCGCGCTGGAGCGTGCGGAGCACTCGATGAATCTGGCCGACATCACCAGCCTCGCCAATACCTGGGCGATGGACGCGCGCAACTGAGGCACGCGCCCTCGCCTCCCGCAGCAAGCTCGATTTAGTTCTTGCCGGCGGCCGCCGGCGGCGCAGCCTGCTCCAGCGGACCCACCGTGACATGACCGGACCAGCCATCGAAAACATTGATGGCCGCGGTGTCCACCATCTTCATCACCATCTGCACCGGCGGGCAGGCGCTCGCATCGGCATTGGGCTTGGACGGATCGTTCATGCCCGCCATGCAGTACTTCGCCCCCTGATTGGTCAAGCGCGTGAGCATGGCCATGCCATCGGCATAGCGGCGCTCGGCGCGCGGGCCGGCGGTGGCGTCGCCATACACGGGACGCAGCTTGGCGAGCTCCTGCTCGGCCGCCTTGCGCTCTGCGTCCGTCGCACTCTTCCAGGCCGTGTCATGCGCCTGCTGGAAGTTGGAATTCGGCCGCTCGGAGGCCAGCGCGAGCCAGGCCAGTCCCAAGGGTCGATTCACCGGCTGGTGATCTCCGTTGAGCGCCATGATGCCCAGCACGTATTGTGCAGGCTTGCTGGCCCAGCTGGCCGCCGTGGTGAAGAAGCGCTGCGAGATCTCGTAGTGTCCCAGCCCGAAGTTCTGCGACCCCAGGCAGTAGTAGTAGTCGCCGGGCAGGAATTTCTCTTCGCCGGACACGCAGCGCGCGTTGGCCAGATCGGCGTCGGTGGGCGGCGTGCCAGTATCGGCGGTGCTCGCGGCGCTGGTCTGCGCACTCACCGGCGCCGCCATGGATACCATCAGCGCGGCCAGCGCCAACGCCCAACCCTTGTTTTGCCATCCCTGCATGGTGCTGCCCTCGGTAGTGATGTGTCGTTCGACAAGCGGCACATCGTAACGTTGCAGGGCATCAGCGGGATGACGAGAAAGCGAAGTATTTTCTTGCGCTTACGAGTGCCTCGGCGCATGAAGACGCGAACGGCGGTGCCTCGTCGCGTGATGTCAGACACATGTTCCTAGGCACACATCCGCGCACCATCACGACGAGGCGCGCGCATTGTGGCGATCGCCGCCGGGCGCTTTCATGCGTCCAATCGCATTTCAGATGGCGTGCCGAGCGGCATCGGTATCGCGTGACGAAGCACGCATTGGAAGTGCCACCAGCACCACAGCTGGTAAGGCTGCCAAGCTTGATCGTCACCTTGGGTGCCGACGCAATCATGCCTTCGCAGGCCCCATCACTTCTCGCCATCTGCGACAGCCTGACCCGATCATGCGGGACATATGTCGCCAGCTCGGCGAGAATGTATCCATGAGCGAGTCGCCCCATTGCCTGATGTGAGCCACACCCTCGACCTACCCCTGGAGAGCCCGATCCAGCCGGGCCTGATGGTCATCCATGGCAACCGCATGGAGGACCTGCGCGACCTGCTGACCGCGTGGCTGGCGCGCGCGCCGCTGCGCCCGCTGGAAGACGAGCTGATGCTGGTGCAGAGCAACGGCATCGCGCAGTGGCTGAAGTGGGCGCTGGCGCGGCCGGCCGACGCCGGCGGGCTGGGCATCAGCGCCGCCATCGACGTGCAGCTGCCCGGCCGCTTCCTGTGGGCCGCCTATCGCAGCGTGCTGGGCCGGGATGCCGTAGCCACCACTTCGCCGTTCGACAAATCGCGACTGAGCTGGCGCCTGCTGCGCCTGCTGCCCGCGCACCTTCACGAGGCCGACTTTGCGCCGCTGCGCGACTTTCTCCGCGACGATCCGGACGAACGCAAGCGCTACCAGTTGGCCGAGCGCGTGGCCGACTTGTTCGATCAGTACCAGGTGTATCGCGCCGACTGGCTCATCGACTGGGAGCACGGCCGCTACGAACTGCGCGACGAGCTGCGCGGCAGGCACACGCCGCTGCCCGCCGATCAGCGCTGGCAGGCGCGTCTGTGGCAGCTCCTGCTCGATGACGTGGGCGAAGAACGCCACAACCATCGCGCCGCCGTGCATCAGGCCTTTATCGAGCGCATCGCCGGCATGACGACCCGCCCGGCCACGCTGCCTCGACGCATCGTGGTATTCGGCATCTCCTCCTTGCCGCAGCAGACGCTGGAAGCGCTGACCGCGTTGTCGCGCCACTGCCAGGTGATGCTGCTGGTGGCCAATCCGTGCCGGCACTACTGGGCCGACATCATCGAGGATCGCGAGCTGCTCAAGGCCAGCCAGCGTCGCCACGGCCTCAAGCCCGGATTGCCGGACGAACCGCGCTTCGAGGATCTGCACCTGCACGCCAATCCGTTGCTGGCGGCCTGGGGCAGGCAGGGGCGCGACTATATCCGCCTGCTGGACGCGTTCGATCGCCCCGAGGGCTATCGCAGCCAGTTCGCGGCGTGGAACCGCAGCATCGACCTGTTCGCCGACACTGACAGCAGCACGCTGTTGCGCCAGATGCAGCAAGCGATCCTGGATCTAGAGCCGCTGCCTGCCGATGCGGCGCAACGCAAGCCATGGCGGCATGACGATATGTCGCTGCGCTTCCATATCGCGCACAGCCCGCAGCGCGAAGTAGAGATCCTGCACGACCAGCTGCTGGCGATGTTCGAAGACGCTGCCCGACGCGGCGAGCCGCTGTCACCGCGCGACGTCATCGTCATGGTGCCGGATATCCAGACCTATGCGCCACATGTGCAGGCGGTGTTCGGCCGCCTGCCACAAGACGATGCACGCTATCTGCCGTTCTCCGTCGCCGACCAGCCATCGCGTGGCGCCGTGCCGTTGATGGTGGCGCTGGAACATTTGCTGTCGTTGCCCGAATCACGTTTTGCAGTCAGCGATTTGCTGGACCTGCTCGACGTACCTGCGCTGCGTGCACGTTTCGATATCGACGACAACGGTCTCCCGACACTGCGCCGCTGGATCGAAGGCGCAGGCATACGCTGGGGACTGGACCGCGAACAAAAGCAAAGTCTCGAACTGCCCGGCGTGGAGCAGAACACCTGGCGCTTCGGCCTGCGCCGCATGCTGCTCGGCTATGCCGTCGGTGAAGGCGATACATGGCACGGTATTGCGCCGTATGGCGAAGTGGGTGGCCTCGACGCTGCGCTGATCGGTCCGCTGACGCTGCTGCTCGATCAGCTCGAACGCTGCTGGGCACGCATGCGCGCACCGGCGACGCCGGGCGAGTGGCACCAGCGCCTGCAGCAGTTGCTGATCGATTTCTTCGATGCGGACGATCCGTCCGACAGCGACCGGCTCACACGCCTGAACGATGCGCTGGACGAATGGCGACAGGCCTGCGAGGACGCACACTTCAATCTCCCGCTGCCACTGAACATCGTGCGCGAGCATTGGCTGGCGTCGATGGACGAGAGCCGACTTTCGCAGCGTTTCATGGGCGGCGCGGTGAGCTTCTGCACGCTGATGCCGATGCGCGCGATTCCGTTCCGCGTGGTCTGCCTGCTCGGCATGAACGACGGCGACTATCCGCGACGCCAGGCACCGGCCGATTTCGACCTGATGGCCCAACCCGGTCATGCACGTCCCGGCGACCGTTCGCGGCGCGAGGACGATCGCTATCTGTTCCTGGAGGCGCTGGCCTCCGCGCGCGATGCACTTTACGTCAGCTGGGTGGGACGCAACGTGCGCGACAACAGCGTGCTGCCGCCGTCCGTCCTGGTCGGCCAGTTGCGCGACTACTTGGCCGCCGGCTGGCATGGCGAAGGCGATGATCCCAGCGATGATCACGCCAGCGAGCACCTGCTCGAAGCCATGACCACGGTCCATCCGTTGCAGCCCTTCAGCCGTCGCTATTTCAGCGCCGACGAGGATGCGCGCCTGTTCACCTATGCGCGCGAATGGCGCCAGGCCCATCGTGGGCACGATGAGGCAATGAACACGGTACTGGCGCCCTGGCAGCCGGATGCCGCGATCAGCATCGGCTTGTTGCAGGGGTTCGTGGCGCGGCCCGTTCGCCACTTCTTCAATCACCGCCTGAAAGTGCACTTCGCCGTGCGCGACGAAGAAGCGATGGACGATGAGCCGTTCGGCCTGGATGCGCTGGAACGCCATGTCGCGATGACCAGCGTGCTGCGCACCGCCATGGGGGCTTCCGATGCGCGGGCCGCCGTCGACGTCGCCACCAGGCAACTGGTGGACCAGGGCAGCCTGCCGCCCGGCGGCTTCGGCGAGCTGGCGCGCGATGCGCTCACGCGCGAAAGCGGCGATCTCGCGGCGCGCTGGCTGGCCGCCTGCGAGCAATGGCCGCTGGTCGACGAAAAGATCGAAGTGCTGCACGAGTCGCATGGCGTGCGACTCGAAGACTGGCTATCGGATTTGCGGCAAGGCGAACACGGCAGCTACACGCGGCTGGAACTGGTGACCGGCAAGCTGCTGCAGAAAAGCGATATCCGCTACGACAAGGCCATCTCTGCCTGGGTCATCCATGTGGTGGCGCATGCGCTTGGCCTGCGACTGAATACTCGCATCATTGGCGTGGATGCCACGCTGCTGATCCGTCCGCTAGCCGCCGACGATGCCGTGATGTGCCTCAACGCCCTGCTCTCGTGTCTGCGTGAAGGCATGCGCATGCCATTGCCGGTGGCGCGCAAGACAGCGTTTGCCTGGCTGCAGAACTGCAGCGATCCCGAAAAGGCGCGCAAGCTGGCCTTGCTTGCCTATGAAGGCAGCGGATTTGGCGGCGTCGGCGAAGTGCAGGAAGATCCCTATCTCGCACGCGCCTGGCCACGCTACGACGCGCTGGAAGCCGGCGGCTTCCACCACTGGCTCGCGCTTTATCAGCCAATGATCGCGGCCATCAGCAACGGAGCGGATGCATGACCAAGGCCGCGCCGCTCCAGCCGCTGCAGTTGCCCCTGCATGGCATCCAGCTGATCGAAGCCAGCGCCGGCACCGGCAAGACCTGGACCATCGCCGCGCTGTATCTGCGGCTGGTGCTGGGGCATGGCACGCCAGAGGGCAGGACCCTGCTGCCGGCACAGATCCTCGTGCTGACCTTCACCAAGGCCGCCACCGCCGAGCTGCGCGAGCGCATACGCGAGCGGCTGAGCGAAGCGGCCGAAGCGTTTCGCGGGCGGCGCGAACCCGATGACTTCCTGCGCGACCTGATGGCCGTCTATGCCGATGGCGATGAGCGCGCCCGCGCCGCACGCCAGCTCGATCTGGCTGCGCAATGGATGGACGAATCGGCCATCCATACCATCCACGCCTGGTGCCAGCGCATGCTGGGCCAGCATGCGTTCGACAGCGGTCACGCCTTCGAACAGGACACGGACACGGACGAAAGCGCACTGCTCGCCGACATCGTGCGTGACTACTGGCGTTGCCACTTCTTTCCACTGGATCGCGCCGGCGCCGCACTGGTGTCGCGCTGGTGGAAAGTGCCGGCCGACTTACAAGCGGACCTGCGTCCGCTGTTGCGCCAGCCGCCGGAGAGCCTGCGTCTGGACGGCAAGCCCTTGCCCGATCCCGCCCATGTGCTCGATGCGTTCCGCCAACACGCTAGCGCGGTCGTCGCTGCCGAGTCGCGTGCGCGTGAATGCTGGTTGCCGGCCGCGGATGAGATCGAGGCCATGTTCGCGCGCGCACTCGATGCCGGCGCACTCAATGGCAACAAGATGCGCCGCGACAAGGTGATCGACGAGCTCGCCCTGTTGCGCTCCTGGGCGAACGGCGGCGCGGATGCCTCAGCCACCCTGCCGCGTTACACGCAATCCGCCCTGGTCGCGGCGAAGAACAAGAACGCCGACGCGCTGCGCCACGTCGCATTCGATGCCATCGAAGCCTGCGTCGAGACGCTGGGACTGGTGGCGCCATGGCGCGCCCCGGTGCTCGCACACGCGACGCGCTGGGTCGCGGCCAAGCTGGAAGAAACCAAGCAGCGCCGTGCGCAGCTGGGCTTCGACGACATGCTCAAGCGACTCGACGGCGCGCTGCACGGCCATACCGGCAAGCGACTGGCCGATACCATCGCCACGCAGTATCCGATGGCGCTGATTGACGAGTTCCAGGATACGGACCCGCTGCAGTGGCGCATCTTCCATCGCGTGTATGCACGCCGCGACACCACCGGACTGCTGCTGATCGGCGATCCCAAGCAGGCGATCTACGGTTTCCGTGGCGCGGATATCCACACTTATCTCCGTGCACGCAGCAGCGCCCAGCAGCCCATGTGGACGCTGGGCACCAATTACCGCTCCACCGAACCGTTGGTTGATGCAGTGAACCGCGTGTTCGAGTTTGCCGACGGGCACGGGGACGGCGCGTTCGCCTTCGGCCGCGGCCGCGATGCCTTGCCGTTTCTTCCGGTGGGTGCGCGCGGTCGCAGCGATAGCCTGATGCTGGACGATCAACCGTTGCCTCCGTTGCAGCTGGCGGTGCAGCAAGGCGACGATGCGCTCAGCGGCTCGGCTTATACCGACCTGATGGCGCGCCACGCCGCGAGCTATCTGGTGGACTTGCTCGCCGCTGCGCAGGAAGGCCGCTGCGGCTTTCGCAACGCCGATGGCGGCTTCCGTCCTCTGCAACCGGGCGACATCGCCATCCTCGTGCGTCGAGGCTCCGAAGCGGCCAAGGTGCGCGAGGAAATGCAGCGGCGCGGACTCAAGAGCGTGTATCTGTCCGACCGCGATTCGGTCTACGCCTCGCCCGAAGCTGCCGATCTGCTGCGCTGGCTGCGTGCGTGCGCGGAGCCGGGTTCCGATCGCTCCATGCGCGCCGCGCTGGCAACGCCGACGCTGGGTCAGAGCGACGAAGAGCTCGACCGCCTCAACCTGGATGAGCAGCACTGGGAAGCCTGCGGCGATCGCTTCCGCCAGTTGCACACGACCTGGCAACGTCATGGCGTACTGGCGATGCTGCACGACCTGCTGCATGCCTTCGACCTGCCCTCGCGCTTGCTTGCGCGCCCCGACGGCGAACGCGCGCTGACCAATCTGCTGCATCTGGCAGAACTGCTGCAGCATGCGGCAGCAACGCTGGATGGCGAACATGCGTTGATTCGTTTTCTCGCGGCCCAGATGGCGACTGCGAGCGATCCGCAAGCGGAGACCGCCGACGAACAAATCGTGCGTCTCGAAAGCGAGGCCGCGCTGATCAAGGTGGTGACGATCCACAAATCCAAGGGCCTGGAATATCCCCTGGTCTTGCTGCCTTTTGTGTGTTCCGCGCGCGAACTGAAGGCCGACGACAGCTTCACCTGGCACGACGACGACGGCGAGCGGCGCATGGACCTGCGCGCCAGCGAAGAGGCACTCAAGCTGGCCGATCGCGAGCGTCTGCAGGAAGACCTGCGCCTGCTCTATGTCGCCCTCACCCGCGGGCAGTACGCGTGCTGGATGGGCGTGGCATGTACGCGTTCGGGCAACTGCAAGGCATCGACGCTGCATCAAGCGGCGTTCGGCTATGTGCTGGCTGGCGGCGCAAGGATCGAGCCCGCCGACCTGATGCCGCGCCTGCAGGCATTGCAAGGCCCCGCCGGCGACATGGAGATACGCGTGCTCGGCAGCGCTGGCGCGCACCCGCTGCCCGCGAGGCAGGACGATGTGCTGCCGCTATGGGAAGCGCGCGTCTATCAGGGTCCCTCAGCGGAACGCTGGCGTGTGGCGAGTTACAGCGGCTTGAAGTATGCCGAAGCCGAAGACACCCGCGCGCCAGTACCCGAGACCGCATCGCAAGACACGCTGATCGAAGCCAGCGCCGAACAACTCACGCTACCGGCCACGCCTTCCGTCGCCGCACAGGGCATCCATGCGTTCCATGCGGGCGCGGAAGCCGGTACGTTCCTGCACGACCTGCTGGAATGGGCGGCTGATGAAGGCTTTGCCGAGGCCGCTGATAATCAGCCTGCCCTGGAAAAAGAGATCGCGCGGCGCTGCCAGCGGCGCGGCTGGCAGGCGCATATCCCCATGCTCTCGACATGGATGGCCGAGCTGCTGCGCACCCCCTTGGCGCTGCCGGATGGCAACCAAGCTTCCCTGGCGCAGATGAGCAGCCACTACGCCGAACTGGAATTCTGGTTCGAAGCGACCCACGTCGACACGCTCGCGCTGGATCGCATGGTCACGGCTCACACGCTGGACGCCCGCCCTCGCCTGAGCTTGCTGGCCGATCGCATCAACGGCCTGCTCAAGGGCTTTATCGACCTGGTGGTGGAGCAGCAGGGTCGTTACTACGTGATCGACTACAAGTCCAACAAGCTCGGCAGCGACGCCAACGCGTACACCGCCGAAGCCATGCGCGAGTCGATCCTGCGTGAGCGCTACGACCTGCAGTACGCCTTATACACACTGGCCCTGCATCGACAGCTGCGCGCGCGCCTGCCCGGCTACGACTACGAGCGCCATATGGGCGGCGTGGCCTATCTCTATTTGCGGGGCGTGGATGGCGCGGGGCACGGCGTACACGTGGAGCGGCTGCCGAAGGCTTTGATTGATGCCTTGGATCGCTTGTTCGCCACTGGGGAGCACGCCCATGCCGCATGACGTATCGCTGCCCGCCATGGAGCTGGCCATCGAACGCGGCTGGCTGCGCCCGCTGGATGCAGCCTTCGCAAGTTTTCTCGCTGCGCAGGATCCGCAGGCGCCGGCGGCATTGCCGCTGCTCGGCGCCCTGGTGAGCCGGCAACAGGCCGACGGTCACTTATGCCTGGATCTGTCGGCTTGGAAATCGCTGGCCGATGACGCCGACTGGCCCGAGGCGTGGCGTACGGTGCTAGCCGAGCTTGCATCAACGCCTTCTTCGCTAGCGAATTCTGCGCTACTCGCATCGTCGAACGCCCCCGCACCGTCGGCGTCGCCACTCGTGCTCGATGGCAGCCGCGTCTACCTGCGTCGTTACTGGAATCACGAACAGCGCGTCGCCGAGGCGATCGGGCAGCGACTCGCCCGCGTGCATGACACGCCGCCATTGCTCGCCAGCCAGCTGGCGCGCCTGTTCCCCTCCGCCGCGACCGACAGGCCGGACTGGCAGCGCGTCGCCTGCGCACTCGCCGCGCGCAGCGCCTTTACTGTGATCACCGGCGGCCCAGGCACGGGCAAGACCACCACGGTAGTGCGTCTGCTGGGTTTGCTGCAGACGCTGCATCGCAAGGACACCGGCCGCTCGCTGCGCATCCGTCTTGCCGCCCCCACGGGCAAGGCCGCCGCGCGCTTGCAGTCATCCATCAGCACGCAGATCGCCCAGCTCGACGTCGACAGCGACGTCCGCGCCAGTATTCCCAGCCAAGTAGACACGCTGCATCGGTTGCTTGGCGCACGCCCGGATACGCGACGCTTCCGTCACGACCGCAGTCATCCACTGCACCTGGACGTGTTGGTGATCGACGAGGCGTCGATGATCGACCTGGAGATGATGTCCGCCGTGCTCGCCGCCTTGCCCGACGAGGCACGCCTCGTGCTGCTTGGCGACAAGGACCAGCTTTCGTCGGTGGAGGCTGGCGCCGTACTCGGCGATCTGTGCCGACGCGCCGACACCGGCCACTACAACGAAGCGACCGCGCAATGGTTGCGCGAGACTACTGGCGACCGCATCGATGGCTGGGTGCGCGCCGACGCGCGTCCGCTCGACCAGCACGTCGCCATGCTGCGCCACAGTCATCGCTTCGGCGCGGACAGCGGCATCGGCAGCCTCGCGCAACAGGTCAACGAAGGCCATGCCGCGCGCGTGCAGACGCTGCTTGCCGGACAACACGCGGATATCGCATGGATCGATGCGGCGGCCGATGCCCGCTCGCTCGCCGAGCTGGTGTTGAATGGCGGTCAAGCGCAATTCCTGCCACAGCGCGGTGAGCTGCAACCGCAAGGCTATCGCCACTACATCCAGTGGATGCATCGCGAGCGTCCTTCGCCCGGTGCCGGTCCCGCTGCTTTTGAAACATGGGCGCGTGGCGTGCTACGCGCATTCGGCAGCTTCCAGCTCTTGTGCGCACTGAGGCACGGGCCGTTCGGCACCGAAGGGCTCAATCGCCAGATCGCCCAGCTGCTGCATCAGCATCAGCTGGTCGACAGCAGCCACGAGTGGTACGAGGGCCGCCCCGTGCTGGTGACACGCAACGACTACAGCCTCGGCCTGATGAATGGCGACGTGGGCATTGCCCTGCGTGTTCCCGACGAACACGGCGTACTGCACCTGCGCGTCGCCTTCGAAGTGGCCGGTGCCGCGGACGACGGCAGCACCCGTCTCCGCTTTGTATTGCCGTCGCGTTTGGGCGAACGCGAAACCGTCTATGCCATGACGGTGCACAAGTCGCAGGGGTCGGAGTTCGAACACGCGGCCCTGGTACTTCCCGCTGAAGCCAGCGCGGTGCTGACGCGCGAACTGCTCTATACCGGCATCACGCGTGCGCGCCGCTGGTTTAGCCTGCTCGCGCCCGCAGCCATCGTTCGCCAAGCAGTGGAGCAACCGGTGCACCGTCATTCCGGCTTGCACCTGCGCTGGTCGGACGCAGAGACGTCCGCCACATGAAGCAAGGCCGCCCTACGGCGGCCCTGCAGTTCATTTCGCTCCCGCTTACCAGCAGCCTGCCACGCCAGGTGTGCGAGCGCCGCGATGATTGAGCGTCAGCGTGCCGCATACCGCATCGCGATTGAGCTGCACCGTGGTGGGCGTAGCCGTGATGGTGAACGATGTCGATGTGCTGGCCGGCGCGAGCGTGTAATTGCGGGCGATCTGCGCTTGGCAGTCCATATGCGGGTCAGCGTTGGCGACACCCGCGGGCGTCTGGTCGTAACGCAGATTGCTGGTGTAGTAGCGCTCCATATAGTTGGCGTATTCGGACATGCAACCCTGCGCGGCGATGCGGTTGGTCTTCGCCACGTGCTTGAAATACGACGGCACGGCGATGGCCGAAAGGATGGCGATGATCGCCACCACCACGATCATCTCGACCAGGGTGAAGCCCCGTTCAAAATGATGGTGAGCAACGCTGCCGCTGGAATCGTGTTGACGGGACATGGGGCCTGTTCTCCTAATTCGCATGGGACATCGCTCAGGGATTGACCAGTTCGCGCCATGACACGCGGGTGAACTCTCCCTGCGAACCGGCGGTATAGACGCTGCCGTTCGAGCCGTTGTCGAAGCTGACCAGCATCACGCCGCCCACGAAGATCGGATTGTTCGGCAGTGAGCTGAAACCGATGCCGCTGTTGGCGAGGGTGTTGTTGCCCGACTTGACCCCGTCGGCGTCGTTGATCGCACCGTTGCCATTGAGGTCGAAGAAGCTGGTGCTGGCCGCGGTACCGCTGAACGGGTCGAGCGCCATGATCCAGCCGCGACCCGAGGGATTGCACGCGTCGGTAGCCTGCGGGATGCGCGTCGTGCCGAGCAGCATGCTGCCCTGGAACTGGTTGGGCGTGACGATGCGTTCGCCCTCGGCGCCCTTGCTGGGCGACGTCAGGTCCATGTACCAGCCGGATTTGTCGCCCAGATCGCTGGTACTCGGCTTGGCCGTGATGGCGCGACCCGGCGACACCGGCGGAGTCGCTGCAGCGTCGCCCGCCGATTCAACCAGGATCTGGCGCTGCACGAGTGCCGTGCGACCACCCGACACCAGGTTGCTCACCACCGTGTCGCTGGACGCCTGCACGATCAGGCCGTACCAGGTCTGCGTGGCCTTGTTGTTGAGATCCGCCGAAGCCAGGTACTTGCCCGTGCCGAAGAACAACCACAGATTGCTGGTGGCCGGATCGCGTCCCATCAGCATGCCCGCCGTGATCGGCTGTGCCGTGCCACCCGCATCGGTGGCCGTGAATACCAGCGATCCGATGCTGCTGGGCGTGGCGGCAGTGCCGTCATTGAGGCCAAACTTCCACACCTGCCCCTTGGCATCGCCCGCATAGGCCACCGTGCTGATGCCGTTGGCGCTATTGCCGATCCAAACGGCGGGAGCGGCGAGGCCGTTGCCTGTAGCCGGATCGGAGGTCGTGTGCACCGTCAGCGCACCGTCGGTGATGCCGAACTGCAACAGCGCCGCCGTGCCACTGCTGCTGTTGTAGCCATTGCCGATCAACACCGACCACGAGCCATTGGCGGTTTGCGCGATGACGGGCTTGCCGTTCATCTGACCGATATAGCTGCTATTGGTGAGGCCGTCGGTCGCCGAGCGTTCCCACAGCAAATTGAAGACGGCCGGATCGGTCACGTCGAGCGCGTACACCGACTTGGCCAGGCCACGGCCGGTGGTGCCCACCGCCACGGTATGCCAGGCGCCAGGGCTGCCGTAGTAAACGTCGGCCACCGTCAACTCGCCGTCGTTGAAGTATTGATGGACTACGTCGGTGCCGCCGTAGGCAGGATTCGCAATCTGCTTGAGGTTGCTGGTGATCACGGCCGACGGCAGATAGGCGTACACCTCGGCACCCGTGCTGCCGTTAAAGGCGTGCAGCATGCCGTCGTTGGCCGCCACGAGGATGCGACCGGCCCGGCCGGCCTTGCCCGCCGCGTAATCGGCAAACGTACTGGAGCCGGTAAAGCTCTTGCCGACAAATTGGTTGGCGTTGGGCGCACCCACGTACACCGGCTGGGAGTTGACGATGTCACCCAGGGGTGTGTCGCGGTTGCGCAACGCTCCACCATTGCGCTGCTCTTGCGAGGTATCGCCCAGCAGGTAGCTGATCATGGTTTGCTGCGCGGCGCTGGTCGCGCCCAGCGCGAGCTGCTGGGTGCCGGACAGCATGCCGACGTTGGCCGCATTGAACTGGAACACCGGCGTATTGGGAGACACCGCCGATGCGTTGTAGCTATACACCTTGCGATCGGCGTAGGCCGGCAGCGCCGCGGTCGCCGTCCAATCGGGATTGGTTGCGATCGCACCGGAGTTGGCATTGATCGACAGCGCCTTGAGATCGCCCTTCCACTTCGCCGTGTAGTAGTTGGCCTGGTAGGCGACCGTGCCGGTCTTCAACTGCGTGGAGTTGGCGGCCAGGCTGGCGCCCGTACCGACGCGCTCCGTGGCGCGCTTGAGCGCATCCTTCAGGCCGCTGGTAAACGCTTCCGGGCTGGTCGCGGAATAGAAACCACCGTGACCATTGACGGCCGCATGCGCGAGGTCGGCGATATTGTTGATGCTGTCGGAACTGGGCGCCGGCCAGGCGAAGTTGTCGATCGCCGTACCGCCACGCGCCCAATTGAAGATCTGGTCCACCGTGGTCCCCGCCGGCGTGATGCCGGTGGGCGTAAAGCCCAGGCCCAAGGTAAACGTGGTCATGTGCTGCCAGAAGGCCGGGTCTTCGTTGTTCACCGGCACTTCGTTGGACGTATTCGTACGCAGGTCGTTGACCCAGTAGTACATCGCCACGTCGGCCAGCGTGCCGGACACGCTGTCCTTGAATGGTTTGGCCGCGGTGAACGTATAGGACTGGTTGTTGCCGCCCGTATTCGTCTTCGCCGTGCTGTCCGCATCGCCGACACTGGTGGATGCCGCGGCACCATTCCAGAAGCCGTCGGTGGTGAGGATCGTGTAGGACTGGCGGCAGGCCAGTTCGGTGTTGCCGCTGGCGGTGCCATAGTCAGGGTCGCTGCTCATCGAGCCCCAGGGCTGATCGGTCTTGTAGTACAGGCCCACCGCATCGAGGGCCGAACGCAAGGGCGTGCCGTTGCTGGCTGTCTCGCCCTCAAGCCACGTCCAGAACGCGCTCTTCTGATCGACGAAGGGCTTCACGTTGGCGATATTGAAGTTGTTCTTGCTGGTCTGACCGGTGGGCAACTTGGAGTCGTTGTTGCCGTCGATCGAGCCGAAGCCAACGCGGAAGGTGGTATCCAGCGTCGAGAACGAATTCATCAGGCCACTCTTGGCCATCAGGATGCGCGTGCGGAAATACGAGAACCAGTTGGCCACGTTCTGCTGCGCCGTGAGGCTGTCGTCGCAGGTGGCGGAGGTCAGGCCGGCGGCTGTGCAGGAGCCGGTCTTGCCGATGTATTTGCGCGTATAGGTTCCGTTGGTTCCCGGCACCGTATAGGTGAACAGATTGGTCGTGGTGGTGACCGTAGTGACCTTCTGGCACAGCATGCTGGATGGCAGATACGTGTCCGCGCTGTCGCAACTGGTGCTCGGATCGCGATAGCTGATGTTGCCGTTGCTCCTGATGTGCTTGCACATGCCGTTGTTGGTGCCGCCGTCGGTCACCAGCGTGTCGTTGCCGCTGGTGCACTTGGGATTGGCCGCATAGGTGCTGGTGTTGCTCGACGACGTCGTAATGGCCGTGTAGTACTTGAAGTAGTGGTACGAGGTGCTGCCGGTCGCCGTGCAGGTACGAACGTTGTTGTAGTCGCAGAAGCTATCGGACGCATACTGCGTCGCATCCGTGGTCGTCGTGCTGCGAAAGCCATCGACGAAGGCGCTGTCGATGCCGGTGGGCGCGGTGTATTTCGTGCCATCGGCCTTCACCGGCGGCGCATAGGTCACAGTGGGGTTGTAGTAGGTGCCGTTATTGCCCGAATAGCGCAGCGCATCGAGATCCACCATCGTGACGCCGTTGTTGGTCGTCGCGCCGGTCAGGAACTTTGCATCGGGCATGAAATCCCAGGCCATCGAGCCGGAATCGTCGAACATCAGCACGATGTTGGGCGGCAGCGATTTCTGGATGATCAGCGGTTGCTGGTCCACCGTCACCGCCGCCATGCTCGGCGTGGAGAGCACACCGAGCGCCAGCACCGTGAGGCCGGCCGACAGCAGCCTGCCCGTGAAGCGGCCTGCGCGGGCGCGCAAGCTGGAATGATTGTTCATATCGATCCGCCCTGAAGGTGAACAGCGCACGATCCACCGGCGCCGCGTCGATGCAACTCAGCGATGCTTGACGATGGCTTGCAAAACCACGACTGCACGATCGCCCACCGCCGTCGGATCGCCGCTGCGCGCGGTGATGCGGTAGTAGACGGCCGAGGTGGAACCGCCGGAATTGCCGTAGTTGTAGGAATTGGCGCTCTGATCGAAACCGGTGTCGGAAGTGGGATCAGCCCAGTTGCCCATGTTCTCGATCACGTATTGCGGCTGGCTGGACGCCACCGATGCCTTGGTGAACTGGCCATCCGCCGTGCCCTCGGCAACGTCGTGAATGCTGCCGGATGGCAAATTCGGATCGTTGAACGGATTGGACAGGCATGCGCTCGAGCCGGTGCGGCAGTTGCGCGCGATGTCGCCGGGATTTGCATTGATTCGCAGTTTGGCGGCGCGCAGCGCGGCCTCCGCGCTCTGGAACGCGATCTGCCGGTCGTAATGATTGGCGGCCATCTTCTGCTGCATGATGGTGCCGCGCACGGCGGCAAAGCCGACCAGCGTCACCACCACCAGCAGCAGCAAGGCCACCACCAGCACGACGCCTCGCTCGCGCTTGGGCTGTGCTCGCATCACACGCATGCGCCGCGTCGCGCTGGTGCTCAGGGGAGAAACCGCTTGAGGATTCATGGCACTCATCTCACAGCACCCGGTTGCGCACGGTGGTGGTCACAGTGAAGCTGCGTACCAGCGAGGTATTGCTGGTACTCGCATGCTCGTCCGCGCTCTGCATGGTCAGCGTGGCGCGAACCGCATTCACGTTGCCCCAGTTGGTGACGTCGCTTGCCTTGACGAACGGCGTACCCGCCAGATCGCTCTGGTGATATCTGAGCTGCATATCGGACACGCCACGCACCATTTCCTGGCGTGTCGGCGTGCCGCCTGCGCGACCCAGTCGATACAGCGAGCGGGTGCCGGCCGGATTCTTGCCGACGTACCAGTCCGACACATTCAGGCGAGTCACATAAGCATTGGCGCCGAACGTGTAGAAGTTGGCGGAGCCGCATGAGGTCGGAAAGCCCAGGCCGGTCGAGCAATTGCCGCCGGTGGTGGCATGGCCAATCGTTTTGGCCGTGGCGCTATAGCTGTTGGACTTGAAGATGGCCGCGTGATCGTAGTCGCACACGATGAATACATCGCCTGCCGCAAGATCCGTGCTGGCTTCGTTCAATGCAAACGTCGCCGTGCTGGGATCGTGCGACGCAACGCTATAGCTCGTATCGTCGCCACCGAGCAATTGCAGCGATGCCTGTCCGGCAATGCGATCGGCATCGCCAGTGCCGGCGGCTACATCGGCGTCGTTGCCTTCGAAGCCGCGAACCGCATTGTTCCAATTGCCCCACCAGGTCGTGCCGCCGTTGACCGGCCCGATATTGAGCACGTTGGCCACGCGGCCACTATTGCTGCAAGCAGTAAGGCCCGCATTGCGGATGTCTCGCGCCAGCAGTTCGAACGCCGCGCGCGAGTTGTCCTGCACATCGCTCAGCGCGCGGTTGGTGCGATACACGCGCTGGTTGGAGAGAAACACGCTGCCCACGCCGGCCATCACGACCAGGCCGAGCAACATGGCCACCATCAGCTCGATAAGGGTGAAGCCGCGCGCGGCGTCACGACGATGCAGCGCAGAACGGAGCAAACGCGGCGTCATAGCATGCCCCTGGTCACGACAGTCTGGTTGCTCGCCCCGCCCTTCCCGGCACGGCTGTCGTCGAACGTGATGGTGATCGTGCAGTCGCCCCGCGTGCCGGTGCAGGCGATGCTGCCAGTCGTGGCGTCGCTCGCACCGAGCGTCTGACCCAGCTGCACGCACCAATCATTCAACTGCGTGTTCTTGACCGTCGTATCGGCCGCAGGGCAAGCACTGGCCTTGATCGGCGATGAGGTGTTGTAGCCGCCCGCAATAGCCAAGGCGTAGTCGGCCCGCATTGCATCGAGGATGGAATAGCTGGCCATCGTCGCCATGCTGCGTGCCATCGCGCTGTTGTTGGTGGACAGCGACTTGGCCTGCAGCGCCGCGACGCCGAGAAACGCGATGGACAGCAACAACACTGCCACCAATACCTCGATGAGTCCCACGCCGTGCTGCGCGTGTGCTGCGCCAGCGTCATGGGTGCGGCGGCAAGAACGGGCGATGCGAAAACGATGCGTCGTCATGAGGAACACTCTGTTGAAGTCGTGACGGTCTCCACGACCGAACCGGCCACCATTCGAATCACCCGATGATTCTCGGCACGCAGCGACGGCGTACAGATATCGATGACGTTGCCTTCATAGGGCGCGGAACTGCCGGTGGCGTGCGCGATGCCTTGCGCGTTGAAGCGGAGCGCCTTCATATCTCCCGCCACGATCACCGAGCCGGTCAAATCGAGCTGACTCTCACGCACCACCACGGGACCCGTCGCCGTCGTGGCCACAACGGCGCCCAGCGACGTTCCACAGGCCTGACCCAGGGTGTCTGCGGCATTGCTGGTGGCGGAGTTGCTGCACAGCTGGGTGCGCGCGTTGCGCTTGATCGCTTCCATCCGCGCGACCTGGATGGTGCCCACGATCTCGTTGGCCGAAGCCGTCAGACGATTGGAAAGCGTGAGGCTGCGAAAGCTCGGCACCGCGATGGCGGTCAACACCACGAGCACTGCAAGCGTCACCATCAACTCGACCAATGTGAATCCGGTCTGGAAGCGCCCGGCACTACTGCCGACGCCCCCCATCGCTTTTACGCACATGGTCAGCCCCTTCTGACTACTTAGGGGTCAGCCTAGGGCTTACAAACCAAATCGTAAATTCTTTCGGGATAAACGGTAAGAACTTGCCGATGAGCGGTAAGCGGACGCTTGCTCCCCGTGATCGGAGCCGCAATTTTCTAGAACAGCCCTATAGAATCATACAGATATAGCTGTTTTAGCAGTTATGGTCGCATCACAGAGGAGCGCCGGCGTCTCGCAAGTTATTGCGACACCAAGAAGAGGCTCGAACCGAAGATCCAGTGATTGGCATTCGTGGCCAACAAAAAAAGAGCCCGCTTGCGCGGGCTCTTTCTCTTGATACTGGTGCCGGAAATAGGAATCGAACCTACGACCTACGCATTACGAATGCGCCGCTCTACCAACTGAGCTATTCCGGCGAGGAACCGTGAATTCTACGGAGCGGAGCAGAACCGCGCAAGATGTGTGCGATCAAAGACTCGCGGAAACGCCGCCGACCAGGCGCAGTTCCTTGGGCAAGGCGAAGGTGATCGTCTCCGGCTCGCCGTCGAGTTCGCGCACTGCGCCGGCGCCCCACGATTGCAGGCGCGCAATAACGTCGCGCACGAGCTTGTCCGGCGCCGATGCGCCGGCGGTGAGGCCGATGTGGGTGACGCCGTCGAGCCAGCTACGCTCGATATGCTCCGCCCCGTCGATGAGATAGGAACGCACGCCCTCTTTCTCCGCCAACTCGCGCAGGCGGTTGGAGTTGGAGCTATTGACCGAGCCCACCACCAGCATCAGATCCACCGAGGCGGCGAGACGGCGCACGGCATCCTGGCGATTTTGCGTGGCGTAACAGATGTCGTCTTTGCGCGGACCGTCGATATCCGGGAATTTCGCGCGCAGCGCTTCGATGATCGCCTTGGTGTCGTCCACCGACAGCGTGGTCTGCGTGACGTACGAGAGCTCGTGCGGAAACTTCGGCTCCAGCGTGGCCACGCACTCCACCGATTCCACCAGCAGGATCTCGCCAGTGTTGGCAGGGTTCCACTGGCCCATGGTGCCTTCGACCTCGGGATGGCCGCCGTGACCGATCAGCACGACGCTGCGGCCGATACGACCCAGGCGCGCCACTTCCATATGCACCTTGGTGACCAGCGGGCAGGTGGCGTCGAACACTTTCAGGCCGCGCTGATCGGCCTCTTCGCGCACGGCCTTGGACACGCCATGCGCGCTGAAGATCACCGTGGCGCCGTCCGGCACTTCGTGCAGTTCCTCGACGAACACCGCGCCATCAGCACGCAGCTTGTCGACCACGTAGCGGTTGTGCACCACTTCGTGACGCACATAGATGGGGGCGCCATAGGATTCGAGCGCGCGTTCGACAATGGCAATGGCGCGATCCACACCAGCGCAAAAACCACGGGGATTGGCGAGCAGGATGTCCACGGAAGCTCCGGACCTATCAGACTGACTGGTCGCCATTATCGCACGGTCGCCGTGACCATACGTGAGCGCCGGGTCAGGCCTTGGCCTTGCCCTGGAACAAGCCGAAGACCACCAGCATCACGGCACCCACGGTGATCCCACAGTCGGCGAGATTGAACACCGGATAGTTCCACTCGCGGAAATACACGTGAATGAAATCGGTGACCTGAGAGGCATGCAGGCGGTCGATGAGATTGCCCAGCGCACCGCCCACGATCAGGCCCAGCGGCAGTGCCGTCTTCCAGTCGCCGCGCGGCGTGCGCGACAGCCACACGACCAGCACGCCGCTGATCACCACCGCGAGCAGCACGAAGAACCAGCGCTGCCAGCCGTCGTTGTTGGCGAGGAAGCTGAAAGCCGCGCCCCTGTTGAAAGCCAGCGTCCAGTTGAGGAAACCGGGAATCACGGGATGCGGCGTACCAGCGGGCTGCAACGCCGCAAGCGCCCACCACTTGCTCAGTTGATCGAGCACGATGACGACGAGGGAGAGCACGAGCCAGGACAGGGCGTTGGGTTTGGGTTTCATAAGCGAATTCAGTATTCCGAATGACACCTGCTTCTCCAGGAAGTCAGGGCGGAATGGGACGTTTGCCCCAACCTATCCTATCCCCGTCATTCCGGCGAAAGCCGGAATCCAGTGACTTTGCTCTGGAGCTGAAAGGCGCTGGATCCCGGCTTTCGCCGGGATGACGAGCGTATAGCGCGATGCAAGGTGACTCACGCCGACTCTATCGACGTGAGTTTCCATCGGGTTAAAACCAGCGACGATTCTCGCCCGGCCCTTCCACATTGCTGATGCAGCGATCGCACAGTTCCGGATGCGCCGCATGCGTGCCGACATCATCGCGACGCTGCCAGCAACGCACGCACTTGGCCGCGTCGCTCACCGTCGCCGACACCCACACGTCCGCACCTTCCAGCTCGGTCAGCACTGCGTCGGCCGGCTGGCCACCGGCCAGATCCAGACGCACATCGGAACTGATGAAGAAGAAGCGCAGCTCCGACGCGGCCGGCTGATAACGCGCAACCACAGCGGCGTCGGCATGGATGGCCACCTTCGCTTCCAGCGACGCGCCGATCTGCTCGGCCTTGCGCATGCCTTCGAGCACGCGCGACGCGGTATCGCGGATCGCCAGCAGGTCCGACCAGTAACGACGCTGCTCCGGCGAACCCTGCGTTGCCGCCAGACCGTCGTACCAGGTCTCGAACAGCACGCTCTCGCCACGCTTGCCCGGCATGTGCTGCCAGATTTCTTCCGCCGTGAAGGTGAGCACCGGCGCCAGCCAGCGCACCAGTGCCTCGGCGATGCGATACATCGCGCTCTGCGCGCTGCGGCGACCATGGCTTTCGGTCGGCATCGTGTAGAGGCGATCCTTGGTGATATCCAGGTACAGTGCGCCCAGCTCGTTGGTGCAGAAGTTCTGCACGCGCTGGACGATCTCCGGGAAATCGTAGCGGTCATACGCCGCTGTCACCGCCTGCTGCACGTCGTACGCCTGCTGCACGACCCACTGGTCGAGCAGCGTGCCTTCTTCCACCGGCACCAGATGCTTGGCCGGATCGAAGCCATCGAGATTGCCGAGCAGGAAGCGCGCGGTGTTGCGGATGCGGCGATAGGTATCGGACACGCGCTTCAAGATCTCGTCCGACAAGGACATCTCGTTGCGGTAATCGGTCGAGCAGATCCACAGGCGCAGGATGTCCGCGCCCAGGTTCTTCATGATGTCCTGCGGCTCGATGCCGTTGCCCATCGACTTGGACATCTTGCGGCCCTGCGCATCCACGGTGAAGCCGTGGGTGAGCACGTCGTTGTACGGCGCCTTCGCGAACATCGCCGACGAGGTGAGCAAGGAGGACTGGAACCAGCCGCGATGCTGGTCCGAGCCTTCCAGGTACATCACCTTGTAGCTGCTCGCATTGCCCTGCTGCAGTTCGGGACGCTGGCCCACCACGGTGAAGTGGCTGGCGCCGGAATCGAACCACACGTCGAGCACGTCGAGGACTTTTTCATAGTCCTTCGCCTGATCGCCGAGCAGCTCGGCTGCATCAAGCGCATACCACGCGTCGATGCCGCCCTGTTCGATGCGCTTGGCCACCTGCTCCAGCAGCGCGACGCTATCGGGGTGCGGTTCCTGCGTGCTCTTGTTGATGAACAGCGCGATCGGCACGCCCCAGGTGCGCTGACGCGAGATGCACCAGTCGGGACGATCGCCCACCATGCCGGCGATGCGCTCTTCGCCCCAGCCCGGCACCCAGCGCACCTGCTTGATCGCATCGAGTGCGGTCTGGCGCAGGCCTTCCTTCTCCATGCTGATGAACCACTGCGGCGTGGTGCGGAAGATCACCGGCGACTTGTGGCGCCAGCAATGCGGATAGCTGTGCTCGATCTTGGCAAACGCCAGCAGCACGCCACGACGACGCAGCAGCTCGACGATTTCGTCGTTGGCCTTCCACAGATGCTTGCCCGCGATCACCGTGCCATCGAGCGCGGCCGGCGTATCGGCGCGATAGGTGCCGCGGGCCTCGGTGTAATTCAGCGTCTCGATGCCGTACTTGCGCGAGACGACGAAGTCTTCAACGCCGTGGTCTGGCGAGGTGTGCACGGCGCCGGTACCGTCTTCGGCGGACACGTGGTCGCCGATCAGCACCGGCACTTCGCGTGCATAGAACGGATGCTTGAGCAGCACGCCTTCCAGCGTCTGCCCGTCGACATGGCCAAACACCTTCGGCTCATCGATGCCATAACGATGCGCGGCCTTCTCGACCAGTGCGCTGGCGATCACCAGCAGCACGCGCTGGCCCTCGCGCGCCGGACCTTCGATCAGCGCGTATTCGAGCTCGCCACCCAGCGACACCGCCAGGCTTTCCGGCAACGTCCACGGCGTGGTGGTCCAGATCGGAATGGCGACGATGGCATCGCCCGCATCCACCCCGAACTTCTGTGCGAGCGCTTTCGGGTCCACTGCGTCATAAGCGACGTCGACAGCCGGCGAGACTTTGTCGGCGTATTCGATTTCCGCTTCAGCCAGCGCCGAACCGCAATCGAAGCACCAGTAGACCGGCTTGGCACCGCGCACGACGTGACCGTTGCCGACGATCTTGGCCAGCGCACGCACCATGTCCGCTTCGTACTTGAAATCCATCGTGCGATACGGGTGTTCCCAATCGCCCAGCACGCCGAGGCGCTTGAAGTCGGTGCGCTGCAGGTCGATCTGCTGCTGCGCGTACTCGCGGCACTTCTGGCGGAACGCAGCGGCGTCGAGCTTGTCGCCCACGCGGCCGAACTTCTTTTCGATCGCCACTTCAATCGGCAGGCCGTGGCAGTCCCAGCCCGGCACGTAAGGCGCGCGGAAACCGGCCAGCAGGCGCGACTTCACCACCACGTCCTTGAGCACCTTGTTCACCGCATGACCCAGGTGGATCGCACCGTTCGCGTACGGCGGGCCGTCATGCAGCACAAACACCTTGTCGCGGCCGGCGGCGCGCTCCTGGATCTGCTCGTAGCGGCCCACCTGCTGCCAATCGGCCAGCCACTTGGGCTCGCGCTTGGGGAGGTCGCCGCGCATCGGGAATTCCGTCTGCGGCAGGTTGATGGTGTTCTTGTAATCCTGGGTCATTGCCTGGGGATGCTCTGATCGTCGGGTTGTTCGGGTGTCGCCTCGGCAGCGCCATGGCCCTGGGGCCGGCGCTTCTACCATCACGGCGAAAGCGCCAACGTTACCGGATTTGAGGCAGTTACGCCTCGCTGAGACGCGGATTCATGCCCAGCAACTCACGGGCCTGGCGCGCGTCTTTGGCCATCTGGACGGTCAACTCGTCCAGGTTGTCGAATTTCTGCTCATCACGCAGCTTCGCCACGAATTCCACCGCCATGCGCTGGCCGTAGAGATCGCCCTCGAAGTCGAACAAATGCACTTCCAGCAGCGGCTCCGGCACCTCGTTCACGGTGGGACGAACGCCGAGGCTGGCGACGCCGGGCCAGCTGCACTCGCTTTCGCCCAGGCCCACGCGTACGGCAAATATGCCGTGAACGGGGCTGGACCGGTCACGCAGATGGATATTGGCGGTCGGGTAACCAAGCTGGCGACCCAGCTGCTTGCCGTATTCCACCTTGCCTTCGATCACGAACGGCCGGCCCAGCAGCGGCGCCGCGCCGGAAAATTCGCCGGCTGCCAGCAGCATGCGGACCCGCGTGGCCGATACCCGCGCACCATCCAGCAGCACCGAAGGCATCGTGCGGGCGGTGAATCCCAGCTCGGGCCCCACTCGCTCCAGCATCGCCACATCGCCGCTGCGCTTGTGGCCAAAGCGGAAATCCGTGCCCACCCACACCTCACGCGCGTTCAGCCGATCCACCAGCACGCGGCGAATGAAATCTTCCGCCGTCATAGAAGTGAGGGCTCGGTTGAAGCGCAACAAGAGCACCTGCTCCATGCCGGCTTCGTCGAACCCGCGTAATTTTTCGCGAACGCTGGACAGCCGGGCCACGGGCTCCGGTGAAAAATAAGCCCGCGGCAGCGGCTCAAAACTCACCACGATAGCCGTGAGCCCAAGCTTGGCGGCGCGCTCATGCACCTGCGCAAGCAGGGCCTGGTGACCGCGGTGCAGGCCGTCGAACGCGCCAACGGCTACGACGCTGCCGCCGGGCGCCAGACTAGGGCCGGCGACATCCCTGGAAAGTCTCATCATCGGGCGAGTATACCGGCTGAAGCGCGGCGTTTCGGCCCAAACCCCGCCTCAAACGCCACGCAATTCGCGCAAGCGGAACCCCGCCGCAAACAGCGTCACCACATAGGCGCCGCCACCCGCCGCCACCAGCACGGCCAGGTGCCACGCACGGGTCCACTTGCCGGCCTCGGTCCAATCCGGCCACACCCACATGCCGACCAACAGCACGACCACCATCACCGCGCAGGCCAGCACCAGGCGCACCATGTGACGAGCCCAGCCGGGCTGGCGCTGATACACGCCGGCCTGACGCAGCCAATGCCACAGCAATCCCAAGTTGATATAGCTCGCCAGCGCGCTCGCCATGCCCAGCGCCATGTGCAGGCCAGGCACCGCGGCAATGCCGTCCAGCCAGGGCAACTGGCGCTGCGTCGGCGTGGCCCACAGCACGTAAAGCATCGCCACGAAAATCACATTGAGCACCATGTTCGCCACCAGCGAAGCCACGCCAGCGCGCACTGGCGTGCGCGTGTCCTGGCGCGCATAGAACGCCGGCAATGCCACCTTCACCAAGGCGAACGCAGGGAGGCCAAAGCTGAGCGCCGTAATCGACAGCGTCGCCATGCGCGTGTCGAAGGGCGTGAACTGGCCATGCTGGAACAAGGTGGCCACCAGCGGCTTGGCCAGCAGCATCAGCGCAAACATCGCCGGCACGGCAATCAGCAACGTGATGCGCAGGCCCCAGTCCAGCGCCTTGGAGAAACCGTCCTTGTCGGTGGTCACGTGGTGGCGCGACAGCGACGGCAGGATCACCGTACCAAGCGCCACGCCAAACAGGCCCAACGGCAACTCGAGGAAGCGGTCGGCCTGCGACAGCCAGCTCTGCGAACCCGTCATCAGGTAGGCCGCGATCACCGTATCCAGCAACAGATTGATCTGCGCGATCGACGAGCCGAACAGCGTGGGCACCATCAGCGTGAGAATGCGGCGCACATCCGGATGGCTCCAGCCCCAGCGCGGCAGCGTCAGCAGATCCAGCCCGCGCAGCGACGGCAGCTGGAACAGCAACTGCAGCAGGCCCGCGACCATGATTGCCCAGCCCATCGCCATGATCGGCGGATGCACGAACTTCGACAGCCACAGCGCGCCGCCGATCATGCACAGGTTGAGAATCACGGGCGTCAGCGCCGGCAATGCGAACTTGTGGAAACTGTTGAGCGCGCCGCCACAGAGCGCCGTCAGCGAGACGAACAGCAGGAACGGAAACGTCAGGCGCAGCAGCTGCGCCGTCAACGCGAATTTCTCCGGCGTATCGGCCGCGCCCTGCGAAAACAGCGCAGCGACCTGGGGCGCGAAAATCACGCCCAACGCCGTGATCACCAGCAGCACCCCGCCCAGCGTGCCCGACACGCGTGACATCAGCTGCTTCAGATCGTCATGGCTCCGCTTCTCCTTCACTTCCGTGAAGACCGGCACGAAGGCCGTCGAGAACGAGCCCTCCGCAAACAGGCGGCGCATGAAGTTGGGGATGCGGAACGCCACCCAGAACGCATCGGTGGCCGCATTGGCGCCAAAGGTGGCGTTGATCGACATGTCCCGGACCAGCCCGAGTACGCGCGAAATCATGGTCATGCTGCTGAATGACAGCAGCCCGCGGAACATGCTGGGAGACTTCATGCCTTGAGGCCGTACCTATGCTGGTGAGACGTACTGCGCGCCGGAGCCCCTCTGCCCCGGCGGCGAAAGGCGCGTAGTTTGACAGCCCGGAATGGAAAGATGACAGCGCAGACGTGGCATAATCAGGGCCGTCCGTTCCCCTAGGCCACCATCTTGGTGGCATGGCGCTCCTTGGAGCGCCTTGAAAAACGGCTAAGCTGTTGACGCAACGGCTCATTAGCCGCATACTTGCCGTCTTTTTCCAACCCAGCAATTCATTTCGGAGTTCTACCTTGGCCAACATCAAGTCCGCGAAGAAGCGCGCGCGCCAGTCCGAGCAGCGCCGCCTGCGCAACGTCAGCGCCCGTTCCATGGTGCGCACCGCCCTCAAGAAGGTCGTCAAGGCCATCGAGGCCAAGGACAAGGCTGCCGCCGTTGAAGCCTTTGCCGCTGCCCAGCCGGTCATGGACCGCTACGCTGCCCGCGGCCTGATCCACAAGAACAAGGCTGCTCGCCATAAGAGCCGCCTCAACGCAAAGATCCACGAGCTGGCGTAAGCCAGCTTCGTGAACTGCATCTTGGGTTGGCGAGAAAGCCGGCGGAAGCCGGCTTTTTTGTGTGCCTGATGGAAAGTTAGCCGGCGCAAGCCGGCTTTTTGGTTATCGGACGCCTAGGGGCCGCCTGGCAACCCTCTTGCGGGAGCGCACCCTGTGCGCGACAAGCCTACGGAGAGGTACACCCACGCATGGCGGTCGCGCACAAGGTGCGCTCCTACAAGGGAGCGCGCAGGCCTGTGGATGGCGGATCAAAATGGCTGGACAGCTATTTGTGGGAGCGCACCCTGTGCGCGACAAACCTACGTAGCGGTACACCTCAGCGTGGCTGTCGCGCACAGGGTGCGCTCCCACAGACAAGCCGGCACGGCAGGCGGATGGAGCGATGCCTAAAGCCGATGCGCAGCGAGGCTTTGCTTTAAGCCCTCTTCGCCGTGGCGCGTTGCGGTGTAGCCCAATCGCATGTCGGGCGATCGCCACGCTTCCGAACCCCTCGAGCGACAGACGATCGTATTCAACACGACGCTACGAGCCCTTGCTCTTTTAGGCCATTCTCTTTGGGTCACTTTTCTCTTACTCCGGGCATCCTGCCCTCCGCCCTTCGGGCCGGCTTCGCCGTTCGCATGCGCTCCTGCGCATGCGTGGGCCAGCAAGAGAAAAGTGACTCGAGCGGCGGCAGCCGTTCGAAACGCCCGCCGCGTAGGCGGCCAGATCGCGGAGACGCGACAATCGCGGCGCAAAGTCACTGGATGACCAGCCATTCGGCTGTTGAAAAGCGCCTCCTGCCTTCGCAGGAATGACGAGCAAGACCGGGACGAAGAGCCAGAGACGCTCCCGCGAGCACAAAAAAACGGCCCGAAGGCCGCTTTTTTTCTGAAAGAAGATGGCGACAAACGCCCCCTCACTCCCCCCGCAACCTCACATCCCCCGGAGCCATATCGTCGCGCTCCACCCGCGCCATATGCTCGGCCTCAAGGAAACGCCACACCTGCTGGCACACCGGCATGGTGTTCTCGCGCGAAATGGCCGACACCAGGAACGACGGCTCCTTCCATTCCAGCCGCGCCACCACGTCCGCCGCAACCGCCTGACGCTCATCCTCAGGCAGCACGTCAGCCTTGTTCATCACCAGCCAGCGCGGCCGCTCCAGCAACTCGGGATCAAACTTCTCCAGCTCCTGCTCGATCGCGCGCACCTGCTCCACCGGATCGGAACCGTCGATCGGCGCGATATCCACCACGTGCAGCAGCAGTCGCGTGCGCGACACATGACGCAGGAACTGGATGCCCAGGCCCGCGCCATCTGCCGCACCTTCGATCAGGCCCGGAATATCGGCAATCACGAAACTCTGATCCGTACCGAGACTGACCACACCAAGGTTTGGATGCAGCGTGGTGAACGGGTAATCGGCCACGCGCGGCGTGGCCGCGGAAACGGCGCGGATGAAAGTGGACTTGCCCGCATTGGGAAAACCCAGCAGGCCGACGTCCGCCAACAGCTTCAGCTCCAGCTTCAGCTCGCGCAGATCACCGGGCGTACCCGGCGTGGACTTGCGCGGCGCACGGTTCACCGAGCTCTTGAAATGGATATTGCCCAGGCCGCCCTTGCCACCCTGCGCCACCAGCAGACGCTGGCCGTTCACGGTGAGGTCGCCAATGGTCTCGTCGGTATCGACGTTGATCACCACGGTGCCCACCGGCACGCGGATATAGGTGTCTTCCCCGCCCTTACCGTACATCTGGCTGCCCATGCCGTTCTGGCCGCGCTCGGCCTTGAACGAGCGCTGGTGACGGAAGTCGATCAGGGTGTTGAGGCCCTCGTCGGCCACCAGCCACACCGAGCCGCCGCTGCCGCCATCGCCGCCATCGGGGCCGCCGAAGGGAATGAATTTTTCGCGACGGAAGCTGATGCACCCGTTGCCGCCGTCGCCGGCTTTGACATTGATGATGGCTTCGTCGACGAATTTCATGGGGTGCCTGGGGAATAGCGAATAAGGGGATAGAGAGTAGTAAAAGCCGGGTTCTCGGGACCGTGATGAATAGCGAAACGGCCCGGCCGATTCCCTACTCCCTATTCCCTATGCCCTGCTCTCAAAAAACAAAAGCCCCGCCGAAGCGGGGCCTTCGCTGCAACGTCGAAGGAGAATTAACCCTTGATGACGTTGACGAAACGGCGATTGTTCTCGCCGCGCACCTTGAATTCGACGGTGCCGTCGACCAGCGCAAACAACGTGTGGTCGCGCCCCAGGCCCACGCCGGTACCGGCATGGAACTTGGTGCCGCGCTGACGCACGATGATGTTGCCGGCTTCAATAGCCTGGCCGCCGTAGATCTTCACGCCGAGATACTTCGGGTTCGAATCGCGACCGTTGCGGCTGGAACCTACGCCTTTTTTATGTGCCATGACTCAATGCTCCAGTTGCTCAGGCGTTGATGCCCGTGATCTCGACTTCGGTGAAATGCTGACGATGTCCCTGCTGCTTCTTGTGGTGCTTGCGGCGGCGGAACTTGATGATGCGGATCTTGTCGGCACGGCCGTGCTTGCGCACGGTGGCGCTGACGGTGGCACCGGCCACGATGGGCGCACCGACGGTGATCGACTCACCGGCGCCGACCAGGAGGACCTGATCGAAAGTGAAGGCGGCGCCTTCTTCGGCGTTCAGCAACTCCACGCGCAGGACATCGCCCTGCTGAACGCGGTACTGCTTGCCGCCGGTCTTGATGACTGCATAGCTCATGGGATTATCCCTTCTGTCGTTATTCTCTTGGGTTCACCGGACCCATCAGGCACCGGTGAACTCGGGAGTATAACGAAGCCCTGGCGGCCTGGTCAATTACTGACCAGTCGATCCGCCGGTCGTGGCAGCTGGCTTGGTGTCGGTCTTGGCCGGTGCAGGCTTGGCCTCGGCCTTGGCCGCCGTCTTGGCGGCAGGCTTGGCCGGCGCCTTGGCTGGCGTAGTCTTCTTCGGGGCAGGCTTGGTGGTCTTCTTGGCCGGCGCCTTGGAGTGTGAAGCGGATTTCGGCGCCTGCTTGGACTCGGCCTTGTCGCCGCCCTCGGCTGCCTGCCTGGGCTTGATCTTTTCGCCGTTCTCGGCCGCCTGGATCGCCGCCGCGCCCTCCAGGGCCGTACCCGTGATCGGCGTGGTAGATACCTTGCCCGGGCAGCGGCCGGAACCGTCCAGCGTGCCCATCTGCTTGAGTTCGTTGACCATCTGGTCGCTGCGCTCATGGCTCCACTGCTGGCCGGCCTGGTTGGCCTCGGCCATGGTGGTGGGCATCTCGTTGATGACCTTCTGGCCCAGCGGCGAGCGGTAGAACTTCAGCAGCCCCGACATCTCGTCGGCAGTGAAGTGCTTCTGGTAGACGGGCACCAGCCGGCCGATGAACAGCTGGGTCTGGTTGGCGTCCATATAGTTCTGCCAGAACTCGGGCTGCACGCACGGCATGGACTGCTGCAGCGTGGTCACCGCCTGGGTGTTCATCTGCAGCAGCATCTTGCCGACTCCGACGACTTCCATCAGCTGCCGAACCTGATCTTCTGTGGCCGGTGCCGACGACGCCATTGCCTGTCCCATGCCCATTGCAAGCGCCATGGCAACACCCCATCTCTTCAGCTTGCCCATCCGCACTCTCTGTTCGTATGTCGGCCAGAAACTGGCCAAAGATTCCATTAAGCCATACTCGGCCGAATCTTCTCTTAAGAGTTTGTTGGGTGGCATTCGTCAGTAATAAGCGTACTGACAAGTTTGGTATAGTACAGTTTTCCCTCCCCCAAACGACTCCGGGCGATATGGATACGATCCGCATTCGCGGCGCGCGCACGCACAATCTCAAAAACATCGACCTCGATCTGCCGCGTGACAAGCTGATCGTCATCACCGGCCTATCCGGTTCGGGCAAGTCATCGCTGGCTTTCGACACCATTTATGCCGAGGGCCAGCGCCGCTACGTCGAATCGCTGTCGGCCTACGCCCGGCAATTTCTGTCGATGATGGAAAAACCGGACGTCGACCACATCGAGGGTCTGTCGCCGGCCATTTCCATCGAGCAGAAATCGACCTCGCACAATCCGCGCTCCACCGTGGGCACGATCACCGAGGTCTACGACTATCTGCGTCTGCTGTATGCCCGCGTAGGTACGCCGCGTTGCCCGGACCATGGCATTCCGCTCGAGGCGCAAACCGTCAGCCAGATGGTGGACAGCACGCTGGCGCTCGATCCCGAAAAGCGCTTCATGCTGCTCGCGCCGGTGATCCGCGAGCGCAAGGGCGAGCACGTGCAGGTGTTTGATCAGCTGCGCGCGCAGGGCTTCGTGCGCGCACGCGTCGACGGCGCCGTCTACGACCTCGACGCCGTGCCGCCGCTGACGCTGCGCCAGAAGCACACCATCGAAGTGGTGATCGATCGCTTCCGTCCGCGCGACGACATCAAGCAGCGCCTGGCCGAATCGTTTGAAACCGCGCTGCGACTTGGCGACGGCATCGCCATCGTGGTCGACATGGACGATGCGAAGGCGCCCGAGCAGTTGCTCTCCTCGCGCTACTCCTGCCCGGTGTGCGATTACTCGCTGCCCGAGCTTGAGCCGCGCCTGTTCTCGTTCAATTCGCCGGTGGGCGCCTGCCCGACCTGCGACGGCCTGGGCGTAACCCAGGTGTTCGATCCCGCCCGTGTCGTAGCGCATCCGGAGCTGTCGCTTGCCGGTGGCGCCGTGCGCGGCTGGGATCGCCGCAACGCCCATTATTTCCAGTTGATCCTGTCGCTGGCCGCGCATTACGGCTTTGACGTGGACACGCCGTGGCGCAAGCTGTCGGCGGACGTCCAGAAGGCCATCCTGTACGGCAGCGGCAAGGACAAGATCGCCTTCAAGTACATCACCGAGCGCGGTGGCCGGGTGACGCGCGAGCACGCGTTCGAGGGCATCATCCCGAACATGGATCGCCGCTACAAGGAAACCGAATCGCCAGCGGTGCGCGAGGAACTGGCCAAGTACATCAGCGACCGTCCCTGCCCCGACTGCGAAGGCCAGCGCCTGAATCGTTCGGCGCGCAACGTGTTCGTCGCCGACCACGCACTGCCCTCGCTCACCTCCCGCTCGATCGACGACACGCTGGCGTTCTTCGAGAAGCTGACGCTCACCGGCTGGCGCGGCGAGATCGCGGTGAAGATCGTGAAGGAGATTCGCGAGCGCCTCACCTTCCTCAACGACGTGGGTCTCAACTACCTCACGCTCGATCGCCAGGCCGATTCGCTGTCGGGTGGCGAGGCGCAGCGGATTCGTCTCGCCTCGCAGATCGGCGCCGGCCTGGTCGGCGTGATGTACGTGCTCGACGAGCCGTCCATCGGCCTGCACCAGCGCGACAACGAACGCCTGCTCGGCACGCTGACGCGCCTGCGTGATCTGGGCAATACGGTAATTGTGGTCGAGCATGACGAAGATGCCATCCGCATGGCCGATCATGTGCTCGATATCGGCCCCGGCGCCGGCGTGCACGGCGGCGAGATCGTGGCGCAAGGATCGTTCAAGGACATGCTTGCCTCGCCGCGTTCCATCACCGGCCAGTTCCTGTCCGGCAAGCGTGGCATTCGCGTGCCCGAGGAACGCCGCCAGCAGCTGGACGCCGATTCGTGGCTGCACCTCAAGGGCGCCAGCGGCAACAATCTGAAGAACGTCGACCTGGCCATTCCGGCGGGCCTGTTTACCTGCGTCACCGGCGTATCCGGTTCGGGCAAATCGACCCTGATCAACGACACCTTGTTCCGCCTCGCCGCCAGCGAACTGAACGGTTCGAGCGAGCAGGCTGCGCCGTACAAATCCGTCGAAGGACTGGAACTGTTCGACAAGGTGGTAGACATCGACCAGTCGCCGATCGGTCGCACGCCGCGTTCGAACCCGGCCACGTATACCGGCCTGTTCACGCCGCTGCGCGAGCTGTTTGCGCAGGTGCCCGAAGCGCGTGCGCGCGGCTATACGCCGGGCCGCTTCAGCTTCAACGTGCGCGGTGGCCGCTGCGAGGCCTGCGAAGGCGACGGCATGATCAAGGTGGAGATGCACTTCCTGCCGGACGTGTATGTTCCCTGCGACGTCTGCCATGGCAAGCGCTACAACCGTGAAACGCTGGAAGTGCATTACAAGGGCCACACGATTGCCGACGTGCTCGACATGACGGTGGAAGATGCATTCAAGCTGTTCGAAAACGTGCCGACCATCGCACGCAAACTCGAAACGCTGCGCGCCGTGGGCCTGGATTACATCAAGCTCGGCCAGAGCGCGACCACGCTCTCGGGTGGCGAAGCGCAGCGCGTGAAGCTGTCCAAGGAATTGTCCAAGCGAGATACGGGTCGCACGCTGTACATCCTCGACGAGCCGACCACCGGTCTGCACTTCCACGATATCGAGCAGCTGCTCGACGTGCTGCACAAGCTGGTGGACCAGGGCAACACCGTGGTGGTGATCGAGCATAATCTCGATGTGATCAAGACCGCCGACTGGCTGGTCGATCTGGGCCCGGAAGGCGGTGCCGGCGGTGGTCGCATCCTGGTCACCGGCACGCCGGAAACCGTGGCTGCCATGGCGGGCTCGCATACCGGACATTTCCTTGCCCCGCACCTGGACATGAAGCCCGCCAAGGCGGCCAAGGCCCAGAGCACGAGCAAGAGCAAACCTGCACTACGGAAGAAGACTGCATGAGTTCCACCCAACCCGTGCCTGAGCAGCGCACGCGCAAGGCCGAGACGCAGGAAAGCGCCTCGGCCGTGACGGATGCCCAGGCCACCGAGACGACGAACACCCCGCTGTTCGTCGCCCCGATCGGTGTTCGCTGGCGTGATCTTGACGCGTTCAATCACGTCAACAACGCCAACTACCTCACCTACCTCGAAGAAGCGCGTCTGCAGTGGCTGCAGCACGTGCCGGGCTGGTTCAACGAGCACTCGATGCCGGTGCTGGCAGCCAGCGAAGTGAACTATCGCCGCCCCATCGAATGGCCCGCGCAGTTGAACGTGCAGCTGTTCTGCGAACGGCTCGGCAACAGCTCGATCACGCTGGCGCACCGCATCGTCGACGCCAACGACGACGCCCTCTATAGCGACGGCAAGGTCGTGCTGGTATGGATGGATCCCACCACCGGCAAGCCGGTGCCGTTGCCGCCATCGATCCGCGACGCGGCGCAAGCCGGCGCTTGATCGACCCAGCCGGCATTCGGGGTTAAGCCCACCGGCACCACGGATGCCGCAGCTTCATGCGGCATCCGTACTATCAGCGGCGACCACCCGAATGGAGTTCGACCGTGATCCCAGTTCCGCTTCGCACCCTCGCCCTTGCCATCCTCGCCAGCACCAGCGCAGGCGCCCTCGCCGCGCCAGCCACGACCTCACTGACGCTCTATCGCAGCGATGACAATGCGCTGTACAGCGCGGGCGACAATGGCTCCGTGCCGTCCGGCCATGCCGTGGCGCGCGAAACGCGCCAGCTCGAGCTCAAGGCCGGCACGCAGGACCTCAGTCTCGACGGGCTGCCGCAATACGTCGATCCGGAAGCGATTGCGCTGAACATCGACGGCGACGGCGCCAAGGTGCTGTCGCAACGTCTGCGCCTGGGCCAGGGCCAGTACGCCGCGCTGGGCAGCCTCATTGGGCAGCCAGTCGATGTGTCCGGGACGAATGGCGAAGTATTGGCCAGCGGCACACTGCTGCGCGCCGACGCCAGCGGCCTGATGGTGCGCGATACCTCCAGCGCGAACGAACGCGTTGCACTGATCCACGAATACGGCGCGGTCAAGGCGCGCGGCGTCTTCCAGGTGGGCTCGGGCCTGCAACTGCGCGTGGACGCCAGCCGCGCCGGCAAGGCCAACGCCACGCTGAGCTATTCCACCGCAGGCCTGGGCTGGCGCGCTGCCTACGTTGGCACGCTGGCGCCGGGCGAAGGCTGCAAGATGCAGTTCGAATCACGCGCCAGTATCGCCAACCGCAGCGGTCGCGACTGGAACAACGTGCAGCTGATGCTGGTGGCCGGCGAACCCCAACTGGCGCAGTCTTCGGGACCGCGGCCGATGATGTTCAACGCGCGGGCCAAGACCGCCGATGCCGCGCTGCCCGAGCAATCCACGCTTGCCGACTATCGCACGTACAGCCTGCCTGGCACGGTCGACCTGCCCGATGGCAGCGTGAGCCAGGTGCCGATGTACGACACGCGGACCATCGCCTGCGAACGCACCTCGCTGTATGAAACGGGAGCCGTCTGGTCGCCGCCACAGCCCATGATCGGGCAGGACGCCTTCACCAACGGCGGTACTGAGGGCATTTCCAGCACGCTGCAATTCCGGGCGTTCGACAGCCTCCCTGCAGGCAACCTGCGCGTGCTTTCGATGGACCGCAACGGCACGCCGCAACTGATCGGCAGCGGTCGCGTCAACGACACCCCGAAGGGCAGCGACGCGCATATCACGCTGGGCATGGCGTTCGATCTGCGCGCCAGTCGCGAGCGCACCGCCTTTACCGTGGACAAGAACGGCCACCGCCTGGACGAGGCCTTCCGCATCACCTTCACCAATGCAGGCGATGCTCCGCGCGTAATCACCGTGCGCGAACATCCCCAGCGCTGGCGCCAGTGGACGCTCGCCTCCTCCAGCATCAAACCGAGCGCGCAGACGACGGACACGCTGGAATTCAAGGTGACGGTGCCGGCCAACGGCAAGGCGACGCTCGATTACGCGGTGCGCTACCAGTGGACGGCGGACGACCATCCGCAAGGATAAGGAGTGAGTGGAGAGGAGTGAGCAGCGAGAGAAAGCAGCGGGGTGCCGTCTTTGCTAATCTCGTCCCTCACTCCTGCCAACTCAGCCGGCCACTGCCATGCTCAACCTGATCACGCACGACGCCATCGTCGAAATCAACCTGGCGCGGCCGCCAGTGAACGCGCTCAATGTCGACTTGCTACGCGCGCTTCGCGATGCGGTGGACAACGCGGTAGCCGGCGGTGCGCGCGGTATCGTCCTGTCCGGCCAGCCCGGCATGTACTCGGCTGGCGTGGATGTGCCTTCGCTGCTCGGTCGCGATCGCGATGGCGTGCGTGATTTCTGGCGCGAGTTTTTCCAGACGACGTCGACCCTGGCGATGTCGCCGATTCCCATCGTGGCGGCCATCACCGGCCACAGTCCGGCCGGTGGTGCCGTGCTCTCGCTGTTCTGCGACTACCGCGTGATGGCCGAAGGCCCGTTCAAGATCGGCCTCAACGAAGTGCAGGTAGGCCTGGTGGTGCCGGAAAGCATCCAGATGGCGCTGCGCCGCATCGTCGGTGCCTATCGCGCCGAACGCCTGATGGTGGCGGGCGCCATGATCGAAGCCAGCGAGGCGCTGGCGGTCGGTCTGGTGGACGAACTCACCAACGTCGAACAGGTGGTGACGCGCTCTCTGGTCTGGATGCAGGGCATGCTCGCCCTGCCCTCCAACGCCATGCTGAAGACGCGTGCGATTGCGCGTGCCGACCTTACCGCCGTGTGGGCGCGTCCGGAGGAATTGCCGATCGATGGATTCCTCGACGCGTATTTCCATCCGGAAACGCAGGCGGTGTTGGAAAAGCTGGTTGCGCGGCTGAAGAAGAAGGACTGACCTTGTAGGAGCGCACCCTGTGCACGAACGGCGCCGTGCGGCGCCGGGTCGCGCACAGGGTGCGCTCCCACAAAAACCGACGCTCAGCCCGGCTCTGCGCCCTTGGCCACGGGCCGGTTCGCATCGCTCACCCAGCCGCTCCACGAGGGCGCGTAAAGACGCGAACCGGTGAGTCCTGCATGCTCCATGGCGAGCAGGTTGTGGCAGGCGGTGACGCCCGAGCCGCACATATGCACCACGTCGCCAGGTGCATGCGCGCCGAGCAATGCCTGGAATTCATGGCGTAGTACATCGGCCGGCTTGAAGCGGCCATCCTCGCGCAGATTTTCCGAGAAAGGCCGATTCAACGCGCCGGGCACGTGGCCACCGACCGGGTCGATGGGTTCGACCTCGCCGCGATAACGCGGAGCGGCACGCGCATCGAGCAAGACGCGCCGCGCATCGTTACGCAGCGCGGCGTGATCAACGATGTATTGCTCGGCATCGAAATAGAGGCTGGTCGGTCGCGGCTCGCGGGCCACATCACCCGCTTCGACCGGCAGGCCTGCGGCCACCCAGGCTTGAAATCCGCCATCGAGTACAGCGACGTCGCGGATGCCGGCCAGGCGCAACAGCCACCACAGGCGAGCGGCAGCGAGCGAACCGTTGGCGGCGTCGTAGGACACGATCTGCATGCCCTCCTGCCATCCCCAGCGCGACAGGGATTCGGAGAATGCAGCTTCCAGCGGCAACGGGTGTCGCCCCAGACCCAGCGGCTTGCGCGAGAGATCGGACAGGTCGCTGTCGAGACTGGCGTAAACCGCGCCCGGGATGTGCCCTTCGCGATAGTCACGCTCACCCTTGCCGACATCACGCTGGCCGCTGCCGGGCGCCATCAGGTCGAAACGGCAATCGACGATCAGCACATCGGCCGGCGCGAGCGCCGCCAGTTCTTTTACGTCGATCAAAGTGGTCTTGAGCGTCATGCGCGTCCCATCCTCTGCAGGAGGTTGAACACCATGGCGGCGGTGGCACCCCAGATGCGGTGGCCGCCATGCACGAATTCCACCATGTCGCGGCGATGACCGCGGAAATCCATGGTGTAGCGCTTGAGATTGCGCGGTTCAAGAAAGAACGCCAGCGGCACTTCGAATACTTCGGCCACTTCCGCGGGTGCGGGATACAGACGCGCTTCGCCATCGATGCGCGCGACCACCGGCGTGACGCTGTAACCGCTGATGGTTTCGAAGCGATCGAGAAAACCCAGCGGCGTCACCAGCCGGCTTTCGAGGCCAATCTCTTCTTCGCTTTCGCGCAAGGCCGTGGCGATCGCATCGGCATCGCCGGGGTCGGTGCGACCACCGGGAAATGCCACCTGCCCTGCGTGATCCTGCAGGTGGTCGGTACGCACCGTCAGCACCAATCGCGGCTGCACGCCCTCGCGTACGCCCACCAGCACGGCGGCGGGCCGACGCGGCGCATCGCCGATCAACTGGACCATGTCCGAATGATTCCAACCCCGCCCCGATGGCGGTGACGACAAGGGCAAGACTGCATGACTCAGGTCGGTCAGCAGCTCACCCATCAGGGCCGTTTCCGGGGAGGCAGCACGTCGCGCATGTAGCGCAGTCGTTCCTGGTCATCCATGGCCCGCCATCCGGCGATTTCCGTGCCCGTGCGCAGGCAGCCGATGCAATAGCCGCGTTCGTCCAGCCGGCAGATGCCGATGCAAGGACTGAGGGGATTGCCGGATGGACCAGGGGTGCCGTCTGCCGCTGTCATGCTGCGAGGAACTATCAGCGCGGCACGGAGCGTGCCAGCGAAGCGCCCATTCTATCGCAAGGGGCTCAAGCCGTCATTCGAACGCTGCCATGGGCGGCAGCGTTCGGGCGGAAATCATTGCTTGATCTCGAGCAGCTCGATTTCGAACACCAGCGCTTCGTTCGGGCCGATGCGCGGCGGATCGCCCTTGATGCCATAGGCCATGGCAGGCGGCACGGTGACCTTCCACAGGTCGCCGACGTGCATGCGCTGGATCACTTCCTGCCAGCCCGGGATCACCTTGTTGTTCACCACGAAGCTCACCGGCGAACCATGCGCCCATGAGCTGTCGAACTCGGTGCCGTCGATCAGCATGGCGCGGAAATTGACGGTGACCACGGAGCCTTCCGGCACCTGCTTGGTGCCGGTGCCCTGCTTCACCACTTCGTACTGGATGCCCGATGGCAGCTGGATCACGCCCGGCTTGCTGCGGTTGCGCTCCATGTAATCGGCGCTCTTGCGTGCATTGGTTTCCGCCACGCGCTTGAATTGCGCCAGCGCCTGGCTATGCATCTGTTCGTCGAGTTCGCGCAGCTGGTCGTGCATGTCGCGCATCGACACGGTGGGATGCTTTTTGGCGTAGGCATCCTGGATCGCGCGCAGCAGCGTGGGGATATCCACGTCCGGATCGCCGTTGGCGAACTGGCTGCCGATCTGGAAACCGATGGCGTAGGACAGCTTGGTCTTGTCCAGCTTGACCTGCGACTGATCCTGCGGGGCGCTACTGACCTGAGCATGCGCCAGACCACCCCATAACAGGATGCCCAGAGCTAGCCAACGCAGTTGTGCCATGCCTTCCTCCATTGCGGCTGCAACCTGGCCATCGTAAGCGGTCCGGGCGAATCGTGCAGCGGCGCCGGTCCATCCGGCGTCTGTGCCTTCGAACGCCGGAGGCGGCAAAGGTTCCCGCTGCTACCATGGCGCCTTTTCCGCCGGAGTCGAATCATGGCCTATCGCAACCTGGAAATCGCCAACCGCGACGCGGTGCGCACCATCACCGTCAATCGCCCGGACAAGCTCAATGCGCTCAACCGCGAGACGCTCAACGAGCTGACGCTGGCCTTCACCCAGGCCGCCCAGGACGATGCGGTGCGGGTCGTCGTATTGGCCGGCGCAGGCGAGAAGGCCTTTGTGGCCGGTGCGGACATCGCCGAGATGAATGGCTATACGCCCGTCCAGGCGCAGAGTTTCTCGCGCACCGGGCAGCGGTTGATGAGCCTGGTCGAGCGCCTTGGCAAGCCGGTGATCGCGCGCATCCAGGGCTTTGCCCTGGGCGGCGGGATGGAGCTGGCGATGTGCTGCCACCTGCGCGTGGCCAGCGAAAAGGCCAAGTTCGGCCAACCGGAGATCAATCTCGGACTGATCCCCGGCTTCGGCGGTACCCAGCGCCTGCTGCGCCTGGCTGGCCGTGCCGCGGCGCTGGAGCTGTGCCTGCTGGGCGCCACCATCAACGCCCAGCGCGCCTATGAGCTGGGCGTGGTGACCCGCGTGGTCGCGCCTGAGGCGCTGGACGAAACCGTCAACGCCATGGCCGACCAGCTGGCCGCCGCCGCGCCGCTGGCCGCCGCCGGGATTCTCGACGCCGTGTTACAGGGCGGCGAAACCAGCATCGATCAGGGCCTGGAGTTTGAAACGCAGGCGTTCGCGCTGGCCTTCGCCACTGAAGACATGCGCGAAGGCACGACGGCGTTCCTGGAAAAGCGCAAGGCTGATTTCAAAGGACGCTGACGCGCATGGAGGTGCGTCAGGCATCCCGATTCGTCATTCCCGCGAAAGCGGGAATCCAGCGCCTCTGCTTTATATGCCGAAAGGCGCTGGATTCCTGCTTTCGCAGGAATGACGAGTGTGTGGAGCACGGATAATGCGGATGCTCAGTGATGGCCGCCGCGGTAATTCTTCTCACCCGCGGTCACCGCCAGATCCAGGCGGTTCTCCGGCGGCGCCAACGGACAGGTGGCGTACGGCGTGAACGCGCAGGGCGGGTTGTAGGCGCGATTGAAGTCGAGCACGACCTTGCCGTCCTTCGGCAGATCCGCATACATGAAACGCGCGGCGCCGTAGGTTTCCTTGCCCGAGGTGCGGTCGGCAATCACGAAGAACAGCGAATCGGGGTCTTCCTGGATCGGCATCAGCTCGTAGGTGTGGCCATCGCGATGGAACACCGCCTTGCCCGGCACCTTTTCCTTGTTGACCGTGCCCAGCACCGAGCCGATCTCCAACTCATGCGGCGGGTCGAACGGCACCCAGTCGGCCACGATGCGCCACGACGGATCGGGCGTGTAGTAGTCCAGTCCCAGGAAGTGAGTGCGCGTTTCGGCGTTGCTGTCCTTTACGCGCAAAGCCTTGCGGCCGTCGCGCTCGATCACCAGGAAGCTGGCCGAACCAAAAGCCACCACGGACGGCGCGCCGTCACCGGCGTGCATGTCGTCGACGAGGGTCGCCTCCGGCACGGTCTTGCCGTCCACCGTGGCAGCGCCGTGCTTGTCGAACACGATGTGCGTGCTGCCGTCCTTGGCCAGGGTCACCACGCCCAGGTGGGCTGGACCGGCTTTCAACACAATGTCGTTGTCGGTCGCGCTACCCACGCGATTGGCCCCTTCCTTCAGCCACTCCAGACCGATCAGGCTGAGCCAGCCGCTGGGCGCGGTGAGGCCGGCAAGACGCTTGTTCTGCCAGTTGACGTTTTGCTGGGCGAAGTCCGTCGCCGCAGCGGTGGTAGGGGTCTGAGCTTGCACGGTGGGAACTCCAAGGCTCAAGGCAAAGGCAAGAACGGCGGTACGCAACATGGCAGGCCCCGTCGGAATGAAACAGCAGTATGGCCGTCCATTTACAAACCGGGCAAGCGCCCGCCGGTACAGGAAATCGTCACCGTCCGCGTAGGAAAAGCTTGTCGAGCTCGGGCAGGCTCAGCTGCGTCCAGGTCGGGCGTCCGTGATTGCACTGCCCGGAGCGCTCGGTCGCTTCCATTTCGCGCAGCAGTGCATTCATTTCAGGAATGGTGAGGCGGCGGCCCGCACGCACCGAGCCATGGCAGGCCATGGTGGACAGCAGCTCGTTTTCCAGCTCCTGCAGGCGACGCGAACTGCCGTGCTGGGCGAGCTCGGACAGCACGTCGCGACACAGTTGCGCCACATCGGCGCCTTCGAGCAGCGCCGGAATGCGCCGCACCACCACGCCGGACGGACCGCTGCGCGACAGCTCCATGCCCCACTCCGCCAAGGCCTCGGCGTGTTCCTCGGCCGCTGCGGCCTCTTTCGCACTCACTGCCACATTCATCGGCACCAGCAACATCTGCGAACGCAGATTGCTGCAGACGCGACCGGCCTTGAGCTTTTCGTAAGTGATGCGCTCATGGGCCGCGTGCATGTCGACCAGGATCAGGCCATGCGCATTTTCAGCAAGGATGTAGATGCTTTTGAGCTGGGCGATGGCGAAGCCCAGCGGCGGCGCTTCCTCCTCGGATGCGGCCGGCATTGGTGCAATGGCCGCGAACGACAACGGCGTGGACACGGTCGCGGGTTCGCCCAACAGAGCAGCGTAGCCAGCGAGCGGTTCGTCCCGCACGCCCAGGCTCAGGCGGCTCTGGCTCAAGGCATTGGGCCATGCCGGAGCGGAACTGGCCGATCCCGACGAGGAGGCCATGCTGTAGCTATACGACGGCGCTGCTCCCGCCATCGGCGACTCGGCAGCAGGCAGGCCCACATTGCCTGCGCGCGTCTGCGCGAGCGCTTCGTGCAGCGTGCGAAACAGAAAATCGTGCACCAGCCGCTGCTCGCGGAAACGCACTTCACTCTTGGCCGGATGAACATTCACATCCACGCCGACCGGATCGAGTTCCAGATACAACACGAACGCCGGATGGCGGCCATGGAACAGCACATCGGCATACGCCTGGCGCACCGCATGCGCCACGATGCGATCGCGCACCAGTCGACCGTTGACGTAGAAATACTGCGAATCGGCCTGCGAACGCGAAGCGGTCGGCAAGCCTACCCAGCCCGACAGATGCAAGCCGGCCGCCGCGTGATCGATGCGAAGGCTTTGCGCGGGAAATTCCTCGCCGAGCACTTCGGCAACGCGCTGCAAGGCGGCGCTTTCGTCGCGCGCGGCCTTGAGCATGCGCACCGGCTTGCCGTTGTGGCTCAGGCGAAATTCCACCGAACCGCGCGCCAACGCGAGCGACTTCAGCAGATCGTCGATATGCGCGAATTCGGTGCGCTCGGCACGGAGAAATTTGCGGCGTGCGGGCACGTTGTAGAACAGGTCGCGCACTTCCACGCTGCTGCCTTGCGGATGCTGGGCGGGACGCGCCGCCTGCAGCTTGCCGCCGTCCACTTCGATGCGGAACGCCGTGTCCAGTCCCTGCGCGCGCGAGGTCAGCGCGAAACGGGCTACCGAAGACACCGAAGCCAGCGCCTCGCCACGGAAACCCATGCTGGCCACGTGCTCCAGATCGTCGAAGCTGCCGATCTTGCTGGTGGCGTGCGAGGCCACTGCCAGCGCCAGCTCGTCGGGAACGATGCCGCAACCGTCGTCGCGCACGCGGATCAGGCGGGAGCCGCCTTGCTCGATATCCACCTCGATGCGCGTGGCGCCGGCGTCGAGGCTGTTTTCGACCAGTTCCTTGACGACGGAGGAAGGCCGTTCGATCACTTCACCGGCAGCGATCTGATTGATGAGTTCGGGAGGCAGGGGACGAATGACTGGCATCGGCGAAGCTTAGAACCTGACGGCCCCCGGCGAAAGCAGAACGCCGCCCGAAGGCGGCGTTGTTGGTCATTCGTTGAGCAACCGCTTCAGCCGGCCGGTATGGCCAGCATCATGCCCACGCGCACCGAGCTGTCGCTATCGAGCTTGTTCGCGCTCTTGATCGCGTTGACGCTGACGCCGTACTGCTTGGCGATGCTGCGCAGGCTTTCGCCCCGCTCTACGCGGTGCAGGTCCTGTACGCCATCATCGGCGCGGCTGCCAGCGCTGGGCGTGGAAGCCATCGCCTGCGCCACGGCGCGGGTGGCCTTGGCGGCGGTATCGTCGTCGCCCTGCGAAGTCGCTACATTCGCCATGCCGTTGCGACGCGAGGCCTGCGCGGCAAACCAGCTGCCCGGCGGCGGCGTCGCTTCGAAATAGCCGCGCACGCCCGTCATCACCGCCGCGGCGAGACGCGACTGGTGCGTAGGATCGCGCAGCTTGCGCTCCTCGTCCGGATTGCTGATGAAGGCCGTCTCGACCAGGATCGAGGGCACATCCGGCGAGCGCAGCACCACGAAGTTGGCGCGCTCCACGTAACCGCGATGGGTGGGGCCGAGATTTCCCAGTGCCTTCAGCACGTTGCCTGCCACCGACTCGCTGGCCTGCATGGAATAACCCTGCTGCAGGTCGAGCAGGACGGCGGCCAGGCCGTCGTTCTTGTCGTCCAGCGTCACGCCGCCGATCAGGTCGGCGCGGTTCTGGCCATCGGCCAGCCAGCGCGCCGCCATGCTGGTCTTGCCACGCGGCGACAACACCCAGACGGACGAACCCTTGGCGTCGCCATTGATGAAGGCGTCGGCGTGGATCGAGACGAACAGGTCGGCCGAGTTATTGCGCGCGATCTGGTAACGCTGCGCCAGCGGGATGAAGAAGTCGGCGTTGCGGGTGAGCACGGCACGCATGCCGGGCTGCTGGTTGATCTGGTCGGCCAGCTGGCGTGCCACAGCTAGCGTGACGTTCTTCTCCAGCGTGCCGCCCGGGCCATGGGCGCCCGGATCCTCACCGCCGTGGCCGGCATCGACTGCGATCACCACCTTGCGCTCGCCGTTGAGCAGGCTGGCCGCCGCACGCGTCGAGGCCATGCCGCTCTGGGTCGGCTTCAGCGTGGAACGGGTCGAGCTGCGTGACTCGGGCATCGGCGCCGACGGCGGCATGGCAGCCGGCGGCGGGGCCGCTTCGGGCATCGCACCGGCCGTGCTCGATGCGCTGTCGCCATCGTCATCCGATGGCGGGAGCGCCGGGATGGGAATCGTCGGTACGGATCGCTTCTCCGGCGACGAGGTCTTCGCCACCGAGCCGCTGCCTGGGTAAAGGTCGACCACCAGCCGGTAGCCGTAATCCGCCTGCGGCTTGAGCAGGAAACTTTTGACGCTGCTCGAGGGATCGACCTTCGCGGTCAGGCGGACATTGCTGCCCTGCTTGGCGCCACTCATGCCCTTGTACAGGCCTGTGGCAGCCGGGTAACTGAAACCGCCAACGACGGAGCTGCCGTTGATATCCACCGTCAGCTCGTCGCCGTCCTGGTTGACCTTGTAGGTAACAGGGCCGGAAACATCGAGCACCACGCGGGTGTATTCGGGACCTGCCCACACGCGGGCGGACTTCACATCGGCCGCTCTGGCCACGCAAAAAGGCACCACGGCCAGCATGGCCACGGCACTGAGCAGAGCAGGATGCGTCCTATATCCCTTCATGGAGCGGAATTGAAGCCCACCCGCCCGGGGATTGCAATAGGTTTTCCCTTGAATATCCATAACCTGCGTAAGTTTCGTCAGACGGCATCCAGCTATCGGCCGCAAGCCACGCAAACTGAAGGCGAATTCCCCCATGCTTGCCGAGGAAAAAATCTCAGCAAGTACCGATACTTAGGTGATTCGAGGGGTTGGCGCGTCAGGCCAGACGCGAGGTGACAGCGGCACCGCGGGGCGTTCGCACTTCCATGCGGGCATGGCGGCCATTGCCGGCGTAACTGAGGTGCACCACGAGGTCCGGAGCCGGCAAAGCGCCGGCACCGCGCTCGGGCCATTCCACCAGCACCAGGGCCGAGGGGTCCGATAGCGCATCCAGGCCCAGCCACTCCAGCTCACCAGGATCGGCGATGCGGTAGAGGTCCAGATGCCAGGCCGGTCGACCGTTGGCGCGGTAGGACTCGACCAGGCTGTAGGTCGGACTCTTGATGCGCTCACCCACGCCCAGGGCACCCAGCAGCGCACGGGCAAAGCTGGTCTTGCCGGCGCCCAGGTCGCCATGCAGATAGACCACCAGGCCGTCATCGAGCGCGCCGGCCAGGCGGGTGGCCAGCGCGGCGGTGGTGGCTTCGTCGGGGAGATTCCAGCTCGGATCCGTCATGCGTCATTTCCGTTGAGGAGCCGGCGCAGCGGCTCCAGCAGGTCGGTGGCGATCAAGCCACGCTCACCGCCGTGACGGGCCGCCAAATCACCCGCACGGGCGTGCAGGGCAACACCCAGCGTCGCGGCCTGCCAGGCGTCGCAACCTTGCGCCAGCAGTGCGGCGACGATGCCGGTGAGCAGATCGCCCATGCCGCCGCTAGCCATGCCCGGATTGCCCCAGGGACATAGGGCAACGCGCCCGTCCGGATCAGCGACCAGGCTGCCGGCGCCCTTCAGCACCGCTACGACGCGATAGCGCCTGGCCAGTTCGCGCACGGCCGCAAATCGGTCGGCCGCAATGGCCTTGGTATCGCATCCCAGCAGGCGCGCCGCCTCGCCAGGATGCGGCGTGATCACCACCGGGCGGGAGAATTCGCGCGGCTCGAGCGCGAGCAGATTCAGGCCGTCCGCGTCGAGCACCAGCGGCAGATCGGCGTCGAGCGCGGTCAGCCACAAGGCATGCCCCCACGCCCCTTGCCCCAGTCCCGGTCCCACGGCGAGCACGCTGGCACGAGGCAGCAAGGCCTCGAGTGCCTGCGGCCCGTTCACGTCGTGCGCCATCAGCTCCGGCCGGGCGCTGTTGAGTGCGATCAGATGTTCGGCGCGCGTCGCGACACTGACCAGTCCGGCGCCGCCACGCAGGGCCGCCTCGCCGCACAAGCGGATCGCACCGGCCGTGCCGTGATCGCCGCCGATGGCCAGCACGTGACCGTTGTTGCCCTTGTGCGACTGTCGCGGACGCGGCGGTAGCGTCCACGGATGCATCAGCTCGGCATTGGCGTGGGCGTCCTGCCACAGCGTTTCCGGCAAGCCCAACGACTCCAACTGCACCGTTCCCACATAGCCCGGCGCCAGCCCCGTGTAGAGGCCGCGCTTGGGCGCGATGAAGGTTACGGTGACGCTGGCCTGTATCGCCTCGCCCGGCACATCGCCGGTATCGGCGTTGACGCCCGAGGGCACGTCCAGCGCCAGCACCGGCGCGCCGGTTGCGTGTATGTGTTGGACCAGCGCGGCAGCCTCAGGCGCCAGCGCGCGCTGCAGGCCAGTGCCGTACAAGGCATCGACGTGGACATCCACGTGCGGAAGCCCGACCGCATCGCTCCACGCGTGCACCGTACCGCCGCCATGCTCGAATTCGCGGCGCGCACGACGGGCGTCGTCGCCGCGGCTTTCGCCCAGCGCAAAAACTTCGGCGTGCACGCCGGCCTCGCGTGCCAGCGCTGCGAGCAAAAAGCCGTCGCCGCCGTTGTTGCCAGGGCCGCAGTACACCGCGATGCGCCGCGCCTGCGGCCAGTGCTCGCGCAGGCACACCAGCGCGGCTGCGGCGGCGCGCTGCATCAGCTCGTAACCGGGAATACCGAGCTGCTCGATGGCGCGGCGATCGAGCGCTCGCACCTGTTCGACGGTATAGAGCTCGTGACGATGGGCGTGGGCAGTCATGCGGGAATTATAGGCATGCCGACGCGAGCCTTAGCGCAGACCGCCTACAATAGCCGCATGTCCTCCGTTGCCGCCCCACCCGCTGACTACGCTGCGCTTGCGCTCGACATCAAGCGCTGGGCGCAGGAACTCGGTTTTGCCGATTGCGGCATCGCCGGCACTGAGCTGGGCGAAGACGAAGTGCACCTGAAAAACTGGCTGGACGACGGCCATCACGGCGAGATGGATTACATGGCCCGCCACGGCGACAAACGCAGTCGCCCGGCGGAACTGGAACCGGGCACGCTGCGCGTCGTTTCCGTGCGCATGGATTACATCCCGCCGGGCACGCGCAATGCGTGGAATGTCTTGCACGATGCCGACGCCGGCTATGTGGCGCGCTATGCACTGGGCCGCGATTACCACAAGCTGATGCGCAACCGCCTGCAGAAATTGGCCGAGCGCATCCATGGGGCGATCGGTGACTTCGGTTATCGCGCCTTCGTCGATTCGGCGCCCGTGCTTGAAAAAGCGCTCGCCCGAAACGCGGGGCTGGGCTGGATCGGCAAGCACACCGTGCTGATCAACCGCAGCGCCGGCTCGTACTTTTTCCTCGGCGAGCTCTACACCAATCTGCCGCTGCCGGTGGATGCGCCGGCCAGCGCGCACTGCGGCAGCTGCCGTCGTTGCATCGATATCTGCCCCACCCAGGCGATCGTCGCGCCGTACAAGCTCGATGCGCGGCGCTGCATTTCGTATCTCACCATCGAGTTGCGCGGCAGCATTCCGGAAGAACTTCGCGAGCCGATCGGCAACCGTATTTTCGGCTGCGACGATTGCCAGCTGATCTGTCCGTGGAACAAGTTTGCCCAGGATGCGACCGAACCGGATTTCGCGCCGCGCCACCGGCTCGATGGTGCAAAGCTGGTGGAGTTGTTCGGCTGGAGCGAGCAGGAGTTTCTGCAGCGCACCGAAGGCATGGCCATCCGTCGTACCGGTTATGAAGGCTGGCTGCGCAATATCGCGGTGGCGCTGGGCAATGCGCCGCATTCGAACGAAGTGCGGGATGCGCTGCTTGCGCGCAGCGATCATCCGTCGGAGATCGTGCGAGAGCATGTGGCGTGGGCGCTGGCGAAACATCCCGCCTGACGCGCGCCGGATGCTTGCCCTGTGGGAGCGCACCCTGTGCGCGACAAGCCTCGCGAGGCGTCCGTCGCGCACAGGGTGCGCTCCCACAGTTTCTATTTTTTAGACCTTGCGGCGCGCTTGGATTTCTTCGATCAACGCCTGCGTAGATGCATCCAGGCCCGCGACGCTCTTGGCCCCACTCGCATCCAACGCCGGCAGGATCTGCCGCGCAATCGACTTGCCCAGCTCCACGCCCCACTGGTCGAAGGCGTTGACGCCCCACAGGTGGCCAAGCATGAACACCTTGTGCTCGTAGAGCGCGATGAGTGCGCCCAGGCTTTCCGGTGTGAGCGCGTCGAGCAGCATCACTGTGCTGGGACGGTCGCCCGGGAAGGTGCGCTGCGCGGCAAGCACGCGACGCTCTTCGTCGGTACCCGAGTTAGCCTCGGCGAGCGCTTCGTCGAACGTCTTGCCCAGCGCCAGCGCAGCCGCCTGCGCCAGCAGATTCGACAACAGCGCTTCGTGGTTCGCAGTGAGATCGTGCGCGGGCTTCACCACGCCGATGAATTCCAGCGGCACCACGTCAGTGCCCTGGTGCAGCGACTGGAAATACGCGTGCTGCGCGTTGGTGCCCACACTGCCCCACACCACCGCCGAGGTCGGCTGCGAGACGGGCTGGCCTTGCTTGGTGACCTGCTTGCCCAGGCTCTCCATTTCCAGCTGCTGCAGATAGGACGTGAGATCAGTAAGCAGGTCCGCGTACGGAATGACGGCGCGACTGCCGCGGCCCTGGACGTCGCGGTTCCAGTACTCCACCAGGCTCAGCAGCACCGGCAGGTTTTCCGACCAGGCCGCGCTGCGGAAATGATCGTCCACCAGCGCCGCGCCCTTGAGCAGCTCATGGAAGTTGTACGAACCGATCGCCAGCGCAAGCGACAGACCCACCGCCGACCACAGCGAAAAACGGCCGCCGACGAAATCCCACATCGGATAAACCTGCGCCGCAGGAATGCCCCACTTCTCCGCCTCGGCGACATTGGCGCTCACCGCGAGAAAGTGGCGCGACACGGCAGCTTGGTCGCCGTCGTAGGCGCGGCTGATCCACTCGCGCATCACGTTGCCGTTGAGCAGGGTTTCCTGCGTGGTGAAGGTCTTGGAAACCACGATCACCAGCGTGCGCTTGGGATCGAGCTGATGCATCAGCTCATAGGCCGACTGGCCATCCACATTGGTGAGGAAGTGACTGCGCAACCCCGGCACGTGATACGGCGCCAGCGCGCGGGCAGCCAGGCGCGGCCCGAGGTCCGAGCCGCCGATCCCGATATTGACGATATCGGTGATGCCGGGGGCGACGCCGTAGGCGCTGGCGTCACCGAGCTCCACGGCCTTGACCAGCGCATCGATGCGCTTGAGCGTGGCGTCGATTTCCTTGAGCGCATCGCGCGGTGCCGGCGAAGGCAGTTGCGAGCCGCCGGCGCGCAGTGCGGTATGTAGCACCGCACGGTCTTCGGAGGTATTGATCGGCTGGCCGGAAAACATCGCGTCGCGCGCCGCCTGCCAGCCGCTGGCTTCCACGTGCGCGCCCAGTGCGTCGAGCGCAGGCTGGTCAAGCTTCTGGCGGCTCAGGTCCAGCAGGATCGGCCCGAGACGATGTCTCAGGCGCTTGCCGCGCGCGGCGTCCTTCAGCAATTCCCGCAGGTGCGTGCCTGCGAGCCGGTCAACGTGTTCTGCGAGAAAAGACGGACGGCGCTCGGACGACATGGGAACTCATGCTCGGCGAAGGGGGACGTCGATCTTACGCAGCTTCGCGCACCGTGCGCCAGCACATTGTTGCACCGCACCCACGCCCCGCCCTGAGGCGAGGCACAAAGCTTCAGGCCGCAGCCATCTGCTTGGGAATCGAGCGATTGGTGTGCGAGATGGCGTTGTTGGCGTCCACGTACACCAGGGTCGGCTGGAACTGCTCGAGCTCGGCTTCGGACAGCTGGCAGAACGCGGCAATGATCACCAGGTCGCCCGGCTGCGCGCGGTGGGCGGCACTGCCGTTCACCGAGATGATGCCCGAGCCTTCCTCGGCACGCAGCGCATAGGTGACGAAGCGCTTGCCGTTGTTGATGTTCCACGCATGGATCTGCTCGTACTCGCGAATGCCGGAGGCATCGAGCAACAGGCCGTCGATGGCGATGGAGCCTTCGTAATGGAGCTCGGCATGGGTCACCGTCGCACGGTGGATCTTGGCCTTGAGCATGTTCAGGTTCATGACTTCAGTTTCCGACAGGTATAGCCCGCGTAGCCCACTATTATCCCGCCGAGACGCGCCGCGTCGCAACATGGGGTCCCGGCAGCCCCTTGATGGGGTCGGTCAGTCGAAAGGCAAGTTGTCGATCAGGCGGGTGGAACCCAGCCGGGCCGCGATCAGGGCAACCAGCCCATCGGTCTCGCCGTCGACCGGCTCGGCCAGGTCTTCGGAGCGCCGAATGGCGGTGTAATCGGGCTCGAAACCCGCCCGGGCGAGCTTGGAGGCTGCCGCCTGCTCCACCACGGACCAGGCGTGCCCCTTGGCGATGAGATCGCGCATCTGCTGCAGGGTGGCGTAGACCTGCGGCGCCAGGGCGCGATGTTCGGCCGAGAGGTACTGGTTGCGCGAACTCAGGGCGAGGCCATCGTCGGCGCGCAGCGTGGGCGCCGCAATGATCTTCACCGGCAACGAGAGATCGCGCACCATCCGCTCGATCACCTTGAGCTGCTGGAAATCCTTCTGGCCAAACACGGCCAGATCCGGCTCCACCAGGTTGAACAACTTGCACACGACGGTGGCCACGCCGTCGAAATGCCCCGGGCGATGGGCACCCTCGAGCGTTTCGGTGAGCTGCGGCACATGGATGCTTACGCTGTTCTGCGCGCCGAACGGGTACAGCGTGGGCACTTCCGGGGCAAACAGCAGGTCGCAGTCCTGTTCGGCCAGCCCCACCTGATCCTGCACGAGGGTGCGCGGATAACGCTCGAAGTCCTCGTTGGGGCCGAACTGGGTGGGATTGACGAACACGCTTGCCACCACGCGGTCGGCGCGGGCGCGAGCCAGTTTGATCAAGGAATGGTGGCCGGCGTGAAGGTTACCCAAGGTGGGCACGAAACCCACCGTAAGGCCCTGGCCGCGCCAGCCACGGATGGTGGCGCGTAGCGCCGCGGCATCTTGCACAGTCTGCATGTCTTTGAGCTCGGCTGCCTCAGTCGAAGCAATGTTCCGGTGCCGGGAAGGCGCCACTGCGCACATCCTCGGCATAGGCCGCGATCGCCGCAGCCACAGAGTCGCGTCCTGCGAGGAAATCCTTGCTGAACTTGGGTCGCTTGCCGGGCGTGACGGCCAGCATGTCGTGGATCACCAGCACCTGCCCATCGCAATGCGGACCGGCGCCGATGCCAATGGTGGGAATGGAGACGGCCTGCGTGATGCGCTCGCCCAGGGCGGTCGGAATGCCTTCCAGCACGAGCAGATCGGCACCGGCCGCTTCCACCGCCTTGGCGTCTTCGACCAGACGATCGGCGGCGTCCTGCGCGCGGCCCTGGATTCGGAAGCCGCCGAACTTGTGCACCGATTGCGGCGTCAGGCCCAGGTGTGCGCAGACCGGAATGGCGCGTTCGACCAGCGCGGTGATCACTTCGAGGATATGCGGCGAGGCGCCCTCGATCTTCACCATCGCGGCACCGCCCTCGCCGACCAGCTGCGCGCCGGCCTCCAAGGCATGGGCGACATCGCGATCGGCCATGAACGGGAAGTCCGCGATCAGCAGCGTGGCGTTGAGCCCGCGCGACACGATGCTGGTGTGATAGACCATGTGGTCCAGCGTCACCGGCAGCGTGCTTTTGTGTCCCTGGATCACCATGCCCAGCGAGTCGCCCACCAGCGCCACATCGACGCCGGCCATTTCCAATTGCGCCGCGAAACTCGCGTCGTAACAGGTGAGCATGACGATGCGTTGGCCTGCTTCCTTCATCGCGCGCAGCGACGGCACGGTGACCGGCTTGCGCGTGGGGGCGTTCGCTTTTTGCGAGTACACGACAATTCCCTAGAGCGGAGGCAGGCGCGGATTATCCCGCGTGGGGCGTGAAGGGCTCAAGGCAGACGCTCGCAACCCGTGGTTTCAATGGCTGCCAGCAGATCCGCCACCTTTCCCTGGCCCGGCAACTCCAGTGCCGGCGCCAGATCGTTCAGCGGCAGCAGCACGAAGGCGCGCTCAGCCATGCGCGGATGAGGCAGCGTCAGACGGCCGTCCGACAACACGACGCCGTCCATGTGCAGCACATCGAGATCGAGCGTGCGCGGGCCCCAGCGTTCGCCGTCGCGCACGCGACCCGCACCCCGCTCCACGTTCAACAAGGCATCGAGCAGCTCGTGCGGCGTAAGCGCCGTATCGATCTGCGCCACCGCATTGATGAAAGCGGGTTGGTCGAGCACGCCCCAGGGCGGCGTCAGGTACAGCGACGAGCGGGCAAGCAAGCGGGTTTGCGGGAGGGCATCCAACGCAGCGAATGCGCCCAGCACCTGTCCTTGCGCGTCGCCCAGATTGCTGCCCAACGCAATGAACGCAACCGTCACGCGGGATCCGACTTGTTGCCCGTCTTCGAACTCGGCTTACGGCGGCGTCGCTTGCGCGGCTTTGCGGCCGGCGCAGCGCTTTCGCCTCCGGGACCGGACGCCGTGCCCGACAGCGCGGCCGCCAGCGTTTCGTGCGGCAGCTGCTGAGCGTGCTGCCACCATGCACCGAGTTCACGCACTGCAGGCGATTCCGCCGCGCGCAGCAACAGGAAGTCGAAGGCGGCGCGGAAGCGCGGATGCGTCATCAGGCGGAACACGCGCTTGCGCTGCACCTGTTCAAAGCGCGGCTGCATGCCCCAGATTTCTTCCATGGTCAGCGTGAAACGACGCGGGATCGCCACGCGCTGGCATTGCTCGCCGATGACGTGCGTGGCAGCGCGTTCCCACGCGGCCACCGGCTCCATGCCCTTGGTGATCCAGGTATGCGCCAGATCGCGCACTTCGCCCCACAGCAGCACGGCGAACAGGAAGGCCGGCGTCACCGACTTGCCTTCGGCGACGCGCGCATCGGTATTGGCCAGGCCCTGCTCGATCAACGCGCGCAAGGCCTTGTCGCCGCGCTTGAGCGCGCGTGCCGTGGCCGGGAACATGAACTTCAGCAGGCCGGTCTGTTCGAGCATGTGGAAGCTCTTGAGGCCATGTCCCGAGAGGAACAGCTTGAGCGACTCGTCGAACAACCGGGCCGGCGCAGCGTCGGCCAGCAGCGGCCCCAACTCGTCGAACGGCGCGGCGGCGGCCGCGTCGATGCGGAAATTGAGCTTGGCCGCGAGACGCACGGCGCGCAGCATGCGCACCGGATCCTCGCGGTAGCGCGTTTCCGGATCGCCGATCAGGTGCAGCACGCGGTCTTGCACGTCCTGCATGCCGCCAACGTAGTCGCGTACCGAGAAATCGCTGATGTCGTAGTAGAGCGCGTTGACGCGGAAGTCGCGACGGATCGCGTCCTCTTCGATCGAGCCCCACACGTTGTCGCGCACGATGCGGCCGTCGACGATGTGGCGGTCGCCCTCGCCTTCTTCCTCGCCGGTGCCGCGGAAAGTGGCCACTTCGATGATTTCCGGCCCGTACACCACGTGGGCCAGGCGGAAGCGGCGGCCGATCAGGCGCGAATTGCGAAAGAGTTTCTTGACCTCGTCGGGCGTGGCATTGGTGGCCACGTCGAAGTCCTTGGGATGACCGCCCAGCAGAAGGTCGCGTACAGCGCCTCCCACCAGATAGGCCTGGTAGCCGGCCTCATTGAGGCGATAGAGCACGCGCAGCGCTGCCTTGCTGATGTTCTTGCGCGAAATCACGTGCTGCTCGCGCGGAATGATGCGCAGTGCAGGCGTGGCGTTGGTCCTTGCGTCGTGATTCAAGCGGTCTGGATCCTTGCAGGCGCATGCGCCATTCAAAGCGATCGATTGCGGCACAACGTTGCGCCGCCTCCACATCCACCATGCCCATTGAGCCGGTGGCCGTCCACCCGACCAGTCCCTGAGCCCCTGAGGGCATTGCCGGGCGAAGCAATTCCGCTATACTAGCGCGCTCCGGTGCATTTCGCTCCCTTCGTCTAGTGGCCTAGGACACCGCCCTCTCAAGGCGGGAACACGAGTTCGAACCTCGTAGGGAGCGCCACTTCCGGCCTGGCACGGGCCCCGGCTCATTCAAGACAGGCACGAGAGCGTATGACTTTTGTCGTCACCGACAACTGCATCAAGTGCAAATACACCGACTGCGTCGAAGTTTGCCCCGTCGACGCCTTCCACGAAGGTCCCAACTTCCTCGTGATCGATCCGGATGAGTGCATCGACTGCACGCTGTGCGAGCCTGAGTGCCCAATCAACGCGATCTATCCGGAAGACGACGTGCCCGCCGGGCAGGAGAGCTTCACTGCGCTGAACGCGGAGCTGGCCAAGAGCTGGCCGGTGATCACCGAGCGCAAGGACGGCCTGGCCGACGCCAAGGACTGGGAAAACAAGCCCAACAAGCTCGACCTGCTCGAACGCTGAAGGCTGCCCCGCGTACGCCACTCCAGTCCGCAAGCCGCACCCGTTTACGCATGAAAAAACGCCGCCCTTGAGGCGGCGTTTTTATTGGCCGGAAAGCAACGGATCAACCGCCGCCCATACGACCCTTGAGGGTGTCGATCACCTTGGCCACGGCGGCGGCATCGCCCTGCGCGCGCACTTCGCTGGCCTTTTCGCCGCTGGTGCTCACGGTCAGCAGCACCTGGCGCGGCTTGGCGCCCGGGGCATCAGCCGATTCCTTGGACTTGCCGTTGAACATGCTGCTGAAGAAACCCTTCTTCTGGGTCGGCTGGTCCGAGGCCACCACGCTCAGCGTGTAAGTGCGGGCGTCATCGTCGTGCCCCACCACCTGGCCGATGTCGCCGTTCTCCAGGGCCTGACCCACGCGGCGATAGGTGTTGTCGATGCTGTCGTTCAGCACAAAGCCGTCAGCGATCTGGGCGCTGCTGCTGCCGACGCGCGCGGTCGCACCATTGGCGGTCGGGTTGTTGGCACCCGCTTCCGGAATGACCAGCGCAGCGCTGGTGGAAGGCGTATCCAGGCCCGGCGGAATTTCCAGCGGCGACTCCTGTTTGGCCGTTTCCCAGGCCTTCTGCGAACGAAACATGCCGCAGCCGGAGAGCAGCAAGGCAGACAGGGCCAGTACCGGCAGGGCCACGACAAGCGGGGATTTCTTCATGTAAGCAGATTCCGTAGGAGTATCAGTTGCCCGAAATGTCAGGCCGCATTCGCCAAGGATGCCAGACCCGCCAGCGCTTCGCGAAGTCGCGCGCGGTCCGGACCATCCTCCAATTCAACCAAAGGCAGGCGTGGCGCCGCCAACCCCAGACCCAGCGGCGGCAGCCCGGCCTTCACCGCAATCGGGTTCGGCGCGCAATTGAGCGCCGAAACCAGCGGTGCCAGTTCGGCGTCGCAACGCTGTGCTTCGGCCCGGTCGCCCGCCGTGGCGGCATCGCACAACATGCGAAACGCACGAGGCACCAGATTGGCTACCACCGAGATCGTCCCCGCCGCACCGGCGAGCATCGCCTTGCAGGCCGTGCCGTCGTCACCGGACAGATAGACGAAATCCGGCCGCGCAAGTTCCGCGATGGCGCGAATCCTTTCATCGGTGCCCAGCGCTTCCTTGAGGCCCGCGATGGCCGGGTGGTCGCGCAGCTCAGCCACCGTTGCCGGCAGCAGGTCGCAACCCGTGCGGGCAGGCACGTTGTACAGCACCACCGGCAGGCCGCCATGCTCCGCCACTTCGAGGAAATGGCGACGCAGGCCTTCCTGAGTGGGTCGCACGTAGTACGGAGCCACCACCAGCGCCGCATCGGCACCCAGCGCCTTCGCACGACGCGTGAGCGCCACGGTCTTGGCCGTGCCCGCCTCGCCAGTGCCCGCGAGCACCGGCATGCGGCCGGCCACCCGCTCCACGGCAAACGCGAGCAGGCGCTCGTATTCGTCATGCTCGAGCATATGGGCCTCGCCGGTGGAGCCGGCCACGACCACGCCTTCGGTTCCGCCGTCGATCTGGTAGTCCAGCAGCTTTGCGAAAGCCGCAAGATCAAGCGCCCCGTCCGCCGCGAACGGCGTGACCAGCGCACAGATGCTTCCGCGAATGTTCAAGACCGGCTCCGGCTGAAACTCAAACCCGGCATGTTACCGGAAAAGCTTGTTCAGCCAATACAGAGCCTTGGGGCAGGCCAAGATGCCGGCGCAGCGCATCCCCCGCGGCCTGGCTGCCAGCCAGTCCAAACCCTTACTTGCGGGCCTCCGGCGGCGGCAAGTAAGCTCGAACGACGTGCTTTTTTGACCCGCATCGTGCGGGAGCGCCACAGGTGGACTCCTTGAATCGTTCTTCCGCGCGCACCGGCAGCGACAACCAGCTGCTGATCCAGACACTGACTCCCTCCACTAGCGCGCCCTTGCTGACGCTGGCCAAGCGTATTGCCGAAGCCGGCTGCAACCTGGCCGATGCGCGGGTGGCCTCGCTTGGGGCCGATACCTCGCTGACCCTGCTCGCCACCGGTGCCTGGGATGCCGTGGCCAAGCTCGAAACCGCGCTGGCCAAGACAGCCCGGGACGAAGACCTGCGCCTGTCGTTCTATCGCACTGGTCCGCGCGAGCATCACTCGCACCTGCTGCCGTATCTGATCGAAGTGATCTCGGCCGATCGCCCGGGCATCCTGGTGAAGATCATCGACTTCTTCGACCGTCGCGACATCGTCATCGAGCAGCTGAGCTCGCTGCGTTATCAGGCCATGCAGACCGGTGCGGACATGTTCCAGGCGCAGATCACCATCGGCATTCCGGCGGCAACGCATATTGCCGCGCTGCGCGATGATTTCCTGGAATTCTGCGATGGCCTGAATCTCGACGCCATCATGGATCCGGTGAAATTCTGAGCGGCGAATGTCGCACGGAATACCGGTTTTCCGGCGCGCTCGCCGGGTCCTTGAGCATGCTCCCTGAGGCGCCCTGCTGCAAGGACTGTCATTCCCTACACGGCAAGCGCTAGTCTCTGGCCTCAAGAGCAGTACCGGAGAGATGGCATGCAGCAGGCGGGTCGATTTGCACCGATCGCGGGGCGAACCCTGACCGCCTTTGCACCCACCGCCGCTGCCTCGTTTCCCTTGATCGACGACACCCAGTCGAAGCCGGCCACGGCTTCGCAGGAGAACCTATGCCCGAAGTTGGCAAGAAAGTCCCCAAACTCAAAGGCCTCATTGGCGATGGCAGCGAACTGAAGCTGGACAGCCTGAAGGGCCAGTGGGTGGTGGTGTACTTCTACCCGAAGGACAGCACCCCCGGTTGTACCAACGAGGCCAAGGATTTCCGCGACCTCTACCCGAAATTCAAGAAGCGCCATGCGCAGATCATCGGTGTCTCGCGTGATTCGGTGAAGTCCCACGCCAATTTCGCCACCAAGCAGGAACTGCCGTTCCCGCTGGTTTCCGACCCCGACGAAACCTGGTGCAACGCCTTCGACGTGATCCACGAGAAGGTGCTGTACGGAAAACGTCATATGGGTGTTGTACGAAGCAGCTTCCTGATCGATCCCGAAGGAAGGCTGGCCCAGGAATGGCGCAACGTGAAAGTCCCAGGGCACGCCCAGGCCGTGCTCGACGCCATCCCCGCCCAGTGATCCGCGATCGCCTTTTTCGCCATGCCGCTGCCCGTCCCGCCGGGACGACTACTTATCGCGCATGGCATCCCGGCCCATCGGCCGACTTCCCGCGGCACGCCGCATGCCGCGGTTCTTCCACCTCGCACTCCCAAGAGGTTTCTTCCGTATGACCGGAAGCAAGCGCATCTACGCTCTCGACACCAATGTGTTGCTGCACGATCCGACTTCGCTGTTCCGCTTTGAAGAACACGATGTCTTCATCCCCATGACGGTGTTGGAGGAACTGGACGAAAAGAAAAAGGGCGCCTCCGAGGTTTCGCGCAATGGTCGCCAGGTCAGCCGCTTCCTCAATGAACTGATCGTTCGCGGCAATGGCCACGGCATCAGCAACGGCCTGGAGCTGTCCAACCCCGAAGGGGTCAATCTCAAACGCGGCGGCGCGGTAGGCAGGCTGTATTTCCAGCAGCGCACCACCAACGGCCACGGCAAGGCGGACAACCTGATCCTGTCGGCGGTGATCGAACTGCGCGACCAGAATCCCGAGCGCTCGGTGGTGCTGGTCAGCAAGGACATCAACCTGCGCATCAAGGCCAAGATCTACGGCATCGATGCGGAAGACTATGAGAACGACCGCGCCCTCGACGATTTCGCGCTGCTCTACACCGGTTCCACCGAGTTAGGCGAAGACTTCTGGGACAAGCATCCCGAGGTCCAGTCGTGGAACGAACGCGGACGCACCTTCTACAAGCTCGACCGTCGCGACGATGAAGACTGGTACCCCAATCAGTGCCTGTTTTTGCCTGGCGACAACAGCGTGGAACTGCGCGTGCTGCATGTGGACGACGTCAAGGCCACGCTGGTGCTGCTCGACGATCACAGCCACGCGAATCACGCCGTATGGGGCATCGCGGCGCGCAACCGCGAGCAGAATTTCGCGCTCAACGTGCTGATGGACCCGGATGTCGATTTCGTCACCCTGCTTGGCACCGCAGGCACGGGCAAGACGCTGCTCGCGCTCGCCGCCGGCCTGGCACAGGTGATGGACCAGCAGCGTTATCGCGAAATCATCATGACGCGCGCCACCGTGTCCGTGGGCGAAGACATCGGCTTCCTGCCCGGCACGGAGGAGGAAAAGATGACGCCGTGGATGGGAGCACTCACCGACAACCTCGAAGTACTCGCCAACCCGGAGGAAGGCGGCAGCTGGGGACGCCAGGCCACCAACGACCTGCTCGCCTCACGCATCAAGATCCGCTCGCTGAACTTCATGCGCGGCCGTACCTTCCTCTCGCGATACCTGATCATCGACGAGGCGCAGAACCTCACGCCCAAGCAGATGAAGACGCTGATCACGCGTGCAGGTCCGGGCACCAAGATCGTCTGCCTGGGCAACGTCGAGCAGATCGACACGCCCTACCTCACCGAAACCACGTCCGGCCTGACGTACGCGGTGGATCGCTTCAAGCACTGGGAGCACTCGGCGCATATCACCTTGCGTCGCGGTGAGCGTTCGCGACTGGCGGATTTTGCGTCGGAAGCGCTGTAAGAGAAACCGAGTTGCTCCGACGCCCATCGGAGCAACTCCCTTCCCTGTGGGAGCGCACCCTGTGCGCGACTGCACGCTGGGCGCCACGGCTACGTAGGCTTGTCGCGCACAGGGTGCGCTCCCACAAATAGCGCCTATGATGCGCTGCTCTTCGACACGCCCGTCATTTGGCGAGCAGCAGAATCCGAAGACACCTCCATCCAAATCCCGTACCCATCATGCCCCAAGCCACCCCGCCCATCGCCCTCACCATCGCCGGTTCCGACTCCGGCGGCGGCGCCGGCATCCAAGCCGATCTGAAAACCTTCCACGCTCGCGAAGTGCATGGCCTTTCGGTGATCGCGGCGATCACCTCGCAGAACACCCAGGGCGTGACGGCGGTGCACACGGTTCCGTTGAAACATATCCGCAGCCAACTCGACGCGGTGTTCGACGACTTCGCTATCGGCGCCGTGAAGACTGGCATGTTGGGAAGCGCCTCGGTAACCAGACTCGTGGCGAAGGAGATGCGCACGCGCAAACCCGCATGGCTGGTCGTCGACCCCGTGATGATTTCCACCAGCGGCGCGCGCCTGCTCGACGAGGACGCCGTGCAGGCCATGGTGGAAGAACTCATTCCGCTCGCCGACGTGCTCACGCCCAACCTGCCCGAGGCGGAAGCACTGTTGGGAAAAAAATTGCGCAAGGCGCAGGATTTCGATCGCGCCGGCAAGGCCTTGCTCAAGCTCGGCGCCCGCGCCGTGCTGCTCAAAGGCGGCCATTCGGACGAACGCCAGGTGGTCGATCGTTTCTACGACGAAGGCGGCGTGATGGAGCTGCGGCACCGGCGTCTCCCCATCGAGGGCCATGGCACCGGCTGCACGCTGGCCTCGGCCATCGCGGCGGAGCTGGCCAAGGGCCATGCGCCGCGCTCGGCTGTGCGCCGCGCCGTCGCCTACGTGCAGCGCGCGCTCGAACGCAGCTATCGCCCGGGTGCTGGCGACATTCACGTGCTTGGCCACTGAGGCGGCCAATCCGCACACACGCTGAATCGGCGTCCGGGCAGGCCCTCCCTCAGGGAGTAGAATGGCCGCTTCCGCTCGCCGCCATGACTCGTCCATGATCCTTGCCCCGCGCCTCGTACTGTTGATCCTGTTCGCACTGTTTGCGCTGTGCGTGCTGCTGGTGCATCTGCGCGGTCGCGCCAGGCTGCGCTTCGATCGCCAGCTGGTGGATCACTCGGCGGTCTTCGCGCCCTACAACCTGCTGATGTACGCATTCTCGGCGGTGCCGGCCACGCCTATCCTGGATCGCCGCGGCTTTCCGCAGCTGGATCTGCTGCAGGCGAACTGGCAGGCCATTCGCGAGGAAGCACTGCATCTGTTCGACGAGGGCTATATCCGCGCGGCGGAAAAGAACAACGACGCGAGCTTCAACAGCTTCTTCAAGCAAGGCTGGAAGCGCTTCTACCTGAAGTGGTACGGCGAGCCGCTGGCCTCGGCCGAAACGCTGTGCCCCCGGACGGTGGCCTTGCTCAATGCCATTCCCAGCGTGAAAGCGGCGATGTTTGCCCTGCTCCCGCCCGGCAGCAAGCTCAATCCGCATCGCGACCCGTTCGCCGGCTCGCTGCGCTATCACCTGGGCCTGATCACACCCAATTCGGAAGACTGCCGCATCTTTGTCGATGGCGAGATGCACAGCTGGGGCGATGGCAAGGACGTGGTGTTCGACGAAACCTACGTGCACTGGGCGGAGAACCGTACCGACCAGACGCGTGTGATCCTGTTCGCCGATGTCGAGCGTCCATTGCGCACGCGCTTCATGAATGCCATCAATCATCGCGTGGGTGCCTTTATGGGCAAGATCACCGCGTCCCCCAATACCGAATCGCCGGAAGAAAAGACCGGCTTCGTCAACCGCATGTTCGCGCTCAACCAGCGCAGCCGCGATCGCAACCGTACCTTCAAGAAGAAGCATCCCAAGCTGTTCCGCACGGCCAAATACATCGGCATGCTGGTGCTGATCTGGATCATCTTCCTGGCGCCGTGGCCGTTCTTCCGCTGAGCGGTCACGAATCGTGATGTTCGCGCGTCCTTGTGTCTTCCTGTCGGAGAACGTCATGGACGCCGCCACCGCCACGTTCCAGCACCATCGCCCGCGCCTGCTCGGCCTGGCCTATCGCATGCTCGGCACCCAGGCGGATGCCGAGGACGTGCTGCACGACGCCTGGTTGCGCTGGCACCAGCAGGACACCGGCGCCCTGGATGACGCCGCGGCCTGGCTGGTCACCGTGACCACCCGGCTATCGCTCGACCGCCTGCGCCGCGCCAAGACCGAGCGCCAGCACTACACCGGCCCCTGGCTGCCCGAGCCGCTGGTGGAGGAGACCCAGCAGCCGGAAGCGGAACTTGAGCGCGCCGAAAGCCTCAGCCTGTCCTTCCTCGCACTGCTAGAACGCCTGAGCCCGGAGGAACGCGCCGCTTTCCTGCTGGTCCAGGTGTTCGGCTACAGCCACGGCGAAACGGCGCAGATGCTGCAGATCGGCGAAGACGCCTGCCGCCAGCGCGTCCATCGTGCACGCCTGCGCCTGAGCGAAGGACGCCCGCGCTTCACCCATGCGCCGAATGTGCAGCGCCGCCTGTTGCAGAAGTTTCGCGACGCGCTGGAAAACGCCAGCGTCGAGTCCCTGCAGGCGCTGTTTGCCGAAGACGCCGTCCATCTGGCCGATGGCGGCGGCAAGGCCCGCGCCACCCTGCGGCCGTTGCACGGGGCCGATCGCATCGTGCGGCTGTACGCCATCATCGCCCAGCGTTATCGCGACTATTCGATCGTGCATCGACTGCAGTGGCTCAACGGGGCGCCCGCTTTGCTGACCTGGGTGGATGCAAAACTGTCGACCGTGGCATGGATCGATACGGACGGCGAGCGCATCACCAGCATCCACTCGCTGCGCAACCCAGAGAAACTGGCACGGCTGGAGGCTGTCACGAATCCGCAGGCTGGTACGTCTTTGTCATGAGCGGCCGTGGTGGCCGCATGCCAAGGAACCCGTCATGTCCAAGCGTCTTTCGTTTATGAAGTATCCCAAAACCCTCAAGCCGCTGCTCGACTTCAGCGCGGCGATGCATGAAAGCGGCCTGGAAGCCCCGCTGGTGGAGCTGGTGTTGATGCGCGTCTCGCAGATCAACGGCTGCGCCTATTGCATGGATATGCACAGCAAGGATGCACGCGCCGCCGGCGAAACCGAGCAGCGTCTGTACGTGCTGGCGGGCTGGCGCGAAGCGTCGTTCTACAGCGAGCGCGAATGCGCAGCTTTCGAGTGGGCCGAGGCAGTCACGCGTCTGGGCGAGCACGGTGTGTCCGATGCCGTCTACGACCGCGCCCATGCCTCGTTCAGCGAAGAGGAACTGCTGAGCCTCACCTTGCTGGTAGGCCTGATCAACACCTGGAACCGCATCAACGTAGCGTTCCAGACGCCCGCCGGCAGCTACAAGCCTGCTGCGAAACAGGCAGCCTGAAGCAAAAAAAAGCCCCTCACTGAGGGGCTTTTTCCTTATGACATGAAAGCAATCAGGCCTTGACGCGCTTGACGATGGCATCGCCGAAGCTGGACGTGGTGCCCTTGCCGCCGATGTCCGGGGTGACGCTGTCGCGGTCGTTGGTCATGGTGTCGCGGATCGCGTTGCGCACCTTGTCGCCCTTCTCGACCATGCCCAGGTGATCGAGCATGTCGGCGGCGGCGAGCAGCAGCGCGCACGGATTGGCGATGCCCTTGCCGGCGATATCGGGCGCCGAACCGTGCACGGCTTCAAAAATCGCAGCTTCAGTGCCGATGTTGTCGCCAGGGGCCAGACCCAGGCCACCCACCAGACCGGCGCACAGATCCGAGAGGATGTCGCCGAACAGGTTGGTGGTGACGATCACGTCGAACTGTTCGGGCTTCATCACCAGCTGCATGCAGGCGTTGTCAACGATCATCTCGCTGAACTCGATCTGCGGGTATTCCTTGGCGATTTCGCGCGCCACGTTGAGGAACAGGCCCGAGGCGGTCTTGATGATGTTGGCCTTGTGCACGGCCGTGACCTTCTTGCGGCCCTTCTTCACGGCCAGTTCGAAGGCGTAGCGCACGATGCGGCTGGAGCCCTTGCGCGTATTGCGGATCATCGAGATGGCGGTTTCGCCGTCTTCGGAAATGCTCTGGCCTTCGGACAGGTACGCGCCTTCGGTGTTCTCGCGCACCGTGATGATGTCGATGTTGTCGAAGCGCGCCTTGGTGCCCGGGAAGCTGATCGCCGGACGCACATTGGCGTACAGGTCGAAATGACGGCGCAGGGTCACGTTGATCGAGGTGAACCCACCGCCCACCGGGGTGGTCAGCGGGCCCTTCAGGGCCACCTTGTGCTTGGCGATGGCGTCGAGCGTCGGCTGCGGAAGCAGGTCGCCGCTCTTTTCCAGCGCGACCATGCCGGCATCGACGAACTCGTAGGACAGGCCGCAGTCCAGGGCGTCGAGCACGCGCAACGTGGCGTTCATGATCTCGGGGCCGATACCGTCGCCCGGAATCACGGCAATGGTCTTGCTCATGGGGACACTCCTTGGGATATGAATCGAGCAACCCTGTGGCGGGGTACGACAGGGCTATAAATCCCGTCGATTATCCCCGATGCGTCGCCAAGCGGCCAGACCACGAGCCCTGGCAGCCGTTGCAAATCCTCGCACGCAGCATTGAATAAACTCGCATGCGTCAACGGGGCGGCAAGGAGGGAGCCGCCCCGAGGTTCGATCAGGCGTGGCTTGCGCAGTCCGCCGCGGGCGTGGCGCCCTCGTCCGATTCCAGCTGGTCCAGGAAATCCACCGCCCGGCGCAGGTGCGGGATCACGATGGAACCGCCCACCACCAGGCCGACGCTGAAGGTCTCGAAGAATTCTTCGCGGGTGACGCCCGCTTCCTTGCACTGGGCCACGTGGTAGCTGATGCAGTCGTCGCAGCGCAGCACCATCGAGGCGACCAGGCCGAGCAGCTCCTTGGTCTTCACGTCCAGCGCGCCGGGCTTGTAGGTCTGCGTATCGAGCGCAAAGAATCGGCGGACGACCTGGTTGTCCTCCGACAGAATGCGCTCGTTCATGCGCTGGCGAAACGCGGTGAATTCGGCGACGCGGTCCTTGCCGCCCTCGTCCTTCAGATGACTCATGCGTTGATCTCCAGCAGTTCGGCGAGCTTGCCGCTGCGGTCGGCGGCGACGAGATCGTCGAAACCGCCCACGTGGTGGTCGTTGATGAAAATCTGCGGCACGGTGCGACGACCGCCGCTGCGGGCCAGCATGGCGTCACGCTGCGCCGGGTCGGTATCGATGCGCACTTCGCTCCACTCCAGCCCCTTGGACTTGAGCAGGTTTTTGGCAGACACGCAGTACGGGCATACCGCCGTGGAATAGACCTCAATCTTGGGCACAACACACCTCGAAAATCTGGGAACCCTACGGCAGCCCTACATGGGGTCCGCCAGGGGTGTAAACAACAGTGAACTGACACCGTAAGCTGGTGTCACTAATGCTATTGTCGCTGACCTATGCGCATGGCACCACGCCCCGCCCCGGAGACAATCCGTTTCCCTGTAAAACGGGGGCGGAATGCCGCAGGGCGGACTAACGAAAACGGAACAATGACCACGCAAAGCCTGCGGGCGGGACGCCCATGAGCCGCTTCACGCCCACCCGCCTGCTGACCGCCCTGCTCTGCGGCGGCCTGACGCTGAGCGCCGCCGCCCAGGACAAGGACGTGCGCCTGCCCGACCTGGGCAGCTCAGCCAACGCCCTGATCTCGCCCCAGGAGGCCCAGGACTACGGCGCCGCCATGCTGCGCCAGATGCGCGCGCTCAACATGGTGCTCGACGACCCTATGCTGGACGATTACATCAACGACCTGGGCTACCGCCTGGTCTCGGGCAGCGAGAAGCCGAAAGAGCATTTTCAGTTCTTCATCGCCAGCGACAATGTGATTAATGCGTTTGCTGCGCCCGGCGGCTATATCGCGGTGAACTCGGGCCTGATCATCATCACCAACAGCGAAAGCGAGCTGGCTGGCGTGATCGCCCACGAAATCGGCCATATCACGCAAAACCACCTGCAGCGTGCCTTCGAAGCCTCCAAAAAGGACACGCCGCTGATGGCACTGATCCTGCTGGGCGCCATTGCGGCCGGCGCCGGCGCCGGTGCGGGCGATGCGGCGGGCGCGATCATGATGGGCGGCCAGGGCCTGCTGATGCAGCGCCAGATCAACTTCACCCGCAAGGATGAAATCGAGGCGGACCGCGCCGGCATCCAGACGCTTTCCAACGTAGGTTACGACCCCAACGCCATGGCATCGTTCTTTGGCCGCATGGAAGACACCTTGCGCGTGGGCTCCGGCGGCGACATTGGCGACGTGCCCGCGCTGCTGCAGGACCACCCGGTCAGCATGGACCGCATCAGCGACGCCAAGGCCCGCGCCGGCGCACTGATTGCCCAGCAAAAGCAGCGGCCAAACGGCTCCACGCTGGACAAAGCGCAGTGGGAAAAAAGCACGGCGCCGATCTCCTTTGTCAAAGACCCCACGGCGATCGCTTCCCGCGACAACAAGGGCGGCCTCGACGTGTATCTGCTGATGCGCGAGCGCGTTCGCGTGCTATCCGGCGACGCCGGCCAGCTGGCCACTTATTACGCCACCAACCTGCAGAAAGAGCGCGGCTTCGATACGCCGTCCAATCGCTACGGCTATGCCTTGGCGCTGATCCGCAGCAATCGCGGCGCCAAGGCCGTGGATGAACTGCAGCCGGTACTCAGCGCGCATCCCGACAGCCAGGTGGTACGCCTGGCCATGGCCGACGCCAAACTGCAGGCGGGCCGCCGCGCGGAAGCCCTGACCCTGTATGCCGAACTCAACCAGCAATCGCCGCGCAACCACGCCATCGCCATGGCTTATGCCAAGGCGCTGACCGAAGGCGGTTCGCAGGACGAAGCAAAGCAGGCCGCCAGCATGGTCTTGCCGATGCTGGACAACAACGACGAGCCCGAGCTCTACCGCACCTATGCTCGCGCGTCGGAAAAAGCCGGAGACAGCGTGCGCTCCGGCGAGGCCTATGCCGATGCCTCCTACCTGTCCGGACGCCCCTTCGACGCCATGGAGCAGCTCAAGAACCTGCTCAAGCGCCCCGATCTGGACTATTACGCCCGGGCCCGCATCCAGGCCCGCATCAACGACCTGACGCCGCTGGTAATGGAACTGCGCAAGCGCCGCGTCCAGACCGACGACAACCCCGATGGCCGCAGCCAGCAGCTGCAAAACAACGAGAATTGCCGGGGCCGGCTGTGCTTCGGCGCGACCAATTCGGTGCGCTGATTTCAGTCAAACGTGAGACGATAGACACGCCATGTTGTTGCGACCGTGTGAAATGTCATCCGGGCGTAACATTAGACCGCTGCAATAATTGCGTCACAGCCCCCTCCCAGCGGACCTAAAGCGTGCATAAGCGCATCTTGATTGTCGAAGACGAAGCTTCGATCCGCGACATGGTCGCCTTTGCCCTGCGCAAGGCCGGCATGGACGCCATCCACGCCGCTGACGCGCGTGCGGCCCAACTAGCCATTGCCGAACAAGTACCCGACCTCATCCTGCTCGACTGGATGCTGCCGGGCACCAGCGGCCTCGAACTAGCCCGTCGCCTGCGCAAAGAGGAGCTGAGCCGCGAGGTTCCGATCATCATGCTCACGGCGCGCGGCGAAGAAATGGACCGCGTGAACGGGCTGGAGGCAGGCGTCGACGATTATGTCGTCAAGCCGTTCTCCACCCGCGAACTGGTGGCCCGCATCAAGGCCGTGCTTCGCCGCAGCCAGGGCGACGACGGTTCGGGCATGGTGGAGCTGGGTGGCCTGCGCATCGATGGTCCGGCCCACCGCGTGTTTGCCGGCGATGAGCCGGTGACCATCGGACCCACCGAATATCGCTTGCTGTACTTCTTCATGACGCACCCCGAGCGCGTGTATTCGCGCGCACAGCTGCTCGACCATGTATGGGGCGGCAGCGTGTACGTGGAAGAACGCACCGTGGACGTCCATATCCGCCGCCTGCGCAAGACGCTCGAACCATGGAAGCTCGACGACATGGTGCAGACCGTTCGCGGCGCGGGTTATCGATTCTCCGCCAGCGTCTGACGTTCCTATTGCGGGAACGCAGGCTTTTGCCGATGCTGGCGCACCGCCAGCCCCGGCACGACTGACACCTCCCCTATGCCCACAACCTTCGAGCGCTCATGGAAGCTGCCGGCCGCACTGAGCGCCGGACTGCTGGTGGGCGCTGTCGCAGGCTGGCTTGCGGGAGGCCACGTGGCCACGGGTTTGGCGCTGGTCGCCGTCGTGGAAATCGTCTTTTTAGTGACCCGAATCCGTCATCAAGCGCAGCTCATGATGACGCAAGATCCTAGGCTGACCTCTCTCCAGCATGACCGTTTCATGACGCGCTCCCGCCGAATCGCTTCCAGTTTGCGCGACCTGCGCAGTGCCGCCGGCAGTCTGCCGGACGCCGTCGTCTTGCTCGACAACGAGCAACACGTGCGCTGGTTCAATCATGCTGCTGAAGACCTGCTCGGCCTGCGCCGCCCGCAAGATCGCGGCGCTCACCTGGACGAACGGCTGAGCACCACGGAACTTGCCACGTGGTTGAGGGAAGGCGCGCGCGAGCCGCTCAACGATGTCGCCGCACCGGGCCATCCCAACCGCCATATCAACGTGACGCTGCTGCCGTTCGGCCGTCGCCAGCGCCTGCTGCTGGCTCGCGACATCAGCCATCTCACGCGCCTGGAACAGATTCGCCGCGACTTCGTCGCCAACGTGTCGCACGAGTTGCGCACGCCGCTTACCGTGATCCACGGCTATCTCGAATTGATCGATCCGGAAGACGTGCCCGAGCTCGCGCCGGTGCTCAACGAAATGCGCGCGCAGTCCAAGCGCATGGGCCAGATCGTGGAAGACCTGCTGACGCTCTCGCGCCTGGAAACCCAGGAACACGTGCAGGACGAGCGTGTGCAGATGACGCCGCTGCTCGCCACCATCCGCAAAGAAGCTGAAGCGCTCAGCCAGGGCCGTCACCAGATCACCATGGAATCCACCGCCGAAGCCGATCTGCTCGGCTCGGTGAAGGATCTGCACAGCGCGTTCTCCAACCTGGTGAGCAATGCCGTGCGCTACACGCCCACCGGCGGCCGCATCACCATCCGTTGGCGTCGTACCTCGGAAGGCGCGGTCTATTCCGTCACCGATACCGGCTACGGCATTCCGGCCTCGCATCTGGCGCGTCTCACCGAACGCTTCTACCGCGTCTCCTCCAGCCGCTCGCGCGAAAGCGGCGGCACCGGTCTGGGCCTGTCCATCGTCAAGCACGTGCTGAATTTGCATCAGGCGCGCCTGGACATCCAGAGCGAGCCGGGCCAGGGCTCGACCTTCGCCTGCTGGTTCAGCGCGGAACGCCTGCTCGCACCGGGCGTGGGCGACCCTGAATAATCGGCATCCGCAGGCGCCTCGGCGCCTCAGCTGAACGGCCGTCACACTACGCGGCACTGCGCCATGTAACCAAGTGCAGGATCGGCCAGAATGCACGGATGCGTCGCAAGCCTGCCACCCCTCCTCCCGTCATCGACCGCGCTGCTCCCGAGCTGTTTCTCAGCCGCGAGCTGGCCGCGCTCGAATTCAATTTCCGTGTACTGGCGCAGGCGCGCGACGAGCGCATTCCGCTGCTGGAACGACTGCGCTTCCTGAGCATCGTGGCGAACAACCTCGACGAGTTCTTCGAGGTGCGCGTGGCCATGCTCAAGCACCACCATATGTTCGGCTCGGCCGCGCCCGGCCCGGACGGCATCTCCTCCGGCGAGTTGCTCACCTGCATCCGCAAGCGCGTGCTTGACCTGGTCGACCTGCAATACGAAACCTGGCAGGCCGAACTGCGCCCGGCGTTGGATGCCGAAAACATCCATTTCCTCACCCGCGACAGCTGGACGCCGCGGCAACGCTTGTGGCTGCAGGGCTACTTCGAAAACGAAGTGATGCCGGTGCTGTCGCCGCTGGGCCTGGACCCGGCGCATCCGTTCCCGCGCATCCTCAACAAGACGCTCAATATCGCCGTGGTGCTGAAAGGCCGCGACGCGTTCGGTCGCGAAGGCCATATGGCGCTGGTGCGCGCACCACGTTCATTGCCTCGCATCATTCGCCTGCCCAGCGAAGTGTGCGACGGCGGCGAGCACTACATTTTCCTGGCCGAACTGCTGCAGGGTTTCGTCGATCTGATGTTCCCCGGCTTCAAGGTGGCCGGGTCCTACCAGTTCCGCGTCACGCGCAACAGCGAGCTGATGGTGGAAGAGGCCGAGGTGGAAAACCTCGCCCGCGCGCTGAGCGAAGAATTGATCGGCCGCGGCTATGCGCGACCGGTGCGACTGGAGATCGGCAACGACTGCCCCAAGGCGATCGTGGCCATGCTGATCGCCAACTTCGAGCTGGAAGAAACCGACGTCTATCGCTGCGACGGACCGGTCAACATCATCCGCGCCGGCACCATCTATGACGGCCTGGATCGCCCGGATCTGAAGTTCCCGCGTTTCATCCCGCAGCTGCCGGCCGCCTTCAACGGCAGCCGTTGCAAGTTCGAAGTGCTGCGCCAGCGCGATGTGCTGCTGCATCACCCGTACGAATCGTTCGCCACCGTGGTGGACCTGTTGCGCCAGGCGTCGCAGGACCCCGCGGTGCTGGCCATCAAGCAGACGCTCTATCGTGCCGGCGCCGACACGCCGCTGGTGGACCTGCTGGTGGAAGCGGCGCGCAACGGCAAAGACGTGACGGTGGTGATCGAGCTGCGCGCGCGCTTCGACGAAGAGGCCAATATCCGCCTCGCCACGCGCTTGCAGGAGGCTGGCGTGCAGGTGGTCTACGGCGTGGTGGGCTACAAGACGCACGCCAAGATGCTGCTGATCGTGCGCCGTGAAGACGAGGTGCTGCGCCGCTATGTGCACCTTTCCACCGGCAACTATCATCAAGGCAATAGCCGCAGCTATACCGACATCGGCCTGATGACCTCGCATCCCGGCATCGGCGAGGATCTGCACAAGGTCTTCCAGCAACTCTCGGGCCTGGGCCCGATGATCGAGCTCAAGCACCTGCTGCATTCGCCTTTCACGCTCTACCGCTGCGTCCTGGCCAAGATCGAGCGCGAGACGGCGCATGCGGAGGCAGGCCGGCCGGCGCGCATCGTGGCCAAGCTCAATGCACTCAACGAAGCCCACGTCATTTCGGCGCTCTATCGCGCTTCGCAGGCGGGCGTGGAGATCGACCTGATCGTGCGCGGCGCCTGCACCTTGAGGCCGGGCATTCCCGGTGTTTCCGAAAGGATTCGCGTGCGCTCGATCGTGGGGCGCTTCCTCGAGCACAGCCGCGTGTACTGGTTCGGCAACGATGGTGCGCCCGAGATTTATTGCGCCAGCGCCGACTGGATGGAACGCAACCTCAAGCGTCGCATCGAAGTGGCCTTCCCGATACTCGACCCTGCGCATGCCGCACGCGTCTACGACGAAACCCTGGCCAACTACCTCGCCGACAACACCGAGGCATGGTTGCTCGATGGCGACGGCCGCTACACCCGCGCGCAGCCCGGCGACCAGCCGCCGCACAGCGCGCAGCAATCGCTGCTGGAGAAATTGACGCCCGGCACCGTGTAGCCCGACGCAATTTGCGCTACTCGCACCGGTTCCAGCGTGAGAGAATTCACACTCTGCAGCCCGGAACGAGCCCCGCATGAGTCATGGCGATCAGATCCAGATCAAGGACGGCGAACTGATCGCTGCCGTCGACATGGGCTCCAACAGCTATCACATGGTGGTGGCGCGCGTGGAACACGGCGAGCCTCGTGTGATCGATCGCCTGCGTGAAACCGTGCGCATGGCCGCCGGCCTGCGCGCCGACGGCACCCTGGATGCCGAGCACCGCGCACGCGCACTCAACTGCCTTGCCCGCTTTGGCCAGCGCATTGCCGGCGTGCCGTCCAGCCGCGTGCGCGCGGTGGCGACCAATACCGTGCGCCGGCTGGCCTCGCCGCAGACCTTCCTCACCGCCGCCGAAACCTCGCTGGGCCATCCGGTGGAGATCGTCTCCGGACGCGAAGAAGGCCGCCTGATCTTTCTCGGCGCGTCGCACGACCTGCCCGCGTCGCGCGAAAGCCGCCTGGTGATCGACGTCGGCGGCGGCAGTACCGAATTCATCATCGGCCGCGGCTTCGCGCCCATGCACACGGAAAGCGTGCAGGCCGGCTGCATTGCCTCGACCCTGCGCTTCTTCCCCGGCGGCAAGCTCAATCGCAAGCGCTGGCAACGCGCGAACAACGAAATCGGCGTGTTGCTGCAGCAGTTTGCCGAGGACTATCGCGAGTCCGGCTGGGTCGAAGCATTCGGCTCGTCGGGCACCGCCAAGGCGATCGGCTCGGTGGTGCAGACCATGCGCTTCTCCGACGACGGCATCACGCCGGCGTCGCTGGCCCAGCTGCGCGATGCCTTGCTCGCCCAGGGCCAGATCGAAACGCTCAAGCTGCCCGGTCTGGCGGATGATCGCGCGCCCGTGATCGCCGGCGGCGTGGTGATTTTCGAAGCGGCATTCGAAGCCCTCGGCATCGAGCGCCTGCGCGTCTGCGAGAGCTCGATGCGCGAAGGGCTGCTGTGGGATCTGCTCGGCCGCGCCGGGGGCAGCGATCCGCGTACGGCGAGCATCGATGCGCTGGCCAACCGCTACGGCGTCGATCGTGCGCAGGCACGTCGCGTGGAATCGACGGCCCTGATGTTCTTCGATCAGATCGCGCGCATCTGGAAACTGGATGCCGAAGCGCGCGAGTGGCTGTCCTGGTCGGCACGCGTGCACGAAATCGGCCTCGCCATCGCGCACAGCCAGCATCATCATCACGGCGCGTATATCCTGCGCAACGCCGACCTGGCCGGCTTCTCGCGACAGGAGCAGCAACTCCTGGCGGCCATCGTGGAGTCGCATCGCCGCAAGCCGGACAAGGCCACCTTCTCGGCATTGCCGCAGCGCTACCGGCAACTGGCGCGCTATATCACCGCCCTGCTGCGCCTGGGCGTGCTGTTCCGTCGCGCCCGCCGCGCCGAGTCGCTGCCGCAGATGCAGCTGGCGGCCACCACCCAGCGCCTGCGCCTCACGGTGCCGGCCGCCTGGATCGACCAGCATCCGCTCAGCGAGGCTGACCTGGAGCAGGAGCAGGCGCCGCTGAACGAGCTCGGCCTGCTGCTTGAAGTCCATCCATCCTGAGCTTTGCTGGTACGGGCCGCGCGTCGGCCCGGCCATGGAGCCTCTTCGCCGCGTATGATGTCCTGATGCCACACGCCGCCCGACCTGCCATGACCCGACTCCTGCTCGCCGCGCTCCTGCTGCTGCCCTCGTCCCTGCTGCTTGCCCAGGCCAACAAACCTGCCGCTGCCACGCCTGCCGTCACGCATCCGGAAGTGGTGCTGCACACCTCGCAGGGCGACATCACGCTGGAGCTCTACCCGGACAAGTCGCCCAAGAGCGTGGCGAACTTCCTGCAGTACGTCCGCGACGGCTTCTACAGCGGCACCGTGTTCCACCGCGCCATCCCGGGCTACCTGGTGCAGGGCGGCCTGTATACGCGCGACCTGCAGGCCAAGCGCACCCACTCGGCGATCCCGAGCGAGGCGGACAACGGCCTGTCCAATGTGCGCGGCACGGTGGCCGTGGCGCGTGGCGCGGATCCGAATTCGGGGACGGCACAGTTCTTCTTCAACCTGGTCGACAACCGCCGTCTCGATTTCGTCGGCAACCAGAGCGGCCTGACCTGGGGCTATGCCGTGTTCGGCAAGGTCATCAAGGGCATGGACGTGGTCGACAAGATGGCCGCCCTGCCGACCCGCGGGCTCGGCCCGTTTGCCGGCGACGTACCCAACCCGCTGGTGGTGATCGACAGCGCGAACGTGGTGGGCGAGGAAGCGGCCGCCACCCCGGCCACCCCGCCCAAGCCTGCCGCGCCCGCCACCGAGCCGGCCAAGAAGCCGGGCGGCAAGAAGGGCTGAAGCAGCATGGCGACACTGTTCATCGCGGACCTGCATCTGGACGATAGCCGTCCGGAGATCACGCGCCTGTTCGAAGACTTTCTCGCCAGCGACGAGGCCCGCTCCGCCGATGCCGTCTATATCCTCGGCGATCTGGTCGAGGCATGGATCGGCGACGATGACGACGCCGAACTCCCCAGCCGCATCGCGCGCGCCACCAAGGCGCTGAGCGAGCACGGCGTGCCCGTGTATTTCATCGTTGGCAATCGCGACTTCCTGCTCGGCCAAGCCTACGCCGAGCGCGCCGGCATGACGCTGCTCGAGGACGGCACCGTGCACGAGCTCTACGGCCGCCCCACCCTGCTGATGCATGGCGATGTGTTGTGCACCGATGACCTCGCCTACCAGGCGGTACGCAAGCAGGTGCGCACGCCGGAGTGGCAGGCACAAATCCTGGCGATGCCGCTCGATGCTCGCCGCGCGTTTGCCGCCAAGGCTCGTGCCGACAGCAAGGCGCATACGGGCGCCACCATGGAAACCATCATGGACGTCAACGCCGACGCCACGGCGGACACCATGCGCAAGGCCTGCGTGTCGCGGCTGATCCATGGACATACGCATCGCCCCGCCATCCATCGATTCGATCTGGACGGCCAAACGGCGGAACGCATCGTACTGGGCGACTGGTACGAGCACGGTTCGGTGCTGCGCGTCACGCCTGAAGGCGTGGAGTTGCGGGGACTCGCCCTCCCCTGATGCGGAGCGATCACCCGCCGCATGCGGCGAGTGATCGTCCCTCGCTCGCCATCAGGGCGCTTGCATCGCGCTCCGGAAACCCTGGCTGTTGAGCATGCTGTTGCTCAGCTTCAGCACGGCGTTGGACAAGGTCTCGTAGTAATTGTCCGCCTTGTACGAACGACCAAAGTTATTGGCGCCGCCGCCAGCCACGCCCTGCCACAACACCTTGCCAGCCGGGTTCGTCATGGTGACGTAGACGGTGACGTTGCCCACGTACTGCTCGGTTTCGTTGACGAAGAAGTCGCGGATCTCGCCTGACACGATCACATCGCCGCCGCTGTCGACGACGTTGATCCCGGCCTTGCTGAAAGTGTCTTTCACATGATCAGTAACGAAGGCCGCCACGTTGTCCCTGGTGGTCACCTGGCGCGCCGGCTGCTTCTCACGATTCTCGGCGATCAAGAGCGGATTCTTGCGCACGTCGGTGAAGCCATTGAACTGCACCTTCACGTTGCCGATGCCGTTCATATCCACCGCACCGAATTCCGCGAAGCTCTGCGTCGGCGACCACACCAGCGGAATATTGCTCAGATCCTTCGACGCCATGGCGCTGCCTGACGCAACCAGCAGCGCTGCAAACACGATACGTTTAAACATCGACTCCCCTCTCCTTGTTTCGATGGTTGGTTGTAACGGCTACTCCCGTATCCGTTTGCGGTCCTGGAGAACCGCTCCCCATTCTAGGGGACGCCAACACGATTCCTCGCTGTTTGCGATGTAAGACGCTGGCTACAACAGAGAGCCGGCGTTTTCAGCCCGGTCCCGCGCCAGGCCGATCAGCGATGTTCCGCGCCGCCATGGGAGGCCCCCGCCGGCGCATGCGACTGGGCGTGCGGCACCGCAGCTGGACGAGCCGCCTGCGGGTGATAGGCCGGCATCGGTGACGCGTGCGCTGCATAGGTGGGCTGGGGACGAGTGCTTGCGTGATAGCCCGCAGCGGGATTGGAAGGTCCTCGCGAATAGGCTGCGTGGTTCGTTGCTGCCGAGGGGTGGTACGCAGGCGCACCGCCCGTCGTGCTGCCGCTGCCATGTGGCGCGAAGCCTGCCGAGTGCAGCGCCATGTTGTTGCCAGCCGCAGGCGTGGATACGGCGGCGCGAGCTGCATGGGCAGTAGTCGGCGTGGGCTGACTCGTCGCATTGAAGGCGCCTGCACGCGGCGTTGCGGCCACCGCAGGCGCACCGTGGTTGAACGAGGCACGCATGCCCTGGTTTTGACTCGCCAGCGTCCTCTGCTGCTCCTGCGCCGCGACAGGAGCCACGTGTTGCTCACGCGCGTAGCCCAACTCCCGCTGCGACGGGTGCGCCGCGATGCCGCCCTGACCGCCGTTGAAGCTGGCCCGATTGAAGTTGGCGTTGGTCACCACCGTGCGGTTGTAGACGTTGGTGATGTGCACGTTGTCGATGTGGTTCACCGACCGGTTGTAGTAGAACGCGCCGCCCCGCCAGTAGCCGCCCGCATAGCCGGCGCCTGTATAGCCGTAGCCGTAGTTGATGCCACCGTAAAAGCCCACGTGCGGGCCCCAGTAGCCGCGGTGAAACACGTATAGGCCACCACCCCAGCCCCAGTAGCCAGGGGTCCATAGCGCGCCGATGTAAGGCGGCGACACCCATGTGCCAGGTACCCAGTAGTAGCCGTCGCCATCCCATGCCCAATAGCCGGGCACCCAGATGTAGCCCGGTGCGGGAATCGCCGGTTGCACGTAGATCGGCAAGGGCGGCGGTGCGATGCCGACGGAGACGCCGACCGAGACTCCGGCGCTTGCATTCAGCGGGAGCGCTGCTGCGGTAGCGAGTGCCAGGACAGCGAGGACGGAGCGAAACAGCCGGTGTTGCGACGCTGCGCGTTGGCTGGGTTTGAGCCGTTCCATAACGCCACTCCCGGTTCGTGGATCCTGATGGGAATAACGCGTGAGATTGGGGGAGGTTGTACAGCGTGGAGCGGGATGGGTTCGTTGGGGTTCAGATGGTGGGCTGGGAGATGAATGCTTGGGTACGCAGGGAGCTTTGGGTGCTCAAAAAGCACCTTGCCTTCGTTGCAGGGCGCGGTTACGTGGAGGCAGGGATTGTTCGGCCCATCCATGGGCCTCACCCTTCCGCGCTTCGCGCTCCAGGGCCAGCCTGCGGCTGTCCAAATTTGTTCCAGACAAATTTGTCGAACCCGGGAAGTTTCGTCCACCACCTCTCTCCGCCAGATACGCAAAAAGCCCCTTGCGGCGCGGTCACGTGGAGGCAGGGATTGTTCGGCCCATCCATGGGCCTCACCCTTCCGCGCTTCGCGCTCCAGGGCCAGCCTGCGGCTGTCCAAATTTGTTCCAGACAAATTTGTCGAACCCGGGAGGTTTCGTCCACCACCTCTCTCCGCCAGATACGCAAAAAGCCCCTTGCGGGGCTTTTTGCGTATCTGGCGGAGAGAGAGGGATTCGAACCCTCGATAAGGCTTTTGACCCTATACTCCCTTAGCAGGGGAGCCCCTTCGGCCTCTCGGGCATCTCTCCGTTTTTTGTCCGCATCTCTGCGGAGCCGGCAAGGATACTAACCGGCGCGCTTGAGGTAAAGCGTTTCTTGCCTGTCAGTGTTCGCCAGTACCGCCGGAGGCAGTGCCGTCCGGCTCGTGCTCGTTCTTGATCCGCTGATAGATCTCTTCGCGATGCACGGCAACGTTCTTCGGCGCATTAATACCAATGCGCACCTGGTTGCCCTTGACGCCGAGAACGGTAACGGTCACCTCGTCACCGATCATCAAGGTTTCACCGACCCTGCGGGTCAGAATCAACATGTTTGCCACTCCATGAATACTTTGGTCACAGGCCAACAGACGGTTATGCCTCACCCCTGAGCTTCACCATCTGGACATTTCGACGATGCTACCGCCGAAGGCCCTACCGCCTTCCCGGTTACACAGACGAGGCATCCCCTGTGATGCCATGTCAAGCGACACCGACGCAACCATCGGTGTCAGCAGTATTTGGATACTAGCCGAGCGTCCAATGGCAGCGCAATGCGTAAACGGCAACGGACTCCCGACGGTTGACCTGCTCAGGACGCCAGGCGCCGACCGATCCAGTCAGCCAAGCCCTCCAAAATGCCAGGCAATTCGGCAGTATCGCTACCACCGCCCTGGGCCATGTCGGGACGACCGCCGCCCTTGCCGTCGATCTGACTGGCGACATGTGCAACCACGTCACCGGCCTTGACCCGACCCAGCGCCTTGCCGCCGACGCCGGCGACCAGGGAAACGCGGCCGTCAGCTGCGCCCGCCAGCAGCACCACGCAATCGTTCAGCTGCTGCTTGAGCTGGTCCATGCTGTCGCGCAATGCCTTGGCATCCAGGCCTTCCAGGCGTGCGGCGATGACCTTGATGCCGGCCACGTCCTTCGCCGTCGACGCGAGGTCCGCTGTCGCCGAGCCGGCGGCCTTGGCCCGCAACGACTCCAGTTCGCGCTCGAGTTTTTTCTGCTTGTCGAACAGCTGGCGCAGCTTCTCCACGGCATCATCACCATTGGACGACAACAGCTGAGCGAACTCGCCCAGGCGACGCTCCTCGTCGGCCACATAGGCCAGCGCGCCTGCGCCTGTAACAGCTTCGATACGGCGCACGCCGGAGGCCACGCCCGCCTCGCTGACGATCTTGAACAAGCCGATGTCGCCGGTGCGGCCGACGTGCGTACCGCCACAGAGCTCGGTGGAGAACTCGCCCATCTTGAGCACGCGCACTTCGTCGCCGTACTTCTCGCCGAACAGCGCCATCGCGCCAAATTCGATCGCGTCGTTGTAGCCCATCTGGTGCACTTCCGCGGCCGCATTGCGGCGCACTTCGGCATTCACCAGAGTTTCAATCTGGCGCAGTTCATCCGCACTCATCGGCTTGAAATGCGAGAAGTCGAAACGCAGGCGTTCAGGCGCCACCAGCGACCCCTTCTGCGTCACATGCTCGCCCAACACCTTGCGCAAAGCTGCATGCAGCAAATGCGTGGCCGAGTGATTGAGCACGATGGCCTGGCGGCGCGTGCCGTCGACATTGGCATCGACCACGTCGCCGACGCGCAGCGCCTGCCTGCCGTTCCAACGACCGGCATGACCGAAGAACACGCCGCCCATCTTGAGCGTATCGGCCACTGCGAACGAGCCCGCCGTATTCACCAGCACGCCGGTATCGCCCACCTGGCCACCGGATTCAGCGTAGAACGGCGTGCGGTCGAGCATGACGAGGGCTTCTTCGCCTTCGCCCAGCTGATCGTACTGTTTGCCGCCGCGTACGATGCCAACCACCTTGCTGCCCTGGCTCATCAGCGCGTCGTAGCCTAGGAAGGCGGTCGGCTGCAGCTGGCTGGCCAGCTCGGCCGGCATCTGGCCCTTGGCTTCGAACTTGCCGCCTTCGCGACTGCGTTCCTGCTGTTCCTTCATCGACTGCTCGAAGCCGTCCATGTCCACCGTGAGGCCGCGCTCGCGCGCGATGTCGGCGGTGAGGTCGACCGGGAAGCCGTAGGTGTCGTACAGGCGGAACGCATCGGCGCCAGGAATGCTGCCGTTCGACTTGGTGGCGACCGCATCGAACAGACGCATGCCGTTTTCCAGCGTTTCACCGAAGCGGCGTTCTTCGGTACGCAGCGCCTCTTCCACGAAGGCCTGCTTTTGCGCCAGTTCCGGATAGGCCTCGCCCATTTCCTCGACCAGCGGCTGCACCATCTTCCAGAAGAAATCGCCGCGCACGCCGAGCATCCAGCCGTGGCGCAGCGCGCGACGGATGATGCGGCGTAGCACGTAACCACGCCCCTCGTTGGACGGCAGCACGCCATCGACAATCAGGAACGAGCACGCGCGGATGTGATCGGCGATCACGCGCAGTGACTTGTTGGCCAGATCCTTCGTTGCGGTAAGTTCGGCAGCGACCTTGATCAGATGCTCGAACAGATCGATCTCGTAGTTGGAATGCACGTGCTGCAGCACGGCTGCCAGACGCTCCAGGCCCATGCCAGTGTCGACGCACGGCGCCGGCAGCGGCGACAGCGTGCCGTCGGGCGCGCGGTCGAACTGCATGAACACCAGGTTCCAGATTTCGATATAGCGGTCGCCGTCCTCGTCGGGCGAACCCGGCGGGCCACCGGCGATGTCTTCGCCGTGGTCGAAGAAGATTTCCGTGCACGGACCGCATGGGCCGGTGTCGGCCATCTGCCAGAAATTGTCCGACGCGTACGGCGCGCCCTTGTTGTCGCCGATGCGCACGATGCGCTCGGCCGGCACGCCCACTTCCTTGTTCCAGATGTCGAAGGCTTCGTCATCGGTGTGATAGACGGTGACCCACAGCTTGTCCTTGGGCAGCTTGAGGACGTCGGTCAGCAGCTCCCACGCATAGGCAATCGCATCGCGCTTGAAGTAGTCGCCGAACGACCAGTTGCCCAGCATTTCGAAGAAGGTGTGGTGGCGCGCGGTATAGCCGACCGAATCGAGGTCGTTGTGCTTGCCGCCCGCACGCAGGCAGCGCTGCACGTCGGCGGCGCGCACGTACGGCAGCTTCTCACTGCCCAGGAATACGTTCTTGAACTGCACCATGCCCGAGTTGGTGAACAGCAGCGTCGGATCGCTGGCCGGCACCAGCGAGCTGGACGGCACGATGGTGTGCCCTTTCGAACGGAAATAGTCGAGGAAGGTCGAGCGGATTTCGGCGGTTTTCATGCGGCTGGGGAGGACCTGGCGGATGGGTCACGCCGGGAAGCACCGCCGACACGACACTCTCCCGCCCCAGCAGTGGGGAGGTCAGGCGTCGTCGGCTGCGTCGTCCACGTCGGCGTGGGTAACACTCCGTACTGTGGCGGCGGGAAAGCCCCGGCGCAAGAGGAATTGCGCCCGACGTGCCTTTTCTGCGTGATCTGGCGCCGATTTGCCGCCAAAACGCCGCCGCAGCACGTTAAGGGCGTTGGCGTCCCAATCCACGCCCGCCTCGTCCAGCACCGTCCGGATGCGCGCATCCGACAGACCGTGGCTTTTCAGCTCGGCGCGCACGCGCATCGGGCCATAACCTTGCGCCGCCCGGCTGCGAACGAGCGAGTGGGCGAACCGTTCGTCGTCCTGGTAGTGCTGGTCACCGAGGCGGTCGATGGCTTCGCCAGCCTCGTCGCCTTCATAACCCTTCTGCCGCAGCTTGAGCTGCAGCTCACGCCGGGAATGCTCACGGCGGGCAAGCAACCCCAACGCCCGGTCGTAGGCTGAGGTTTTGGGTTTGTCACCGGGTTCTCGCGGCATGCCTGACCTATGGTCTTGCCTTCAGAAGGGGCGGCGTGCGCCACCCTTCCGCTGATCTGTAACGGCACCCGCCGGACCGGGCATGAGCGCGGCCCGCGGGTGCTGCTACTTAGATCAGGCTTCCTCGGTTTCCACCGCCGGCAGCGGCGAAGTACCGTTCGACACCAGCAAACGCTTGCGCAGTTCGGCATCGACTTCATTGGCGATGGCCGGGTTGTCGCGCAGGAACTGTCGCACGTTCTCCTTGCCCTGGCCGATGCGGTCGCCCTTGTAGCTGTACCAGGCGCCGGACTTGTCGATCAGGTTCTGCGCCACGCCCAGCTCGATGATTTCGCCTTCGCGCGAGGTGCCTTCGCCATAGAGGATTTCGAACTCGGCCTGGCGGAACGGCGGCGCCACCTTGTTCTTGACCACTTTGACGCGGGTTTCCGAACCGATCACCTCTTCGCCCTTCTTCACCGCGCCAATGCGGCGGATGTCCAGGCGCACCGAGGCGTAGAACTTCAGCGCATTACCGCCGGTGGTGGTTTCCGGGCTGCCGAACATCACGCCGATCTTCATGCGGATCTGGTTGATGAAGATCACCAGGCAGTTGGACTTCTTGATGTTGGCGGTGAGCTTGCGCAACGCCTGGCTCATCAGGCGGGCGTGCAGGCCGACGTGGGAGTCGCCCATTTCGCCTTCGATTTCAGCCTTGGGCGTGAGCGCGGCGACCGAGTCGACTACCACCACGTCCACCGCGCCGGAGCGCACCAGCATGTCGGCGATTTCCAGTGCCTGTTCGCCGGTGTCGGGCTGGGAGACCAGCAGGTCCTCCACATTGACGCCCAGCTTGGCGGCGTAGGTGGGATCGAGCGCGTGCTCGGCGTCCACGAACGCAGCGGTGCCGCCGTTCTTCTGGCAGTTGGCGATGACCTGCAAGGTCAGCGTGGTCTTGCCCGAGGACTCCGGACCGTAGATCTCGACGACGCGGCCACGCGGCAAACCACCGATGCCGAGCGCGATATCCAGGCCCAGCGAGCCGGTGGACACGGTGTCGATGGCGTCGTCGACGCGATCGCCCAGGCGCATGACGGCGCCCTTGCCAAATTGCTTCTCGATCTGGCCGAGGGCGGAAGTGAGCGCCTTGCGCTTGTTGTCATCCATCGTCTTGAATCCCGGAGTGGCAGTGAATGAGGACATGATGCCCGCGGTTTGTCTCACGGGCTGCGATCTGTAACTGGGGAGTATCCCATACCGGTCAAGCGGCCCAATGGCCTGCAGGCGACTCAGTCCGTCAGTGCCTTGATGACGCCCTTGAGCGCCGCGGCCACGGTCTGACGGCGTACCGCCTCGCGATCACCGGCGAACTGGAAGAGGCTGGCGTGGGCGTAACCGCCGCGCCGCTTCCAGCTGATCCAGACGGTGCCGACGGGCTTATCGGGCGTACCACCGGTTGGCCCGGCGATGCCGGTGACGGCCACGGCCATGCCGGCGCCGAAGCGGGCCAGCGCGCCCGAGACCATTTCCAGTGCGGTTTCCTCGCTGACCGCACCGGTGCGCTCCAACGTGCGCGGGTTGACGCCGAGCAAGGCCTCCTTCGCGCCGTAGCTATAGGTGACCACGCCGGCGTCGAACCAGGCAGAGCTGCCCGACAGGTCGGTGAGCGCCTTGGCGACCCAGCCACCGGTGCAGGATTCGGCGGTGACCAGCATCAGACGACGCTGCAGGGCCGCAGCGGCCACCTGTTCGGCCAGGGCATAAAGATCGGCATCAGTGGGGACAGACAAGCTCATGGGGATTCCGGGGGGGACGGACGGAAGTGGACTCTTCTACCGCGATGGGGGCACCGCGCCAAGAGTCCAAGGATCGACAGGCTGCCCCGCCCGCGTGGATGGGGGTGCTCAGCTGCCCCAGACCAACTCGGCGTAGCGCAGGAAATTCAGGCCCAGGATCTTCTCGATGCGCCCCGTCGAATAGCCCTTCTGGGTAAGCAGCTGCGCCAGTTTGTGGAACTGTTGCGGCCCGCGCAGATCGACCACGAACGGATACGTATCCGGCCGCTCGCCCGCCGCGCTGATGCCGGCCGCCTGACGCTGCGCAATCTCTTTGGCCAGCGTCGCCTGATAGGCATGCAGATCATCGATCTGGGTCACCGAGCCATCGGTGCCGATACCCACATGATCTTCGCCGCAGACGTTCACCGCGTGGTCGATATGGGCGACCACGTCCTCGGCATGCGCATGTCCAGTGGCGTTGACGAAGGGCATGAAATAGATGCCGATGAAGCCGCCCCGCTCCGCCACCAGCTTCAGCTCGGCGTCGGTCTTGTTGCGCGGCAGATCGGTCACCGCGCGGCAGCCGGTGTGATTGATCGAGATGGGCGCGGTGGACACGCGCGCCGCTTCAAGACAGGTCTGCTCGCCGCTGTGCGAAAGATCGACCATCACATGGCGCGCATTGAGCCGCGCCACCACCTCGCGACCTAACGGCGTCAACCCACGGTTTTCCTTGGCCATCGATCCATCGCCCAGCTGGTTGGCCGGGTTGTAGGTGAGCTGGAACACGCGCACGCCGAGGTCGGCGAAGATGTCGACGCGCGTGGCGTCCTTGCCCATCATCGCGCCGTTCTGGAAGCCATAGATCAGGCCGATCTTGTTGTCGGCCTTGGCGCGGCGAATATCGGCCGCGGTGAGGATCTTGGTCAGATCGCGCCCGTGCTCGCGCACCAGCGCATCGGTGGCGGCGATGTCGCGGACGCTCGCCTCGAACGGATCGTCGGGCCCGGAGACATAGCCCAGCGTGATGTTCACCGCGGTCAGGCCTGACGCATGCGCTTCGGCCAGCACTCGCGGCGAGAACTCAGGTACCAGTTTGTCCGATCCGCGGTTGGGATCGTCCAGGCCGCCCAGCGCGTTGATGATGATGCCGCTGTCGGCCACCGCCGCGCGCTGCGCGTCCGCGCCACGAGCGTCCCAAGGCAGCATGGCAGCGGCGGCAGCCCAGGTCGCGCCGGTCAGGAAGGTTCGCCGATCAATCGTCGTCATTGCCCATTTCCTCCTTGGTCACCGGTCGATAGTCGGCACGCGGATACACGTGGCCCCGTTTCACCGTCATGCGGATGCTGCGGAGGTTGCCGATGTCCTTCAGCGGGTCGGCGGACAGCACGGCAAAGTTCGCCAGTTTGCGGACCTCGATCGAACCCATGTCGTTGGCCTGCCCGGCCGCTTCGGCGCCGATCAGCGTAGCCGAGCGAATCGCCTGCAGCGGCGGCATGCCCACGTCGTGGGTGAGGAAAAAGATCTCGTCGTAAACAGACGGCCAAACGTCTTTGAAGCCCGGGTCGCTGTCGGTGCCTGTCGAGATCGGCACGCCCGCCTGCCACGCCTGGCGGAGCAGGCGGATCGTGGTCGGCCCCGTGCAACGCAGTGGCTTGCGATCGGGATGCAACTTGCGCTCGGCGTCGTAGCGCACGAACAGGCTGCCCGTGGCGTCGAGGATGGTGCCGTGCTTGAGCATGTCGCGGTAAAGGCCTGCCATCACCGGATCGTCGCCGTCCTTCGCCAGCAGGTTTTCGTGGAACGGCGTGTGATCCTCGTAAGCTTTGAGCATCACCGGTTCGAGCTGATACGCCTGGTAGCAGGCGTGGCTGACCACGTCGACGCCGGCGTCGATCACGTCCGCCGGTCGGGTGGGAAATACGGCGCTGTGCGCCCACACCATCATGTGCTGGCGATGCGCCTCGGCGGTGATCGCCTTGACCAGATCGGGCGGCAGATCGGCATAGACCTTGAGGGCCGTGGCCGAGGTGCCGCGCGCAAGCGTCACGGCCTCGCGCAGATCGGTCTTCTCGTCGATGGCCTGCATCCAGGGACTCGCGCCCGGCTTGACGCCGTAGCTGGCCGCGGCCACGCGCGGATCGGCGAAGAACTCCGGGCCGGCCATCACGGCGGCGTAGTAGATATCCGGCGAGGGAATCTCACCGGTGCGCGCCTCGCGGGCCAGCTCGCCAACCGAACGCAGATCGTCTGCCATGTCACGCACGGCGGTGACGCCGGCGTAGAGATTGCGCCGCAGGATGGCCTGCGCACGCTTCGCATCCGGTGGCGTGGCGATATGAACGTGGCTGTCGATCAGGCCGGGTATCACGTAGCGGCCGTGCAGGTCGACGGTCTTCACCGCGGCGCCCTTAGCCTCTGCCAGCGACCCGTGCGGCCCCACCGCCACGATGCGTTCGCCGCGCACCAGGATGTCCTGATCGGGACGTGGCGCCGCTCCGGTACCATCGATGACGGTGGCGCCGGCGTAGAGCGTCAGCGCGTCGGCAGGCGACGGCTTGGCCTGCTTGTCGGCGGCAAAAGCAGCGGAGGCAGACAACGCGACCAGCAGCGCTGTCACCCGTGAGGTCGCGGAACGTGGGCGTCTATGCATAGCGGACGATCCTACACAGCCGATTCCGCCCATCACAAGGATGTCTGCGGCAAAGACAAAGCCTGCAAGAAGCCCCGGCGTTCGCGGGATACATGCCGGGCCAATTCGGTTATCTTGGCGGGCATTTTTCAAATGGCGCGCAGCGCCTTCCCGCCACGGCCGGTTTCACCTTAAGGCCCGACAGAACAGCACGTTATGGTCGCCCAGGATTTCGAAAGCCACACCCCGTTCATGCGCCAGTACCTGGGCGCCAAGGCCGCGCACCCGGATGTGCTGCTGTTCTTTCGCATGGGCGATTTCTACGAGCTGTTCTATGACGACGCGCGCAAGGCCGCGCGGCTGTTGGACATCACGCTGACCCAGCGCGGCCAGTCCGGCGGCCAACCGATTCCCATGGCAGGTGTGCCCTATCACGCTGCCGAGAACTACCTGGCGCGTCTGGTGCGGCTGGGCGAGTCGGTGGCGATCTGCGAGCAGATCGGCGACCCGGCCACCTCCAAGGGGCCGGTGGAACGCAAGGTGGTGCGCATCGTCACGCCGGGTACGGTGACCGACGCCGCGCTGCTGGAAGAACGCCGCGACAACCTGCTGATGTCCATTGCCGCCGGCGCGCACGGCGCCTATGGCCTGGCCTGGGTGGATCTGGCCAGTGGCCGCTTCCTGCTCAGCGAAGTGCCCAGCGCCGAAGCACTCGCTTCCGAACTGGCACGCCTGCAACCGGCGGAAACGCTGGTAGGCGAGGACGTGGCATGGCCCAAACTGGTCAGCACCCTGCCCGGCCTGCGCAAGCGTCCGCCGTGGCACTTCGACCCCGATGCGGCCAAGCGTGAACTCAACCGCTTCTTCGGCACGCGCGATCTGGGCGGTTTCGGCGTCGATCGCCTGCCGCTGGCGATTGCCGCTGCGGGCTGCCTGCTGGGCTATGTGGAAGAAACGCAGAAGAGCGCGCTGCCGCATCTCTCCGGCATGTCGGTGGAAAGCGCCAGCGACACCATTGCGCTGGACGCCGCCACGCGCCGCAATCTGGAACTGGATACCCATCCCAGCGGGCGCACCGAACACACGCTGCTCGGTGTGCTCGACGAAACCGTTACGCCGATGGGCGCACGCCTGATGCGCCGCTGGCTCAATCGCCCGCTGCGTTCGCGCGAACTGTTGCGCGCACGCCATCAAGCCATCGGCAGCTTGATCGATCAACGCCAGCACGAGCCATTGCGCGAGAAGTTGCGCGGCATCGGCGATCTGGAACGCATCCTGGCGCGCGTGGCGCTGCGTTCGGCGCGTCCGCGTGATCTGTCCACGTTGCGTGATGGTCTCGCCGCTGCTCCGCTGTTGCGCGCATTGATCGCGCCGCTCGACAGCCCGCTGCTGCATGCGCTGGTCGAGCGCATCGGCGATCACGCCGACACGGCTGCACTGCTCGGCCGGGCCGTGGTGGAACAGCCCCCAGTCTTGCAACGCGACGGCGGCGTCATCGCCGATGGCTACGACGCCGAGCTGGACGAACTGCGTCGCCTCGCCACGCATGCCGATCAGTATCTGGTCGAGCTGGAAGAGCGCGAGAAGGCCGCCAGCGGCATCACCACGCTGAAGGTGGGCTACAACCGTGTGCACGGCTACTACATCGAGATCAGCAAGGGTCAGTCCGACAAGGCGCCTACGCATTACACGCGCCGGCAGACCACCAAGAACGCCGAACGCTATATCACCGAAGAACTGAAGAACTTCGAAGACAAGGTGCTCTCGGCCAAGGAACGCTCGCTGATGCGCGAGCGCGCGCTGTACGAAGCGCTGCTCGACACGCTGATCGCGGAACTGGAGCCGCTCAAGAGCGCCGCGACCGCGATGGCCGAGCTGGACGTCGTGGCTACGCTCGCCGAGCGCGCCATGGCTCTGGACTGGAGTGCGCCCGAACTCACCGATGAGCCCGGCATCGCGATCGAGCGCGGCCGTCATCCGGTGGTGGAAAAAGTACGCGAGGAACCGTTCGAGCCGAATGATCTGATGCTGGACGACAACCGTCGCATGCTGGTGATCACCGGTCCCAACATGGGCGGTAAGTCAACCTATATGCGCCAGAACGCGCTGATCGTGCTGCTGGCGCATATCGGCAGCTATGTGCCCGCCTCCCGCGCCGTGATCGGCCCGATCGATCGCGTGTTCACGCGCATCGGCGCGGGCGACGACCTGTCGCGCGGCCAGTCCACCTTCATGGTGGAAATGAGCGAAACCGCCAACATCCTGCACAACGCCACCGAGCACAGCCTGGTGCTGATGGATGAAGTCGGCCGCGGTACCAGCACCTACGACGGCCTCGCGCTCGCGCGCGCAGCGGCGGTGCATCTGGCGGCGAGCAGCCGCTCGTACACGCTGTTCGCCACGCACTACTTCGAGCTGACCGAGCTGGCCAACGAATACGCCACGATCGCCAACGTGCACCTGGACGCGGTGGAATACGGCGAGCAGCTGGTGTTCATGCACGCGGTGAAGGAAGGCCCGGCCAATCGCAGCTTCGGCCTGCAGGTGGCCGCGCTCGCTGGCCTGCCCAAGTCGGTGATCGCCGATGCGCGGCGCACGCTGGCTGAACTGGAGCGCGGCATGTATCAGCACGCCTCGGCGGTCGGCACCAAGACGCCCGCACAGGAATCGCCGCAAATGGGCTTGTTCGCCGCAGCACCGTCCGTAGTGGAACGTGCGCTGGAAGGCATCGATCCCGATGCCTTGACGCCGCGCGAGGCGCTGGAAGCGCTTTATCGGCTCAAGTCGCTGGGCTGAGCGGCACCGGACATCGGCTCGCCGGCGGGCGAGTCGATGTCACACAGCGCAAGCTAGTGCGGATACTCCGACTTGCGCGCATTGCCGATCGCTTCGAGCACCGGCGTTGGCAAATGATCGAGGTCGAGCACGACCTTGCCCGAATGCACGGCGCGCACAGCGCTGACCGGGATCTCGAAATCGCCGCCGTTCTCGATATAGACCAGCAGCGCATGGCCGCCCTCCAGCAGCCGGCGTACCGAGCCGATGCCATCCTCGCCGTCGGCCACGAAGACCATGTCGCCTTCCTGGATGTGCTCTGCCACGACACTCTCCGCTGGGATCAAGAGGCAGGCATCGTCAGACAGGCATGGTGGTGTGTGCGTGAAAGCCGCGATGCAACGTCATCGAATTCGGCAGCCGGCCACCTCCTGGCGGCAGCGCTTCCGTATGCGCGGCACCAGCCTCACCTCATAGGCCACGGCTATGGTCGACATCAAAACAATCGAATTCCCCAAATGATGCCAGCTACCTAGAGTCGGGTGCATGCCAGCCATTCCCCCACGTGCAAGGAGCCACGCATGACTGACCATCGCAAGACCCTCACGACCTCGTCCGGTGCATCCGTCCCCGATAACCAGAACGCCCTGACCGCCGGCCCCCGCGGCCCGCTGCTGGTGCAGGACCACCAGCTGTTCGAGAAGCACGCACACTTCAACCGCGAACGCATTCCCGAACGCGTCGTGCACGCCGTCGGCTCCGCGGCGCACGGCACGCTGACCATCACGCACGACATCACCAGTTACTCCCGCGCAAAAGTGTTCAAGCCAGGGACCAAGACACCGCTGTTTCTGCGTTTCTCCACCGTCGCTGGCGAACGCGGTGCCGCGGATGCCGAGCGCGACGTGCGCGGATTCGCCATCAAGTTCTACACCGAGGAAGGCAACTGGGATCTGGTCGGCAACAACACGCCGACATTCTTCGTGCGCGATCCGTACAAGTTTCCCGATTTCATCCATACGCAGAAACGCGACCCGAGGACCAACCTGCGCAGCGCCACCGCCATGTGGGATTTCTGGTCGCTGTCGCCCGAATCGCTGCACCAGGTCACCATCCTGATGAGCGATCGCGGCCTGCCCGCCACGCTGCGCCACATGCATGGCTTCGGCAGCCATACCTACAGTTTCTGGAACGACCTGGGCGAGCGCTTCTGGGTGAAGTTCCACTTCAAGACCCGGCAAGGCATCGAGAACTGGACCAACGACAAGGCAGCCGGCGTGATCGGGCAGGATCGCGAGTCGCACCAGCGCGACTTGTACGAAGCGATCGAGCGCAAGGACTACCCGAAGTGGACGATGTACGTGCAGGTGATGCCGGAAGCCGAGGCGCAGGACACGCCGTACAACCCGTTCGACCTCACCAAGGTGTGGCCGCACAAGGACTACCCGTTGATCGAAGTGGGCGTGCTCGAGCTCAATCGCAATCCGGACAACTACTTTGCCGAAGTGGAGCAATCGAGCTTCTCGCCGGCCAACGTGATCCCCGGGATCAGCCATAGCCCGGACAAGATGCTGCAATTTCGCATCTTCTCTTACGCGGATGCGGCACGTCACCGCCTGGGCACCAATCACGAGGCGCTGGAAATCAACCGCCCACGCTGCCCGGTACACAACTACTACCGCGACGGCCAGATGCGCTTTGACGGCAACGGTGGCGGCAGCGTGAATTACGAGCCGAACTCGTTCAACGGTCCGGTCGAGGACAAGTCAGTGCAGGAACCGCCGCTGACGATCTCCGGCGATGCGGACCGCTACAACCATCGCGATGGCAATGACGACTATACGCAGCCGGGCGACCTGTTCCGCCTGATGAGTGCCGATCAGCAGCAACAGCTGTTTCGCAATATCGCCGCGGCGATGCAAGGCGTGCCGGAAGCGATCATTCGCCGTCAGATCGCGCACTTCAGCAAGGCCGACCCGGCGTACGGCGAAGGCGTCGCCAAGGCGGTAGGCATCACGCTCTAACGATGCTGCAAAAAGCGAGGGCGGCGTCTCTTACGAGCGCCGCCCTTTGTTTTGATGGCGAAACGAGCGGTCAGGCCGCCAATTCGGGCACGGTCACCAGGACCGGTTCGTCCGTCGCGTTGGCCAGCAGAGCAGGAATGGTTTCCACCGGCACCGGTACCGGCAAGGACACCACCTTGGCCGCTTCGCGCGCGGACAGGCGTCCGAAGCCCACCAAGCGGTCGATGCTGCGCGCGACTTCCGCCTGCCCGAACGGCTTGCTGATGAAGTCGTCGGCACCAAAGCGCTGTACGTAGAACTGCTCGGTCGCCTGCTGGTTGCCGCTGATCATCACGATCGGCACGTGCTGCGTGGCCGGGTCGTGGCGCAGCGCGCGCAACACGGCAAAGCCGTTCATGCCCGGCAGCACGATATCCAGAAAGATCATGGCCGGCGGCTCGGCGCGCGCCATCTCCAACGCACTTTCGCCGTCGGCTGCACGCACTACATCGTAGCCGTCCACTTCCAGCATGCGGCCGAGCACGGCGCGGATCGTCGCCGAATCGTCCACCACCAGTATCCGTGCACCATGCGTGGTCTTACGCCACGTCTGCTCGACCTGCCCCGGCGTTGCGCTCGAAAGCAGTCGCTTCAGGAATCCCATGCCCGCCATTGTCGCCCTCCCACTGCTTATATCTAAGGGAAAACCACGCGCCCGCGCGGCTTTCCTTGGAGGACATGCTTACCCAGAACGGCGCTCCGTTCTGAGATGGGTGACTCACATGGAATCCTTAAGCCGTCGCAATTCTCGACGTGCCTGCTTATCCGGACGCCCTGGAGGAGCCATGGCGCCCAATAACTTACGCTGAGCCTTCGCCGCATCGCGTGCAGCGATGCTGGCCTCGCTTTCGCGATAAAGCGCCTGCGCGACCAGGGCGGGGCCGCGTTTTTCGGAAACCGCCAGCACCTCCACTTCCAGCCGCTCCTCGCCCCGGTTGATGCGGAACACGTCGCCTACATGGACGGCTTTGGCGGGTTTGCAGCTGCCATCGTTGAGGTCGATCCTGCCGCCCTCGATAGCCTGCTTGGCGAGGCTGCGGGTCTTGAAGAAGCGCGCCGCCCAGAGCCAAACATCGGCGCGTACGGGGACTGCAGGAGACGATTCGGGCCGTGACATCCCCCGATTATCGCGCACCGAGCTCCCTTGTAGGAGCGCACCTTGTGCGCGACAGCCTTTCGCGAGGAAATCCAGTACTGAGCTAAACCGAAGCGCTGCGGTCGCGCACAAGGTGCGCTCCTACAAACACCCACGCCCCTCCTGTGGGAGCGCACCCTGTGCGCGACAGACTTTCGCGAGGAAATCCAGCACTGAGCTAAACCGAAGCGCTGCGGTCGCGCACAGGGTGCGCTCCTACAAAGGGGTGCCCTGGTGGAACAGCATCTGCCACTGGCCATCGCGCAGGCGCCAGATCGAGCTGCGCAGCGAATCCGAAGCGGGACGCTCCGCTGTGGCAACGCGATGCCCGCGGTAAGTCACCAAGGCCACATCGTCGGCCAGCATGGTCAGCCGAAAATCGCTGACCTCACGCCGCGAAAACGATTCACCACGGAGTGCCTCCACGACGGCATCGCGCGTCCACACCGTGCCCGAGACGCCAAATTCGAAGAAGTCGTCGGCAATGAGCTGAAGCAGCATCGCCTCATCGGCACGCACGTCCTGCCGGTGCAGTTGCGTCTCCAGATCCAACAAGTGCGAGGCAAGATCCATGCTTGTTCCTCAGCTGCCCAGCAGCAGGTTGCACAGCGGTATGGTGATAAGCGACAACACGATGCCGGCGCCCAGCAAGGTGTTGGCGAGCGACGGCTCCAGCTTGTACTCATCGGCCAGAATCGCCGCGGAAATCATCGGCGCCATGCCCGCCTGCAACACGCCCACGGTCAGCGTGAGGCCTGCAACACCGGCCGTCATGCCCAGCATTAAGGCCGCAAGGGGCGCAAGCAGCAGTTTCCACCCCAGTCCCAGCAGCAACGGGGGCAACTGGCGTTCGCCCAGGTGGAATTTGATCTGCAAGCCCACGGAGAACAGCGCCAGCGGCGTCAGCGTGGCGCCGATGGGCATGAGCACCTCATCGATGATCGGAGGCCAGCCACCCAGCGCGCCGACGATCGCGGCGAGCACCAAGGCCAGGAAGGATGGGAAGGTGAGGATGCGCCGCGCAATCACGGCCGGTTGCGGCGATCGCCCCGCATACAGCGATGCCACCGCCACGCCAGCCGAGGCCAGCAAGGGGAAACATCCCAGCTGATCGGCCACCACGGCGAGCGCCAGGCCCTCCTTGCCGTGCAGGGCCTGCATCAGGGGGTAGCCCATGAACGAGGTATTGCCCAATCCGCAAACCAGCGTGAGAGCGCCGATGCGTTGGCGCGACCAGCCCAGCATTTTCCCGAGCGCGGCGAACAGCAGCCACGCCCCAAAAAAGGTCACCCACATGGAAGCCACGGGAAACCACAGCTCCGTGTCCACCTTCACCTTGGGCACCAGCGCCAGGACCAGCGCCGGCAGCGCGATATTGATCACCCACCAGTTGATGCCATGGACGAGGCCGGCCGGGGTCCTCGCGAAACGCGCGACCAGTACGCCGAGCAGGAGGCAAGTGAACAACAGGAGCAACGCGCCCATGGGCTTCCTGGAAAACGAAACGGCCGCAGTATAGCGGCCGTTTGTTGGGGGGCTTGGTGAAGCGTTCTACGTCTCCGCCAGCTCCAAGGGTTCGTCTTTCACGCGCAGGCCGAAATCCAGTGGCCTCGGTGGTGGCATGTCGCGAAGTGCATCCATGCATGCCGACCGAAGCGACCATCCGACGCGCTCGTTACTGGATGACCAGCCTTTCGGCTGTTGAAAAACGCCTCCGGCATGCGCCGGAATGACGAGATTTAGATCATCACCCCACGATCAAGCGATTCAAACGCTGCACAAACGCCGCCGGATCCGGCAACTGTGCCCCCGCCGAAATCTCCGCCTGATCAAGCAGCAGGTTGGCGAGATCGGCGGACTTGGCCGGATCGCTCTCGTTCTCCACGCGCTGGAGCAAGGGATGGTGCGGATTCACTTCCAGCGTCGGCTTGGCCAGCGGCACGTCGTGGCCGGCCTCGCGCAGCAGGCGGGCCAGGTGCGGCGCCATCTCGTAGTCGGACAAGGCCAGGCACGAGGGCGAATCGGTGAGGCGTGCCGACACGCGCACATCGCCGACGCGATCGCCGAGCAGTTCCTTCAGCTTGAGCACCAGCGGCTCGGCTGCCTTGCTCACCTCTTCCTGCTGTTTCTTGTCCGCCTCGTCCAGCGGCAGCTCGCCCTTGGCCACGTTGCGCAGCTTCTTGCCGCTGTATTCGGTGAGGCTGTTGAGCATCCATTCGTCGATGCGGTCGGACATCAGCAGCACTTCGATGCCCTTGGCCTTGAACGCCTCCAGCTGCGGGCTGCCGATCGCGGCCGTGTAGCTATCGGCCGTGATGTACCAGATGGTGTCCTGGGTGAGCGGCATGCGGCCGATATAGTCGTCGAGCGATACGGTCTGTGCGGCGCCATCACCCTTGGTGGAGGCAAAGCGCAGCAACTTGGCGATGCGTTCGCGATTGGCGGGATCTTCGGCAATGCCCTCCTTCAGGGTGTTGCCGAACGACTTGTAGAAGGTGGCGAACTTCTCCGGCTCATCGCGCGAAAGCTTCTCGAGCAGGTCGAGCACGCGCTTCACGCAGGCCGCGCGGATACGTTCCAGCTGGCGGTTGTGCTGGAGGATTTCGCGGCTGACGTTGAGCGGCAGATCGTCTGCATCCACCACGCCGCGCACGAAGCGCAGGTAGTTGGGCAGCAGCTCTTCGGCCGCATCCATGATGAAGACGCGCTTGATGTAGAGCTTGAGGCCCTTGCGCTCGTCGCGGCCGCCCATCATCAAATCGAACGGCGGCTGCTCGGGGATGTACAACAACGTGGTGAAGCTCTGGCTGCCCTCGACGCGGTTGTGCGTCCAGGCCAGCGCATCGTTGAAATCGTGGCCGAGCGACTTGTAGAAACTCTGGTAATCCTCGTCGGAAATCTCGTTGCGCGGCTTGGCCCACAGCGCCGAGGCATCGTTGACGGTCTCCCATTCGTCGCCCGGCTTGCCGTCCTCGTCCTTGGGACAACGGATCGGGAAAGCGACGTGGTCGGAATATTTGCGGATCAGTGAACGCAGTTCCCAGCCCTTGAGGAATTCGTCCTCGTCGGCCTTCAGGTGCAGGATCACCGAGGTGCCGCGCTCGGGCAGGTCAACCTGGGCCAGGCTGTATTCGCCCTTGCCGTCGCTTTCCCACTTCACGCCCTCGCTTGCCGGCAGGTCGGCGCGACGGCTCAGCACGGTGACGCGATCGGCCACCACGAACGAGGAGTAAAAGCCTACGCCGAACTGGCCGATCAGGCGGGCATCGGTTTTCTGCTCGGCGCTCATCGCTTCCAGGAAACGGCGCGTGCCCGAGCTGGCGATGGTGCCGATATTGGCCACCACTTCATCGCGGCTCATGCCGACGCCGTTGTCGCGCACGGTAACGGTGCGTGCCTGCGGATCCCAGCTCACATGGATCTGCAGCTCGCCGTCGCCACTGAGCAGGTCGGGGTTGGCGATCGATTCGAAGCGCAACTTGTCGCAGGCGTCGGAGGCGTTGGAGATCAATTCGCGCAGGAAGATCTCCTTGTGCGAATAGAGCGAATGCGTGACCAGGTGCAGGACCTGGGCCACTTCGGCTTCGAATTTGCGGGTTTCGGGCGCGGTAGTCGTCATGCGAAGAGACTCATGCAAAGGTCAGTCGAAGGAGTAACAAGCGAAGGGGCCGACGAATCGGCCCCTTATGATGCCCGCTCTGTGTGGGAAAGCGGGTGAATTCAGGCGTTGGCCGAAGGATTCTGCAAGGCGGCAATGCGCTCTTCCAGCGGCGGGTGGCTCATGAACAGCCGCTTGAAGCCCATCGCCAAAGGACCGGAGATGCCGAACGCGGCAATCGTCTGCGGCAGCGTGCTCTCGCCGTGCTGCACCTGCAGGCGCTGCAGGGCGGAAATCATCGCGCCACGGCCGGCAAACTTGGCGCCGGCGGCGTCGGCACGGAATTCGCGCCAGCGCGAGAAGGCCGCCACGATCATCGAGGCGAACAGGCCGAACACCAGCTGCAGCACCAGCACCGACACGAAGTAGCCGATGCCGCCGCCACCCTCGCGGTCGCGACCGCCGGACATCCAGCTGTCCACCAGGCGGCCGACTACCCGAGCCGCGACGATCACCAGGGTGTTCACCACACCCTGGATCAGGGTCAGCGTGACCATGTCGCCGTTGGCCACATGGCCAATTTCGTGACCGAGCACGGCTGACACCTGCTCGCGGTCCATCTGCTGCAGCAGGCCGGTGCTCACCGCCACCAGCGAGCTGTTCTTGGTCATGCCGGTGGCGAACGCGTTCATTTCCGGTGCGTCGTAGATCGCCACCTCGGGCATGCCGATGCCGGCCGCCTGGGCGTGACGGCGCACGGTGTCCAGCAGCCAGCGCTCGGCTTCGTTCTGCGGCTGCTCGATCACGCGGGCGCCGGTGGACATCTTCGCCATCCACTTGGACATGGCCAGCGAGATGAAAGCACCACCCATGCCGAAGACCGCGGCATAGAGCAGCAATCCACCCATGCCGCCGTAACCACGGGCGGCAGCCCACTGATCGATGCCGAACAAGCGGCAGACGATGCTCAGCAGGAAAAGGACGGCGATATTGGTAAGCAGGAACAATGCGATGCGACGCATGGCTGTCTCTCGGGCAGTCATGAAAGGGGATGCGACTTTCGCCGCTGTGAAAGGATCGTGGCGAATTCTTGCGGTTTCAAGGGCTGTCAGTCGGGAATCTTCGTATCAGCCGTCCAGCTTTCAACTGCGCGTCAGCTAAGGACCTCCGTACACCGGTGTTTCCTGCAGCCAATCGCCGGCCCGTAAAATGGCCCGATGAACTACCGCGGACGATTCGCCCCTTCTCCGACCGGCCACTTGCATTTCGGTTCCCTCGTGGCGGCCGTGGGCAGCTGGTTGTGCGCCCGCCACGCCGGTGGCGCCTGGTTGCTGCGGGTGGAAGACATCGACCCGCCGCGCGAGCTGCCCGGTTCCGCCGAAAGCATCCTGGCGGCCCTGCCCGCCTTCGGACTGGTGGCCGACGCGCCCGCCCTGTTCCAGTCCCAGCGCCAGGCGGCCTATGACGGGGCGTTCGAGCAGCTCCAGGCGGCCGATCTGGTGTTCCCCTGCTGGTGCAGCCGCAACGACCTCGCGGGTGGCCTGCACCTCGATGGCCACTGCCTCGCGCCGCCTTTGGAGGGCCGCACGCCGGCCTGGCGTTTGCGCGTGCCGGATATCGAGCTCGATTTTGTGGATGCCCTGCAGGGCCCTCAGAGCCAGAATCTGCGCCTGGCTGCCGGGGATTTCGTGATACGCCGCGTGGAGGGCTACTACGCCTACCAGCTCGCCTGCGTGGTCGATGACGCCCACCAGGGCATCACCCAGGTGGTCCGCGGCAACGATCTGCTGGATTCGACGCCACGGCAGATCTTCCTGCAGCGCTGCCTGAAGCTGCCGACGCCCGGATATCTGCATCTGCCGCTGGCGCTGGATGACGACGGCCGCAAGCTGTCCAAGTCCGAGCGTGCCCATCCGGTGGACCCCACCGACCCACTGCCCGCACTGCGCCGCGCGCTGGCTTTTCTCGATCTGCCGGTGGCGCCGGCAGCACGTGAGCCCTCGGCCCTGCTTGCACACGCCCTCGCCGAATTCACGCCAGATCGACTACCGCACTGCAGCGAACGCGCGGCAGCCTAAACGGCCGTCGACGTATTCGTCGTCCAACTGCCACACAGAAGCGCAAGTCGGCGTAACCTGCGTAGACGTTTTGCCATGTGCCTCGTGGTAGACATGGCAGCGTCCCGGTTGCACGATCGGGGTTGATTGGTCACTCGCATCTTTGGAGAACAGGCATGACGCAACGCACGGCATTGGTCACTGGCGGCACGGGCGGTATCGGCACGGCCATCATTCGCTACCTTGGACGTCAGGGACATCGGGTCGCCACCAACTATCGTGACCAGTCCAAAGCCGAAGCCATGAAGGAAATGATGGCGAAGGAAGGGATTGAGGTACTGCTGGTGCCGGGCGACGTGAAAGATCCCGATTCCTGCGAAGCCATGGTGCGCATCATCGAGAGCGCGATGGGTCCGGTGGAAATCCTGGTCAACAACGCCGGCATCACGCGCGACACCACCTTCCACAAGATGACCTATCCGCAGTGGATGGAAGTGGTGAACACCAACCTCAATGCCTGCTTCAACGTCACCCGCCCGGTGATCGAAAGCATGCGCCACAACAAGTGGGGCCGCATCGTGCAGATCAGCTCCATCAACGGCCAGAAGGGTCAGTACGGCCAGGCCAACTACGCTGCCGCCAAGGCCGGCATGCACGGCTTCACCATCTCGCTGGCGCAGGAAAATGCCAAGTTCGGCATCACCGTGAATACCGTATCGCCGGGCTACGTCGGCACCGACATGGTGATGGCCGTGCCCGAAGAAGTGCGCGAAAAGATCGTCGCCCAGATCCCCGTCGGCCGGCTCGGCAAGCCTGAGGAAATTGCGCACGCCGTGGCCTTCCTGACTGGCGAAGAAGCAGCATGGATCACAGGCGCGAACCTGTCGATCAATGGTGGGCATTACATGGGGTGGTGATCTGCCGCCTGTTCTCGCGGAGGCGGCCGTAATTCCCTTGAGCTAGCTCGACGGCAAAGCTCATTCGAAGCTCGCCAAGAGAAGCCTTCCCGCGAGCACCCGCCCCTCACCCCAGCCCTCTCCCCGCAGGGGAGAGGGAGAAGTGCGTGCACCGCGAAACCCGAAGCGAGCCCCAGCCTTAAGTCCTCAGCGATTCGGGCGCGTTGCGTAGCGCCTTGAAGTATCCGCTGTGTACCCTCGGAGGTTGTCCCAACACGACGCGCCTCGAGCGTTCGGGCTTATCCCAGCACGATGCTGCGGGCGTTTTAGGCCATTCTCTTTGGGTTACTTTCGACGCGAAGCTAGTCCCGTGGGATCTCTTGGGCCAGCAAGAGAAAAGTGACTCGGCTGCCGGCAGGCAGTCGAAACGCCCGCCGCGTAGGCGGCACGCTGGCCTCAACGTGACAATCGCAGCGCACCGCTGCTGGATGACCAGCTTCGCTGTTGAGAAGCGCTTCCGGCCTGCGCCGGGATGACGAGCTTGACGTCACGGACAGCGAGAAAAGCTCAGTTGCCCAACAACCTCTCCATCACCCTACCCACCGCCGCAAACGCAAACGCGCCGGTGACATGCGTAGCAGCACCCAACCCACCACCACACGCCAGATTCAAAGCCTCCGTGCCATCCGCCACCGGCGGCCGCGTCCCACACACCGTCCCATCCGGCTGCGGATACTGCACGTTTTGCAGCGAGTACACCGCCGACACGCCGAAATAGCGATCCGGATTCTTGGGAAAATTGAAATCCTGCCGGAGCTTCTTGCGGATCAGGCTGAACATCGCGTCATGCTCCGTACGCGACAGATCGCGCACGCGAATCTGCGTGGGATCGGTACGCCCGCCCGCCGAACCCACCGTCACCATCGGCAGCTTGCGGCGGCGACACCACGCAATGGCCTCCAGCTTCACGCGGAACGCGTCGCAGGCATCGAGCACGACGTCGTAGCCGCGATCGAGCAATTCATCGAGCGTGGACGTAGTGAGGAAGCGCTCGATCGCATCGATCTTGATCGCCGGATTGATCGCGCGCAGACGCTCCTCGATCACCTTCACTTTCGACTTGCCGAACTGGCCATCCAGCGCATGCAGCTGGCGATTGGTGTTGGAGACACAGATCTCGTCCGCGTCGATCAGCGTGAGATGACCCACGCCCGTGCGCGCCAAGGCCTCGGCGGCCCACGAGCCCACGCCGCCGATGCCGATCACGCAGACGTGACTTTGCATCAGCCGGTCGAGGCTGCCCACGCCATACAGGCGCTCGACGCCCGCGAAACGCTCACGCGGAAACGCCACGCCCGCCTCGTCGGCAGGCAAGGTGATGGGGTCTGCCACCGGAGCGGCGATTTCGGTCTGCATCGTTGAAGCCATAACAACACCTTGAAGTGACGCATTTTATCGGGAACTGTCCGCCGCTGCAGGGCTGCCGTTATGCTGGCGGCTTCACTCTGCGCCCACAGGGATCCACCCCATGCGTTCCGCCCTACTGCTCGTGCTCGGCCTGGTCATTGGCATCGTCGGCACCGTATTCGCCATGAACGCGCTGCACGAGCGCGAGCCGTTCTCGCATACGGTGATGACCCTGATGTCCCACCATGCCGGTGCGCTCAGCGCGGCAGTGAAAGCCCAGAAGTGCGACGCCGCGCAGGCGCAGCGGCATCTTTCGCGCCTGCTGGAGACCCAGGCCGACCTAGATGAGGCCTTCCCGGGCGTCGATCAACCGTTCAAGGACGAAGAAGCCAAGCTGCGCGAGAAGACGCAGGCGGCGCTGCAGGCGGCGCCGGGGGATTGCGCGGCGTTGGCGAAGGCGATCAAGCCGATTGGGGAAACCTGCCAGTCGTGTCATCAGCAGTATCGCTAGACCGCGACTGGTCCTGTGGGAGCGCACCCTGTGCGCGACTGAGCCGGATGGATGGCATGCGTTCCAGTCGCGCACAGGGTGCGCTCCCACAACAACGCGATTCAGTCCGATCAGATCTTCACCTTGCCCCGCAGGATCTGCCAATACATCACCCAATCGCCGAGCAGGCTGTATAGCGGGTGGGTGAATGTGGCCGGCCGGTTCTTCTCAAACACGTAGTGACCGATCCATGCAAAGCCATAACCAGCCACCGGGGCCAGCAGCAACCACCATGCGTTGCCGCTGACGATGGCCAGCACGAGCACCGCCAGCACCAGCGTGCTGCCGGCGAAATGCATGCGCCGGCAACGCACGTTGCTGTGCTCGTTGAGATAGAACGGATAGAACTCGCGGAAGCTGGAATAGCCGGCCATGCGCATCGCCCTGGATGGTTCACGCTCAGCGTAAACCGCCCTGCCGGCCATTGCATGCGCGCATGCAGCATGCGCTGCCTCACGCCGGCAGCGGGATGTATTCCTCTTCGTCGCCCACTACCTTGCCCATGCGCTGTGCGGCCCAGTCGGCCTTGGCCTGCTCGATGCGCTCGCGCGTGCTGGCCACGAAGTTCCACCACAGGTGGCGCTCGCCATCCAGGGGCGCGCCGCCAAACAGCATCACGCGGCTCTTGGTGCGCGCACGCAACGGCGGCGAATCCGGGCCGGTCTGCACGGCGGCGTGCATGGCCACCACGCTGACGCCGTCCCATTCCACTTCACCGTCGACCACGCAGACGCCGCGTTCCACGTGCTGCTCCGGCCAGGGTAGTTCGGCGCCCTCTTCCAGCGTCGCCTCGATGAAGAACATCGGCGCGAACACTTTGACGGGCGACTCTTTGCCGTAACCGGTGCCCGCGATCAGCACCAAGTCAACGCCCGGCAGCGATACGCGGGGCAGCTCATCCGCGCCATGGTGATGGAACTCCGGCTCGACCTCGGCGTCCTTCTGCGGCAGCGCCACCCAGACCTGGATGCCATGCGTGCGAAAGCCGCCGCCGCGCGCTTCCGGCGGGGTGCGCTCGGAATGCACGATGCCGCGGCCGGCAGTCATCCAGTTCACTTCGCCTTGGCGGATATCCGCAATGCTGCCGAGGCTGTCGCGATGGCGGATCACGCCATCGAACAGCCACGTCACCGTGGCCAGGCCGATATGCGGATGCGGCCGCACGTCCATGCCCTTGTCGTCGAGAAAGGTCACCGGGCCCATGTAGTCGAAGAACACGAACGGGCCCACGTGGCGCGCCTGCAAGACCGGCACCAGGCGACGGACGTTGAAGCCGTCGCCCAGGTCGTGCACGCGTCCCTCGATCAAGATCGGTTGCTGTTCCATCGAGTCTCCTTACCAGGCGCGCTGGTATTGTTCCGGCGCGCTGATCGTCACGCCCAGTTCCTGTGCGGCGCGACGCGGGAAATACGGATCGCGCAGGCTTTCTCGCGCAATCAACACCACGTCGGCCGATCCTTCGTCGATGATGCGCGCCGCGTGTGTGGATTCGGTGATGAGGCCCACGGCGCCCGTCGCGATGCCCGCATCGTGACGCACGCGCGCCGCAAACGGAACCTGGTAGCCGGGCGACAGCGGAATCTTCACGTGCGGAATCAGGCCGCCGCTGGAAACATCGACAAGGTCGACGCCCATCGACTTTACGTCGCGGGCAAGTTGCACGGTCTGCTCGACATCCCAGCCGCCATCGCTCCAGTCGGTGGCGGAAACGCGCAGCCACAGCGGCAGATGCTCGGGCCACACTTCGCGCACCGCCGTGATCACCTCGCGCACGAGGCGCGTGCGATTTTCGAAGCTGCCGCCGTATTCGTCGGTGCGGTGGTTGCTCAGCGGCGAAAGAAATTGATGTAGCAAGTAGCCGTGCGCACCGTGCAGCTCGATCAGCTGGAAGCCGGCGGCGAGCGCACGCTCCGCAGCGGCGCGGAAGTCGGCAATCACCTTGGCAATACCAGCACGATCGAGCGCGTGCGGCACATGCCAATGTTGGTCAAACGGTATGGCCGATGGGGCCACGGTTTGCCAGGCGCCCGCATCGGCAGCCAGCGGACCGCCACCTTCCCACGGACGCATCGAACTGGCCTTGCGTCCCGCATGAGCCAACTGCACGCCGGCGACGGCGCCTTGCGCCTTGATGAAGGCGATGATCGGCTGCCACGCGCGCTGCTGAGTTTCGTTCCAAATTCCCACGTCGCCGGCGGAAATACGGCCTTCGGGTGAAATCGCCGTGGCTTCGGTGATCAGCAAACCGGCGCCGCCTACCGCGCGGCTGCCCAGATGGACGAAGTGCCAGTCGTTGGGCAGGCCGTCGGTGGCGGAGTATTCGCACATCGGCGCAATGACAAGACGGTTGCGCAGTGACACGCTGCGTTGGGTGAACGGGGTGAACAGTTTCATCGGCCGGCTCTGGGAGAGGGATCTGCCACACATGCCGGCGCTCAACGCCCGGTTCAAGTACCCGCCACCTGCAGCCACCGTGCAATGCGCTCCGCGACGGCATCGGGCGTCTTCATCCAGCCGAAGTGATCGGCCTTGTCGTTGCCCAGTTCGCCAGCCGTGATTACTTGCTGTGTGTTTGGGCTTCGCTGCATTTTCCCCAGCAACCATGACAGCGAAGCCGGCGGCACGAGCCAGTCGTCGTGCATGCGCAGTCCAAGGATCGGCAGCTCGAGCCTGCCTAGCAGCGCTTCAAAATCGACAGGCATGCCCGCAGCGGTATAGCGGCCGGTACGGCCGGTGCGCGCCCAGTCGTCGATCAGCTGCCGCGCCTCGTTGCCGCCGAAGCCGATCCGCCGTCCCGGCAGATGGCCGACCAGACGGGCCAACCACGGCGCCAACGCATAGGCCACCCATAGCAGAGGCGCCAGGGGAAACTGGCGCCAATACGGTGCCCCGCTGGCCACCACCAGCAGGCCAGCCACCTGCTGCGGATGCAGGCTGGCGTAGAGGGCGGCCATCTGCCCGCCCAGGCTGTGGCCGCCCAGGGTCAGGCGCGCCATGGGCAGCGAGGCGCGCAGGACGTCTATGCCGGCCGGCAGGTCATCTTCCAGCAATTGGCGATAACCCCAGTCTTCGTGCCGATCGGCCCGCTTGTTGCTGGAACCGATGCCGCGCCACTCGTGGATAGCCACCGCCATGCCTTGTTCCGCCAGCGCCTGCGCCAGCGGCAGGTAATGCTTGGCCGCCACACCCAAGGCCGGCAGCCAATAGATCACCTGCGTCGCCTGGGTCGCGGGGCGCTGCAATAGCAGTTCCGCTCGCGCACCGTCGGCCGAGATCACGGGTAATACGTCATGGGCGGGCAGCGCGGCGGAAACGAAAGAAGTAACGGACATTCTCGGCACACGTCGCTAAGGAAGCGATGGAGGCTACGCCAATTCGCGCGCGACTAAAAAGTCGCAGTAAAGAAAAGGCCGGCGAGTGCCGGCCTTTTCTTCATGCAGTAATGCTTTGATGAACTCAGGCGGGCGCCACTTCATCGGCTTGCAGACCCTTCTGCCCCTGCACCACCTTGAAGCTCACCTTTTGCCCCTCTTTCAGGCTACGGAAACCTGAACCGCTAATCGCCCGAAAATGCACGAAGACATCCGGGCCGCTTTCACGGCTGATGAAACCAAAGCCCTTTGCGTCGTTGAACCATTTCACAGTGCCAACTTCACGATCCGACATGACTCACTCCGATCAACTCGATGCTGAGACAAGTCAGCCTCCCCTTTGGCCGACGGCTTACTGCGCATGCAGGGATCGGGGTGTAGCGATGTGGACTCATCAAGAGTCGCGCATCGGGCACGCACGTGACCGAGCAACCACAGTGAATCCAGCATAACGGATTTCTTTAATGCAAGTGAATGGCCTTAATCAATGTTTTGATTTTCACATTTCAATGACATTTGCGAATAAAACAAAAAAGCCAGGCATTGCTGCCTGGCTTTTTCTCGGCGTTTGAAACCGCCGTACCGCGGTATTACTTAATTACTGCGGGATCACTTCGTCGGCCTGCAGGCCCTTCTGACCCTGCACGACCTTGAAGGAGACCTTCTGGCCTTCCTGCAGGCTCTTGAAGCCATTGCCCTGGATCGCGCGGAAATGCACGAAGACGTCCGGGCCGTTGTCACGGCTGATGAAGCCGAAGCCCTTGGCGTCGTTGAACCACTTGACGGTACCGATCTGACGATCAGACATGTAAATCACTCCGTAGGATTTGAACAGACTCAGCCCGCACGACATGTGCAGGCCGGCTTACTGGTGTGCAAGGAAACCCTAGGGGTGAGGCGATGAGGCTAGATCGAGATCAGCGGCATCGGGTCACAAAACTCTGGTGACCCCAGCAAACACAGTGAGTGCATCATAACCGCTCCCAGGCCGTAATGCGACTGGTTCCAGCCCTGAAAACCTGAATGAATAACCGTTAGGTCTTACAAAACGGTGTTTGATTTTCACGCCGTCTTCGCATTTCATCTCGTCCCTTGGATGGGCAGAGCGACACGCTCAACCCGCAACCCCCGTGAGGAGTAGCTCCATGATGTTTCGCCACCACCGCCTCGCCCTGCTCGCCCTTGTCGCTGGCGGCGTGATACTCGGCGGCTGTTCCGATAAGCCCCAGACACGCCCCACGACGTCCGCTCACACGACGACCACCCAAGCGACTACCCATACAACGGGCAGCACTGGCTCGACGGCGGCTACGGCCAAACCCCGCACGGGCACGGTGACCACCTCAGGCGGTAAACCGCTGCCGAACAGCACGGGTATTCCCGCCTGCGACGACTACCTGGCCAGCTACGTCTCCTGCCATGCCGTCGCGGGCGTCTATTCGCCCGACCAACTGCAGTCGCGCTATCAGGAGATGCGCACCAGCCTGCTGCAGGATTCGGTGGATCCCAATACACGTCCGCAGCTGGGCGCCCGCTGCACGGCACTTGCCAAGCAGTTGCGCGAAACGCTGAAAGGCAAGGCCTGTGCACCGGTATCGCCTGCTGCCAGCAGCAGCGCGCATTGAGTCTCAGCGCAGCAGCGCACGCAGTGCCGCTGCCACCGGCGCGGGCCGACTGCGTGCGATTTTTACCTTCGGCGTGTCGTGCCACTGCGCCGTGGCACGGATCGCGCTGGCGACTTCTTCAAGCAAGCGTGGCGTCGCCTCGACATCGGGCTCAAGGAATAAAGCCTTGACCTCGAACACGCCTTCGCGACGATATGCCTTCGCATCGAGCCTGCCGATCAACTGGCCGCGATGCAGAATCGGCAGCACGTAATAGCCATAGCGCCGCTTGGGTGCCGGCACGTAGCACTCGATGGTGTATTCGAAACCGAACAACGCCTCGGCACGCGCGCGATCCCATACCACCGGATCAAACGGCGACAGCAACGTCGTGTGTGTCGCGCGCAGCTGACCTGCCGCCGCCTGCGCAAGCACGCCGGCATGATCGGGATGCACATACGCGGGCACTTTCCAATCGGCCACCTGCACCATCAAGAGCTCGCCTTCGGCGACCAGCGGCGCGAGCTCCTTGTCCGTCACCGCGGGTTTCAAGCGGTAGTAGTCTGCGATCCAGCGCGCCTGCGTCACGCCTAGCGCGCGTACGCTGTCGAGGATGAAGCGGCGGCGCAAGGCTTCGTGATCGAGTGCAAGCAGCGTGCGATCCAACGGTGGATCGAGTTTCTCCAGCACGCGCGCCTCTAGATCGTAGACGCGCTGGAAGCGCTCGCGTCGGGTCACCATCAAGTCGCCCAGTGCAAACCAGGCTTCCAGCCAGCGCTTTTCAGGCTTCCACGACCACCACCCGCCAGCGCCCTTGGTCTCGCTTTCGAAATCCGCCGCGCGCGCCGCGCCGTTGTCGCGTATACGCGCCAACAATGCATCCATGCCCTCGCGATGTTCGCGATGCATGCGATCGGCGTGCTTGTACGCCCAATGCATCGCGCGCTGCCTGCGCCATGCCTGGTGAAGTGCGAGATCCGCCGCCGGCACGAAGCACGCTTCGTGTGCCCAGCATTCGGCAATGCGTCCGACATCGAGCGCATCCTCGAGCCACTGCGGATCGTAATGACCAAGACGCGAATGCAGCACCAGATAAGGACTGCGCGCGACCACGTGGATGCTGTCGATCTGCAGCAGGCGCATGCGCGTTATCGCATCAACCACATGCGCCGGCTTGGCCCGCGATTTCGGTTTGCTGAGCAGGCCTTGCGCCGCCAGATGAAGACGCCTTGCCTGCGTCAGATTCAACGCAGTGTGTGGGACGGATGAAGGAACCGACAACGGTAACGATGACTTCACGTGATCACGATGCCTGTGTTGAGGCGGCATTTAGCCGTGCTTTGTTAGTTTGTCTGCAGCGCGAAGGACATGCAGCGCGACATTGCATTCCATCACTGCCCCATCGCGCGCATCCGTTCACGAGCCACGCATTCTGGCATGGAGTCACGACGATGAAATCCCGCACACCTCTGATCGCTCTTGTTACGGCCGGTTCGCTGATGCTGGCGGGCACGGTGTTGGCGCAAGACCAGACCATGCCGACGCCACCGCCACCGCCGCCTCCGCCGGCGCAAACGATGCCCGCGCAACCGACGCCTCCGCCGCCGACGCAGGTCATGCCGGCCACGCAGCCGACGCCTCCGCCTCCGCCGGGCGGCACCCAGGCACAGACGGCCACCGCGGGCCAGCAGGTCACCATCAACTCGAGCGTACCGCCTGTGAACGCAGGACCGGCGCCGAGCTTCGAGCAGCTGGCCAATGGCAAGAAGTACATTTCCGAAAGCGATGCCTCGGCCTATCCGCTGCTGGCCAATGACTGGGCCTATGTGGACAAGGGTCACGCCGGCCGCGTGAGCAAGGCGCAGTACGAGGCCTGGTTAAGCAACAACCGGTAAGATGCGGCACTTCGGACGCGGGTCGTCGGCAACGGCGGCCCGCGTCGTCATATGCGATACAGGAAGCGGCTGCTATCCAGGCAATCCCCGGCGCTGCGCTCCTGTTCGCGCGCCCGCCCAGGATGGAGCCTCACGATGCGACTCACTTCCCTGGCAGCCGTCTCGCTCACGCTTGGCCTGCCTACCCTCGCTGCGCATGCGCAGAATCCCAGCCCGATGGACATCCGCGCCTGCACCGCCATCGAGACGGATGCACAGCGACTCGCTTGCTACGACCGCGCCACCGGGCGTGACAATCTGCCGGCCGCACAGAAGAAGAGCGACGCTGCCGCACAAGCACCCGCCCCGGCCGCTTCGACGAGCCCATCGAGCAACGCGTTCGGCCACGAAGCGCCGCGAGTAGCAGGCACAAACACTCAGAGCGCCGAGAGCGGCGAGGCAGCATCGGATGTGAAGCCGCTTTCGCTGCTCGACAGCCGCTGGGAGCTCTCGCCCGAGAGCAAGCTCGGCACCTTCAATCTGCGTGGTTACAAACCGATCGTGGTGCTGCCGTTCTTCGCCAGCAGCAACCAGAACCGGGAACCGAGCAGCCCCAATCCACTCAACACGGTCACCGAGCCGCAGCAGGTGGACAACATCGAGAGCAAATTCCAGCTCAGCCTGAAGACCAAGATCTGGCAAGGCGTGTTCGGCGACGAAGGCGATGTGTGGGCCGCGTTTACCCAGTCCTCGCGCTGGCAGGTCTACAACGAGAAGGAATCGCGCCCCTTCCGCGAGACCGATTACGAGCCCGAAGTGATGCTGATGTTCAACACCAACTATCAGCTCGCCGGATGGAACGGCCGGCTGCTCGGCATCGGCCTCGATCACGAATCCAACGGCCAATCCGATCCGCTCTCGCGCAGCTGGAATCGCGTGATGGGCTACGTCGGTTTCGAACGTCCCAGCTGGACGATCATGTTCCGACCCTGGTGGCGCATCCCTGAAGGTGGGCCGGACGACAACAACCCGGACATCGACAACTACATGGGTCGTGCCGACATGCAGATCATCCACGAATGGCATGGCCAGGAATTCGGCCTGATGCTGCGCCATTCCTTGCGCGCCGGCAGCGAGAGTCACGGCGCGGCGCAGTTCACCTGGTCGTTCCCGGTGGCTGGCAATCTGCGCGGCTACATGGAGCTGTTCAAGGGCTATGGCGAAAGCATGATCGACTACAACCACAATGCCACTTACCTCGGCATCGGCGTGTCGCTGCTGGATTGGTACTAAAAAACAAAAAAAGCCGCGCACGGTGAGTGCGCGGCTTTCAGTAAGCCATGAGGCGACGCCACAGCGCCGCATGTCACTGCTTAGTGGTGATGACCACCTTCACCATGCACATGACCGTGCGAGAGTTCTTCTTCGCTGGCTTCGCGCACGTCGGTCACTTCCACGTCGAAATGCAGCGTCTGGCCGGCGAGCGGGTGGTTGCCGTCGATGTGCACTTTGTCGTTCTCGACCTTGGTCACGGTGACGTTGATGGCGCCCTGCGGACCGCGGCCCTGGAACTGCATGCCAGGCTGGATGTCGTCCACGCCCTGGAACGCCTCGCGCGGCACTTCCTGCACAAGCTCGGCGTGGTGCACGCCGTAGCCTTCTTCCGGCACCACGTCGACCTTGAACTGATCGCCGACCTGACGGCCTTCCATCGCCTTTTCCAGGCCCGGGACGATCTGGCCCACGCCCTGGAGGTACACGAGCGGCTCGCGACCCTGCGAGCTGTCGAGGACCTGGCCGTTGTCGTCGGTCAGCGTGTAATGGAAAGAAACGACGGAATTGTTGGCGATCTGCATAATGTTCTCTGAGTGGGGAGTGGCGCCGGCAGAGACCGGCACGAAACTGCAAGATTAACAGACCCCTTGTGACGATGCTGCCTAGGCGCAGGGCCGCAGGATTGGCGATACTGCGTCCATGGGTTCTCAGAATTACGCAACAGCTCGCCATTGGCCTACCTTTTTCGGGCTGGCATTGGCGGCCTTGTCGCTGGCCACGCCGGTGTTCGCTACGGCGCAAAACCAGGCCCCTCCGGCGCCGCCAGCCAGCGCCCAGCCCACGCTTACCGAGCAGATCAATGGACTGATCAGCCAGCCGCGTTTTGCCGGGGCGGACTGGGGCATTGCGGTGATTTCGCTCAGCAATGGCCGCAGCGTTTACAGCCATCATGCGGATCAGCTGTTCCAGCCCGCCTCGACCGCCAAGCTGTTCACGGCGGCGGTGACGCTGAGCGAGCTGGGACCCGACTATCGCATTCCCACCCGCGTGGTGACCGGCGGCGAGATCCGCAACGGCAGGCTGGACGGCCCTTTGATCCTCTACGGCATGGGCGACCCCACGCTCGGTGTCGACGCCGCCACGCTGCACTGGGCCGATCAGCTCGCTGAGCAACTGGCGGCGCAGGGTCTGCGCCATGTCCATGGCGACCTGATTGCCGATTCGACCTATTTCGCGAGTCCCATGATGGGCACCGGCTGGGAAGCGATTGACCTGCAAAGCTGGTTCGCCGTGCCGGCCACCGCGCTGAGCGTGGGCGAAAATCAGGTCGACGTGACGGTGACCGCAGGCATCGGCGCCGGTGCGCCGGCCGACTTGCGCTTCGATCCAGCCAACGCGATTCCCAGCGTGGCCAACGAGGTGATCACCAGCGCCCAGCGCACGCACAACGACGTCAATTTGTATCGGGCGCCGGGCGATGGCGTGTTGTACGCGTTCGGCAATATCGCGGCGAAATCGCCCGCGCAGAGTTACAAACTCGCCCTGCCCGACCCGGCCCAATACGCGGGCCAGCTGCTGCAGGAGGCCTTGGTACGCCGTGGCATCCAGCTTGATGGCAAGCTGCTCACGGTGCACTGGCCGCGCCGCGATACGTTCCTGCCAGCACAACCACGCACGCTGGCCGAAGTGTTGTCGCCCCCCGTCAGCGAGATCCTCGAGCGCGGCCTGAAGCGCTCACAGAATCTCTACCTGCAAAACCTGCTGCTGCTCGCTGGCGTGAAGGCGCAGGCTGATACGGAGCAGCGCGAGGGCAGCATGGGTTTCGTCACCAGTGAACGCTGGGGCATACGCGCGCTGCATCAGCTGCTGGAGCAGATCGGCATCACGCCCGCCGCGAGCTTGATCGAGGAAGGCACCGGGTTGTCCCGCCGCAATCTGGCCACGCCGAACGCGATGGCCTATCTACTCGCTTTCCTCGCCAAGCAGCCTTACGGACCGGCGTTGGTGGAGGCGCTGCCGATCGCCGGCGTGGATGGCACCTTGCAGTGGCGCATGCGCAACACGCCGGCCGAAAACAACGTGCACGCGAAAACTGGCAGCATGAGCTTCGTGCATTGCCTAGCCGGCTACGTCACCAGCGGCGATGGCGAACGGCTGGCGTTCGCCATCATGCTCAACAACTACGATCCGCCAGCGGGGGCACCCAGCGCCACCCGCGACATCGATCAGATTGCCGTGTTGCTGGCCGGCTCGCGCCATCCGGCCAGCAGCGCCAGCTCGGCCCCCGCCGTGGCGACTCAGCCCGCCAACTGACGCTCGAGATCCTTGCCGATCTTTTCCGGCGTATCGGTGGGGGCGTAGCGCTTCACCACCTGTCCATTGCTATCGACTAGGAACTTGGTGAAGTTCCATTTGATCGATTCGCTGCCCAGGATGCCCTTGCCTTCGCTCTTGAGCCACTTGTAGAGCGGATGCGCGCCGTCGCCATTGACCTCGACCTTGGCGAACAGCGGGAAGCTCACGTCGTAGCTGGTCGAGCAGAAATTGCGGATCTCGGCCTCGTCGCCCGGCTCCTGGTGGCCGAACTGGTCGCAGGGAAAGCCCAGCACCACCAGGCCCCTCTCGCGATCGGCGCGCCACAGCGCTTCCAACCCCGTGTATTGCGGTGTGAATCCGCACTTGGACGCCACATTGACGATCAACAGCGTCTTACCCCGATAGTCGGCAAGCGAACGCTCGTTGCCGTCGATATCGCGGGCGGAGAAGTCATAGACGGAGGTCATCGCTGCCATTCCTCGTTGAAAGGACGCCAGTCTAGCCCCATGCAGCGTCACGGTGTCTTATGCTTGCCACCGCCGGCACCCCCCGGCAGCTGCCCGAGGCTCTGGCCTCCCCGGTTTCCCCGAAGGTATTCCGTGATCAGATTTCTGGATGTCCATAAGTCCTACCGTGTCGACGGGCGGGACGTTCCCGCGCTGCAACCGTTCAGCCTCGACATCGCCGATGGCGAAGTGTTCGGCATCATCGGTCATTCCGGTGCAGGCAAATCGACGCTTATACGTCTGATCAACCTGCTGGAACGGCCCAGCGGCGGCCGCATCCAGATCGGCGACACGGAAATGACAGCGCTAACGGAATCGCAGCTGCGCCAGCAACGCCAGCGCATCGGCATGATCTTCCAGCACTTCAACCTGCTGTCGTCGCAGACCGTGGCCGAGAACGTGGCCTTCCCGCTGCGCCTGGCCGGCGAGCATGACAACGCGTCGATCCGCCAGCGCGTGGACGAACTGCTGGCGCGCGTGGGTCTTACCGCGCATGCCGACAAGTATCCCTCCCAGCTTTCGGGCGGCCAGAAGCAGCGCGTGGGCATTGCCCGTGCCCTGGCCAACCGGCCGTCCATCCTGTTGTGCGACGAGGCCACCAGCGCGCTCGATCCGCAAACCACGGCATCCGTGCTTGAGCTGCTGGCCGAGATCAATCGCGAGCTCAAGCTCACCATCGTGCTGATCACGCACGAGATGGACGTGGTGCGTCGCGTCTGCGACCGAGTCGCCGTGCTCGATGCCGGACGCATCGTGGAAAGCGGCGCTGTCGCCGATGTGTTCCTGCATCCGAAACACGCCACCACGCGCCGTTTCGTCAACGAGGCCTTGCCGGAAGAAGCCGCCGGCGAACAAATGCCGTTTGCGCACGTGCCAGGCCGCATCCTGCGCCTGTCGTTTCGGGGCGACGCGACGTGGACACCGGCACTGGGACGCGTGGCGCGCGAGACCGGCGTCGATTTCAACATCCTGGCCGGGCGCATCGACCGTATCAAGGACCTTCCCTATGGGCAGCTGACGCTGGCCATGCAGGGGGAACGAGTCGATGACGCACTCACCATCCTTCGCGAGTCCGGCATCGAAATCGAAGAAATCACCTCATCGCTGGAGAATCGCGCATGAGCGCTCCGCTGCTGCAAACGCTGTTTCCGCATATCGACGACTGGGGCGAAATCGGCCATGCCTGCATCGACACGTTGTTGATGCTCGGCGGCTCGCTGCTCCTGACAGTGCTGGTGGGGCTGCCGCTGGGCGTGCTGCTGTATCTCACCGGCAAGGGCCAGCTGCGTGCGATGCCCAAACTGTACGCGGTGTTGTCGCTGCTGGTGAATATCCTGCGTTCGATTCCCTTCATCATCCTGATGATCGTGCTGATGCCGCTCACCTATGTGCTGGTGGGCACCAAGCTCGGTATACGTGGCGCGATTCCGCCGTTGGTGATTGGCGCGGCGCCCTTCTTCGCGCGCCTGGTGGAAACGGCGCTGCGTGAGGTGCAGCGCGGCGTGATCGAAGCGAGCCAGGCGATGGGCGCCAGTACCGGGCAGATCGTGCGCCACGTGTTGCTGCCCGAAGCGCGCGGCGGACTGATCGCCGGCATCACCGTGACGGCTATTGCGTTGGTCGGTTACACGGCGATGGGCGGTGCCATCGGCGCGGGCGGCCTGGGCGATCTGGCCTACCGTTACGGCTATCTCAGCTACAAATCGGACTATATGGTGGTCACCGTCGTGCTGCTGATCGTGCTGGTACAGCTGTTGCAGATGGCCGGCGACCGTATCGTGGCGCGCTATACGCGGCATTGATCGGGCGGTTTTGCATTCGGCGGTATGGACGGCTATGGTGTTGCACCGCATCACGCGTTCTCTCCATATAACGAAGATGAATAAGCTCATAGCCATCCTCTCCGCCCTGCTCCTGCTGGCGGGCTGCTCGTCGTCCAATTCAGGCGGCGACGCCTCAAGTAGTCAGAAGCTGGTGGTGGCCGCCACGGCCGTGCCGCACGCCGAGATCCTCAAGCAGGTCAAGCCGATCCTGGCCAAGCAGGGCATCGACCTGGAAATCAAGGTGTTCGCCGATTACGTCCAGCCCAATACGCAGGTGCTGGAGAAGTCGGTCGATGCGAATTATTTCCAGACCAAGCCCTATCTCGATGCGTTCAACCGCGAACGCGGCACCAACCTCACCATCGTGACGGGCGTGCACATCGAGCCGTTCGGCGCTTACTCGCGCAGGCTCAAGTCGATCGACCAGTTGCCTGACGGCGCCTCGGTCACCCTGCCCAACGATCCCAGCAACAATAGCCGTGCGCTGCTGCTGCTCGCCAAGCACGGCCTGATCACGCTGAAGGATCCGAGCAACGAGCTGTCCACACAGAAGGACATCACGGCCAACCCGAAGCACCTGAAGTTCCGCGAGCTGGAAGCAGCGATGCTGCCGCGCACACTGGACGAAGTGGACCTCGCTTTGATCAACACCAACTATGCGCTCGCCGCGGGCCTCAACCCGACCAAGGACGCGCTGCTGATCGAAGACAAGGATTCGCCGTACGTGAATTACCTGGTCGCCCGTCCCGACAACAAGGACGACCCGCGCGTGCAGGCGCTGGCCAAGGCGCTCACCAGCCCCGAGATCAAGGCGTTTATTGAGCAGAAGTACCAGGGCGCGGTGTTGCCGGCGTTCTGAAGAGCTCCCCTGTGGGAGCGCACCCTGCGTGACTGGCCTCGCCCGAACAAGGGTGGCGGCAGTCGCGCACAGGGTGCGCTCCCACACAGTACGGAAGGCCTTTAGCAGGTCACTGCTTCCGGATCGGCCGGAATCTCAAACACCCGGCGCAGATACGCTACATAGGCGCTGTCCTCGCACATGTTCTTGCCGGGCGTATCGCTGAGCTTTGCCACCGGCTGACCGTTGCAGCGGATCATCTTGATGACGATCTGCAGCGGCTCGGGGCCCACATCGTTGGTCAGGTTCGTGCCCACGCCAAACGCCAGCTGGCAGCGGCCGTGGAAGTGCTCGTACAGCTGCATCACCTTGGGCACATCGAGCCCGTCGCTGAAGACCAGCACCTTGGAACGCGGGTCGACGCGATTGGCGCGGTAATGCGCCAGCACACGCTCGCCCCAGGCCATCGGATCGCCCGAATCGTGGCGCGTGCCGTCGAACAGCTTGCAGAAATACATGTCGAAGTCGCGCAGGAAGGCGCTCAGTCCGTAGACGTCGGACAGAGCGATGCCCAGATCGCCGCGATATTCCCTCGCCCAGGTTTCCAGCGCCGCCACCTGCGAGTCGCGCAGCCGCGGACCCAGCGCCTGGTGCGCCTGCAGGTATTCATGCGCCAGCGTGCCCAACGGCGTCAGGCCGAGCTTCCAGGCGAGCCACACATTGCTGGTGCCGGTGAGCTGGCGGCCCAGTCCGTCGCGCAAAGTGGTGACTACTTCCTCCTGCCAAGCGCGCGAGAAGCGGCGGCGCGTGCCGTAGTCGGCGATGCGGCAATCCTGGAAGCCTTCGGTATCGCGCAACAACGCAATCTTCTCGCGCAGGCGCCGACGTCCTTCGTCCAGCGAAAGTCCGGGTTGGGTACGGCGGAAATACACCTCGTTGACGATCGCCAGCAGCGGTACTTCAAACAGGATGGTATGCAGCCACGGGCCGCGGATATGGATCTCGATCTCGCCAGGGCCATCCTGCGCCGGAACGATCTCTACATATTTGGCGTTGAGCTGGAACAGGCCCAGGAAGTCGACGAAATCGCTCTTGATGAAGCGCCACGTGCGCAGGTACTCCAGTTCCGCCGGCGTGAAGCGCAGCGAGCACAGCGCTTCCAGCTCCTGCCGGATCTCGTCGATATAAGGCGTGAGGTCGATGCCGGGGTTGCGGCATTTGAACTTGTATTCAACTTGCGCCGCGGGATAGTGATGCAGCACGACCTGCATCATGGAGAACTTGTACAGATCGGTGTCGAGCAGGGAGGAAACGATCATCAGTCGCTCACGCGGCGCGGGGAGTCTGGATTATCCTCGCCCGATGGTGGCCGCGGCGAGTCGGCGGCGAACCACAGGCAAATAAAAACCCCGGTAGCCAGGGGAGGGGCTACCGGGGTTTGTCAGGCCGGTCTCATAACAAAGAGGGGAAAAGGACCGACCCCTCAGTGGCACGATACAGCTGCACCACTTCTTGTCGCCGTCACGGCGATACGTATGCTTAGTGTGGCCGGCGCGGACGGAGTTCAAGCGCCCCGTCAGTTCCGTTCAGCTTTTGGCAAGCTGGGCGCGCCCGCCTACCATCGGCGGCTTATTCCAAGGGAGCGTCGTCCGATGGTTCGCCTGCTACAACGCCTGTGCCTGCTTGCCCTGGCCGTCGCCCTGCCCCTGCATGCCGCCGATCTCACGGTCGACCTGGGCCACGGCAGCAAGACCTACACCACCGCCCAGCTGCTGGGGCGCAGCGATGCCCGCGACGTGGCCATTCCGGCTGATGTCGCCTTCAAACGCCCCATGCGCTATCGCGCCGTGCCGCTGAAAGCGCTGCTGGAAGGCGTATCGCCCGACGACACCCTGCAATTCACCGCCTCCGACGGCTTCGCCGCGCAGATCTCAGCGGCGTTGATCGTGCGCGCCCACGGGTCGGAGGCCTGGCTGGCGGTGGAGGATCCCGCCCATCCGTGGCCGACGCTGGCCGAGATCAAGGGCGATGCAGGCCCTTTCTACGTCGTGTGGACCCATCCCGAGGCGATGAAGATCGGACCGGAGCAGTGGCCGTTCCAGTTGGCCTCCATTCGCCGCCAGCCGCCCGTGGCCGAACGCTTCCCCGCGATCCAGCCCGATCCGGCCCTCAAGGCCGGCAGCCCCGTGCAGCGGGGCTTCGTGGTGTTCCAGCACACCTGCTTTGCCTGCCACACGCTCAATGGCCAGGGCGATGCCAAGCTGGGGCCGGATCTCAATATTCCCCACAGCCCGACGGAATATTTGCGCGAGGATTTGTTCCGCGCCTATATCCGCGACCCCCAGTCGCTGCGCCGCTGGCCGCAGGCGCGCATGCCCGGTTTCGATCGGAAGGCGATATCCGATCAGGATCTGGACGACCTGCTGGCCTATCTGCGACACATGGCCGCACGCAAGGCGAAACCCTAGGGAGACGGTGCGATCGATGGCTGCCCGGTCGAATCCAGCCACTGCTGCAGCGAGCGTTGCCGCTGCGTGTACGGTTGCCGGGCAAACTCGCGCACGCTGGCGTAAAACGCCGGCCACTGCCCTTCCGCGTGACGGAACAGCGCAAGGAATACTGGCGTCCAGCGGTCATAGATGCCGAACGGCAACAGCCGCGCGTTGTTGATGGGGCCGTTCACCCAGGCGTCGTAGCGATGGTCGCCGGGCCAGTCCAAGTCGCGCCACTGCGCGTAGCGCACGCGAAAGTCGTCGATGGTCTGCTGCTTGCCGGCCGCCATGGCCTGTTCGTCGATGCCGCTGGCATACAGCGTCTTCAGGCGATCGCGCAGGTCCATCACCAGCCAGGTGAAGCCGTCGTCCATGGTCTGCTCGCGGTCGTTCTGCGCCGGCAATCCGCGTGACTGGCGCCATTGGCGCAGGCCCTCCTCCTGCACGAAGCTGGCGAAGGACTCGTTGAACGAACTGTCGTCCTTCACATAGATCAGCTGATGCGCCAGCTCGTGGAAGATGGTGCCGGCCAGCTCATCGTCGTCCCAGCGCATCATGCTGCTGAGGATGGGATCGGAGAACCAGCCCAGCGTGGAATACGCCGGCACGCCGCCCACGTAGACGTCATCGCCCTGCGCCTCCAGCCGCAACGACTCGGCCTTGGCCTTGTCCTTGGAGAAATAGCCGCGATAGGCCACGCAACCGGCAAACGGAAAACAGTGCTGGATCGGCGAGATGGAAAAGCGCGGCGTCGCGAACACGTTCCAGACTACATAGGAACGGTTGAGCTTCACGTAGCTGGTATAGCTGCGGTTATCCGGCAGATCCAGGTGATCGGTGGCGAATTGGCGGGCTTGCTGGGCCAGTTGCAGGCGTTTGCGGATCTGGGCATCGGTCGACGGATCGCGCACCACCTCGCTCACGTCGCGGCGGTTCATCACCAGCTCGCTCTGGCCCTTGGCCACGTGAGCGTAGTAATCGACGGTGCTGCAGGCACAAAGCAGCAGGCCCATCGTCAAGGTGACGATGGGCCTGACAATTCCAGTGATCCGCGGCACGAAGCATGGCAACGTCATGCCGCGATTGTGCCGCTATTTCAGTGGCCGTGACCGCCGTTCCAGCCGCCGTGGCCACCATTGCCGTGGCCGCCGCTCCAATTGCCTCGGCCTCCGCGGTAATAGCCGTTACCGCCGTGGTAATAACCGCCACCGCGATAGTAGCCACCGCCGCGGTAATAGCCGCCGCGGTAGCCGCCGTAGTAGCCGCCAATGCCGATGCTTACGGCCGGGCCATAACAGCAGCCGTAACCGTAGTAGCCATAGCTCGGGTAGTAGTAACCGGGGTAGTAGCCGTTGCTATAGGTGACGCCGGTACCGTAGTAGGCGTCGCCGCCGCCGGTGGCGACCGGACGCACATAGCTGTAGCCAGGATCGTAGTAACAACCGGATAGCGCTGCGGTGGCAACCGCCAAGGCGAGACCGGCAAGCACGCGTTTCATGACGTAAGGCCTTCAGGGGGAAGACAGCCTCACTTTGAACCTGTGCTGGTAAGTGCGCACTGAACGCTACCGACACGACTGGCAGGTATTTACCTGCCAGCCATGCCGGGACCGACTTTGCGTCGTCGGTTCAGTTATTGCCGCTGCGCTCGGGCGGCTGGCGGATATGCCCGTAGACCGCCTCGCTGGAAACGCCACCGTTGCTGGTGCCCGTATCCAGGTGGCCGTTGTTGCCGCCGGGGTGTTCATCGGCGCCCGGCCAAGTTGGCCCCTGGCGTACCCGCTCCTGCTTGGCTTCAAGCAGCGCCTGGATATGCTCGGCAGCTTCTTGCGGGGTCAGGTGCTTGCGCGCCGGACGGCGTGGCCGTGCCGTGGACGTGTTGCGACTGCGCCCTCCCGCTGGCGCGGTCTTGGCGGCCGTCTTGCGCGGCGCGGCGGCGGCCTTGCGCGGTGCGGCGCGCTTGGTCGCCGCCTTGCGTGTGGCGGTTTTCTTGGCCGCCTTCTTGGCGGTGGCGCGTTTGCGGGTGGTCTTTTTGGCGGCGGACTTTTTTACCGCGGTCTTGCGCGGCGCGGCCTTCTTGGTCGCCGTCTTGCGCGTGGACTTGCGCGCGGCGGCTTTGCGCGTCGCCGTCTTGCGTGCGGGGGATTTGCGTGTCGCCTTCTTGGAGGCAGTCTTGCGGGTTGCTTTCTTGACGGCCGTTTTACGCGTTGCCTTTTTCGCTACGGTCTTGCGCGTTGCCTTCTTGGCGGCGGTCTTGCGAGTCGCCTTCTTGGCTGCCGTCTTGCGAACGGCGCGCTTGACGGTGGCGCGCTTGCGAGCGGTGGTTTTCTTGGCAGTGGATTTGCGGGTGGCTGCTTTCTTGGCCGAGGATTTCTTCGCGGCCGGCTTGCGCTTCGTTGCCATGCGTCTTCACTCCTGCGGTGGTCGAGAATGCCCGACGCCCCATCACGCCGGACTAACCGACAAGTAACACCAACAACATGTATCAGGGGTGAGCAAAACCGCAGTAACGCAATGCTGCGCTCAGAATCTCGGCTGCGAGAGCGCCGCCAGGAAATGCGAGATCACTTCCGGTCGAACCACCACGGTGAACGCGACGCCGAACGCGGCGCCCCACAGGTGCGCGCTGTGGTTGACGTTGCCCTGTCCACGCCGATCCATGTAGATGGAATAGCCCACGTAGAGCACCGCGTAGACGATCGCCGGCAGCGGTATCACGAACACGATGATGCGCGACCACGGCGACAGCAGAACATACGCGAAAAGCACGGCCGACACGGCGCCCGACGCGCCAAGGCTGCGGTAATTTGGGTTGTTCTTGTTGCTCAGATAGGTCGGCAGGATCGAGACCAGCAGCGCCAGAATGTAGAACAGCGCGAACCCGAAGGTGCCCAGCGATGCCGTGAAGAACCCCTCCATGCTGCGGCCGAAAAAGTACAGCGTGATCATGTTGAAAAGCAGGTGGCCGAAATCGGCATGGACGAGGCCGTACGTCACCAGCCGGTGGTACTCGCGGCTGCGGGTGATGGCAGGCGGCCACAGGATCAGATCATTCATCAGGCGGGCGTTCTTGAACGCCATGAAGGACACGACCGAGGTGATGGCGATGATGATCAGGGTGATCATGCGTACTTCCGTGAAAGGCAGGAGGCGGTGACAAAGAATCCGCATCTTGGCGGCGGCGCGGGCGATTGTCGACACCGCAGCCCCTGGAAAGTCCAAGCGCAGCGCGGCATTCCGCACTATCATGCCCGGCTTCAAGCGTTTCCCCACGCCCCAGGCACTCCCCATGTCGATCCGTTACCTGCATCTGGACGTCTTTGCCGCCGCTCCCGGCGGCGGCAACCACCTGGGCGTCGTCACCGACGCCGCCGGCTGGAGCGACGCCCGCATGCAAGCCTTCGCCCGCTGGACCAATCTGGTCGAAACCACCTTCCTGCTGCCGCCCAGCCAGCCCGGCGCCAGCTACCGTGTGCGCATTTTCACGCCGCACAAGGAAATTCCGTTTGCCGGCCATCCGAGCATCGGCAGCGCGCACGCCGTCTTGCTGTGCGGACTGGCCGAGCCGGTGGACGGCGTGCTGTGGCAGGAATGCGGTGCCGGCGTCTTGCCCATCCGCGTCGAAGACAGTGAAGGCTCACGCCAGTTGCTGTTGAAATCGCCGCCGTCCACGGTCGAGAAAACCGGCCGCGACGCCCATCCGCTGCTCGACGCCGCACTGGCCGGCATCGACCTGGGCACGCTGCCGCCGGCCTATGTATCGGGTGGCCGCCACTGGTGGCTGGCCGAATGCGCCGACGAGGCATCGCTGCGCCAGTGGAAGCCGGACCACGCCGCCATCGGCGCCCTGGCCAAGGCTACCGACAGCGTGGGCTTGTGCGTGTTCGCACGCAGCTCGCATCCGGACTATCAGCTGGTGGTGCGCGCACTGCCGGCCGGCGTCGGCCTGGTGGAAGACCCCGCCTCGGGAGCCGCCAACGGCCTGATTGCCGCCTATATCGCGCATGCCGAACCGGACGGCCCGCTCGCGCGTGGCTACGTGGTGAGCCAGGGCCGCGAGATCGGCCACGATGCGAGCCTCTCCGTGAGCATTGACGGCAAGACCGTGTGGATCGGCGGACGCACCAACACCATCATCGATGGCACGCTGCACTGGAGCGGCCACGAGTGAGCACGCGGCCGCAGATCTGGGTGGATGCCGACGCCTGCCCTGCGCCGATCAAGGAAGTACTGTTCCGCGCGGCGGAACGCGAGCAGGTGCAGGTGACCCTGGTCGCCAATCAATGGCTGCGCACCCCGCCTTCGCGTTTCGTGCGCGCCATCCAGGTGCCCGGCGGTTTCGACGTGGCCGATGCCGAGATCGTCGAGCGCGTGAACGCAGGCGATCTGGTGGTGACGCAGGATATTCCGCTGGCGGCCCTGGTGATCGAAAAGGGCGCGCTTGCGGTGCATCCGCGCGGTGAGCTGTATACGCCCGACACGATTGCGCAGAGGCTTTCGATGCGCAATTTCATGGATGAATTGCGCGGCTCGGGCGTCGATACCGGCGGGCCGGCGGCGTTTCATGCGCGCGACAAGCAGGCGTTCGCCAATCAGCTGGATCGGTGGCTGGTGCAGTTTCGCAAGACGCGTTGAGCGGCCCCTTGTAGGAGCGCACCCTGTGCGCGACCGCGGAGCGGACGGTCGCCTCTTCGTTGGGCCGTCGCGCACAGGGTGCGCTCCCACAGTCAGAGCTTGCGCTCGTCCAGATGCGCGCGACGCGCAGCCACCTGCGCCATGATCGACCAGTCGACATCGTCTTCGCCGGCGGACAAGGCTTCTAGCAGGCTGTCGCGCAACACACCCGCGAGCGGCAACGGCACGCGCGTTGCGTCCGCTGCCGCCAGCGCGAGGCCGATGTCCTTGTAGCCCAGCGGCAGGGCAAAGCCGGCCGGCGTATAGCGTGACTCGGCGATGAGCTTGGCGTAGCCCTGGTAAGCAGGTGTGGCGAACAGCGAGTTGGTCATCACATCGAGAAAATCCGCGGCGCTCACGCCATGCGCTCTTGTCAACGCCGATGCTTCGGCCATGCTTTCGATGGCGGCGCCGATCATGAAATTGCCGGCGATCTTCACTACGTTCGCCCGCTCTGGCGTCTCGCCCAATGGCCAGATGCGGCTACCCATCACATCGAGCAACGCCCGAACACGCTCGATCACGTGAGGCTTGCCCGCCACCAGGATATTGAGCTTGCCGGCCGCTGCGACATCAGGCCGACCGAACACGGGAGCGGCCAGGTAATCCAGGCCGCGCTGCGAATGTTCTTCCGCCATCTCACGCGCCAGGGCCACGGAAATGGTCGCGTGATTCACATGCACCGTGCCCTGGTCCATGCCGTCGAGCAAGCGGCCGTCGACAAACACGTTGCGCACGGCCTGGTCGTTGGCCAGCATGCTGAAGAGCACCTCGCCCTGCGCCGCGCGGTCGGCCGTCTTCACCACTTTGGCGCCCAGCGACGCCAGGGGCTCGGTGGGCCCCGGCGAGCGATTCCACACGGTGACCTCATGCCCGGCCTTGATGAGGTTGCTCGCCATGGCGCTGCCCATGGCACCGAGGCCGATAAAACCCACTTTCATGCGATGGACTCCACACAGAATGATCCGCGTAGTGGATCACGCAGCATGTTCACCTTGTGCGAAATCAAACGACTTCGCCGGCCGCATGTGCCGATGCCCACGCCCACTGGAAGTTGTAGCCGCCGAGCCAGCCGGTGACGTCGACCACCTCGCCGATGAAGTACAGACCCGGCACCAATTTCGATTGCATCGTGGTTGAAGAGAGCCCATCGGTATCGACGCCGCCCAACGTCACTTCGGCCGTGCGATAACCCTCCGTGCCGCTGGCAATCATCGGCCAGTCGTGCAGTTGGTCGCCGATCTTGTTCAGTTCGGCCTCGCGGTATTGCCGCATCGGCCGGCTCTCGAACCACAGCTCGCACAAGCGCTGCGCGAGGCGGCGAGGCAGTACATCGCCCAGCACGTTTTTCAGTTCCGCCGCGGGACGCGCCGCACGCTGCTCCTGCAGCCACTGGCCAAGATCGAGCTCCGGCAGCAAGTTGATGCGCAGGTCGTCGCTTGGCTGCCAGTACGAGGAAATCTGCAGAATGGAGGGACCGCTGATGCCGCGATGCGTAAACAACAGGCCGGCACGGAATGAACGCTTGCCCACGCTTGCGTCGACCGCCGGCAAGGCGACGCCCGCCAGGTCCTGATAGCGCTCCTGATGCTTGCCGCTCAGCGTGAGCGGCACCAGGCCGGCCCGCGTGGGCAACACCGCATGGCCAAACTGCCGCGCCAGTTCGTAACCGAAACCGGTGGCGCCCATGCTTGGAATCGACAGGCCGCCGGAGGCAACCACCAACGATTGCGCATGGACTTCGCCGTGCGCCGTGACGACGTTGAAACCCTCGTCGGTCTTGCGCACGCGCTGCACGCCGCAGCTGGTTTCGATGCGCACGCCGGCCTGCGCGCACTCGTCCAGCAGCATGCGCACGATCAGCTTGGACGAGTCATCGCAGAACAGCTGGCCCAGTTCCTTCTCGTGGTAGGCGATGCGATGTTTCTCCACCATCGCAATGAAATCCCACGGCGTGTAACGGGCCAGCGCCGATTTCGGAAAGTGCGGATTGGCGGACAGATAGGCATTCGGCGTCACGCCAAGGTTGGTGAAGTTGCAACGCCCCCCGCCGGACATCAGGATCTTCTTGCCGACCTTGTTGGCATGGTCCACCACCAGCACGCTGCGCCCGCGCTGGCCGGCCACGATGGCGCACATCAGTCCGGCCGCGCCGCCACCGATGACCAGTACGTCTACTTTCACGCGCGCACCGCCGCCATGCCCTGCTCCCGATCCTTTGACCCGACATTATCCGACAGGATGCGCCAGATCGCTTAAACTCGGGTTTTTCCTGGACCGGACCGCCACCATGCCTTCTTTTGACGTCGTTTCCGAAGTCGACAAGCACGAATTGACCAATGCCGTGGATCAGGCCAACCGCGAACTGGCCAGCCGTTTCGACTTCAAGGGCACCGACGCGAAGTTCGAGCTGGACGAGTTCGTGATCACCCAGTCGGCCCCCAGCGAATTCCAGCTGGAGCAGATGCTCGACATCCTGCGCGGCCGCCTCACCTCACGCAAAATCGACATCCGCGCGCTGGACGTGGGCGATGCCGAGACCAATCTGGGCGGCTCGCGCCAGAAGGTGACCGTGAAACATGGCATCGAACAGCCGATCGCCAAAAAGCTGGTGGCCTCGCTCAAGGCGGCCAAGCTCAAGGTCGAGGCGCAGATCAATGGCGACAAGCTGCGCGTGACGGGCAAGAAGCGCGACGATCTGCAGGAGGCCATGGCCGTCCTGCGCAAGGCCGACGTGGAGCTGCCGCTGCAGTTTGATAATTTCCGCGATTAAGGCGATGCCTTGACCTTGTGGGAGCGCACCCTGTGCGCGACTGGCGCCGAGGATGCGAAGTCGTGGCACGTTGCAGTCGCGCACAGGGTGCGCTCCCACAGGGGGGCGTTACCCCGCCAGCCCCGCCGCAATATTCACGCTGATCGCAATAATAAACACGTTGAAGAAAAACGCGATCACGCTGTGCAGCAAGGCCACCCGTCGCAGGTAGCGGCTGCTGATCTGCACATCGGAGACCTGGAAGGTCATGCCGATGACGATGGCGAAGTACATGAAATCCCAGTAGTCGGGTTGCTCGGTGCCGGGGAAATCCAGCCCTTCATGCTTCTTGCCGAAATCGCCGTAGAAGCCGTGCGCGTAGTGCATGCCGAACATCACGTTGAAGAACAGCCAGGACAGCACGATGCTCGCGGCGGCGACGATCAGCGCCTTCGCATCGCCACCTTTGGCACCGCCCATTTCCGTGGTCAGCGCCAGCGACACGAAGCCAGTGAGGATCAGCGAGGTCCATAGCACGCCCCAGCGACCGGTGTCCTGCTTGCGCGCCTGCCCGCGCATGAGGTCGGGCGAGGTCGTGCGGCAGAACAGGATGGTCAACGCCGTCAGGTAAACCGCAACGCCCAGATCGAAGCCGAGCAGCAGCGCCTCGGCAGGCGTCAGCCGGAAGCAGTACCAAAGCGCCAGACCGACGACGAGCGCGACAACGCCCGAGATCATCAGGCGCGGTCGGGCGCGCAGGATGCGAAAAGGGACGAAGCCATTCTTGCGGGGACGGGTCTTTCCGGACGCGGTGCTCATGCGCACGTTCCTGCGCTCAGCCAGCTCTTCATCGCAAACGCTCTCTCCATGACCCGGTAGCGGGCATGGCGCATCTTAGAGCTTGTGCAACGCGTTCTCGACGCCCGGCGCGATGCCGCGAAGCGGCTGGCGTTTCAGACGTGCAGATCCTGATATTCCGGATGTCGGGTCATCCAGATCTCCGAATACGAACAGGCCGGATCCACCCGCCAGTGTTCTTCCCGCGCCATGTCCAGCGCGGTGCGCACCAGATGGGACGCGATGCCACGACCGCCCACTGCCGACGGAACGATGGTGTGGGTGATGGTCATCACACCATTTTCCAGCGTGTAGTCGAGCACACAGGGCACGCCGTCCACTTTCGTTTCGAAGCGGTGCGTCCTGGCGTTGTGGTTGATCTCGGCAGACATGAAACGCGCCCTCATCGGGGTGACCGGCGCGGAGATTAAAGCAAGTGACAGCGAACCACGCGTGAAGACCTTGCGCGCTTGCGTTCGCATTTCGTGCATGACTCTTTCGGCAAGCTTCCCTGACACCATCGCCTGCTCCAGGGAGCTGAACATGAAACGAAATGCATCCGCCGTCTGGTCGGGCGGGCTCAAGGAAGGTACCGGCACCATCTCCACCGCCTCAGGCGTGCTGCACGAAGCGCGCTACGGCTTCCAGTCGCGATTCGCGGACGGACCGGGCACCAATCCGGAAGAATTGCTCGGCGCGGCTCATGCCGGCTGCTACACGATGGCGCTGGCGCTGGGCCTGGAACAGGCCGGCCATGCGGCCACGCACATCGAGACCAAGGCGGTGGTGACGCTGGACAAGGATGGCGACGGCTTTTCCATCACGACGGTCGATCTCACCTGCCGCGCGAAAGTGGATGGCGTCGACGCCGCCACCTTCGACAAGATCGCCAAGGCCACCAAGGAAGGCTGCCCCGTGTCGAAGGTGCTCAAGGCGACCATCAATCTGGACGCACAGCTCGCCAACTGAGTTCCACCGCGCAGTTCAACCAGCGCAACTCGCGCGCACTGGCCGCTGCGTCGCCGCCAGTGCAGTGCGCCGCGCGCGTACGGCCTGGGCGAGACGATCGAGCACCTGCAGCGAGGCCTCCCAGTCGATGCAGCCATCGGTGATGCTCTGGCCATAACGCAAAGGCTCGCCTTCGAGCAGATCCTGGCGCCCGCCCACGAGATGGCTTTCCACCATCACGCCGACGATGCGCTGCTCGCCCGCCGAGAGCTGCGCTGCAATATCGTCGATCACGCGCGGCTGGTTCTCCGGCAGCTTGAGGCTGTTGGCGTGGCTGGCGTCGACCATCACCCGCGCCGGCTGGCCGCCCTTGACGATGGCCGCGCACGCCGCGTCTACGCTTGCGGCGTCGTAGTTGGGCGTCTTGCCGCCGCGCAGGATCACGTGACAGTCCTCGTTGCCGGTGGTGGCAGCGATGGCGGTGTGGCCTTCCTTTGTCACGGCCATGAAATGGTGCGGTTGCGATGCGGCGCTTACCGCGTCAACAGCGATCTTCACATTGCCATCGGTGCCGTTCTTGAAGCCCACCGGGCACGACAGTCCCGATGCCAGCTCGCGATGCACCTGGCTTTCGGTGGTGCGCGCGCCGATCGCACCCCACGCCACCAGATCGGCGATGTACTGCGGCGTGATCATGTCGAGGAATTCGCAGCCGGCCGGCACGCCCAGTTCGTTGATGTCGCGCAATAGACCGCGCGCCAGTCGCAAGCCCTTGTCGATGCGGAAACTGCCATCGAGATCGGGATCGTTGATCAGACCTTTCCAGCCCACCGTGGTGCGCGGCTTTTCGAAGTACACACGCATTACGATTTCCAGCTCGCCTGCATGCCGCTTGCGCTGTTCTGCAAGCCGCCCGGCGTATTCCAGCGCAGCCTTGGTGTCATGAATCGAACACGGGCCGATCACCACGGCCAGCCGGTCATCCTCGCCGGCAAGGATGCGATGCAGCGCCTGGCGCGAGGCGCTCACCGTATGTGAGGCACGCACGCTCGCTGTGCAGTCGCGCATCACTTCGGCCGGCGCGGTGAGCGGCGTGATGGCGCGGATACGTAAATCGTCGGTGGAAGGGTTCACGGGGATCTCCTGGGAGGTTCCACTCGCGACCATGAAAAAGGCCGCCAGTGGTGGCTGGCGGCCTTTTTTTTGGAATGGTGTCTTGTCGTTACGACAGTCGAGACCAACCCTCCGCCAGCGGCATCGGATAGCCGTAATACCAAAAATACTGACGGGCGGAGTGGGAGGTCATGGGTGTTAGAGATAACACAGGATTTTCGCGTGTGCAAAGGATGCATGTGAAACCAAGCATTACACTGGTCAGCATGTCGTCACCTTGGAATCTCCTTACCCGCCCCGCCCGCGAGCCCATCCGACGCTGGGTGCTGAGCGCATTTCCTCGCGGTGGCGGCGGCCATGTGGACTACGATCATCCGATAGGCGATCCCGGGCTTTTTGGCCCCGACAGTGCCACCTGGCGTGTGCATTCGGATTTTCCGGGCATGCTCGCCGGCGGTCTTGCGGCGCTGATGCTGCAGACCTTGCATCCGCTGGCGCTCGCCGGTGTATGGGATCACTCGAACTTCCGCGACGACCTGATCGGCCGCCTGCGTCGCACGACGTCATTCGTCAGTGGTACGACGTATGCGCCGGCCGACCAGGCGCAGGCCTTGATCGAACGCGTGAGGCACATTCACTCGCAGGTAAAGGGTACGGCGGAAGATGGGCGACCCTATGCGGCCGACGATCCGCATCTGCTGACCTGGGTGCATGTCACCGAGGCCTATAGTTTCCTGCAGGGCTATCGGCGCTACAGCCATATCGCGATGCCGGCAGGCGCGGCCGACCGCTACTACGACGAGGTGCGTCGTATCGCCGAGGCGCTGGGTGCGCGCGACGTACCTGCATCGGAAGCGCAGATCACCGCTTATTTCCGGGGCGTGCGCACTGATCTTCGTTTCACCGAAAGATCGCGTGCCGTGCTGGACGTGCTGTATCGCGTGCGCCTGCCGGTGCCCGTGGCGGGATTGTCACGCGATGTTTTCCTGCAGGCCGGCGCAGCCCTTCTGCCGCCATGGGCCGACACCTTGCTGGAGCGCACGCCGTTGCAGCGCGCCCAATCGCGACTGGCTGCACGGGCCCTCTGGTCGGTCGCGCCAGTCTTTCGCATGGCGCTGCATGACGGCATCGGCAGCCATGCCTGCATGCGCGTCGGCCTGCCCACCGACACGCTGCAACACTGGCGCTAACTTATTCTTGCTCCATGGCAGCGTCGTAGCGCCGCTGCATTTCTTCCGCACTGACCTGCTCGATCTCATGGCCCACCAGCCACTCGTGGCCGAATGGATCGCGCACGGTGCCGCCGCGTTCGCCGTAGAAGAAATCGGTGGCGGGTCGTACCAGGTAGCCGCCTTTGTCGACCGCACGGGCCAATACCGCATCGGCATTGTCGACATGCAGATGGATCGACACGCTGGTCCCGCCGATGCTCTGCGGACCGACGATGCCATGCTCGGGATATTCGTCGGACAGCATCAGCACCGAGGGCCCCATCGCCAGCTCGGCATGCCCGATGCGCCCGGTGCCGGGCTCGTCCAGGCGCATTTTGAGGGTCGCGCCAAAGACCTCCTGGTAGTACGCCAGCGCAGCCTCGGCGTTGCGCACGCGCAGATAGGGAAACATTTCCTTGATGACGGGTGGCTTGGAGGTGTTCATCGGCGACTCCCACGGCAGGACAGACAGCGCCGACACTATGCCCCCTCCCATGTCGCCGTCTTGGTGAAAATCCAAGCCCAGCAGGGCGTCGCCGGCCCCGCGAGATTGACACGCCCCACCGATCCGCTAACGTCGCCGGACCTGAACGCATGGCGCGTACAAAGGCACGGCACGAGGCAGGCTCTCATTGGCGACGCTCATCCCCTCCCGCAACAGCAGCCTGCCGCAGATGACCAGCGGCGAGAAGCGCTTCTCCGAGCGCCTGGAGCAGAAGCTCGAGGACGACTACCTGCTGTGGTACGACGTGGCCATCGGTCCCAGGCAGCGCCGCCCCGACTTCATCGTGTTCCATCCGCGCCGCGGCCTGCTCGTGCTCGAAGTGAAGGACTGGAAGCCGGGCACCATCCAGCAGGCCGACCGCACGCTGTTCACGCTGATCACCGGCAGCAGCAGCGTGAAGGAACACAACCCGCTGATGCAGGCACGCGACGGCGCCACCGAGATCCACAAAGTGCTGGCGCAGGACCCGGCGCTCCGCTATCCGCCCGGTCACATCTACGAAGGCAAGTTGCTGATGCCGTGGGGCTATGGCGTGGTGCTGGCCAATATCAGCCGCAAGCAGTTCGAGGCCGGCCAGCTTGAGGCGGTAATCCCCGCCCACCTGGTGATCTGCCAGGACGAAATGTACGAATCGGTGGAATCGGAAGCGTTCCAGGAACGCCTGTGGGCGATGTTTCCGCAGATCTTCCCCACCGCGCTCACGCTGCCGCAGATCGATCGCGTGCGCTGGCATCTGTTCCCGGAAATCCGCGTGGAACCCGGCGAGGGCCAGTTCGGCCTGTTCGCTTCGGCCAGCAACGCCGCGACCAAGCTGGCGATTCCCGACCTGATCAAGGTGATGGATGCCCAGCAGGAACTGCTGGCCCGCTCGCTGGGCGACGAGCATCGCATCATTCACGGCGTGGCCGGCTCGGGCAAGACCATGATCCTGGGCTTTCGCGCGATGGAACTGGCGCGCGCGCTGTCCAAGCCGATCCTGGTGCTGTGCTACAACAAAACGCTGGCCGAGCGCCTTGAACAACTGATGGGCGAACGCGGCCTCAGCGACAAGGTACAGGTGTACAACTTCCACAAGTGGTGCCGCAGCATGCTCACGGCCTACCACGTGCCCCTGCCCGAGGACGGCCCGCATTTCGCCGAAGCGTTGCCGCCGGCCGTCATCGCCGGCGTGGACAGCGGACAGATTCCGCGCTTCCAGTACGGTGCGGTGCTGGTCGACGAAGGCCACGATTTCGAGCCCGAGTGGTACAAGCTCATCGTGCAGATGATCGACCCCAACACCAACTCGCTGCTGGTGTTGTACGACGACGCGCAGAACATTTACGGCCAGGCCAACCGCAAGAAGCTCAGCTGGAAAAGCCTGGGCGTGCAGGCGCAGGGCCGCACCACCATCCTCAAGCTCAACTACCGCAACACGCTGGAAATCCTCTCGGTGGCGCGCGGCTTTGCCAACGAGTTGCTGCTGGGCCGCAGCGACGATGACGACGGCGTGCCGCTGATCGCACCGGAAAGCGCAGGACGCCGCGGCGCCCTGCCCGAGCTGATCCGCGTGGAGCGCCAGGAGGATCAGCTGCCAGCGATCATCCAGCGCCTGCGAGATGAACTGGGCGCTGGCCGTCCGCTATCGGACATGGCGGTCATCTTCCGCAACAGCTGGGAAGGCGAGAAGCTGCAGGAAGCGCTGCAGCGCGCCGGTATTGCCAGCCAGCTTGCCGAGGGCAACGGCAAGAGTTCCCTGTTCGTGGTCGACGACACCGTGAAGCTGGTGACCATGCACTCCAGCAAAGGGCTGGAATTTCCGCTGGTGATCATCCCTGGCCTGGGCTCGCTGCCCAAGCCCGGCAAGAACGAGGTGGAAGAAGCGCGCCTGCTCTATGTGGCGATGACACGTGCGACGGAGCGGTTGGTGCTGATCCACCACGAGGATTCGATCTTCAGCCAGCGCATCCGCAACTCCATCAACGACGTGCAGCAGCAGCTGGCAAGCGCCTGAAGCGGCCGCCCCCTTCCCCGGGGGCGTGTGCAGGCCGATACTCGGGCAAACCGCTGCCGATGTAATGTCCATGCGCGATCTGTTCGACGAGTCCGTTCTGGCGCCGCAGCCGCTTGAGGTGGCGTTGACGCTGCCTGCCCGCTTCTACACCGACCCGCGCATGCAGGCGCAGGATGCGCGCGCCATCTTTGCGCGCAGCTGGCAGCTGGTGTGCCATCGGTCCCAGGTTCCCGAGGTGGGCGATCACGTAGTGACCGAGATTGCCGGCCTGCCATTGATCGTGGTGCGCGGCGAGGACGGTGTCATCCGAAGCTTCCACAATGTTTGCCGCCATCGCGCGGGCCCGATCGCCAGTTGCGATGGCAAGGGCGCGAAGACTTTGCGTTGCCGCTATCACGGCTGGACCTACGGGCTCGACGGCGTGCTGCGCGGTGCGCCGGAGATGGGCCGCACGCAGGACTTCAATCCGTCGGACATTCGCCTGCCGGAAGTGCAGGTACAGGTGTGGCAAGGCCTGGTGTTTGTCGCCATCGGCGAGGCGCCGTCGTTTGCGGACGTGGTCGCCGGCATTGACGAACGGCTCGGCCCGGAGCGTTCGCTGGACGACTACGAGTTTCATCACCGCGCCAGCTACGAGGTGGCGTGCAACTGGAAAGTCTACGTGGACAACTACCTCGAGGGTTACCACGTACCGCACATCCATCCCGGCCTCAACAGCCTGCTCGACTATCGCAGCTACATCACCGAAACGGCGCCGTGGTATTCGTTCCAGTACAGCCCGCTGGAAAGCGCCGGCGACCTGTACGGCAGTGGTGAAGCGCTTTACTACTTCATCCATCCCAACACCATGCTCAATATCCTGCCCTCGCGCTTGCAGACCAATCGGGTGCTGCCGCTGGGCGTGGATCGCTGCCGGGTGGAGTTCGATTTCTACTATCCGCGCGATGACAGCGCTGCCGCGCAAACGCGCCGCACGCGCGATGTGGAGTTCAGCGACGAAGTGCAGGACGAGGATGTGACCATTTGCGAGGACGTGCAGCGCGGCCTGGCGTCGGGCTCGTACGAGGCGGGCCGGCTCAATCCCCTGAGGGAGAACGCCGTGCATCATTTCCACGAGATGGTGCGTCGCGCCTATCGCGAATCGCTGGCCCAGGCGTGAACATCACGCCCACCGCACCGCGCGCTGAACGCACGAACTCACGATCAGGAAAGCTGACGCGTCGTTGACACGTCCTTCGCAGATGACACAGTCTCATCGTGTCGTATATCCAGGAGAGGCACCCATGAAGCGGCTAGTCTGGTCCGTGCTGTTGCTGTTCGGCTTGGCCACCCCTGCCGCCTATGCGCAGGCCTTGAACGGCGTGGTGACCTCGTACGTCGATCTCTATGCCGGTCCCGATGCTGGCTATCCCACCATCGCGCAGCTGCCTGCCGGCACCGCCGTATCCATTCAAGGATGCACGCAAGGCTGGGGCTGGTGCGATGTGATCACCCAGGGCTTGCGCGGCTGGGTGGCTGCGACCTTTGTGCAATACCTTTATCAGAGCCAGCCGGTCTATGTGGCCGACTACGGCGCGCGCATCGGCATTCCCATCGTCGCGTTTTCGATTGGTGCGTATTGGGGCTCGTACTACACCAACCGGCCGTTCTATCGGAATCGCGATTACTGGTATAGCCGTCCATACGCGCCGCGCCCGCCGCCGCGTCCGCCGGGCTGGCATCCGGGTGCGCGTCCGCCGGCACATGGTTATCGACCGCCCAATGGCGGGTATCGTCCCCCGCCGAACGGTGGCCATCGTCCGCCGCCGCAAGGCAATCGCCCGCCGCCGAACGGCGGTCACCGACCGCCTCCGCCGGGCAATCGGCCGCCACCGAATCAGGGACACCGGCCGCCGTCGAACAACCGGCCGCCGCAGAACCCGGGCACGCATCCGCCGGGGCAGACCCGGCCGCCCGGCGGCACGCCACCGCAAGGCCATCGCCCACCGCCCAATCAGGGCGGTCATCCCCCGCCGAACCAAGGCGGCAACCGGCCGCCGTCGGGTCACGGCAACGGCAAGCCGGCGCCGAAACCGCATCCTGAATCAGGCAAACAAGCCGCCTGATGCGGCGCTCTCTGCTGACCAAACCGGCCGCCCTCGCGCGTCGGTTTGTGTCAGCGCACGTCGGTTCTTGCGCAGCTGCCGTCGCGCGGATCAGCACGGAACGCCGGTGTTTCCCGATGTTATGGCGCTATCGGCACTTAGCGCGCGTGGCATGACTCTTGCCCCTGATTCCAGCAAGGAACGGAGTTCTGGCAGGACGCCGTCGGTTCATCCAGGCATGCGTGTTCAGGCATGCGGAGACGCGCTCAGCCCCTAAGGTGGAACGCTTCATCCGTGACCTGCCAGCGCGATGCCGCAGCAGCGGGCTTAGCCATGAGCGTCAACGCACCAGTGTGGTCAAGGCGACGACCGTTCTCCGTCACGGTCCGCTTGCCGTTGGCGGCGGCGAACGATGGTCGGCTGCATCGACGCCGCTATATGCCGGTCGGCCTGAAATTTGTGCTCGCCCTTGTCGTTTCGCTTAGCTGGGCCGCGTTTGCCTATGCCACCGCGCAGCATTGGCTGGGCGAATTCCAAACGCCTGGCCAGCGGCTGATGGCGCATCTGCTGGTGCTTGGCATCGCGGTGCTGCCCGCCTTCATGAACAGTTTTCTCGCCGTGGGTTTGCTGCTCGACCGGCGCCCGCCGCGCTCGCAGTTCGCCGACAGCGACTTCCCCAGCGTGTCCATCCTGATTGCCGCGCACAACGCGCAGGACACGATACTCGGCACGCTAGCCAGCATTGCGATGCAACGCTATCCCGCGCCCATCGAAGTGATGGTGATCAACGACGGCTCCACCGATGCCACGCTGGAGCGGCTGCGTGGCGTGTCCTACCCTTGGCTGGAAGTGCTCGACCTCAAATCAGCTGGTGGTCAGGCCAATGCGCTCAATGCAGGGCTACGCCTGGCGTCCTACCCCGTCACCGTCACGCTGGCGGCGGATGCGCACCTGCATCCCCAAGCCTTGCGTCGGCTGGTGACGCGTTACATGAGCGATCCGCCAGGCACCGTGGCGGTGGCGGGCGCGGTGCTTGTGCGCAATTCACGGCAAAGCCTGGTGACGCGCATGCAGGAGTGGGATTACTTCCAGGGCATCGCGGCAAGCAAGCGCCTGCAAAGCCTGTTTCAGGGCACGCTGGTCGCACCGGCCGCGTTTTCGCTGTACCGCACCGACATTCTTCGCGTGGTAGGCGGCTGGCCGGCATGCGCGGGTGAAGACACTGTACTGACCTGGGCCTTGTTGAGAGACCATCATCGCGTCGGCTATTGCGAAGACGCCATCGCGTTTGCGCGCGTCCCCGCCGCGCTCACGCCGTTCCTGCAGCAACGCGGCCGTTGGTCGCGCGGTCTCATGGAAGCGTTCAGGGCCCATGGCTCGCTGCTGTTCCGTCGCCGCCTGAGCACGTTCCTGATCTGGTGGAACCTGCTGTTTCCGTATATGGATCTGGTCTACACGATCGCCGTGTTGCCTGCCGTGCTGCTGGCCTGCATGGGCATCTATGGCCTGGCTGCCGCCATGCTGGCCTTTGTGCTGCCAGCGGCCTTGCTCGCGCATGTGATCATCTACCGGGTACAGGCGCGCATGTTTCGCGAACTCGGACTGACCGTGCGGCGCAACCCGTTCGGCTTGTTTGGCTACGCCATGCTGTACGGGCTGGTGCTCAAGCCGGCAAGCGTGATGGGTTATCTATCCGGACTGGTGTCGCGTCGATCACGTGACTATGCGCGCTGAGGACCACGGCCACCAGCCGGCACGCTGCAGCGCATAGCGATCGGCGGCGCGCTCAAACCGATTGCGCACGCTGATGCCGCCGCACAAGGCATACAAGGGCAGGAACAACGGCCCCAGCACCATGTACTGGTAGACATGCGCCCGCTCGTGATCGGCCAGCGAAATACACGGCTCCTCGCGATGTCCGGCGCGATGCGCATAGGTGAAACACGGCGTGTCGAGCTCGTCGCACGAATACAGGATCACATTGCCCAGGGTCAGCGCACCGCCGCTGCCCCGATGGGGCATCCGCCGGAAAGCCAGAGCGTATTCACGGCTCCGCCATTGGGGACGGGCGCCCCAGGGTATGCAGGCAAGTCCGGCCAGCAGCCCCAGCAGGCTGTTGGGCAGCGTCCACAGCGCTCCCGCCAGCAGGACGAGACTGGGAGCTGTCGTGTTGCCGCCTTCACGCTTGCGCACGCCCGGGCTCCTTGTTTAGCGCATCGGCGGACACCATCTGATGCTGCATCGAGTTTTGGCCATCGAGGCCTGCCATGTCCACTCCGCTTACCGTTCCCTGCCCCCACTGTGCGGCCCTCAATCGCGTGCCCGAGGATCGACTCGGCCAGCATCCCGTCTGTGGCCGCTGCAAGCAGCCGCTGTTCGAAGGCAAGCCGCTGGCCTTGGACGCCGGCAACTTCGACGCGGTGGCAACCCGTGGTGATCTACCAGTGGTGATCGACTTCTGGGCGCCCTGGTGCGGGCCCTGCGTGAGTTTTGCGCCAGTGTTCGCCGAGGCCGCCAACAGCCTTGAACCGCAGCTGCGGCTGGCCAAGGTGGATACCGAGGCGCAACCGGGCTTGGCCCAGCGTTTCGGCATCCGCAGCATTCCCACCCTGCTGGTGATGCGCAACGGGCGCGAAGTGGCGCGTCAGGCCGGTGCGCTCAACGGCACGCAACTGCGCCAGTTCCTCGCCAACGCGCTGCGCTGAAGCGTCTTACGAACTGCACGACAGCATCGAACAGCCCGCCTTGTGCATCGCCCAGGCGGGCCGCTTCTGCGCGTAGCGTTCGCGTCCGGGCTGATCATCGTAAGAGCGGCTCATCACCTTCAGCAGCTCGTGGATGCCGCTGTAGTCGCCTTGCGTGGCCAAATCAATCGCTTCCTGCGCGAGATAATTGCGCAGCACATAACGCGGATTGGCGGCGTGCATGCGCAGGCGGCGTTGTTGTGCAGAGAGAGCGTCGCTACGCGCGCGTGCGGCGTAGCTGCTTAGCCAGGCCTGGAATGCCGGCTCGAACGCCTGCCGCTTGGCGTCGTCGTAAAAGGCATCGTGCAACGGCGTCAATGACGGCTGGGCCGGATCGACATCCGCCAGAGCGCGGAAGAACAGCGTCATGTCGACTTCCCCGTCGGTCAGCAGCGTATACAGCTCGCGCATGAGCTCCACGTCGCCCTCTTCGCAGGCCGAAAAACCCAGCTTGGCCGCGATCATGTCGCGGTCAGCCTGGGCATACACCGCTGCATAGCGATCCAGCCCCGCCTGCAGATGCTCGGTACCGCTGAACAGCGGCGCCAGCGCCATGGCGAGACGGCTGAGGTTCCACCACGCCAAATTCGGCTGCTGGCCAAAGCGATAGCGGCGACGACCTGCATCAGTGGTGTTGGGCGTCCACTCCGGATCGAAGTTGTCGACCCAGCCGTACGGGCCATAGTCGATGGTCAGTCCGAGGATGGACATGTTGTCGGTGTTCATCACACCGTGCACAAAACCCACGCGCATCCAGTGGCTGACCATCACCGCGGTGCGTTCGCAAACTTGCGCAAACCACTGGGCATACAACGCCTCGCCCTCGCCCCGACATTCGGGAAAATCGCGCGCGATGGTGAAATCGACCAGCTGCTTCAACAGCGCAAGATCGCCACGCGCAGCCGGCAACTCAAAATTGCCGAAACGTATGAACGATGGCGCGACACGACACACGATGGCGCCCGGCTCTTGCTGCGGGTGTCCGTCGTAGAACATGTCGCGCACCACGCTGTCGCCGGTCACCACCAGGCTGAGTGCGCGCGTGGTGGGCACGCCCAGGTGATGCATCGCCTCGCTGCAAAGGAACTCGCGGATGGATGAACGCAGCACGGCGCGTCCGTCGGCACCGCGCGAATACGGGGTCGGTCCCGCCCCTTTCAGTTGCAACTCCCAGCGCTGGCCTGCGCGCGTGAGCACTTCGCCCAGTGAAATCGCGCGCCCATCGCCCAGCTGATCCGCCCACACGCCGAACTGATGGCCGCCATAATTGGCCGCGAAGGGCTGCATGCCCTCCAGCAAGGCATTGCCGCCCAGCACCTGCGCCAGTTCTGGGCTTTCCAGCTCGGTGGCGTCCAGGCCCAGGGCCTGCGCCATCTCCGGCGACCACGCCACGACGCGCGGCGATGCCACCGGCGTGGGGTCCAGGCGGGAATACAACGCGCCCAGGACCTGCCGCTGGCGGGAACCTTGTTCAGGGTCGCCCGGCAGATCGCGCACGAAGGCGTTATCGAACGTCAAATTAGGCATGGCGTGATCGTGCAAAAGACGACAATGGAAGCGCTGTTCCGCGCCATGGAAAGCCTTGTTTTCGCAGGAAAATCGCAGAACATTGCGCTATTCACCTTTGTGAAGAATGTGACGCTAGCTTGCGTTGAACTTAAGATGATTTTCATGGCCTATTGGCATTTGTGTATCGCCCGTGAAGCTGCTTATATGTAGCCTGAACGGCCACGCAGGGGTGGTCCGGAGCTACGACATGCACATGCTTCTCGCCCGTTCTGCGTTAGAGCGCGGAATGCAGCTAGTAGCAGGGATGCTCAATCATCGGGACACGCAGGACGTCCGTCACCACAACGATCAGGACCGCAGCAATTTTCAGCTGGTGTCCTGGCAACCGGGCGCGCACTCTCGCCGCGAGGACGAACTCGCGCGACGTCGCCAGACTCCGTTCGGCTGAAAACAGCGCAGCGCTCCGCGCGCATCAAGCACCTGCCGGTGCTTCAAAGATGCGCGCGATCTGGTGATCTTCAAGCGCGCGCCATTCGCCGGGCGGCAGTCCGTCCAGCGTAAGTGCCCCCACGGATACTCTCGTCAACGTCTCCACGTGATTGCCCACCGCGGCAAACATGCGCCTGGCCTGGTGATAGCGGCCCTCAGTCAGCGTGACGCGCGCCAGGCGCGGCGCCAGTACTTCAAGTGTGGCTGGTTCCAGCGGCTCGTTTTCCGATTCGAGCATCATCGTGCCGCTGGCGAAAAGCGCCACTTCGTCGCCGCGCAGATCGGATGCCAAGGTGGCCTCGTAGACTTTGGCCACCTGCGCTTTGGGCGAAATGATCCGGTGCAGCAAGGCGCCGTCGTCGGTGAACAGCAGCAGGCCTGAGGTCTCGCGATCAAGACGCCCCACCGTGGACAACGCTGGATCACGCACGCGGTAGCGCGGCGGCAGCAAGTCGTACACCACGCGCCCGATGTCCTTGCGCGAGCAGGTCGCGCCCAGCGGCTTGTTCATCATCAACACCAGGCCGGCCGGCGGGTCGAGCGGCTCGTCATCGATGCGGATGTGTTCGTGCGGCACCTTGTCGTCCGCATACAACACCTCGCCATCAGGGTCGGTGATGCGACCTTCGCGAAACATCGCCGTGACTTCCTTGCGGCTGCCATAGCCAAGGTTGGCAATTAGCTTGACCAGTTTCATGCGCGCACCCCGCGTGCTTCGATCACCTTGAATCCGTCTTGCGTTACCACGGTGCGTACCTCATTGAAACGTGCGGCCAGGGTGGCCTCATAGGGAAGATGGCGATTGGCCACCAGCCAGAACCGGCCATGCGGCAGCAAGGCGTTGGCGGCGGTATCGATGAAGGCGCGGCCCAGATCGGGGAGATCGGCGCGCCCTTGATGAAACGGCGGGTTGCTCACGATGGCGTCGTAGCGCCGCGGCAAGCCCTGGGTGACGTCGTGCCAGTGCACGGCGAACGCCACATCGCGAGCGCTGTCCTGCCGTGCACGCGCCAGATTCTGTTGCGCCGGTTCGAGCGCACGCGCCTCGGCTTCGAACAGATCGATGGACGACACCGCGGGACAACGCGCCACCAGCTGGGTCGACAGATAACCGTAGCCGGCCCCCAGATCCGCCACGCTACCCGCCAGATCGACGGGCAGATGCGTTGCCAGCAAGGCGGATGCCGTATCCACGCGATCCCAGGCAAACAGTCCGGGACGGCTGACAAAGCCGGCGTCGTTGAGGCGCGGCGCGTCCAGCGAAGCCCAGCTCTCCAGCAGTTCAAGGTTCACCTGCGACCCTAGTGGCTGGGTCCAGAACACGCGGCATTTGTGCTTGGAAAGCTGGCTGAGCGGCCCGGCCACGCTGGCCAGATCGCCTTCGGCCGACTTGGCGCCCTCGGCATTGGGTACCGCGGCTAGCACTACGCCACCGACCGCGGCGCGGCGCAGGGCCTGCGCAAACAAGGCGCGGGCCTCGTCGCGCTGGCGCGGCGGCAACACCAGCACCAGCGGGTAGCGTTCCGTCCCATTGGGCGGCGCCACGGCAAGGCCGCTGCGCGCCAAGGCCTCGGCGAACGGCTTGAAGCTCTGCTCGCACACCCACGACTTGCGCGCCATCTCACGCAGCCGAAAGCCGTCGCGGGCACGCAGGAACAGCACGCGTCCATCGGCCGGCAGCGCCAGTGCGCCCGTTTCCAGGGGCACGAACAGGGCCTCCAGCGCCGCGTCCTGGGCTGCGGGAGAGAAAGAGACGGGCATCGGACAGGCAGGTCCTTGGGTGGGGCGCCCTATGTTACCAACCGACGCGCTCCGTCATTCAGGCGAGAGCAGTTCCAGCTCGCTGACGAACTCGCGCGGCATCCCGCTGATCGGGTCGACGAAGCGCAGGCGACGGGCCAGCAGCTGCAACGGTCGCGCGTGGTCGTCCGGTTGCGGCTCGGGCAGGTCCGGATAGAACGGGTCATGCAGGATAGGCGCGCCCAGCGCGGCCATGTGCACCCGCAGCTGATGCTTCTTGCCGGTGACCGGTTCCAGCCCATAGCGCCAGTGCGCGCGGTGCCGTTCAAGCACGTCGATGACCGTTTCGCTGTTGGGCTCGCCTGCCACCTCGTGCATGCGGAAGAACGGCTCACCCGCCGCGATACGGGATGTCCTCACATGCGGATAGCTCAACCCAGGCAGCGGCGCCGCCCAGGCTTCGTAGCGCTTGCTGATGCGACGCTGGCGAAACAGCATCTGATAGGCATCGCGGCTGGCCGGATCGGCCGAGAACATCACCAGCCCGGCGGTATGCCGGTCGATACGGTGCAGCGGCACCAGATCGGCATTGCCCAGCGTCCGGATCAGCCGCGCCAGCACCGTTTGCTCCACGAAGCCGCCCGCCGGCGTCACCGGCAGAAAGTGCGGCTTGTCCACCACTACCAGGTGGGCGTCGACATGCAACAAGGTTTCGTGAAAGGGGATTGGCGTTTCCTGTGCCACTTCGCGGAAGTAGCGCACGCACAGCCCCACGCGGTACGGCGTATCGACACCCAGCGGTTGCCCGGCCTCGTCGAGCACGCGGCCGCGTGCGAAACGATCCTCCCATACGCTCCTTTCGATACGGGGAAACAGCGCACACAGTCCGTCCAGCACCGTGCCCCATGATCCCTGGGGCAAGTGCACCGTGCTGGCAGCGGGAGGAACGGACATCGGGCAACTCCGCATCGACGAACGGCAGCTTAAACTGCTGCGGTCATTTTGCGGCGAAAGCGCTGTCGCCCCGCCAGGGCGAGAAGTCATCGATAGGCCTTACGGCTTACGGCGTACACCGTTCCAACGTGTGAGCCGTTGGATAAACTCATCCAACCCACGGGTTTGACACCCGGGCATGGCGCCACCAGAGCGCGCCGATCATCAGACGAGGCAACACATGGATCAGGCTCGGCACGCGCTCACATCGAAAAGGCCACACGCATGGCGTCCCGCGGCGTGGCTGGCTGCGCTTGCGTGCCTGGCATTGCCGTCGCTGCATGCGGCGACCCTGGATCCGGCCGTGCTGCCGCAGGTGCAGGGCGCCACCTTCGAAGTAGTCATTCCCAAGCCGGTGAACGACCCCTTGAGTTACGAGAAGCCGCTGCCGTTCGACCAGCTTCCGTACCAGCAGCGCACCGACAAGTACTACTCGGTCGGCACGGCGTTTGCGATTGGCGAGAACCGCTACGTCACCGCCGGCCACGTGCTCGCGGTAGGCATCGACAGCCTGATGGGCGAGCCGGCCGTGCGCGATGCCAGCGGCCATGTCTATGCGATCGACAAGGTCACCCGCTATTCGCTGCACGAAGACTTCGTGGAGTTCTCGCTGAAGGATCCGCCCAAGGTGACGCCGCTGGCGGTGAACACCCAGCCGGTCATGAACGAAGCGGTCTACGCGGTAGGCAATGCACTGGGCACCGGCATCGTGATCCGCGACGGCCTGTACACCTCGCAAACACCCGAGGAGCAGGACGGTCGCTGGAAGTGGCTGCGTTTCTCCGCCGCCGCCTCGCCGGGCAATAGCGGCGGTCCGCTGCTGGACAAGGACGGCAAGGTCATCGGCGTGGTGGTGATGAAGTCGCCCGACGAAAACCTCAACTACGCGCTGCCGATTGATCTGGTGCTGAAGGCGCCCGCCAATCTGGGCCAGATCGATACGCGCGAGAGCTATCAGCTGGACGTGATCGAAGACAAACACACCGGTCCGTTCAAGGCGCAATTCCCGCTGCCCAAGAGCTTTGCGGACTTCAGCGCGACCTACCAGAAGCTGCACAACGCCGACGTCGACCAGAAACTGCACGACCTGCTGGCCGAGAACGCCGCCACCTTGTTCCCCAACGGCCAGGGCGCGAACCGGTTGTTGCACGTCAATTCCGATCTGAGCGCCTTCCCGACCCTGCTACACCGCAACAGCAACGGCAACTGGGTCAGCGTCCGGGCGAACGAGAACAAGGCCCAGCTGCCCCACAACGGCTTCATCAGCCGTGCCCTGGTGGGCCAGCAGGTGATGTTTCATCTGCGCAAGCCCGACGACGTCACCAGCAAGCAGTTCTACGGCGATTCAAAGCTGTTCATGGACCTCTTGTTGAAGGGCGCGCCGATGCAGCGGCGCGTGGGCTCCGAACTGGTGAAGATCACCTCGCTGGGCGCACCGTCGCTGGAGCGCAGCTATACCGACGCCTACCAGCGCCGCTGGCAGATACGCGAATGGCAGATGGCGTACGACAGCCAGTTGGTGATCGTCTTCCTGCTGCCGGTGCCCGACGGTTATGCGGCGATGGGGCGGGTCACCGAAAACCGCACCGAGCACGAAGACATGGCCGACATGACGCAACTGGCCAACTTCGTCGACGTCTCCTATAGCGGCACGTTGGCGCAATGGAAGGAATTCCTGGCCCATACCGAGCTGTTGCCCAGCGTGCTGTCCGACATCGCCATCCGCTTCGACTATGGCGACGACTTCAAGTATCAGTCCAAGCGTCTGGGCTTCGCCTATACGCCTTCGCTGCAGAAGATCGATCCGGACAGCCAGCTCGTGCTGGGCATGTCCTACTTCCAGGATCAAGGCAAGACGGTGTGGGATGTCTCCAAGGTCGAAGTGAAGTCCAACGTGGAGAATGCCGAGCATGTGATGGTGAACCGCCACGTGGCCCCCACCGACGACCTGGACGACAGCTTCCGCAACCACTGGGGCAAGATCGTCCATCGCGATCACCCGGACGACGGCGTGCCGTACAGCGAAAACGACATGACCTATATCGGCACCGTGGGCGGCACCAAGACCAGCAGCGAGGCCAAGCCGGCGGTGCTGTACACCGCGTTCTATGGCGTGGACGGCCCTCGCCCCGAGGACGCCATGAAGGGCAAGCTCAACCTCCTGCTGGAGAAGCTGCAGGTCAACGAACACTGAGCGGCCAGGCGCGGGCTCAGTCCCGCGCCGTCTTCCCCGCCGCTCAACGCGGCTCGGTGATTTCCGTCTGCATCTCCACCTCGACCTCGGCCGCGCTGGTATGCGGTACGCGCGGCTGGCTGGTCAGATGCCGGTACCAACGCCACGCAAGCCAGCCGGTCACCGTCAGCGCACTGGCGCCCAGCGCCAGATACACCATGTGGCCGGACAGCAGCGGCGACAGCACGCCGGCGACCACCGCGCACATCATCAGGCTGCCGAACGCCTGCACCGACGAAGCGCCGCCGCGTCGATGCGGAAAGCGGTCCAGCAGCAACAGCGTGAGCGTGGGAAACGCCAGCTGCACGCCGATGCCGTGCAGGACCAGCGGCAGCATCGACCACGGCAAAACCGGCTCAGTGGTGACTAGCGCAATCAACAGATGCAGCCCGCACGCGAGCAGCATCGAGCCGTAGCCGAGGTTGACCGTGTACGCCGCGCTGCGGCGATGGGCGAGTCGTCCGGACATCCAGGCACCGGCCATCAGGCCGGCCACCGTCGGCAGGAACAGCCACGGAAAACCCTGCGCGGACAGATGCAGCAGATCGCGAATGATGTGCGGCGCCGAAGAGATGTACAAAAACAGCCCGGCAAAATTCACCGAACAGGAAATCAGCAGCGGCCAGAACGGCCGGTCCTTGCCGAAATTGATGTAGCCGCGCACCAGCGTACCCGCGCGAAACGGCGTGCGCGCCGCCACCGGATGGGTTTCGTCGAGGAACAGCGCCAAGGCCGCCGCCAGCACCAGCGTGAAACCCATCAGCACCCAGAAGATGCCGTGCCAGCCGTTGAGGAAGAGCAACTGCGCGCCCACGATCGGCGCGATCACCGGCGCGATGCTGAAGATCATCATCACGCGCGACATCATCTGCTGCGCCGCCGGCCCTTCCAGGCTGTCGCGCACGATCGCGCGGCCCACCACCAGGCCCGCACCGGCGCACGCGCCCTGCAGCGCGCGACAGCTCAGCAGCATCACGTAAGAGGTCGACAGCGCCGCGCCCGCGGACGCCAGCGCATAGACCAGCATGCCTGCCACGATCACCGGCTTGCGCCCGATCGCATCGGAGATCGCGCCATGGAACAGGCTCATCGCCGCATAGGTGATCAGGTACATGCTGATCATCTGCTGCAAGCCGGTGCTGTCCACGCCAAAGCGCGCGCCGATCAACGGAAACGCCGGGAAGACGGCATCGATCGAAAACGGGCCGATCATCGACAAGCCCGCCAGCAACAACGGCAGGCTGCGCCGGACAGGGCGCGGGATGGGGGTCATGGGCGTGGCACGGCGGGCGAGAAGAGCCGAGTATAGCGGTGCCCTTCGCGCGGCTGATCCATGACGTTCGAGGGATCATGGGCTAGGATAAATGGCACAAGGAGATGGCATGCCTCCTGCTGCCGGCTTGCTCCGCGGCGAACCACCTTCGGGTTGATGATGCCTGCACCGCCGGATTTTCCGGGGCGCAGGCGTGTGCCTGTATCCGGGGAGTCCTTCCGAAGTTCTTCAGAAGGAGACGACAACGTGGGCTTTACCGGTTTTATCGCCGTCGGCGTAGGAGGCGTGCTGGGTTGCTGGCTGCGCTGGATGCTTGGCGTCGTGCTCAACCCCATCTTTCCCACCGTACAACTGGGCACGCTCGCCGCCAACCTGATCGGCGGCCTGCTGATGGGCGTGGTGCTGGGCATCTTCGATCACTTCCAGACCTTGCCGCCCGAGCTTCGCCTGTTCGTCGCCACCGGCTTCCTGGGCGGGCTGACCACCTTTTCCACCTTCTCGGCCGAATCGACCACGCTGCTGCTGCGTCAGCAGTACCTATGGTTCGGCGGCCACATGGCCCTGCATCTGGTCGGCTCGATCGCATTGACCATTGCCGGTATCGCCCTCACCCGCGCCGTATTGCGCTAGGAGGCTCCATGGAAACCCAGCAGCAAGGCGTCCAGCTCAGCTTCTACACCCATACCCGCGCCCACCACGACGGCAAACTGGTCTACGAATGGTTGCTCGAACACGCCCGCAGCCACGGCATCGGGGGCGGTTCGGCGTTTCGCGCCATCTGCGGCTTCGGCAGGCACGGCGTGCTGCGCGAAGAACAGTTCTTCGAACTGGCCGACGACCTCGCCATCAAGGTGGAATTCCTGCTCAGCGAGGCGCAGTCGCAGGCGCTGCTGCAAACGGTCCGCGAAAGCGGCGTCGACGCAGTCTTTGCAATTGCTCCTGCAAGCTTTGGGATACTAGGCAGGACGCCGCACTCCCGCTGATCAGGCGGCGCCATCCTGCCCTTCTCGTCACCATGGCATACGAGGACCGCATGAGTCAGGATTCATTGAAGGTACGCGCCGCCAGTTTGCTCGAACACGCCGGCATTCTTCTCGACGGTTCGCGCCCTACCGACATGCGGGTGCACGACGAACGACTCTACGCACGCGTGTTTTCGCACGGATCGCTGGGCCTTGGCGAAAGCTATATGGACGGCTGGTGGGACAGCGAAGACCTGCCCGGCCTGTTCACGCGGGTGCTCGGCGCGCAGCTGGACACCGAACTGAAGTCCCTGGACACGCTGCTCGCGCATCTGAAGGCGCGCTTCGTCAACCTGCAGCGTGGCGACCACGCGTTCGACATCGGCCGCGTGCACTACGACCTGGGCAACGACTTGTTCCAGGCCATGCTCGGCAAGCGGATGGTGTATTCGTGCGGTTACTGGGCGCAGGCGAACAACCTCGACGATGCGCAGGAAGCCAAGCTCGACCTGATCTGCCGCAAGCTGCGCCTGCAGCCCGGGCAGCGTGTGCTGGACATCGGCTGCGGCTGGGGCGAGGCGCTGAAGTTCGCCGCGGAACGCTATGGCGTACAGGGCGTGGGCGTCACTGTTTCCAAGGAACAGGCGGCGTACGCGCGCGAGCTTTGCAAAGGCCTGCCGATCGATATCCGCCTGCAGGACTATCGCGAGATCAACGAACCGTTCGACGCGGTCTTTTCAATCGGCATGTTCGAACACGTGGGCGCGCTCAACTACCGCACCTACTTCGAGATCGCGCGCCGCTGCCTGCACGACGACGGCCTGTTCGTGCTGCATTCCATCGGCAGCAACGGCTCGCCCAGCCGGCCCGATCCGTGGATCGAGAAATACATCTTCCCCAACTCGATGATCCCCGCCGCCAGCCAGGTGACAGAGGCGCTGCAGAATCTGTTCGTAGTGGAGGACTGGCACAACTTCGGCACCGACTACGACCTCACGTTGTCGGCGTGGCGGGCCAATTTCGATGCAGCGTGGCCGCAGCTGGCCGCCAACTACGATGATCGCTTCCGCCGCATGTGGCGCTTCTACCTGTCCGTCTCGGCCGCGGTGTTCCGCAGCCGCCGCGACCAGCTGTGGCAGCTCACGCTCAGCCCGCACGGCGTGCCTGGCGGTTACCGTGTGCCACGCTGAGAATGCTTGCAGCAAGCTAGTTCGAGCACGATAGTGCGCATATCAGCGGGCCGGATAGCCATGGCCCGCTACGACACGTGGTCAGCCCCTGATTCGGGATTTCCCTTTGAAACTGCTTCGACGATACGCGGCCGCCCTGGCCCTCAACCTGTTGCTCGTCTCGGTCGCGGTGGCCCAGCCCGGCCTGTGGGTGGCCAAGAACGAGCACGCCACCGTCTATCTGTTCGGCACCGTGCACCTGCTGCCTTCGGACACCCACTGGCAGTCCGCTGCGCTGGACAAGGCACTGGACGAGAGCCAGCGCCTGAGCATCGAGGTGGTCGACGACGATTCGGCGTCCATGCAAGGCCTGCTGATGCAGCACGGCGTCGACCAGAGCGAGCTGCTGACCAGCAAACTCGACGAGAGGGATCGGGGCGAACTGGAGAAGGCAGCCGAAGCGGCCAAGCTGCCCGGAGGTGTCGACGCGTTGCAGCAAATGCGCCCCTGGCTGGCGGCGCTCACGCTCACCATGGCGCCACTGATGCAGGCCGGACTCGACCCGAACGAGGGCGTGGACAAGCTGCTCAAGGCGCGCATGCAGCAGGCCGGCAAACCCATCGACGGGCTGGAAACCGCGGAGAAGCAGATCCGCATGCTGGCCGACCTGCCCGAGGCAATGCAGCTGGAATTCCTGCGCCAGTCCTTCAAGGACGTGGCTGACGGCCCGTCCAAGCTGCACGAGCTGATCGATGCCTGGCGCAACGGCGACACCGACGCGATCGCCAGGATCGAGGACGAAGACCTGCGCAAGGACAGCCCGATGCTCTACCAGACGCTGATCGTCGAGCGTAATCAGGCCTGGGCCAAGACCATCGCCGAGCGCATGCAGCAGCCGGGCGTGAGTTTTGTCGCCGTGGGCGCGGGGCATCTGGCCGGGCCGGACAGCTTGCAGGAGCAGTTGCGCAAGCTGGGCATCAAGACCACACGCATTCAGAACTGACCGGCCCCTCCCTGTGGGAGCGCACCCTGTGCGCGACTGCCACGCCTCGCCCACCCTCAATGGCCGGCTTTCGCGGACCCGCCGCTCGGCTTCATCGCTCCGTCGCCTGTCGCGCACAGGGTGCGCTCCCACAGGGCGGCGCCTATCACCCCTCGCCGGCTGGTCCCCCTTTCTGGCACCATCGTCCGGTTAAGCGCGCCCTCTGCGTGCAGCCCAACGACGCAAACCCATGAATTTGCAAGCCAATTTCGAACAGATCCCGCTCAAGGAATACGCCGAGCGGGCTTACCTCGACTATTCCATGTACGTGGTGCTGGATCGCGCCCTGCCCTTCGTGGGCGACGGCCTGAAGCCGGTGCAGCGTCGCATCGTCTACGCCATGAGCGAGCTGGGCCTGGCGGCTTCGTCCAAGCCCAAGAAGTCGGCCCGCACGATCGGCGATGTGATCGGCAAGTTCCATCCGCACGGCGATACCTCGTGCTACGAGGCGATGGTGCTGATGGCGCAGCCGTTCTCGTACCGCTATCCGCTGGTGGACGGCCAGGGCAACTTCGGCTCGCCGGACGATCCGAAAAGCTTCGCGGCCATGCGCTACACCGAGTCGCGCCTGAGCCCGATCGCCGAGGCCCTGTTGGGCGAACTCGGCCAGGGCACGGTGGACTGGGTGCCGAACTTCGACGGCACGCTGGAAGAACCCAGCTGGCTGCCCTCGCGCGTGCCGCATGTGCTGCTCAACGGTTCGATGGGCATCGCCGTGGGCATGGCCACCGATATTCCGCCGCACAATCTGCGCGAAGTGGTGAGCGCGTGCATCCGCCTGCTGGATGATCCGGACGCCACCGTCGCCGACCTGTGCGAACACATCCAGGGCCCGGACTATCCGACCGAAGCGGAAATCATCACGCCCCGCAACGAACTGCTGGCGATGTACCAGAACGGCATCGGCTCGGTGCGCGCCCGCGCCGTGTACCACATGGACGAGGGCAACATCGTCATCACCGCGCTGCCGCACCAGGTCAGCCCGTCCAAGATCCTCGAGCAGATCGCCGCGCAGATGCGCGCGAAGAAACTGCCGATGGTGGAAGACCTGCGCGACGAATCCGATCACGAGAATCCGATCCGCCTGGTGGTGGTGCCGCGTTCCAACCGCATCGACGCCGCCGAGGTGATGCAGCACCTGTTCGCTACCACGGACATGGAGAAGAGCTTCCGCATCAATCTCAACATGATCGGTTTGGACGGCCGTCCGCAGGTGAAGGATCTCAAGCGGATCCTCAGCGAGTGGCTGCATTTCCGCACCGATACGGTGACGCGCCGCCTCAACCATCGCCTGGCCAAGGTCGAGCGTCGCCTGCACCTGTTGGAAGGCTTGCGCATCGCCTACCTCAACCTGGACGAAGTAATCCGCATCGTCCGTACCGAGGACGAACCCAAGCCGGTGCTGATGGCGCGCTTTGGCCTCAGCGACGAACAGACCGACTACATCCTCGAGACCAAGCTGCGCCAACTGGCGCGCCTCGAGGAAATGAAGATCAATGCCGAGCGCGATCAGCTCGAAGAAGAACGCGCACGCATCAACGTCCTGCTGAAGTCGCCCGCCAAGCTCAAGGGTTTGATCAAGGAAGAACTGCGCGCCGACGCCGCCAAGTTCGGCGACGACCGCCGCTCGCCGCTGGTGCAGCGCAATGCCGCGCAGGCGCTCGATGAAAGCGCACTGGTCGCCAGCGAACCGGTCACCGTGGTGCTGAGCGCCAAGGGCTGGATCCGCGCCGCCAAGGGCCACGACGTCGACGCAGACGGCCTCAACTATCGCGAAGGCGACAGCCTGCTCGCCGCGGTAAAGGCGCGCACCACGCAGCAAGTCGCGGTGATCGACTCCACCGGTCGCAGCTATTCCATGGCAGCGCACACGCTGCCCTCGGCACGCGGCAACGGCGAGCCGGTCACCGGTCGCTTCAGCCCGCCCTCGGGCGCCAGCTTCGACGCGCTCGCCGCCGGCGACAACGACACGCGCCTGATCCTGGCCACCGACCACGGCTACGGCTTCGTGACGCGCTTCGAGGCGCTCACCGGCCGCAACAAGGCGGGCAAGCAGATCATTACCCTGGGCGATGGCGCCAAGGTGCTGGCGCCGCAGATCAGCGCCGATCCGGCACGCGACCGCATCGTCGTCGTCACCACCGAAGGTCATCTGCTGATGTTCTCGGTGGCCGAGTTGCCGGAGCTCGACAAGGGCAAGGGCAACAAGCTGATCGACGTGCCCAAGGCCAAGTTGAGCGCAGGCGTGAAGGTCGTCGGCGTGGCCGTGGTCACCGAAGGCAAGGGCGAAGTGACGCTCTATGCCGGCCAGCGCAAGCTCACGCTGAAGTGGTCGAACCTGGTCGAGTACGGCGGCAACCGCGCCACCCGCGGCGGCCTGCTGCCGCAGGGCCTGCGGCGGGTGGAGCGGATCGAGACGACGGGCTGATCCAACCCTTCCATCCTTCCTCCCACACTGTTGTTTGCCGGCCCCTAGACCATCCTTCATGTTGACGGACGCCCCGCCTGGGCCGTATCCAGTGTGCTCCCGCCGTAGCACAAGGATGGTTCATGCGTACGTCACGACTGCCGGCGCTCATCGCCGGCCTGTTGTTCGCAGTAACGGCTCACGCCGCGGATACCGATCACTGGCAGGTGCCGGTGGCCGTGAAGAAGCTGGACAACGGCCTCACCGTCGTCGTTTCCGAAGACCATAGTTCACCCACCGTAGGCATCAGTACGGTCTACCACGTGGGCATGCGGCTGGAGCCGCAGAACCGCACCGGCTTTGCGCATCTGTTCGAACACCTGATGTTCGAAGGCACGCCCAATGCACCCAAGGGCACGTTCGATCGGGTCATCCAGGGCGGCGGTGGCGTCTTCAACGGATCCACGCGCGCCGACTACACCAACTACATCGCCTCCGCGCCGATCTCCGCGTTGGAACCGCTGCTGTGGATTGAAGCGGACCGCATGAAGACGCTGGATTTCAGCGAAAAGAATCTCGACAACCAGCGCAACGTGGTGAAGGAAGAAATCCGCGTCAACGTGAAGAACCAGCCTTACGGCCTGTTCTTCTGGACCGACCTGGACGCGCTGGCCTTCGACAAATGGGCCAACAAGCACGACGGTTACGGCTCGTTCGACGATCTCGACCACGCCAGCATCGCCGACGTGAAGGCCTTCCACGACACGTTCTACCAGCCCGCCAATGCAGTGCTTGGCATCTCCGGCGACGTCACGCCCGAGCAGGCCTTCGCGCTGGCGCAAAAATACTTCGGCGCGATTCCGGCTCGGCCACTTCCCGCTCCTGCGGACGTTTCCGAACCGCTGAATAGCAAAGGCCGCCACCTCGAACAGACCGACGCGTTGGCGAAGGCACCGGCCATTGCCGTGGGCTGGAAAGCGCCCGATCGCGGCAGCAAAGACCAGATGCCCATGCTGGTGCTGGCCCAGTTGCTGATAGGCGATGACGCATCGCGCTTCTACCAGGGTCTGGTGAAGGGACGCGAACAGCTGCTGCAGATCCAGGGCGGCGTGAACTTCGCGCTCGGCAGCGGCACCGATTACGCGGGCCCCACCTTGTTTGGCCTGTTTGCCATCTACAAGCCCAACGCCCAGCCCGACCAGGTGCTGGCTGCGCTCAACGAGGAAATCGCCAAGGTCGCCCATGATGGTGTCGATGACGCCACGCTGGCGCGTGTGAAAACCAAGATGCTATCGGACTGGTACGGCGGCATGGAGGATTTCCTCTCCCGCGCCGACACGCTGGCCAAGCTGCAGACTCTGTGGGGCGACGCCAACGTGGTGAATCAAGTGCCCGGCTGGATCAACCAGGTGACGGCCGATGACGTACGCCGCGTGGCACAGACCTATCTCACCGACGCCAATCGCAGCGTGATCATCCGCCGCCCGGTGGCGACCCACGGCAAGGACGCCGGCGCCAAGCCGGCCAAGCACTAAGGAGAGCGAAGGCCATGATCACGACGACTCTGAAAGCATCCCTGCTCGCAGCCGCCCTCGGCATCGCCATGACCGCGCACGCGGCCGAAGCGCCCATGCCCAAGGAACTGCCGCCCTACGGCCCTGAGCGACCGCTGCCGGTGCCGCAGATCACGCAGCGCACCTTGCCCAATGGCCTCACCGTGTGGGTGATTCCGCGCAACGGCCTGCCCAAGGTGAACGTGCAGCTGGCGGTGCTCGGCGGCACTTCATACGACGACGCGCAGCATCCGGCCCAGGCCGAGCTGATGGCCGCCTTGTTCAACGAAGGCACCGACAAGCTCAGCTCCAAGCAGATCGCCGAACAGCTGCAAGCCATCGGCGGTGATTACGGCGCCAACGCAGGGCGCGATTCCATTGGCGTCAGCGCAAGCGCCCTGGCCAGCCATTCGGATGAACTGCTCGAACTGGTGGCCGACACGGCGCTGCATCCGAGCTTCCCCTCCAAGGAAGTCACCCTGGAGAAAACCAACGCACTGCAGTCGTTGAAGGTCAATGAGGCCGACCCTGACTGGCAGTCGATGCGCGCGTTCAACCACGCGGTCTACGGCAATCATCCGTATGCCCGTGACGAGCTCACCGAGGCAAGCATCCAGGCGGTCACGCCCGAGTCGCTGCACCAGTTGCACGATCAACGCATGCGGCCGGAACGGGCACTGCTGGTGGTGGTCGGCAAGGTCGATGCGGATCAAGTGCTCAAGACAGTCGAGCAACAGTTCGGCAGCTGGAAGGCACAAGGACCCGCGCCTGCCAACGTGGCCCAGGTGCCCGCCAATGTGCCTGCGCAGAAGTTGCTGGTGGCGCGCGCTGGCGCGGTGCAGACCAATATCCGATTTGGCCAGCCCACGGCGCCCATGCGCGATCCGGACTTCATCCCGCTCACCGTGGCCAACACCGTGCTCGGCGGTGGCTTCAGCAGCCGCATCACGCAGGACATCCGCGAGGACAAGGGCTATTCGTACAGCCCCTATTCCACGCTGGATGTGCGCCGCAACGGCGGCAACACGCTCGCCGTGGTGGATGTGCGCAACGAAGTCACCGGCGCCACGCTGGGCGAACTGTCCAAGCTCTACCAAGGCATGGGCACCGAGCCGGCCAGTCCCGAAGAGCTGATGCGCGCCAAGCGCCTGATCGCCGGCATCTACCTGCTGCGCAACCAGATCCAGTCCGCCCTGGCCAACACGCTGGCGCGCTACTGGGTGAGCGGCATGCCGCCGTCGTTCATGACCACCTACGTGACCGACACCGGCAAGGTCACCGCCGAGCAGGTGCAGGCGATGGGACGGAAGTACTTTGCGCCGGAGAAACAGAGCATCATCCTGGTGGGCGACCCCAAAGCGATCGATCCGCAGTTGAAGCCGATCGGCAGCTTTACGCCTTATCAGCCTTGAGCAACCCCGCGTGGCGGCGGGAACTCCCGTCGCCGCGCGTCGTCCAAGGGAGGCGTGTCCACACCGGCGACGGTGGCGCGTTATAGGCCTCACGTCCCCGGAGTTTTTCCATGAAGATCGTCCGCACCACCGTTTTCGCCGCCGCCACGCTGCTGGCAGCCACGGCCTGGGCACAGAACGCCGACCAGTCGCTGAACCTGAAGCTGCCGGCCAATCTTCCCGCCGCCAGCGCCAGCGCGGCACCGCCACCACCGCCGGCCACCACGGTGGCCAACAGCAGCGGCCAGACGGCCAAGCCCAACGGCAACGCCACCGCGCAGGCCGCGAGCCAGAACGGCAGCTACACCAAGGATCCGCCGGGGACTTACTACGGCGACACCAGCGGCGCGATGGGCGACACCCAGGCAGCCGTCGGCGTTGCTCCGGCGGTGACCTGCGACGACGCCACCTACAACCAGCCGCAGGTACATGGCTCGGTCACCACGGGCGTGGTTGCCGGCAACCACTTCAGCGGCAACTACACCGGCGGCGGCGTCACGCTGAGCCAGGCTTTCGGCAGCTGCGAGCACCCGACCGGCGGCATGAGCATCTCGGTGGGCGGCACCCAGGGCCACTTCGGCCGCTGAGCGCCGGAAGGCCCTGCCTGCACTGGCATTCGGCCCCGCCACGGGGCCGCAGGGGTCGAAAGTTCTTGGAAAGGGTCGGTGGTCAGACTGACCCCATGATTTACTGTCATCTTTCCGCGTGGCGCATGCCCCGGATTTCCCCGATTGGCTGCTGCGGAGCTCCCCAGTGATTCAAGACGTCGAGTTCCGCTATGAAGGCGGTCGCAGCGGTGTGCTGCTCATTCATGGCCTGACCGGCACGCCGACCGAGATGCGACTGCTCGGCAAGGGCCTCAATCGCGCGGGTTACACGGTGTACGGCATGCAGTTGGCGGGCCATTGCGGCGACGTCGACGACCTGCTGAAGACCGGCTGGCGCGAGTGGTATGCCAGCGTGGAAGCTGCCGCCGACAAATTCCGCCACGAGGTGGATCACCTGTTCGTGGCCGGCCTGTCGATGGGCGCCGTGCTGGCGCTCAAGCTGGCCGCCGAGCGTCCGGAATGGGTCAAGGGCGTGGGCGTCTACGGCGCCACCTTCCGCTATGACGGCTGGGCGATTCCGTGGATCGGCAAGTTCTCCTTCCTGCTGCCCTTCCTGCACCGCTTCGGCATCGGCAAGCACCGCATGGTGCACGAGGGTGAACCGTACGGCATCCGTGACGAGCGCCTGCGCGCGCAGATCAGCAGCGCCATGCTGAGCGGCGACAGCGCCGCTGCCGGCCTGCCCGGCAACCCATGGCCGTCGCTCGGCGAGATGTACAACATGGCCGCCGTGGTGAAGCGCGACCTCCCCAAGGTGACCGCGCCCTGCCTGATCGCCCATGCCACCGAAGACGACATCGCCAGCATCGAGAACGCCTATCTCGTGCAGCGCGGCGTGTCCGGCCCGGTGGAAACGCTGTGGCTGAAGGACAGCTACCACATGATCACGGTGGACCGGGAACGTCGCCTGCTGACCGACCGCTCGGCGGAATTCTTCCGCCAGATCGCCGCCACCTACGAACCCGTCGCGCGCGCTGCGGCCTGAGGACTCCCCATGAGTCCCCTGGTCGTCGCGTTGTGGCTGCTCAACGTCACGCTCGATACCGTCGGCCAGCTGTCCTTCAAGGCAGCGGCCGGCGACCCGCGAGCGGGTGACGGCGTTGCGCGTTGGAAATACATGGCGGCGCGTCCGTGGATCTGGATCGGCGTGCTGTCCTACGTGGCCGAATTCCTGGTCTGGATCGCCTTCCTGTCGCTGGTCGATCTTTCGCAAGGCGTGCTGCTGGGCTCGATCAACATCGTGGTGGTGATGATCGCCGGCCGGATCCTGTTCAAAGAAAAACTGACGCCGCTGCGCGTGACCGGCATGCTGCTGGTGACCGCGGGCGTGGCCATTGTCGGCATGGCCGGAGGCTGAGACATGTCGATGAAGCTAGCCCGTTTCTACGCCATCGGCTTCACCATCCTGGTGTTGTTCGACACGCTGGTGCAGCTGAGTTTCAAGTACGCCGGCGATCACGCCTTCCCGCCCGAAGCGAACTGGGCATGGATCGTGCGCGTGTTTGGCCATCCGTGGATCTATGTCGCGGTGATCGGCTACGTCGGCAACTTCTTCACCTGGATGACCCTGCTCAAGCACGCGCCGATCGGCCCTGCGTTTGCCGTCACGCATCTTGAAGTGGTGAGCGTGATGCTGTTCTCCGTGTGGCTGTTCCACGAGCCTCTGACCGCGTCACGCATCATCGGCGCCGTCGCCATCGTGGCCGGCATCATCTGCCTGGCGTTCGCGGAAAGCGGCGCGCATCCGGAAGGCGATGCGCCGACCGAAGCGAAAGGCGCGCTCGGCGTCGCGGCCGGCGACTGAGCAGCCATCCCTCATGTCCCGCGAGCTACCGCCCACCGCCGGCCTGCCGCTACAGCTGAGCGATCTGTGGCCGGGCAGTGCACCGTTCGCGGATCAGGTTGCCGCCTGGCTCGGTGTGGAGCACCTGCAACTGGAATGCTCGGGCACGTCGGCCATGGTGGTGGCGCTGAAGGCCATGCATGGCCTGCGCCCGCAACGCGACGAAGTGATCGTTCCCGCGTGGACCTGCCCGCTGGTGGCGCTCGCCATTCATCGTGCCGGCCTGAAGCTGCGGCTGTGCGACCTCGCGCCAAACCATTTCGATATGGACGTCGCCCAGCTTTGCGTATTGGGCGGCCCCAGGACGCTGGCCATCGTGCCGACGCATCTGGCCGGTCGCGTGGCCGACGTGAACGCAGCGCTCGACGTGGCGCATCGCGTGGGCGCCTACGTGCTCGAAGACGCTGCGCAAGCACTGGGCGCGAAACAGAGCGGCCTCAGCGTCGGCTTGCTCGGTGATGCCGGATTCTTCAGCCTCGCCGTGGGCAAGGGGCTCACTTTGTTCGAAGGTGGCCTGCTGCTGACTCGCGATCCGGTATTGCGCACGGCCTTTGCAGCCAGCCATCAGGCCCATGTTCATGCCGATGCGAAAATGGACTGGCAGCGTGCGCTGGAACTGATCGGCTACGCGGTGGCCTATCGTCCCTCGCTGCTGCCGTTGGCGTATGGACGTCCATTGCGAAAAGCGCTGGCGGCTAACGACCCGGTGGCAGCGGTGGGCGACGATTTCGGGCCTGATATTCCCATGCACACCGTGAGCGACTGGCGACAGTCGGTGGGCTCACGTGCGCTGCCTCGCCTTCCTGCCTTTCTTGATGTCACGCGTACCCAGGCCTTGCGTCGCGTGGAGCGACTGCGGCGCATTCCCGGCATCACCGTGTTTGACGACGCGCAGGGCCAGCAAGGCGTGTGGCCCTTCCTGTTGCTCACCCTGCCCGACCCGGCCAGGCGCGATGCGGCGTTGAAGACACTATGGACGGCCGGCCTCGGCGTCAGCCGCCTGTTCATTCACGCCCTGCCCGATTACGGCTATCTGCGCGACATCGTCGCCGACGCCGAGTTGCCCAACGCGCGTGCCTTTGCCGCGCGCTCGCTCACCATCACCAACAGTCCCTGGCTGGATGACGCGACGTTCGAGGCCATCTGCCTGGAGCTGGAACGCGCGACGGCCTGAAAACCGCGTTCAACGTGTCGGAAGTTCATGGCTTTCCGCGCGTTTCGATGTGGAAAGAAACAGCAGCGCGCCCAGGCCGAGACTCAGGCAAGGACCGACGACCGCCATGCCCATGCCGGAGGGGATGCTCACTCCCATCATCACGGCGGCATTGGACGCGGCGTGCATCAACACGCACAACAAAATGCTGTGCGTACGGGTGTATAGCCAGCCGAACAGCAGCGCATTGCCCATCACGCCCACCAGGAACAGCGCGAAGCCCGCGTGGTATTGCGCCACGCCCGGCAGGAAGAACAGCGGCAGGTGCCAGACCGCCCAGATCGGCCCGATCAACAGGGCTGCACGAGCGGCGCCGAGGGTCCGGCCCCACTCCTCCTGCGTGATGCCGCGCCAGCCCAGTTCCTCCAGGCCGCCACCGATAATGGTCATCAGCAGGTAGAGCGGAAACTGATACCACGGTCGAATGCTGACGGCCGTCGCCAGCGCGGGCTTCAAGGCCACAGCGACACCGATCGCGAACAGGCCCAAGGCGATGGGCAAACCCAGCGCCACCAGATACCACACGGGACGCACCCGCCAGCGCAGCACCCGCTGATTGAACTCGCGCAACGGCACTTCATGGCGCGTGCACCACACGGCGATATATGCCGCGATGGTCGGCCCCAGGCCGCCCAGCACGTACAACGTCATGAAGGGCCAGGTGCCATAACTGGTGGCCTGCGCCTGGGCCAACGCGACCAGCGCGCCCCATGACAACCAGGTGATGGCGAAGGTGACGCCAAGAAAGATCAACGCGCGACGACTGGCGGGAAAGTGCTCGGTCATACGATGGCATCGCCTCGAAGCATGCCGGAACGAGCCGGCTCTCGATTTGCCTGCGACATCCTTGCCCGTTCAACGCCGCGTCGGCGTGAATGCCGGGCCGATACTCAACCCAACGCTTTACACGCTGCTTTCGGCGATGGCCGCCAACAGTCGTGTATTGAACGCCCGCTGCTGCGCCTGCCAGGCATCCAGCTCGGCCTGCGGCACCGGTTCCTGGCCATCCATGCCGCTCAACAAGCGCTTCCACCACGTGCGGTACTGATAAGCCGAGACTTCACCGTTGATGTCGCTGGCGACGATGCGTCCGCGCAACGCTTCGATGATCGCCATCGCGTGGGACTCTTCAAGCCTGCCCTGGTCCCAGTTAGTGCGCGCCGTCTCGACGCTGAAGGCATCCTTGTCGATGGACAGATACGTGGGCTGCGGCGCCTGCTTCAGCTGCTCCACGAACGCGCAGGTCAGCGCATCGGGATCCTCGAAGCGATGGAAGGCATCGCCCAGCCCCAGCTTCGCCGCCCAGTCCACGTTTACGTCCATGCACCAATAGCTGAGCTTGCCGGCCTGCAGCGGACGCAGGTAGTTCTCCCATGCGTGCCTGGCGCCAATGTCACCAGAGGTAATCCCCACCACGTGCACATGCGTCACGAACGGCAGCATGGCGACCCGACGCACCCACGATCCGCAATGGATGCCCCACGGGAAACGCATATTGTCCGGATGGTTGTCGAACACCACCAACTGGAACGGACCGCGGGCGCGTTGACGCTGCACCAGCGGCCAGGTGAGATGGTGATAATCGCCCGAGCCCATAAGGACGGTGCCGTAGTTTTCCGGCAGATGCGCGTCGAGATAGCCGCGCAGCCGATCGAAGCTGCGCAGCGTGCAGCCAAAGCGAATCGCTTCCTGCCAGTCGGTGAGCGCCAGCGTGGTCGCGCCCGGAATCGCGCCGACCGAACTGTCGAAATCCAGGATCAGTGGTTCACGCCGGTTCATGCGCCGCCCATTGGCTATCGCTCTCGAAGAATTTGCCGAGCTTGCGCGCGGCCAGCCGCAGCAGCGGATTGCGCAGATAGATCGCGTGCCGCGTCAGGGTGAATTGTGCACCCAGATAGGCTTTGATCTGCGGATCGGTCCAGCCCGCCACATAGTGGGTGAGATTTTGCTCCCGCGCGAAGGCGAGATTGTGAAACCAGCTGGTGAAGTACAGGTTCTGTTCGCGCGCCTGCGGATAGGCAAATCCCACGTACTTGTCGATCAGCTTGCCTTCCACCACAAAGCACAGATTCCAGCCGATCATCTCACCCTGGTGGCGATAGACAAACACCATGCCGCCATTGGTCGAATCGCGCAGCACGGCGGCGAAAAAGTCGCGACTGAGCTTGTCGAAATGGACTTCACTCTGCGCGTAGACGTTTTCGTAGAGCGCGTAATAGCCGTCGATCACGGCGTCGTCGTTGAACGCCGCATCGCCGCAAGGCACCGAGGTCACCGCTACTTCATCGCGTTTGCGCAGTTTGCGGCGGATGTCTTTGCGGCGACCCGACGACAGGCGCGCGAGGTAATCGTCCTCGCCCTGGAAGTCGATCGTCACATAAGCCAGCGCCTGCCCTTCCAGCAAGATGAAACCGGCGGCGTCGCAGGCATCGGCGAAACGCTTGCACCAGTCGCCCGTAGCGGCGTCGAACAAGGGCGAGGCTTGCGGGATGTCCTTCACGATCATCAACCGCTGGCGCTGGCCCAACTGGTCGCGCAAGGCCTTTGCCAATGCATCGGGCTGGGCATCGCGGGGAAACAGCGCATATTCTGAAACGGTGGTTCCCACGAAGGCCGTGCGCCAACGCAGCAGCCGCCCCCACCAACGATAGCCAGGCGCGCCGGTCACTTTCGCGCGGGCCTGGTCATCGGCGGTGGTGAGCAGATCGAACGGCGCCACGAAGGCCGGCGTGTCCGCGACCTGCATCACACTGAAATCGATGGGGGGATATTGGGCGAACCGGGCGACCAGTGCGTCCGGCTCGAGTTGATTCAGGTACCGCACGCGACAGTCCCACGAGTCACAAGGCCATAGGATACGACTCCCGCCCCGCCGTGCCCACGATTTCCCGCTTAAAAGGCTGGTGAAAGGGAACCCGGAAGAGCATGGCATCAGCCGTTCCATGCGGTGGCGTTCTGGACTTTGTCCTGACGGTTCGTCAGGCTTGTGTAAAGGCATCCGGTGGATGCCCGCGTGACCCGGCGCCATGGACCCCAGGAAACCACAGATGAGCAACGTTCAGCAGGAAACCTTCGACATCATCGCCAAGCAGGCCAAGATCGAGCTTGACACGATCAAGCCGGAGTCCACCCTGAAGGATCTGGGCATCGCCTCACTGGACGCCATCGAAGTGATCTTCGATATCGAAGAACACTTCAACATCAACCTGCCCAACGAAGACACCGACTTCGACGGCGGCACCGTCGGCCAGCTAGTGGAAGCCATCGAGCGCCAGCTCGCCCAGAAGACCAGCGAATAATCCATGCGCCGCATCGTGATCACCGGCATGGGCGCGATCTGCGCGCTCGGCCACGACGCGCCTTCCGTGTGGAAGGCGATGACCGAGGGTCGGTCCGGCATCGGCCCGATCCACCATATCGATGCGGGCCAGCTGCGCAACGGCGGCATCGCTGCGGAAGTGGCGGATTACGACCCCGCCAACTTTTTTGACGAAGGCCGTGGCGCGCTGCTCGATACGTTCAGCGAATACGCGCTGATTGCGGCCAACGAAGCTATCCGCCAGTCGGGTATCAGCTTTGAAGGTGAAGCCGGCGCTCGCGCCGCCGTGGTCATCGGCACCGGTGCAGGTGGCGAGACCACCCGCGACGATCTCTACGAACGCCTGTATGGCGAACACCAGGGCCGCTTCCACCCGCTCAGCATCGTGCGCATGATGATGAACGCGCCCGCCAGCCAGGTGAGCATGGTGCACGGCATCACCGGTCCCGCCTTTGTGGTGGCGAGCGCGTGTGCGTCGTCCAATCATGCGATAGCGCAGGCGGCGATGATGATCCGATCAGGCATCGTCGATGCGGCTGTTGTCGGCGGTACCGAAGCCTGCATCACGCTCGGCACGCTGCGCGCGTGGGAGGCCATGCGCGTGCTCGCACCCGATACCTGCCGCCCCTTCAGCAAGGGTCGCCGCGGCCTGGTGCTGGGCGAAGGCGCGGCGATGTACGTGATCGAGACGCTGGAATCGGCACAGAAGCGTGGCGCCGAGATCATCTGCGAACTGGCCGGCACCGGCATGAGCTCGGACGCCGGCGATATCGCCGCGCCGTCGGACATCGGTGCTGCCGCCGCGATGAACATGGCGCTGCGTGATGGTGGTTTGGCCCCCGAAGACGTCGACTACGTCAACGCCCATGGTACCGGCACCGTCGCCAACGACAGCACCGAGACCCGCGCCATCCATCGCGTGTTCGGCGCGCATGCGCGCGAGATGCTGGTCTCGTCCACCAAGTCCATGCATGGCCATGCGCTGGGCGCCGGCGGAGCACTGGAACTGATCGCTGCCATCGGCGCGATCCACGATGGCATCGTGCCTCCCACGATCAACTATCTCGAACCCGATCCCGCCTGCGATCTGGACTATGTGCCGAATGTGGCGCGAGAGCGCAAGGTGAATGCGGCGATCAGCAATTCGTTTGCGTTTGGTGGGTTGAATGCGGTGGTGGCGGTGAGGCGGATGGGGTGAGGTGCTCGCCCTTCCTGCGAAGGTGGGAAGCGCTTCTCAACAGACGTATGGCTGGTGATCCAGCTTTTGATCGTCATTCCTGCGAAGGCAGGAGGCGCTTTTCAACAGCCGTATGGCTGGTGATGCAGCTTTTGATCGTCATTCCTGCGAAGGCAGGAATCCAGTGACTTTGCGCTTCGATTGTCGCGCTGCCGCCAGCGTGCCGCCTGCGCGGCGGGCGTTTCGAACAGCTGCCGCCGCTCGAGTCACTTTTCTCTTGCGGGCCCACGCATGCGCAGGAGCGCATGCGAACGGCGAAGCCGGCCCGAAGGGCGGAGGGCAGGATGCCCGGTGTAAGAGAAAAGTAACCCGAAGCGTATGGCCTAAAAGAGCAAGGGCTCGTAGCGTCGTGTTGGATACGATCACCTGTCGCTCGAGGGGTTCGGAAGCGTGGCGATCGTCCGACATACGATTGGGCTACACCGCAATGCGCCACGGCGAAGAGGGCTCAAGGCAAAGCCTCGCTGCGCATCGGCTTTAGGCATCGCTCCATCTGCCTGCCGCACCGGCTTGTCTGTGGGAGCGCACCCTGTGCGCGACAGCCACGCTTGGATGTACCGCTCCGTAGGTTTGTCGCGCACAGGGTGCGCTCCCACAAATAACCGAGCGGCAACTTTGATCCATCATCCACAGGCCTGCGTTCCCCTTGTAGGAGCGCACCTTGTGCGCGACCGCAGCGCATGGGTGCAGCGCTCCGTTAGGTGGTCGCGCACAAGTGCGCTCCTACAAGAGAGCCGCTCGGCAAGGCCGAGCGCTGTTCGGATCTTGATCTTGATGTGGCTCTTGCCCCCCGGGGTCCCCGTAACCCGCCCGCGAACCTGGAGGGCCAACGGCCCGGAAGGCGCGTCATCCGGGGGGCCCTTTCTTTTGGTTACTTTTCTTTACTCCGGGCATCCTGCCCTCCGCCCTTCGGGCCGGCTTCGCCGTTCGCACGCGTTCCTGCGCGTGCGTGGGCAAGCAAAGAAAAGTAACCCGGCCTTCCCAAAGAGGGGACTAGCTTCGCGTCGCCGGCAGGAGGTCGGAAGCCCGCGGCAGTCGAGCCAGGTCGCGGTGTCCCGACAATCGAGTGCAAAGTCACTGGATGACCAGCCTTCGGCTGTTGAATAGCGCTTCCGGCCTGCGACGGGATGACGAGTTTCAAGAAAAACACGCGCTACCCGATGCGCGTGATCACCACGTCAATCAAAACCGCGAATACGACCACGACTGCATGCGCCCGTCCTCATACGGCATCACCCCATGAAACGGTCGCGGGTCGTCATCAAACACCAGCGGCAAAAAATGGCGATCCCCCTCCCACATCGGCAATTCCATCAGCCGATCCACAGGCACCCATTCGAGTGTGCCTTCGGGGTTGGAAGTCAGCGGCGTCCCACTGAACCCATCGATGATGAAGATAAAGCCCAGCCAATCCTCACCCTGCTTGCCAAAGCCCGGCCAGTTGAGCGTGCCGCGCAGCGACATCGACTCACAGGAGATGCCTGCCTCTTCGAGGATCTCGCGACGCATGCAGGCAGCAATGTCTTCGCCGGGCTCCATCTTGCCGCCCAGGCCGTTGTACTTGCCCAGGTGCATATCGTCAGGGCGCGAATTGCGATGAATCATCAGGACTTGCCGACGATCCGGCGACAGCACATAGCCGAGGGTCGCGACGATGGGGGTATAAGGCATCGGTACGCTGCAGTTCTGTGGCGGAAAGCGGCCAGTATAGTCAAGTGCCCGTTGCCACTGCTCGGTTCGCGCGGACATTCGCCCAATCGCTAAGCAACCGCAGCGACAGAATTTCTGCCGATGCGTCTCCGTGGACTTGCGCCGCCCCGGCCCGGGCGGCGACCATCAGGACATGTCCACCGCTTCAGACCGCCCGTCACCCCGTCTGCGCCCTTTGCTGTGCTGGCTGCTGCTGGCACTGACGCTGGTGGCCGGCTGCGATCGCCAGGCGCAGGCCGTGGCCAGCAGGGAGACGGTGTTCGACAACCAGAACTTCCGCGTAGTCAGCATCGACCTGAAACGCGAATCGCTGAGCCTTCACTGGAAGGACCCGGAAAGCGGCGAGCCTTTCGGCACCGTCAACGCGCTGCGCCAATGGGGCATGACGCACAGCCGCCGCATGCTGTTTGCCGCCAACGCCGGCATCTACGACCGCCAGTTTGCGCCACTGGGCCTGTATGTGGAGAACGGCAAGACCGCCGTGCCGTTGAACCTCGCGCACGGCAACCCGGCATCGGGCAATTTCTCGTTGCTGCCCAATGGCGTGTTCGCCATCTATGCCGACGGCCACGCCGCCGTGCAGACCAGCGCGGCGTTCAAGGCGGCCGGCAAGCCCGCGCAATGGGCCAGCCAGTCCGGTCCCATGCTGGTGATCGACGGCAAACTCAACGAGCAGTTCATCGACGACTCCAACAGCCTCAAGTGGCGTAGCGGCGTATGCGCAAAAACGCCGCACCACGTGGTGTTTGCGGTGAGCGAGGCGCCGGTGAATTTCCATACCTTCGCGCGCCTGTTCAAGGAAGAGCTCGGCTGCCGCGATGCGCTTTACCTGGATGGCACCATCTCGCAGTTTTACGTGGACGGCGAAGGCTATGCCGGCGCGCCCACGTTCATGGTGAAGCCGTATGCCGGCATTTTCGCGGTGTTCTCGTCAACCACGCCTTGACCGCGCACGCTGGCGGTTTTCTTCCCTCGCATCGAGCCATCGCACCATGAATCAACCCCGCCGTTTCCGCTGGCTTCGTTACCTGCTTGGCACCTTGTTGGTGCTGATACTGGGCGTCTTCATCGCCGCCTGGTTCCTGCTGGCGGGCAGCCGCGCACAACTGGACGGCGACGTACAAATCAACGGCCTGAGCGACGCCGTGGCCATCACGCGCGATGCGCTCGGCACGACCACGCTGCGAGGCAAGAGTCGCGACGACGTCACCTATGCGATGGGTTACGTGCACGGCCAGGAGCGTTTCTTCGCGATGGACCTGATGCGTCGCCTGCCTGCAGGCGAGCTGTCGGAGCTGGTGGGTGCCAAGGCGCTCGATACCGACCTCAATCATCGCCGCCATCGCCTGCGCAGCGTGGCGCAGGCCGCGTATGCCGCGCTACCGCCCGAGCAGAAACGCACGCTGGATCTGTATGCCGCTGGCGTCAATGCGGGTCTCGCCCATCTGCACGTGAAGCCGTGGGAATACCTGCTGCTCAATGCGAAGCCGCAGGCATGGCGCCCAGAGGACAGCTTTCTGGTGATTGCCGCGATGTATCTGGACCTCAATGGCGACGGCCGCAACGATCGCGAATTGCACATGGCGGAGCTGCGCGATGCCTTGCCCGCGCCAGTGGCCGATTTCCTGCTGTCGCCCGATCCGGACTGGGAAGCGCCTTTGCAGGGTGATCTCTCGCACCCCCCGGTGATTCCCGGTGCGGAGGTATTCGACCTGCGCAAGGCCGCACCGTCCACCACGGGGGACCAGACAGCCCTGACTGCTGCGCTGGCTCCGGCGCTGGATGCGGCGCGACCGGGCAGCAACAGCTTCGCCGTGGCCGGCAAGCTCACCGAATCGGGCGCCGCCATCCTGGCGAACGACATGCATCTATCGCTGCGCGTGCCCAACATCTGGTACCGCGTGCGTCTGCGCTATCCCGATGCCACGGCGCCGGGCGGACAGCGCGATGCCAACGGCGTGTCGCTGCCGGGCACGCCTGCGCTGGTGGTCGGCTCGAACGGCCAGGTGGCCTGGGGCTTCACCAACAGCTACGGCGACTGGGCGGACTGGGTGCGCGTGCAGCGCGATCCCAACGACGCCACGCGCTACAAGGTGCCTGAAGGCTGGGCTGCGCTCGAAACGCACGACGAAGTCATCCATATCAAGGACGCACCCGACCACACGCTGAAAGTGGAAGCCACGCGCTGGGGCCCGATCATGGGCAAGGACGTGGACGGCACCCCGCTGGCGCTGGCGTGGATCGGCGATCGTGCGCGCGGCTACAACCTGGGCGTGATGCAGCTGGAACACATCGACAGCGCGCATGCCGCGCTCGACCTCGCGCCAGGCATGGGCATGCCGCCGCAGAACCTGCTGGTGGGCGACAACGCCGGCCACATCGGCTGGACCGTCACCGGCACCTGCATTCCGCTGCGCAAGGGCTACGACGCGCAGGTGCCGGCCGACTGGTCGAGCGCCGATACGGGCTGGCTGGGATGCGCCGAGGCCTCGCAGTATCCGCGCGTTGAAGATCCCGCCGATGGCCGTTTGTGGACCGCCAACAACCGCACGGTCGACGGCGCCGAACTGGAACTGCTCGGCAACGGCGGCCACGACCTGGGCGCGCGTGCGCAGCAGATCCGCGATGATCTGCGTGCCCGCAACAGCTTTACCCCGGGCAACATGCTCGACGTGCAGTTGGACAACCGCGCCGTGCTTCTCACGCGCTGGCAGCGTCTGCTGCAGGACACGCTGGCGGGCACGCACGACCCGGGCCTGGAACAGCTGCGCCAACTCACTGCCAGCTGGGCGGGTCGCGCCGCGACGGACAGCGTCGACTACCGGCTGGTGCGTGCCTTCCGCGACAAGGTGAAAGAAAAAGTGCTGGCGCCTTTCGTCGCCCAGGTGAAGGCCAAACACGAGGACTTCGCCTGGCCGGGCCTGGTCGACACCGAAGCCGCCGTGTGGACGATGCTCCGCGATCGCCCCTCGAACCTGCTCGATCCGGCCTACGACAACTGGAACGCCCTGCTCAATGCCGCTGCGCACGACGTGGTCGACGAGCTTGGCAAGCAGCCCGGCGGCCTGGCGGCGCGCACCTGGGGCGAATACAACCGCACCGCCATCCGCCACCCGCTGTCGCGTGCCCTGCCCGGCTTCCTTGGTCGCTACCTGGACATGCCGGACGAGCCCGTGGCCGGCGATCACAATATGCCGCGCGTTGTCTCGCCCGGTTTCGGCGCCTCGGAACGTCTCGATGCCATGCCCGGTCATGAAGCGCAGAGCATCCTGCACATGCCAGGCGGCCAGAGCGACAACCCGCTGTCGCCATATCACGGTGCGGGCGAGGAGGACTGGGTCAACGGCCGACCGACGCCGCTGCTGCCGGGGCCTGACCAGCACACGCTGACGCTGGTGCCCACCAAGTCGTAAACAAAAAAGCCGCCTCAAGGCGGCTTTTTTCCGTGCGGCGTGCCCAAGGCCATCGTCAGCGCAAGAGACGGGCGCAAATGGCCTCGTAAAGCGCGGGCAGCTTTTCCAGATCAGCCACCGACACGCATTCATCCACCTTGTGAATGGTGGCGTTCACCGGCCCCAGCTCCACCACTTCAGCACCCAAGGGTGCGATGAAGCGGCCATCGGAAGTACCGCCGCCGGTGCTCTCCTCCGGTGCGATGCCACACAGCTCGCGGCAAACGGAAATCACCGCATCGCGCACGGCACCGCGAGGCGGCGTGAGGAACGGTTCGCCCGACAGCGTCCATTCGATCTGCCAGTCCACGCCGTGCTTTTCCAGGATCGCTTCTGTGCGCGAGCGCAGGTCCGAGGCGCGACTGGCCGTGCTGTAGCGGAAGTTGATCAAGGCTGTAAGCGTGCCAGGGATGACGTTGTTGGCGCCGGTCCCCGCATTGAGGTTGGACACTTGGAACGAGGTGGGCGGAAAGTCCTGATTGCCTTCGTCCCAACGCTCGGCTGCCAATTCTGCGAGTGCCGGAGCAAACGCGTGGATGGGATTGCGCGCTTTCTCTGGGTAAGCCACGTGCCCCTGGATGCCACGCACGACCAGCGTCCCCGACAACGAACCGCGTCGCCCCACGCGTATCAGGTCGCCAAGCTGCTGTTTCGATGACGGCTCGCCCACCACGCACCAGTCGATGCGCTCGCCGGTGGCGCGGAAATGCTCGGCCACGCGACGCACGCCGTCGAGATTGGTCGGCCCTTCCTCATCGCTGGTCAACAGTAAGCCGACGCGGCCACCATGCACGGGATGCGCAGCGACAAACGCTTCCAGCGCCACCACCATCGCCGCCACCGAGCCCTTCATGTCCGCCGCGCCACGGCCGTATAGAAGGCCATCGCGTATTACCGGCGCGAACGGATCGCTCCCCCAGTCTTCGACCGGACCGGTGGGCACCACGTCGGTGTGACCGAGGAACATCAGCAGCGGGCCACCCTTGCCATGGGTAGCCCAAAGGTTGTCGACTTCGCCGAAGCGCAAGTGCTGCACCTGGAAACCTGCGGCCTCCAGGCGTTCGCCGATCGCTGCCTGGCAGCCGGCATCGTGCGGCGTCACCGAAGGGCGGCGAATGAGGTCAATGGCTAAATCGAGAACCTTGGACATGCTATGCCTCAAATCATGCAAACCGTGAGCAACTGTGCCACTCAGCCCGCCAGCGCCGAGCCCAATGCATGGCCAACAACGTAGGTGATGCCTGCGGCCGCCACCGTAATGCCAAGCTGCCTGGCGATGGAAAACACCATGCTGCGCCCCGTGAACAGCGCCGTGCCCATGCCGATCAGCACCAGCCCCACGATAGTGGATGCGATGCTGGCGACGAAGGCGGCGTGGTCTTTCAGAAACAGGTAGGGCGCCACCGGAAACAACGCCCCCAGGGCGAACAGGCAGAACGAGGAAATGGCTGCCCCGTAGGCCGAGCCACCCAGCTCGTCCGGATCGATGCCGAGGTCTTCGCGCACCAAGGTATCGAGCGCGTTGCGCGGTCGCTCGGCAATTTGTTCGGCCAACTCGTCGGCGGTCTTCGTGTCCATGCCTTTCTGGCGATAGATGCCAGCGAGGCTGCGCTTGCCATCCTCCGGCGATACTGCGAGACGTTCGGCACGCGCCGCGATCTGAGCCTGGTAGAACTCGCGCGAGCTGTTGACTGACAACCACTCGCCCAGCGCCATCGAGCATGCGCCGGCCACCAGGCCCGCGAAACCAGCGAGCAGGATGGCGTGATTGCCCGCAGCGGCACCCGCCATGCCCATCACCAGACTGCCGTTGGAAACGAGTCCGTCGTTCGCACCCAGCACGGCGGCACGCAAGGTGTTTCCGCTTTGCGTGCGATGCCGGCCGTTGCGCATCGGCGCGTGCGGTTCAAGGAAATGGTCGCGGTGCCCCTCGCGGTCCACCGGCGTGGGCAGGTGATCCGCATGTTCGAGTCTTACCACCGTGGGCATCACGAACTCGGTGCCGAAGCGTCGCGCAAACCAGGTCAGCACCTTCACGCGCATGCCGGGCCGCGCCGGCGGCACCTCGACGCCCATGTGTTTGAGCTGTTCTTCCCAGAAGCTGGCGTTGGCCCGTTCACCGTCGGCAATGCGCCGGTAGGCGCGACGCAGACGCTGATCCGAGGCAAGTTCGGACAGATGCTCGTACAGCGCCGCGTTGTCGCGCTCGATCCGAAGATTGCTGCGGTAGTGCCGTGCGCGACGCGCTGTCATGCCGCCTCCATGTGACTCATTCGTCGAGCTCGCCATCGCGCTGGCCGAGATAGACCAGCGCCACCAGCAACACCATCACGAAGCGGAACGCGCTCTCCAGTCCATTCCACTGCGTAGACATCCACATGCCAAACCATTCGCCGCCTACCGCGATGAAACCGCCCAGCCACAACGTCACGCCAATGGTGAGGCCGAGCACGCTCATCCGCTTGGCGCGATGAAATAGCAGGGCCGGCGCTTTGCGCGCTCGCCACAGTCGCCACACGCCCAGCCAGCACAGCACGGCAGCCAGCGTTTCGGTGGCGATGATCAGGCCATAGGCGAGGTGCTGCAGCAGCGGCGAGGCGATCGCGCGGTAGTGGATGCCGGCGTTGGGAAAAATCGTGTCCATCGCCAGCACGTGCTGCACAAACGGCCAATTGCTGCCGTAGTCGGTGAGGTTGCCGAACGCGACCAGGCTGAGCCAGAGCGCGATGGCGGCGAGCAGCAGGATCCGTGACAGGCGCACCACCATGGCGATCGCGACCTCAGCGCCCGAACAGTTTCTTGAAGCCGTTATCGGTGAAGCCCACGCTGACCGAACCGTCTTCTTGCAGTACCACCGGACGGCGCACGAGCGGGGGATATTCCTTGAGCAACAGCGTCCATTCCGGATCGCTGCCCGGGTTCTTGCGTTGCGGCAACAGCGTGCGCCAGGTGGTGGACGACTTGTTCACCAGTTTCTCCCAGCCACCGAGCTGCTGCGCCCAGCTTTTGAGCGTGGCGGCCGGCACGGGATTGGCGCGGTAATCAACGAAGGTGTAGGCCACCTCAAAACGATCGAGCCAGTTGCGCGCCTTGCGGCAGGTATCGCAGGTGCTCAGGCCGTACAGGGTCACGCTCATTCGGCGCTCCGCAGCAGCTCGTTGATGCCGGTCTTGCTGCGCGTCTTCTCATCCACCTGCTTGACGATGATGGCGGCGTACAAGCTGTGCGAACCATCCTTCGCCGGCAGACTGCCCGCCACCACCACGCTGCCAGCCGGCACGCGGCCGTAGCTGACCTCGCCGGTGGCGCGGTTGTAGATGCGCGTGGACTGGCCGAGGAACACGCCCATGCCGATCACGCTGCCCTTCTCCACGATCACGCCTTCGACTACTTCCGAACGCGCACCAATGAAGCAGTTGTCTTCGATGATGGTCGGGTTGGCCTGCAGCGGTTCCAGCACGCCACCGATGCCCACGCCGCCGGAAAGATGCACGCCGGCGCCGATCTGCGCGCACGAACCCACCGTGGCCCAGGTGTCGACCATGCTGCCGGCGCCGACATAAGCACCGATATTCACATAGCTGGGCATCAGCACGGCGTCTTTCGCCACGTGTGCACCGCGGCGCACCAATGCGCCAGGCACGACGCGGGCGCCCAACCCTTCCAATTCCTGATCGTTGCCATGGGCAAAACGCAGCGGCACTTTGTCGAACGCCATCGCCGGGCCACCATCGACCACGCGGTTGCCGTTGATGCGGAAGTAGAGCAGCACAGCCTTCTTGATCCACTGGTTGACCGTCCAGCCACCGTTGCCATCAGGCTCGGCGACGCGGCGCTCGCCCGCCTCCAGCAGGTCGATCACCTGCTCCACGGCGGGACGCAGATGCGTGTCGATCTCGGCCTGGGTCAGTTCGTTGCGGCGTTCGAAGGCGTCGTTGATCAGGGTTTCAATAGGTTGCATGGTGGTCACGGCAATGGAGTCGGGAAAGTGCGGCAACGCAGCGTGCCGCAAGGGACAAGGGATTCTGACAAGAAACGGCCTGTACCGCGAGTCGCCGCCTCAGGCACGTTTTTCCTTGGCGGGCCCCAGCCGTTCGAGCAAGGCATGCAGCAGTCGATCCTGCAACTCGATGCTCAAGGGCGCGTCGTGGCGGTCGGTGATAAGGAAAAAATCCTCCACGCGCTCGCCGAAGGTGGCAATGCGCGCATCGTGCACGCGCACGCCGGCATCCATCATGCCCTGCGCTACCGCCGCGAGCAGGCCGGGACGATCGCTGCACACCAGGGCCAGGCGTGTTCGGCCATTGACCGTGCTGAAGGCAATCTTCGGCGCCGCCTGGAAATGCTTCAGATGCCGCGACATGCTGCGGCGCGACGGCTGGTGCACGTGGCCCGGCTGCGACAGGGCGCGATGCAGGCGCTGCTTGAGCTCATCGGCGCGCTCCGGCGAGGCAGGCTGCTGCGTATCTGCTTCGAGCAACAGGAAGGTATCCAGCGCCATGCCGGTGGGCGAACTGAGAATGCGCGCTTCCATCACGGACAAATGCAGGCGATCGAGCATGGCCGTGACGGCGGCAAACAAGCCGTCGCGATCGGGTACGTAGACAAACAACTCGGTGGTGCCACGCACCGACTTCGGATGCACCTCAACCAGCGGCGTCGCTCCCTTGGCGCGCAGAATCGCCGAGGTCTGCCAGGCAATCTGTTCGGGCCGGTGGCGCAGGAAACTCGATTCCGGGAAACCGCGCCACACACGCTGGCAGGCGTCCGCAGTGAAGCCTTCCTGTTCCAGCAGCGCCAGCGCCTGTTCGCTGCAGTGGCGCACGCGTGCGGCGGCATCGGACGGCAACTCGTCTTCGCTGCGCAGCGCATAGCGCGTGGACGTATACAGATCCGCCAGCAGACGATCCTTCCAGCCATTCCACAACTTGGGACTGGTGCCGATGATGTCGGCGATGGTCAGCAGGTACAGGTAGTCCAGCCGCTCGGGCGTGTCCACCGTCTCGGCAAAACGATGCACAACGTCGGGATCGGTGATGTCTTGTCGCTGCGCCGTGGTGCTCATCAGCAGATGCCAGCGCACCAGCCAAGCGATGAGCTGCGTATCGTCCTCTGGCAAACCCAGTCGTCGACCGAAGGCAAGCGCCTCTTCTTCGCCAAGCACGGAGTGATCGCCACCGCGGCCTTTGGCGATGTCATGAAACAGTCCGGCCAGCAGCATCAGTTCCGGCTTGGGCAGACCTGGCCAGATCTTGCATGCGATGGGGAAATCGTTCGCAGCGTCCGCGTCGGCAAAGCGCGCCATATTGCGCAGCACGCGCAGCGTGTGTTCGTCGACCGTGTAGACGTGGAACAAGTCGTACTGCATGCGGCCAAAAACTTTGCCGAACGCAGGAAGGATCGCCGCCAGCAGACCATGGCGATTCATCCGCCACATCGCCTCGACCGCCGGCGCGCCCAACCGCAGCAGGCGCAGGAACGCTGCCAGTACGTCGGGGTCGTCGGCGAGTTCGCGATCCAGCGCAGCCGATGCCTGATGCATGCGACGCATGGTGTCCGCGGTGAAGCCCGTAATGCCTGATTCGCCCAATCGCGCAATAAAGGCCTCGACCAACGCTGCCGGTCGGCGCATGAATAGATCCGGATCGCGTACAGCCAATCGCCTGCCGTAGCGCACGAAATCCTCGCCCACCGGTTGCGGCGGCGCGAGCGGCTCCAGCATCTCCTCGAAGCGCTCGGCGATCTGCACACCCAAACGCTCCACCTGACTGGCGGCGCGATAATAGCCCTGCATGAACTGTTCAACGCCGAGGTTCTTCTCGTGTTCGTCCTGGAAGCCCAGCCGCGCGGCGAGTGCCCGCTGGTAGTCGAACAGCAGGCGTTCTTCGGCGCGGCCCGCTTCCAGATGCAAGGCGTAGCGATAGCGACGCAACGTCGCTTCGGATTGTTCCAGCGTGTCCTTTTCAGCGGGATCGAGCAGGCCTTCCTCGACCATGTCATCGAAGTCGTCCGCATGCGCGAGACGACGACCCAGCCAACGCAACGCATCGAGCGTGCGCAGGCCGCCAGGACCATCCTTGAGATTGGGTTCGAGGTTGTACGCCGTGTCGTTGTAGCGCGCGTGGCGCGCATCGCGCTCGGACAGGCGCACCGCAAGATACTCAGCGGGCGGCCACATGGCCGGATCGTTGACGATCGCCTTGAGCCCCTCCTCCATCGATGGATCACCCACCAATCGGCGCGCATCGAGCAGGCTGGTGAATACGCTGGCGTCCTGCCTGGCCAGAGCTCGGCACTGCGGCAGGTCGCGCACGGCGTGGCCTACTTTCAGACCGATGTCCCACAGTGTGGCGAAGCATTGCTCCAGCGCTCGCAGTCGCGCCGGTTGGGATGGACCGACGAGCGCCAGCAAATCGACGTCCGAATGCGGAAACAGCAAGCCGCGACCGAAGCCGCCGACGGCGAACAATGCAGCGTCGCTCACGTCGCCCAGGCAAGCCGTCCACACATGCACCACGATGCGCTGGACGGACTCGCCACGCCGCTGCGCCAACGCCGCCGCATCCGCCCCATCGCGAAACGCCGTAGCCAACGCCCGATCCACGTCACCTAGCAACTGCCGCAGCGCCCGCCGCGCATCCGTCGACACACCCGACCGCGGCACCGCCGCAGGCAGGCGTGGCAAGGGAGGCAACACGATCGGAGCGACAGGCATGGAGGGGGACGCATGTGGCGATGCAGCAAGTCTGCCATGCATGGGGGTTTGGCGCAGGGCAAATTGTGGTCAAGACCAGAAAATATTTGCAAAAGCCCAAGCCAGATAAAGCGGCTTCGTTTGCAACGCCGCCGCAAGCCCCCACCGATCACCCCAGAACTCTCCCCAAAAGGGAGAGGGTGAAAAACTTGTGGGAGCGCACCCTCTGCGCGACAAACCTACGGAGCGGTACATCGCATCGTGGCTGTCGCGCACAGGGTGCGCTCCCACAGACAAGCGCCAGGCGCGGCACCAAGTGCGCCATCAGTGACCCAAAGCCGATGCGCAGCGAGGCCCCGCTTTAAGTCCTCAGCGATTCGGGCGCGTTGCGCAGCGCTTTGAAGTACCCGCTGTGTACCCTCGGAGGCTGTCCCATAACGACGCACATCGAGCGTTCGGGCTTATCCCAACACGATGCTGCGGGCGTTATCTGGCCATTCTCTTTGGGTTACTTTCGACGCGAAGCTAGTCCCGTGGGATCTCTTGGGCCAGCAAGAGAAAAGTGACTCGAGCGGCGGCAGCCGATCGAAACGCCCGCCGCGTAGGCGGCACGCTGGCCTCAAGGCGACAACCGAAGACTGACGAAACTGGATGACCAGCCTTCGGCTGTTGAAAAGCGCTTCCGGCCTGCGCCGGGATGACGAGCCAAAAAGAAAGGCCGCCGCAGCGACCTTCCCTCAACCTTCAAAATTCAAACGGCCTCAAGCCGCATCCGGCCAAGGCGTCAAAATCTCAAAGCCATCATCCGTCACCGCAATCGTGTGCTCCCACTGCGCCGACAACGAGTGATCCTTGGTCACCACCGTCCAGCCATCCGGCAACTGCTTGGTCTGCGGCTTGCCCGCATTGATCATCGGCTCGACCGTAAACGTCATGCCCTTCTTCAGTTCCAGACCCGTACTCGGACGCCCGTAATGCAGGATCTGCGGCTCATCGTGATAGACCTTGCCGATGCCGTGCCCGCAATACTCGCGCACCACCGAGAAACCGGCAGCCTCCGCATGCTTCTGGATCGCCGCGCCGATGTCGCCCAGCGTCGCGCCCGGGCGCACCGCCTGGATGCCGTGCATCATCGCTTCGTAGGTGGTGTCCACCAGGCGCTTGGCCAGCACCGACGGGGTGCCGACGAAATACATGCGGCTGGTATCGCCGTGCCAGCCGTCCTTGATGACGGTGACATCGAGATTGATGATGTCGCCGTCCTTGAGGACCTTGCCCGGCGTCGGAATGCCGTGGCAGATCACATGGTTGACCGAGGTGCACAGCGTCTTGGGAAAGCCGTTGTAGCCCACGTTGGCCGGGATCGCCTTCTGCACATTGACGATGTGCTCGTAGGCCAGCCGGTCGAGGTCTTCGGTGGTCACGCCGGGCTTCACATGCTCTTTGAGCATGGCAAGCACTTCGGCGGCCAGCTTGCCGGCCTCGCGCATGGCCTGGATGTCTTCGGGGGTTTTAAGGGTGACTGCCATAGTTCTACTCACATGGCGGCAAACCTGCTGAAAATCCAGCGACTTGCCGCATCGCCGGCGCACCGGCTACAATTTCGAAGTTTTGCTGACCCGACGCGTCCCATTTCATGGGTCCAGACGGTCGTCGCAAAGCGAGGGAGATTGTAACCGCGTTGCGGTGCAACCCCCACAAGTCCTTGATCGGACACTTAAACGCCACACACGCATCGGCACCGTCTTCGGGGTGCCTTGGTCAGCCTACCCAATCATAACGGGCTGCCGGGGTCGAAGTCGGGGATGCGTGGAGGTCCCAACCCCCGGGTCAATCGCCTTTCAGGGCCGACCCAACAATTTGGAGTTACACCATGGCTCAAGTCACCATGCGCCAAATGCTCGAAGCTGGCGTGCATTTCGGTCACCAGACCCGTTACTGGAACCCGAAGATGGCTCCGTACATCTTTGGCGCCCGCGGCAAGATCCACATCATCAACCTCGAGAAGACGCTGCCGCTCTTCACCGACGCGATGAACTTCCTGTCGGCCATCGCCCAGAAGCGTGGCACCGTGCTGTTCGTCGGCACCAAGCGTTCGGCCCGCGAGCCGTTGGCTGAAGAAGCCGCACGCGCCGGTATGCCGTTCGTGACCGCCCGCTGGCTCGGCGGCATGCTGACCAACTTCCGCACCGTGAAGCAGTCTGTTGCCCGCCTGAAGGAACTGGAAGCCGCTGAAACCGACGGCAGCTTCGAGAAGCTGGTCAAGCACGAAGTGCTGGCCCGCCGCCGTGAGCGCGACAAGCTGCAGAATTCGCTGGGCGGCATCAAGGACATGAACCGTCTGCCCGACGCGCTGTTCATCATCGACATCGGTCACGAAGACATCGCCGTGCAGGAAGCCAAGAAGCTTGGCATCCCGGTGATCGCCGTGGTCGACACCAACTACAACCCGGAACTGGTCGATTACGCCATCCCGGGTAACGACGACGCCATCCGCGCCATCCAGCTGTACGCCCGCGCCGCTGCCGACTCCATCCTGGAAGGCAAGGCCGCTGCGCCGGCTGCCGCCCAGGGCGACGCCAACGAGTTCGTCGAACTCGACGAAGAAGGCAACCCGGTGGCCAAGGACGAGCGCAAGGCTGCCCCGCGCCGTGACGACCGCAACAACCGTGGTCCGGCCAAAAAGGGCGCTGGCGCGCCGCGTCGTGACGGTGGCCGTGGTGGCCGCGGTCGCGCCGACGAGCCGTCGTCGGACGGCGAGTAAGCCTTCCCTGCCCCGGCCCGCAAGGGTCGGGGCGCATTAAAGCTTTTGAGGAACCCAGATGACCGCCATTTCCGCAAAACTGGTTAGCGAACTGCGCGAGCGCTCCGGCGCCGGCATGATGGATTGCAAAAAGGCGCTGGTCGAGAACAACGGCGACATCGACGCCGCTGTGGAATACCTGCGCAAGACCGGCCTGGCCAAGGCCGACAAGAAGGCTGACCGCGTTGCTGCCGAAGGCCGCATCGCCACCGCCCAGGGCAACGGCAATGCCGTGCTGGTCGAAGTGAACAGCGAAACCGACTTCGTCGCCAAGGCGCCGAACTTCGTGCAGTTCACCAACGAAGTGGCCGAAGCCGTGCTGGCTTCCGGCGCTGCCGACATCGACGCCGCCAAGGCCGCCGCCTTCCCGGGCGCCGACAGCGTCGAAGCCGCCGCCAAGTCCCAGACCGCCACCATCGGCGAGAAGATCGAAGTGCGCCGCATTGCCCACGTCGCGAACGATGGCCCGCTGGCCACCTATTCGCACGGCGGCAAGATCGGCGTGATCGTGGCGCTCAAGGGCGGCTCGGAAGAGCTGGCCAAGGGCATCGCCATGCACGTGGCCGCCATGAACCCGCCGCACATCAAGCCGGAGCACGTCCCGGCCGAGTTCATCGCGAAGGAAAAGGACATCGCGCTGAGCCAGATGACCGACAAGGACAAGGCCAAGCCGGCCGACATCCTTGAGAAGATCATCTCCGGCAAGATCAACAAGATCGTGTCGGAAGTGACCCTGGTCGGCCAGCCCTACGTGCTGGACACCAATGTCACTGTCGGCGACGTCCTGAAGAAGGAAGGCGCTGACGTCGTGGCCGTGGTCCGCCTGGCCGTCGGCGAAGGCATCGAGAAGGTGCAGGAAGACTATCTGGCCGAAGTGGCCAAGGCGATGCAGGTCTAAGGCCTCACATTGCAGGAAAGTCTCGAAGAAGCCGCGGGCAACCGCGGCTTCTTTTTTTATGAAAGCCAGCGGCCGCCGCGCCGTACCCGATATCGCGGAAGCCAAGCCCGCGCCATCCATCCCCGACCCCACGGTGATGCCGGCTTTTCTTCCCCCGCGACGGCACGCAACCCTTACCCGTTCGCGTCACTGCCGTTACAATACGCGCGTTTTGCCCACACAATCCGGAGACCCCATGAGCGCACCGCTTAATTACCGCCGCATCCTGCTCAAACTCTCCGGTGAAGCCCTCATGGGCGAGGCCGACTACGGCATCGACCCGAAAGTGATCGGCCGCCTCGCCGATGAAATCATCGAAGTCCAACGGGCCGGCATCCAGATCGGCGTGGTCATCGGTGGCGGCAACATCTTCCGCGGCGCAGGCCTGGCGGCAGCCGGCATGGACCGTGTCACCGGCGACCACATGGGCATGCTGGCGACCGTGATGAACGCACTGGCCATGCAGGACGCCATCGAGCGTCGCGGCGGCTTTGCCCGCGTGATGAGCGCGATCCAGATCCACGACGTGTCCGAAGACTTCATCCGCCGCCGCGCGATCCGCCATATCGAAAAGGGCCGCATCGTGCTGTTCGCGGCCGGCACCGGCAATCCGTTCTTCACCACCGACTCGGCCGCCGCGCTGCGCGCCGTGGAAGTGGGCGCGGATCTGCTGCTGAAGGCCACCAAGGTGGATGGCGTCTATACCGCCGACCCGGCTCGCCACAAGGACGCCACGCGCTACGACACGCTCACCTACGACCAGGTGATCGAGGGCAAGCTGGCCGTGATGGATACCGCCGCCATCGCGCTGTGCCGCGACCACGGCATGCCGCTGCGCATCTACGACATGACCGTGCCAGGCAACCTCATGCGCATCATGCAGGGCGAGGCGATCGGCACGCTGGTGTCGGACGACTGAGGGACTGAGTGAGGAGTGGGCGGCGAGTGGCGGGGACGCTGCTCACCCCACATCCCTGGCAGCCATCCCTCACCTTAAGCTGTCGCCGCGACCCACTCCCCCGCCCCGCCCCCATGGCCCCCTGCTATACTCGCGGGCTTGCACGGTTTGAGGGGTTTCCCATGCTTAACGACATCAAGAACGATGCCCAGACCCGCATGGGCAAGAGCATCGACTCGCTCAAGCACAACTTGCTGCGCCTGCGCACGGGTCGCGCGAGCACTGCCCTGGTCGACGGCATCAAGGTGCCGTACTACGGCTCGGACATGCCGCTGAACCAGGTGGCCACGGTGGCGCTGGGCGATTCGCGCTCGATCATCATCACCCCGTTCGAAAAGACCCTGGTCGGCCCGATCGAAAAAGCCATCATGGCCTCGGACGTCGGCATCACGCCGAATACCTCCGGCCTCACCATCCGCCTCAACATGCCGCCGCTCACCGAAGAGCGTCGCCGCGAGCTGGCCAAGCACGTGGCGCATGAAGGCGAGGACGCCAAGATCGCCATCCGCAACGTGCGTCGCGACGCCATGCAGCAGGTCAAGGATCTGCTCAAGGAAAAGCTGATCACGGAAGACGATGAGCGCAAGGCGGAAGACGAAATCCAGAAGCTGACCGATCGCTTCGTCAAAGACGTCGACGGCGTCGTCAAGAACAAGGAAGAGGAGCTGATGGCGCTCTAAGCGCCATCGCTCTGAGCGCCTGCCCATGACCAGCGCCGATCCCGCGCGGACACCGCGCCACGTCGCCATCGTGATGGATGGAAACGGCCGCTGGGCGAAGCTGCGCCACCGACCGCGCACGTTCGGCCACAACGCCGGACGCAAGGCCGTGCGCAACGTGGTCGAAAGCTGCCTGCGCCAAGGCGTCAAAGTGCTCACGCTGTTCGCGTTCTCCAGCGAGAACTGGCAGCGCCCGCAGGATGAAGTCGGCGCGCTGATGGAATTGTTCGTGCGCGCGCTGGACAAGGAAGTGGACGAACTGCACGGCAACGGCGTACGCATTCGTTTCGTCGGTGATCTGGCCAGTTTCGAAACCGGCCTGCGCCAGCGCATGCTGGCCGCGATGGCACGCACCGCCGGCAACGATGCGCTGCATCTGAACATCGCAGTGAGTTACGGCGGTCGCTGGGACATTGTGCAAGCCGCGCGCAAAGCCGCCGAAGCAGTGGCACGCGGGGAGCTGCGCGCCGAGGACATCGACGAAACCCTGCTTGGCCAGGGCATGTGCCTGGCCGAACTGCCGCCACTGGATCTGTTTATCCGAACCGGCGGCGAGTGCCGCGTGAGCAACTTTCTTTTGTGGCAGCTTGCCTACGCGGAGCTGCACTTTACCGATACCCTGTGGCCCGATTTCGACGAGGCTTGTTTGAAAAGCGCCATCGACGATTACGCACGCCGCGAACGCCGTTTCGGCAAGACCGGCGACCAAGTCGCCAAACAGGCGTAAGGACACTCATGCTGCTCCAGCGCACCTTGACCGCATTGCTGCTCGCCCCGCTGGTGATCGCCCTGATCCTGCTGGCGCCGACGGGCCTGTTTGCGGCGATCGTCGCTCTCGCCTTTCTTGCCGCGATGTGGGAATGGACCCGGCTGTCGGGCTTGAAGGAAACCGCGGCACGCGCCGCCCTGCTGGTGCTCACCGCCGCGATCTTCGCGCTGTGCTGGTGGGCGCGCGGCGGCATCGCCTGGCCGGTGCTGATCGGCATCGGCGTGAGCTGGTGGATCGTGGTCGGCCAATGGCTGCGCCACTTCGCCTTCGGCGCCGCGCCCACGCGCGAAAATATGCTGATCAAGCTGGGCGCCGGCCTGCTGACCATCGTGCCGGCGTGGATCGCCGCCGTGACCATCCATGGCGCGGCCGACCGCGGCAACTGGTGGACCATGCTCGCGCTGCTGATCGTCTGGGCCGCCGACATCGGCGCCTATTTCAGCGGCCGCCAGTTCGGCCGTCGCAAGCTCGCTCCCACCATCAGCCCGGGCAAGACCTGGGCGGGCGTCTATGGCGCCTTCGTGGCGGGCGCCATCGTCGCTGGCGTCGGTGGCTCGATGCTCGGCGTCAGCGGTGGCAAGCTGATCGGCCTGCTGGTGCTGTCGGTGTTTGTCGTGGTCGTTTCGATCGTCGGCGATCTGTTCGAGAGCCTGATGAAGCGCCATGCCGCCGTGAAGGATTCGGGCAATCTGTTCCCCGGCCATGGCGGCCTGCTTGATCGCCTGGACAGCGTGTTCGCCGCGATGCCGGTGTTCGCTGCCGGCATGCTTTTGCTGGGTCTATGAGTCATAGCTTGCGCAAGGTGGCGGTACTGGGTGCGACCGGCTCGATCGGTGGCAGCACGCTGGATGTGATTGCCCGCCATCCCGACCGTTTTCGCGCCACCGTGCTTGCGGCGCACAGCAATGTCGCCGCGCTGGCCGAGTTGTGCGTTCGTTTCCGTCCGGAACTTGCGGTCATCGCCGATCCGTCGCTCGAAGCCGAGCTGGTTCGCCGACTGACTGCGGCCGGCGTGCGCTGTGACGTCGCCAGCGGCCATGACGCCGTCACCCAGGCCGTCTCGGGCGACCTGTGCGACACCGTGGTGGCGGCCATCGTCGGCGCCGCCGGACTGGACTCCACGCTGGCCGCCGCACGTAGCGGCAAGCGCCTGCTGCTGGCCAACAAAGAGTCCATCGTGATGGCCGGCGCGCTGTTGCTGGACGCGCTGGCGGTCGGCGGCGGCGAGTTGATTCCGGTGGATTCGGAACACAACGCGATCTTCCAGTGCTTGCCGGGCGGCCGTCCCAACCTGGCCGCCAGCGGCGTGCGCCGTCTCATCCTGACCGCGTCCGGCGGCCCGTTCCGTGGCCGCACGCGCGCCGAACTTGCCGGCGTCACCCCGGAACAGGCCTGCAAACACCCCAACTGGGTGATGGGACGCAAGATTTCGGTGGACTCGGCCACCCTGATGAACAAGGGCCTGGAAGTCATCGAGGCGCATCATTTGTTTGGCGCCGGCCCCGACGTGATCGACGTGCTGGTGCATCCGCAAAGCCTGGTGCATTCGATGGTCGAATACGTCGACGGTTCGGTGCTGGCCCAACTGGGCAATCCGGACATGCGCACGGCGATCGCCCATGCGCTGGCGTGGCCGGCGCGTATCGAAGCAGGCGTGGCGCCGCTGGACCTGGCCGCCTGCGCCCCGCTGACGTTTCAGCAGCCGGATCTGGCGACGTTCCGCTGCCTTGCGCTGGCCTTCCAGGCGCTGCGGGCGGGGGGCGACGCCACCGCCATCCTCAACGCTGCCAACGAGGTCGCCGTCGAGGCTTTCCTTGCCGGCGGACTACCCTTCCTCGGCATCGCCGATCTCGTTGAGAGCGTCCTTACGGAACTGCCGCCGCAAGCTGTGGTCGATGTCCAGACCCTGAATGAACGCGACCGCACGGCCCGCGAGGCCGCCCGCCGCATCCTTCGCAACGCTTGCTGACAAGCCTGATAAGCTCTCACCGATGAATAGTGTATTTGGCTCAGTGTTTTGGTTACTTGTCACGCTAGGCGTGCTGGTGACCTTTCACGAATTTGGACACTACTGGGTAGCACGGCGTTGCGGCGTCAAGGTGCTGCGTTTTTCCGTGGGCTTCGGCAAGGCCATCTGGAAGCGCATCGGCAAGGACGGCACCGAGTACCAGGTTGCCATGATCCCCCTGGGCGGCTACGTGAAGATGCTCGACGCCCGCGAAGGCGACGTCGATCCCGCCCTCGCCGGCCAGGAGTTCACCGCCAAGCCGGTATGGCAGCGCATCGCGATTGTCGCCGCCGGTCCGGGCTTCAATCTGATCTTCACCCTGTTCGCGTTCTGGCTGATGTTCCTAGTGGGCAAGCCGGACGTTGCGCCAGTCGTCGACGCCGCGCCCAAGACCATGGCCGCCGAAGCAGGTGTGCGCACCGGTGACCGTATCCTGAGTGTGGGCGGCCACGTGGTGGCGACCTGGAGCGACTCCATGGATGTCGTCGCCAATGCCATGCTCGGCCGCGATCCGCTGCCCATGGAAGTTCGCGGCACCGATGGCAGCACGCGCAACCTCACGTTGCCGCTGAACCAGCTGCCGCCCGGCCAGGACATCGGCCAATACCTGGACCAGCTCGGCCTCAAGCTGGCTCCTTCGCCGGCCATCGTCGGCATCGTGCTTCCGGGCAAGCCTGCCTCGGTAGGCGGCATGCAGGGCGGTGACCGCGTCATCAGTCTCAACGGCGCCGCCGTGGACAGCTACGAGCAATTCCAGCGCCTGGTGCCGGAGCAGGCGGCCAAGTCGCCGACCCTGGCCATCGTGGTGGAGCGCAACGGCAAGACCATTCCGCTGTCCGTCACCGCCCGCATGGAGTCGCTGGAAGGCCAGCCGACCAATTGGGTGATCGGCGTGCAGTTCGCCCAGCGCGAACCGGCCGTGCTTCGCTACGGCCCGCTGAAGGCGGTTGGCGCCTCGCTGGAAACCACCTGGAACAGCGCCGCCTCCACCTTCAACATGATCGGCAAGATGCTGACCGGACAGGCATCGACCAAGAACCTTTCCGGTGTCATCGGCATCGCCCAGGTGGCCAACGCCTCGGCGAGCATGGGGATCGGCTGGTTCTTCAGTTTCCTGGCCATGGTGTCGCTAAGTCTTGCGATCCTCAACCTCATGCCGATACCGGTCTTGGACGGTGGTTGGCTGCTGTATTACCTTATTGAGTTGGTCAAAGGCAGTCCCGTCAGCGAACGTGCGATGATGGCAGGTCAGTATGTCGGCCTGGTCATGTTGTTCACGTTAATGGGATTGGCTTTCTACAACGACATCCATCGCTTCCTGCCCTCGTGACGCGCACCGGCTTTGCCGAAAGTCGCGCGACGTCCGAGGGACAGCCGTATCTGCAGCGTGCGCGATCACGCGCTTGCTACGGAAACATGGCGGTGGTTTACCCGGTGCATCTGGGGAAGATGCAAGCACCCTTTCAAGGCTGGGCTTGTCCTGGCTTCACGAATTGATCGGGGCGGTCTTAAAAAGCCGCCTCATCGGAATAAACCAACGGAATCGACGATGAAGCGTATCGCCGCCCTGATCCTGCTTGCCTCACTGTCCGCCAATGTCCTCGCTTTCGAGCCCTTCGTCGTTTCCGATATCCGCATCGATGGCCTCAGCCGCATTTCTGCCGGTACGGTACTCAACTACCTGCCGATCAACCGTGGCGACCGCCTGACCAACGACGGCGCCCAGCGCGCCATTCGTGCGCTTTATCAGACCAAGTTCTTCAGCGATGTCGAAATCGATCGCGAAGGCGACATCATGGTCATCAAGGTGGTCGAGCGTCCCTCGATCGCCAAGCTGACCCTGCGCGGCAACAAGGACATCAAAGAAGAAGACCTGCGCAAGGGCCTGAAGGAAATCGGCCTGTCCGAAGGCGAGACCTTCGACCGCCTGTCGCTTGATCGCGTGCAGCAGGAACTGGTTCGCCAGTACTACAACCGCGGCAAGTACAACGTGTCGGTCGATCCGCACGTGACCAACCTCGATCGCAACCGCGTGGCCGTCGACATTGAAATTCGCGAAGGCAAGGTCGCGAAGATCAAGGAAATCAACATCGTCGGCAACAAGGCGTTCACCGACAAGGAAATCCGCAAGGGTTTCGAGTCGAGCACGTCCAACATGCTGTCGTGGTATTCGAAGGACGACCAGTACTCGCGCGAAAAGCTTTCCGGCGACCTGGAGAAGCTGCAGTCCTACTACATGGACCGCGGCTACGCCGACTTCGGCGTCGACTCCACGCAGGTGACGATCGCGCCGGACAAGCGCTCGATGTACATCGCCGCCAGCGTCAAGGAAGGCGATATCTACACGATTTCCGAAGTGCACCTGCTCGGCGAGCTGATCCTCCCCGAGGACTCGCTGCATCAGCTGGTCTACGTGCACAAGGGCGACACCTTCAATCGCAAGGCGATCGAAGCGAGCACCAATGCGATCAAGACCATCCTGGCCAGCATCGGTTACGCGTTCGCCAAGGTGACGCCGGTGCCGAAGCTGGACAAGGACAAGCGTACCGTCGACCTCACGCTCTACATCGAGCCGGGCAAGCGCGTGTACGTGCGCCGCGTGATCTTCCAGGGCAACACCCGCACGGAAGACGACGTGATGCGCCGCGAAATGCGCCAGCTGGAAGGCAGCTGGTTCTCGCAGCCGGCGATCGACCGCTCGAAGATCCGCCTGCAGCGCCTGGGCTATTTCAAGACGGTCAACATCGACAAGGCGCTGGTGCCGGGCACCGAGGACCAGGTCGACCTGACCGTGAAGGTGGAAGAACAGTCCGCCGGCAGCCTGATGTTCGGCGTGGGCTATTCGCAGTACTCGGGCATCATCCTGTCCGCGTCGGTGTCGCAGAACAACTTCATGGGCACCGGTGACAGCTTCACCATCGGTGCGTCGCGCAGCGACTTCTCCACCAGCATCAACGCCAGCTACTTCAACCCCTACCTCACCGACAGCGGCGTGGGTATCGGTTACAACGCCGGCTACACCAAGAGCAATTACGGCGACACCAACAGCGACTTCGTGAACTACGAAAGTTCGATGAAGTCGTTCTCGAGCTTCCTGAGCTTCCCGATTTCCGAAACGGACAACATCCGCGCCGGCCTGGGCCTCAGCAGCAACAAGATCAACCTCAGCTACCAGTATCTGACCGTCGACGAGAACGGCAACACCGTCACGCAGACGGCCAACTACTCGCCGCAGGTGCTGATCGACTACCAGAACGCGCTGGGCCACCAGACCATCCATACGTGGGATGCCACGCTGGGCTGGAACCACGACACGCGCAACGGTTACTGGGCGCCGACCCGCGGCGGCTTGATTTCGTTGTCGACCGATATCGCCCTGCCCGGCTCCACCGTGCAGTACTACAAGATCATGGGCGAGGCGAACCATTACTGGCCGATCGGCAAGGGCTTCGTGCTCTATGTGGACGGTCAGGTCGGTTACGGCAAGACCTACGGCCAGACCTTCGATAACGACGGCGGCACCACCTACACGGCCGGCGAGAAGATCACTTTCCCGTTCTGGGAGAACTTCTACTCCGGCGGTGTGCGCGACGTCCGCGGCTTCCAGGACAACACGCTGGGTCCGCGCGTCTGCGTAGGCACCATGACCGATCCGGCCACGGGCAAGCAGGTGCCGATCACCCCGCTGCCGAACGGCACCTGCCAGGGCAGCGTGTACAGCTACGCACAGCCGCTGGGTGGCGCGTTCAAGGTGCTGGGCACGGCTGAGCTGTACCTGCCGCTGCCGTTCCTCAAGGACATCAACACGGCACGCGTGTCGTGGTTCGTGGACGTGGGTAACGCCTACCAGGATTACCAGAGCTTCACGGCCAAGACGCTGCGCGTTTCCACCGGTCTCTCGCTGCACTGGCAGGCGCCGATCGGCCCGCTGATCATCAACTTTGCCGTGCCGCTACGCACCCAGCAGGATGATGGTCACTACGAGGAGCGCATCCAGTTCACCTTCGGCAGCCAGTTCTGATCAGCTGACCGGCTCAAGGTTGAAACAGCAGAAGGCGCGGCCATGCCGCGCCTTCTTTTTTGTGGCCACCGTCGCTGATGCGACGACGACGTCGTGCCGGGCACTTTTGATGCCCCCGGCGGGGAGCCCTACAATGGCCCGATTGCAGGGAGCTGACATGAGCGTTTTTGAAACCACCGTATCCGAGCTGGCCGAGCGTTTTGGCCTGGTGTGCCACGGCGACGGCTCCCGCGTCATCGACGGCGTGGGCACCCTTGCCGGCGCCGGCCCGAGCCAGCTGAGCTTCCTCTCCAACAGCAAATACGCCTCGCAATTGACGGCCACCCGGGCCGGCGTGGTGGTGATGCGCGAGGAAAACGTGGCCGACAGCCCGGTGCTTGCCCTGGTGGCGCGTGATCCCTACGTGGCCTACGCCAAGATCGCCGCCCTGTTCGAACGCCTGCCTGCCTCGCCGCAGGGCATCCACCCCTCCGCCGTGGTGGCGCCGACCGCACGCGTGGCACCGACCGCCAGCATCGGTCCCGGTTGCGTGATCGAGGATGGCGCCGTGGTGGAAGACGGGGCGATTCTCGGCCCGCACTGCATCATTGGCCCCGAGTGCACCGTAGGCGCCCAGTGCCGCCTGGTCGCCCGGGTGACCCTGGTGATCCGCGTCACGCTGGGCAAGCGGGTACTGGTGCATCCCGGCGCGGTGATCGGTTCGGACGGCTTCGGCCTCGCCTTCGACCGCGACCACTGGATCAAGCTGCCGCAACTGGGCGGCGTGCGCATCGGCGATGACTGCGAAATCGGCGCCAACACCACCATCGACCGCGGTGCGCTCGACGACACCGTGCTCGAGGAAGACGTGCGCCTGGACAACCAGATCCAGATCGCCCACAACGTCTATATCGGCGCGCACACCGCTTTGGCGGGCTGTGCAGCCGTGGCCGGCAGCGCCAAGATTGGGCGCTACTGCATGATCGGCGGCAATGCCGGCGTGCTGGGCCATCTGGAAGTCGCCGACCGGGTTACCATTACCGCCAAGAGCCTGGTCACGCACTCCATACGCGAGCCCGGTGAATACTCCTCGGGCGTCCCACTGCAGGAAAACCGCCAATGGCGGCGCAACGCAGCCCGATTCAAGCATCTCGATGAATACGTGCGCCGCCTTTCGGCGCTGGAGAAGGACAGCAACAATGAGTGACCTGACCGTGCCTTTCCACCTTCCCGTGAACGTGGAACAGATCCAGCAGCTGCTGCCGCACCGCTATCCGTTCCTGCTGGTCGACCGTGTGATCGAGCTGGTGCCGGACAAGAGCGCCGTGGCGATCAAGAACGTGACGATCAACGAACCGTTCTTCCAGGGCCACTTCCCGGGCCATCCGGTGATGCCGGGCGTGCTCATCGTGGAAGCCATGGCCCAGGCTGCCGGCCTGCTCACGCAGATCTCCAGCCGCCTCAAGGGCACCACCGGCAGCCCGCTGTTCTACCTGGCCAAGGTGGACAACGCGCGCTTCAACGCGCCAGTGGTGCCGGGCGATCAGTTGCGCCTTGAAGTCGAACTCAAGCGCCTGTTGCGCAGCATGGGCCTGTTCGAGGCGCGCACCATCGTCAACGGCAAGGAAGTGGCGAGCTGCGAGCTGATGTGCGCCGCGAGGTCCGACAAATGATCCATGCCACCGCGCAGATCGATCCTTCCGCCGTCATTGGCAATGACGTGAGCATCGGCGCGTACAGCGTGATCGGCGCTGACGTGCATGTCGGCGAAGGCACGGTGATCGGTCCGCACGTGGTGATCGAAGGTCCCACGCGCATCGGACGCGAGAACCAGATCAGCCAGTTCGCCTCCTTGGGTGGCGCGCCGCAGGACAAGAAATTCAAGGGCGAGCCTACCGAGCTGATCATTGGCGATCGCAACCTGATCCGCGAGTTCGTCACCATCAACCGCGGCACCAGCGATGGCGGCGGCGCCACGCGCATCGGCAATGACAACTGGATTCTTGCCTACGTCCACATCGCCCACGATTGCCAGATCGGCAACAACACGGTGTTCTCCAACTACTCCGCCCTCGCCGGCCACGTGGAAGTGGGCGACTGGGTGGTGATGGCCGGCTTCTCCGGCGCCCACCAGTTCTGCAAGATCGGCGCGCATGCGTTCATCGGCATGGGCTGCCTGCTGGGCTCGGACGTGCCGCCGTTCGTGATGATGGCCAACGAGCAACGTGGACGTCCGCGCGGCATCAACAGCGAAGGCCTCAAGCGTCGCGGTTTCGATACCACGCGTATTTCTGCCATCAAGCGCGCTTATCGGACGCTGTACATGGCCGGCTTGACGCTGGCTGATGCGCGCGAGCAGCTGAGCACGCAGGCGAACGACAGCGACGACGTGCGCGCCATGCTTGAGTTCCTGGATCGCAGCGAGCGTTCGTTGGCACGTTGATATGAGCTTTGCTCATATCAACAAATCAGGCACGGGCTCTGGCTCTTACGGCGGGTCACAACATGCTTGAGAATCAGGTGACAAGACGCGCCCCAACCATCGCAGTGATCGCTGGCGAAGACTCCGGCGATCAGCTGGGCGCCGACCTGATCGCGGCGCTCCGGCGCCGCTATCCCGAAGCGCGCTTCGTCGGCATCGGTGGCGCGCGCATGCAGGCCACCGGCTTCGACTCCTGGTACGACATTCGCGAGTTGTCGCTATTCGGCTTTGCAGAAGTCGTCTCGCATCTGCCGAGGCTGCTGAAGCTGCGCAAGGAGCTGGTGGCCCGCATCATTGCCGCACGACCCGATGTGGTGGTCGGCATCGACGCGCCCGACTTCAACCTCGGCGTGGAAAAACGCCTGCGCGAAGCCGGCATCCGCACCGTGCACTACGTGAGTCCTTCAGTCTGGGCCTGGCGCGAGAAGCGCACGGAAAAAATCGGCCGCAGCGCCAATCGCGTGCTATGCCTGTTCCCGATGGAACCGGCGATCTATGCACGTCATGGCGTCGATGCGCGCTTTGTCGGCCATCCCTTGGCCGACCGCTTTGCGCTGGTTTCCGATCGCATCGGCGCCCGTGATTTTCTCGGCATTCCGCTAAGCGTTCCGGTGCTCGCCGTATTGCCGGGTAGCCGCGGTTCCGAAATCAAGCAACTGGGCAGCGCTTTCATCGAGGCCGCGCGCAAGGTCGCCGCGCAGATGCCGGGCCTGCGCATCATCGTGCCGGCCGCGAATGAGCGCGTGCATGCCAGCCTCAAGCAGATCATCGGCCATGCCGATGACGAAAGCGCGCCGCAGCTGATCGACGGCCATGCGCACGAAGCGATGCTTGCCGCCGATGTGGTGATGCTCGCCTCGGGCACGGCCACGCTGGAGGCGATGCTGGCCAAGCGCCCGATGGTGGTGGGTTATCGGGTGTCGCCAGTGAGCTACCGCATTGCGCGTGCATTGAACATGCTCAAGACGGACGTCTATTCGCTGCCCAATATCCTGGCCCGCGCCAACGGCATGGGCGACGACGTCGTGCTGGTGCCCGAACTGATGCAAGACGATTTCACCGCCGACCGACTGGCCCAGGCCACGCTGGCGCTGTTCCAGGACAGCGAGCGGCGCGGCGCCATCGTCGCCGCGTTCGAGCAATTGCATCTCGCCTTGCGCGGCGATCTGCAAGGCCATGCCGGCGATCTGGCGGCCGACGCGGTCGCCGAGCTGATCGAGGCGCAGCATGCCTGAAACAAGAGCCAGGATGCGTCGTGAAGCGCCAACCGCCGATGCCGTCGTGCGCTTTATCGCTGGCGTCGACGAAGCCGGCCGCGGACCGCTGGCCGGTCCGGTGGCGGTGGCGGCGGTGATCCTGGATCCGTCCAAACCACGCATCCGCGGCCTGGACGACTCCAAGAAACTCACGCATGCCAAACGCGAAGCGCTGTACGAGAAAATCGTCGAACGCGCGCTGAGCTACAGCATCGTGATGGTGATGTCCGACGAGATCGACCGCATCAACATTTTCCAGGCCACCATGACGGGCATGAGCCGGGCCTTGGCGGGCCTCACGCCCAGTGCGCACGAAGCCTGGATCGACGGCAATGCCCTGCCGCGCGATCTGCCCTGCGCCGGGCGCGCCATCATCGGCGGCGACGCGCTGGAGCCTGCGATCAGTGCGGCATCGATCCTCGCCAAAGTCACCCGCGACCGCTGGATGGTGGAACTCGATCGCCAGCATCCCGGCTACGGCTTCGCCGAGCACAAGGGTTATGGCACGCCGGCCCATCTGGCCGCGCTGCAGCGACTGGGGCCGTGCCCGCATCATCGACGCAGCTTCGCGCCGGTGAAGATCCTGGTGGACCAGGGCGTGCTGTTCTAGAACGATCCAAACGGAATAGACGTCCAACTCACTCGGCGTGAGCCGCGTCTCGAGATGCATCGATGAGGCCAAATAGCGGCTGGTCATGCATGTCCATTGACCCACGTCATCGGCTCGCAATAGCGCTACGCTAGGCTCGAATCCTGGAACAGCGCCCGGCATTGGATAGGCACGACGAGGCAACCTTTTTCGCCGCCGCTGCATCCGAATGGATAAGGAAGGTAGCCACCGCCTGCTCCCTCACCCGCTGAACGATCCACGCGGTGCGGTGTCTCCAGTAAGCAGGGATGCTGGCCCATGCGGTCTCCCCAGCCGCATGGCACTCAAGCTCCAAGCGCGCATTCGACCGCAGGAGTTGCGTCATGAGCACCACCCGCCGCCCCAACGAGCCTGACATCAGCCCCAATCTCACGCCCCACTCGCAACTCACGCTCGAAGAGATGAGTGCGATCGCCGACGCCGAATACCGTCACGTCGACTACGACCGCCATCCGCTACGTGTGGAAGGACTGGAACACTACCTCGACCGTTACGACGCCAGCGAACGCTTTCATATCTGGTGAATGGTCCAGGCTGGCGACGATGGAGCGCCATCGTCGCCTTGAAATGGGTGATCAGTCGCGCGCCCGCAGCAGACTGTGCCGATAGCCGTAGCCGACATAGATGAGCATGCCGAGCGCCGTCCAACCGGCCAGCAGCATCCAGTTGCCGGCATTCATCTGCGCGAGCAGGAACAGGCACACCGCCACGCCCAGCGGGCACACCACCGCGGCGGCAGGCACGCGGAAGCCACGCGGCAAATCAGGACGCGTGCGACGCAGGACCAGCACGCCGACGCATACCGTGGCGAAAGCCAGCAGCGTGCCCATCGAGAGCAGGTCGCCGAGCAGGCTCAGCGGAAACACCGCCGCCAGCACGCCGCCGACCAGACCCACCAGCACAGTCGTGCGATGCGGCGTCTGGAAGCGCTCGTGCACGGCGCCGAACATGCGCGGCAACAAACCATCGCCGGCCATGCTGTAAAGGATGCGGGCCAGGCCCAGATGCATCACCAGGATCACCGAGGTCAGGCCGGCCACGGCACCCACCTGCGTCAGCAGCTTGAGCCAGGCGAGCTGTGGATGCGCCGCCAGCGCGGTCGCGACTGGCTCGGCGGTGGCGAGCTGGGCAAACGGGACCAGCCCCGTGAGCACCGCCGCCACGATGATGTAGAGCACGGTGCACACAGCCAGCGAGATCAGGATGCCGGCGGGCACGTTCTGCTGCGGATTGCGCGTTTCCTGCGCTGCCGTGGCCACCGCGTCGAAGCCGATGTACGCGTAGAACACGCTGGTCGCCGCACGGAACACGCCGCTCCAGCCGTAATGGTCGCCGCCCTGATTGGCCGGCACATAGGGGTGCCACAGCGACGTGTCGATGTATTGCAGGCCAAACACCACGAACAGGATCACCACCAGCACCTTGACCACTACCACGACGCTGGCGAACAAGGTCGATTGCCGCGTTCCCGTGTAGAGCAAGGCCGTGATCGCGGCCACCACCAGCAACGCCGGCAAGTTGATCCATGCGCCAGTCACCACGAAGTGACCGTCATGGAAAGCCAGCGGCGCATTGGCCAGCACGCTGGGGACATCGATGCCCATGCTGTGCAGCAGACCCACGCCGTAACCGGACCAGCCTACCGCCACCGACGACACCGCCAGCAGGTACTCGGCCACGACGTTCCAGCCGATAAACCAGGCCAGCAACTCGCCGAAGGTGGCGTACGCATAGACGTAGGCGCTGCCCGAGACCGGCAGCATGGCGGCGAATTCCGCGTAGCTCAGCGCGGCCAGTGCCGCGGCAAGGCCAGCCAGCACGAAAGAGAGGGTCAAGGCCGGACCCGCATGCTCGGCCGCTGCCTGCCCGGTGATCACGAAGATGCCTGCGCCGATCACCGCACCCACGCCCAGTACGATCAGATCCTTGAGGCCCAGCGTACGCCGCAGGTTGTCGCTGGCCGTCAACGACGACTCGATGGGTTTGGCAGTGAACAGCGATCGGATCAATGACATCGGTGCTTCCCCGGCAGGCATCAGGCCGCCGTGCAGATGGATAAAGCGTTCGACCATGCCAGTCCCCGCCCTTCCCTGCAACCGCCATAGGTCCGGCTGATCGACGCCACGGCTCCGGCCCGGGCCTCGGCTATGCTTCGCCCATCCAGGGGGAGAGACGATGCGACACTCGATTCGAACGACGCTGGCCGTGCTGGCGCTTGCCGTCGCGACCCTCGCCCAGGCCCGCCCCGGACCCGGCGATGTTCCGCCCGACTATCTCGGCCACGACCGCGACGGACATGACGTGCTGGTGTCCGGCATGCGCGGCAAAGTGGTGATCGTTTCCTTCTGGGCTTCGTGGTGCGCCTACTGCCGCAAGGAGCTGCCCGTGCTGGCCGCGCTGCAAAAGCTCAAGGGCGCGGACGAGCTGAAGGTGATCGGCGTCAATCACGAAGACGAGTACGACAAGTTCAAGGACTTGCGCCGCCGCTGGCAGAACCTCGACGTGATCCTGACTTTCGATGCCGCCGACAACCGCATCGGCAAGCCGTACGCGATCAACGGCCTGCCCTTCATGGTGATGATCGGCCGCGACGGGCGCATCGCCCACGTGCATACGGGCTATGGCGAAGATTCGCTGGACACCATCATGGCGGAAGTGGACGAACTGCTGGCCCAACCCGCCCCCGAGGCGACCAGGCCAGCCACGGCGACCCCGACATCTTCCTGATCCCACGGGGAAAAGCGGGCGGCAGGTAATGTCAATTCTTGCCCGCCCCGTGCAGCACCGTTAGGCTGAACATCCATCTCGCGCGTGCGCCATGTCCGTTCGCTTCGCTCACCTTCACTTGCACAGCGAATATTCGCTGGTCGACTCGACTGTCCGCATCAAGGGACTGGTCGAAGCCTGCGTGCGCCTGGGTATCCCGGCCGTTGCGCTGACCGACGACAGCAACATGTTCGCGCTGGTGAAGTTCTACAAGGCGTGCAGTGCCGCCGGCATCAAGCCGATCGGTGGCTGCGACCTTTGGGTGAGCGCGCCGGATGATCCGCGTCCCTGGCGTCTGACGGTCGTCTGCCAGGACCGCGAGGGTTACCTCAATCTGTCCCGCCTGGTGTCGCGCGCGTGGCGCGACGGTCAGCACAGTGGCCGTGCGTTGGTTGATGCCAGCTGGCTGACCGAAGACGCGACCCGTGGCCTGATCGCCTTGCTCGGCCGCGAAAGCGAAGCCGGACGTATCGCCGTCAACCAGGGCGTGACCAACGCGGCAGCCCGCCTGCGACCGTTCGCCCAGCAGATGGCCGATCGCCTGTATCTCGAGCTGACCCGCACCGGTCGCGACGGCGAGGAAAACTGGAATGCGGCCGCCCTGGCCCTGGCCAGCGAGCTCGACCTGCCGGTGATCGCCAGCAACGACGTGCGCTTCCTCAAGGCGGACAACTTCGAATCGCACGAAGCGCGCGTGTGCATCAACCAGGGCCGCGTACTGGCCGATCCCAAGCGCCCGCGCGACTACAGCAACCAGCAGTACCTGAAGTCGCCGGAAGAAATGGAGGCGCTGTTCGCCGATCTTCCCGAGGCGCTGGAAAACACCATCGAGCTGGCCAAACGCTGCTCGCTGGAACTGGATTTCGGCACCTACTACCTGCCTGATTTCCCGGTCCCGGAAGGCCACGACCTGGCCAGCTATATCCGCGAGATTTCGCGCGAGGGCCTGAGAGAGCGACTCGAATTCGCCGGCGTGGCGCCGGGCCGTACGCGCGAGGAATACGAAACGCGCCTGGAACGCGAGCTGGACGTCATCATCAAGATGGGCTTCCCCGGCTACTTCCTGATCGTGGCGGACTTCATCAACTGGGGTAAGCAGAACGGCATTCCCGTCGGACCGGGCCGTGGTTCGGGCGCGGGCTCGCTGGTGGCGTGGGTGCTGAAGATCACCGACCTGGATCCGATCCAGTTCGACCTGCTGTTCGAGCGATTCCTCAATCCCGAACGCGTGTCGATGCCCGACTTCGACATCGACTTCTGCATGGATCGCCGCGATGAGGTGATTGACTATGTCGCGCGCAAATACGGCCGCGATCATGTCAGCCAGATCATCACATACGGCTCGATGGCGGCGAAGGCTGTGCTGCGCGATTCCGGTCGCGTGCTCGGCATGGGCTATAACGCGGTCGACCGCATCGCCAAGCTGATTCCTGCACGTCCGCTCGACCTCACGCTGCAATGCGCGCTGGGTCGCTCGGAAAAAGCCAAGAAAGAGCCCGACCGCATCGTCAAGGAGTTCTGCGAACTCTACGAGCAGGACGAAGAAGCGCGCACGCTGATCGACCTCGCACTCAGCCTGGAAAGCCTCACCCGTAACGTGGGCAAGCACGCCGGCGGCGTGGTGATCGGCCCCAAGCCGCTGACCGAGTTCGCACCGCTGTACTGCGAACCGGGCGGCACCGGCGTGGTGACGCAGTACGACAAAGACGACGTGGAAGCCGTCGGCCTGGTGAAGTTCGACTTCCTCGGCCTGCGCACGCTGACCATCATCGACTGGGCGGTGAAGGCCATCAATCTGCGCCGCGAGACTTGCGGCGAAGCGCCGCTGGATATCGCCGCGCTGCCGCTCACCGACGCGCCCACCTACGACCTGCTGAAAAAAGCGCAGACGGTGGCCGTATTCCAGCTCGAATCCTCCGGCATGCAACGCATGCTCAAGGACGCCAAGCCCGACCGCTTCGAAGACATCATCGCGCTGGTGGCCTTGTATCGCCCCGGCCCGATGGATCTGATCCCCAGCTTCGTGGCGCGCAAGCATGGCCGCGAGGATGTGATCTATCCCGACCCGCGCGTCGAGCCGATCCTGAAAGAGACCTACGGCATCATGGTCTATCAGGAGCAGGTGATGCAGATGGCGCAGATCGTCGGCGGTTATTCGCTCGGCGGCGCCGACCTGCTGCGCCGCGCGATGGGCAAGAAGAAACTCGAGGAAATGGCGAAGGAACGCGCCAAGTTCCGCGAGGGCGCCGCCAAGGATGGGCTGACCGGCGACAAGGCCGACGCCATCTTCGACTTGATGGAAAAGTTCGCCGGCTACGGCTTCAACAAGTCGCATGCCGCGGCATACGCGCTCGTTTCATATCAGACCGCGTGGCTGAAGGCGCACTACCCCGCCGAGTTCATGGCCGCGACGATTTCGTCGGACATGGACAACACCGACAAGGCCGTCACCTTCATCGACGAGTCCAAGGCGATCGGCCTGAAGGTGTTGCCGCCTGACGTCAACGCGTCCGAGTTCATGTTCGTGGCGGTGGAAGCGGACGGGTCATCGTCCACCGGACGCCAGGGCGCCCGCACGATCCGCTACGGCTTGGGCGCGATCAAGGGTGTCGGCCAGGGCGCGTGCGAAGCGATTGCCGACGAACGCAAACGCAACGGCCCCTACAAGGATCTGCCCGACTTCTGCCGTCGCGTGGATTCGACCAAGCTCAATCGACGCGTGCTCGAAGCGCTGATTCTTTCCGGCTCGCTCGATGCACTGGCAGAGAATCGCGCCAGCCTGATGGCGCAGTTGCCGAACGCGATGAAGGTTGCCGAGCAGCATTTGCGCGATCGGCAGAGCGGCCAGAACGACATGTTCGGCGCCATGATGGGAAGCGTCGCACCCGTCGTGCAGGTCGATCTTCCCACCGTGCCCGAGTGGCCGCTGGAACAATTGCTGCAGGGCGAACGCGACACGCTAGGCCATTACCTTTCCGGCCATCCCACCGATCCGTGGAAGGATGAACTGGCGCAGCTGTCCACCTGCCCGCTGGGCGAGATCGGCGATCGCTACCAGCCGCCCAAGCCGCGCAAGAACGATGACGGCGACAACAACCGTTTCCGTCGCGGCCCGGATACACCGTGGACCGTGGCCGGCATGGTCACGGCCATCCGCAAGCGCGGCGATAGCGATGCCTTCGTGCGGCTGGAGGACGGCACCGGCATCATCGAGGTGAGCTTCTTCGGCGAGCTCTACCAGCAGGTGGCGCCGCTGCTGACGCGCGACGAAATGCTGGTAGTGGAAGGCGGCCTGCGCATCGACGATTTCTCCGGCGGCGGCTTCGCCCTGCGCGCCCGCAGCGCCTACACCCTCGGCGACGGCTGCCGCCGCTACGCACGCCTGCTGCGTTTAAAACTGAACGGGGTGAACCCGGCTTTCATCGAGGACCTGCGGCGGACGCTGGCTGGTTACCGGGGTGGGCGCGCTAGCGTGATTCTTTACGGGTATCACAACGCTACGGCGCAGGCGGACCTGGAATTGGGCGAGGAATGGCGGGTGGATGCTATTCCGGAGTTGTTGCGGGCGATTCGGGCGGTGCCTGGGGTGGAGGCTGCCAAGTTGAGGATTGTGAAGACGGATGATCGGCCGCGAGGGGATTGATTGACCGGTCGGCGCGTCCTTTCCTAGTCGTCATTCCGACGCAGGCCGGATTCCAGTTTCGTCAGTCTCCCGTTGTTGCCTCTCCGCCAGCGTGCCGCCTACGCGGCGGGCGTTTCGATCGGCTGCCGCCGACCGAGTCACTTTTCTTTTGCTGGCCCAAAAGATCCCACGGGACTAGCTTCGCGTCGAAAGTAACCCAAAGAAAATGGCCTGATGACGCCCGCAGCATCGTGTTTGGATAAGCCCGAACGCTCGAGGTGCACCGTCATGGGACAACCTCCGAGGGTACACAGCGGGTACTACAAAGCGCTGCGCAACGCACCCGAATCGCCGAGGACTTAAAGCGGGGGCTCGCTTCGCATGGCCCTTGGTTTGCCAGGTTTCGCGGTGAGCATCACTTCTCCCTCTCCCCTCCGGGGAGAGGGCCGGGGTGAGGGGCCAATCTAGACTCACGGCCACAAAAAGGCCTCTCTTTACTCTTTCCTAACCCCATACGCCCCCGTTCCCGCGAAATTCCGCGGCCCGGTATACTTGCGCGCTTCCGTGTCATGAACTGCACCGAATGAATCCCAACTTCCTCGATTTCGAACAACCCATCGCCGAGCTGGACGCGAAGATTGAAGAGCTTCGCCATGCCAGTCACGGGCAGGCGTTCAACATCGACGAAGAAGTCGCCCGCCTGCGCGAGAAGCTGAAGCTCAAGACCAACGAGATCTTCCGCAACCTCACGCCCTGGCAGGTGACTCAGTTGTCGCGCCATCCGGGCCGTCCGTACACGCTCGATTACATCAGCGTGATGTGCGACGAGTTCCATGAGCTGGCCGGCGACCGCGCCTACTCGGACGATGCCGCCATCGTGGGTGGCCTGGGCCGCATCAACGGTCGCTCGGTGATGATCATCGGCCACCAGAAGGCGCGCGATACCAAGGGCAAGGTGCGCCGCAATTTCGGCATGCCGCGCCCCGAGGGTTACCGCAAGGCGCTGCGCCTGATGAAGATGGCCGAGCGTTTCGGCCTGCCCCTGATCACCCTGATCGACACCCCGGGAGCCTATCCCGGCGTCGGCGCCGAAGAACGCGGCCAGTCCGAAGCCATCGCCCGCAACCTGCTGGAAATGGCCGATCTGAAGACGCCGATCATCTGCACGGTGATCGGTGAAGGCGGCTCGGGCGGCGCGCTGGCCATCGGCGTGGGCGATCGCACGATCATGCTGCAGTACTCCACGTATTCGGTGATCTCGCCCGAAGGCTGTGCGTCCATTCTGTGGAAGAGCGCCGAGAAGGCCCGCGACGCCGCCGAGGCCCTGGGCCTCACCGCGCCGCGCCTGCTGGAGCTGGGCCTGGTCGACAAGGTCGTGCGCGAGCCGCTGGGCGGCGCCCATCGCAACCCGCACTCGATGGCGGTGCGCCTGAAAGCCGTGCTGCTCAACCAGCTCGACGAGCTGGAAGCGCTGCCGGTCAAGGACCTGATGGACCTGCGCTACAAGCGCCTGCGCGGCTACGGCGCGTACGTCGAGTAACGACGGCCTCCCTGTAGGAGCGCACTTGTGCGCGACCGCACTGCATCGCAAAGCCGGTCGCGCACAAGTGCGCTCCTACAAAGAAATACGATCGTCGCCCCAGCGCGCTACCATCCGTGCCAACGCCGCCCGGAATCGCGTCCATGGCAAACGAACACACCAGCAAGCTGGCTGTCCTGATCGATGCCGACAACGCACAACCGGCGATTGCCGAGCCGTTGCTCGCCGAAGTGGCCAAGTACGGCACCGCGCACGTCAAACGCGCTTACGGCGATTGGACGTCCAATCACCTGAAGAGCTGGAAAGAGCAACTGCTCACCCAGTCGATCCAGCCGATCCAGCAGTTCGGCTACACCAGCGGCAAGAACGCCACCGATTCGGCGATGATCATCGATGCGATGGACTTGCTCTATTCGGGGCGCTTCGATGGCTTCTGCATCGTCTCCAGCGACAGCGACTTCACTCGCCTGGCCGCGCGCATCCGCGAGTCGGGGTTGATCGTCTACGGTTTCGGCGAACGCAAGACACCTGATCCCTTCGTGGCTGCCTGCGACAAGTTCATCTACACCGACATCATCGTCGGCAAACCCGATGAAGAGCAGCCGCTCAAGCCACGCACGGCCGCCCAGCTCAAGCAGGATTCCAGCCTGGTAAACCTGTTGCGCAATGCCCTGGAAGCGGCCTCGGACGACGACGGCTGGGCCGCACTCGGCGGCGTGGGTTCCATCATCACCAAGCAGCGCCCGAACTTCGACGCTCGCAGCTATGGCTACAACAAGCTGAGCGAATTGATTGCCGCCACCACACTGTTCGAACTCGATCGCCGCAGTCCCGGCGAAGGACGCCCCAAGGTGATCTACGTGCGCAACAAGGGCAAGAAGACAGCGGCTCGTGAATAAGCTGATCGACACGCTCCGCCACGCCTTGCAGCAGCAACCGCAAGGACACCTGTGCGTCGCGTACAGCGGCGGCCCCGATTCCACCGCGCTGCTGCATGCGCTCGCCCTATTGCCGGAAGCAAAAGCGCGCGAGCTGCGCGCCCTGCATATCGACCACGGTTTGCATGCGGACAGCGCTACCTGGGCCGAACGCTGCAAACAGATGGCGCGCGAGTGGGGTGTGCCGTGCCTGGTGTTGCGCGTCCACGTCGATCATGCGCGCGGCTATGGCCTGGAGGCCGCTGCGCGCGATGCGCGTTATCGCGCCTTCGCCGCCTCGCTGCAAAAAGGCGAACGACTGTTGCTGGCGCACCATCGCGACGATCAGGCTGAAACCGTTCTGCTGAAGTTGCTGCGTGGCGCCGGCCCTGAAGGACTGGGCGGCATGCGTGCGACGCGTCGTCTCGGCGAAGGCCTGCTGTGGCGTCCGCTGCTGGACACGCCGCGAGATGAATTGCGCCGTTACGTGGCGCAGCACGAACTCCCGTGCATCGACGATCCGTCGAACAACGACGCGCGACTCTCGCGGAATTTTCTGCGCCACGAGATCCTGCCGCGCCTCACCCAACATTGGCCGCAGGCGGTCGATTCCATCGTGCACAGCGCCAGCCTTCATCGCGCCGCCACCGAAACGCTGGAGCGGCAATGGCGTAGCGAACAGGCGCGCTTGCTCGACACCACCAACGGCAGCCTCGACGCCCACGGCTGGCTCGCGCTTTCGCCCGCGCTGCGGCATCCGCTGCTGGACGATTGGCTGCACGCCCGCGGACTCACCGCGCCCACCACCGCCCAGCGCGAGCAGATCGAACGCCAGTGCGGCGCCCGCGACGGACAGCTGCCCTGCATCCGCTGGCCAGGCGCCGAGGTGCATGTGTGGCGGGGACGCCTGTGGGCGCTGCCGCCGCAGCCGCTGATCGATCCGCAATGGGGTGCTGACTGGCATGGCGAGCCGCTGGCCTTGCCCGATGGCGGGAGCCTGCGGCTTGATCCGCCCGGGCAGCTGAGCGACGCGCTCAGCATCCGCCTGCGCCGAGGCGGCGAGCAGCTGCGCCCGGCAGGCGATGCGCACACCCGCGAACTGCGTGACCTGTTCCAGCAGGGCGGCATGCCGCCATGGCGTCGACTGGCCTGTCCGCTCCTCTACGCGGGCGAGGAACTGATCGGGGTGGGCGACCGCTGGCTGAGTGCGCGTGGCGTGGCCTTGTTCGGCGAGGCACGGCCCCTATGGCAACCGGCCTACTGAGCGTTGTTGCGATTGATTCCGCACCGCCCCTGCGCTAGCTTTGCGGGCCATGGCCAAGTCAGCATCCGTCCCCGTCGCCCCCGCCGCCGATTTCGAACACTCGCTGGACGAACTCGAGCAGTTGGTTGCGCGTATGGAAGGCGGTGAATTGAGCCTGGACGAATCCCTGTCCTCCTTCGAACGCGGCATCGGCCTCTATCGCCATTGCCAGCAGGCATTGGAAAATGCCGAGTTGCGCGTACGGATGCTGCTCGACCCCGATGCCCCAGACACAGCCGAACCTTTTGAACCCGAGCTCTGAGAGCTCCGAGCTTGGCGCCCAGCTCAAGTCGCTGATCGCCCGCGCCGAAGAGGCGCTCGTCCGTTCCCTGCCACCGGAAGACACCGCCCCCATCGAGTTGCACCGGGCGATGCGTTACGCCGTGCTCGGCGGCGGCAAGCGGCTGCGTCCGCTGCTGGTCTATGCGGCCGGCCACGCGTTCGGCGAAACCGGATCGCGCCTCGATGCGCCCGCGGTGGCGGTGGAGTTGATCCACGCCTATTCGCTGGTGCACGACGACCTGCCGGCGATGGACGACGATGCCATGCGGCGCGGCCGCCCCACCTGCCACATCGTGTTTGGCGAGGCGATGGCCATCCTGGCCGGCGATGCACTGCAGGCCCTGGCGTTCGAACTGCTGGCCCATGACGTGGACCTTGGCGTCTCGCCCGCGCGCTGCGTGGAGATGCTGCGCGTGCTCGGCCGCGCCTGCGGTGCCGACGGCATGGCCGGTGGCCAGGCGCTGGACCTGGCCGCGGTGGGGCGCAAGCTCACGCTCGCGGAGCTTGAGTTCATGCATGCCTGCAAGACCGGCGCGCTGATTCGTGCCGCCGTACGCCTGGGCGGCCTGGCCGCCGGAGCCTCGGACGAGGACCTCCTGGCCCTCGATCGCTATGGCCATGCCGTCGGCCTGGCCTTCCAGGTGCGCGACGACATCCTTGACGTGGAAGGCGAGTCGGCCGTGCTCGGCAAGACCGCGGGCAAGGACGCGGCCGCCGATAAGCCGACCTTCCCTTCGATCATCGGCATGGAGGCGTCGCGCGAACATCTGGCACGCCTCACCCAGGATGCGCTCGACGCCATCGCCCCCTTCGGCGAACGCGCCAGCCTGCTGGAAGAACTCGCCCGCTACGCCGCTGCGCGCCTGCGCTGAGCATCCGCTCCACAGCGCGCTGCCGGCAACTGGTCAACAGTCGCCACGCTCGAACGTTCCTGCGTGTTGAATCCCCGACTGCGCGAACCCGATGCCATTACCCCGCTTCATTCGCAGCCGCTGGCTCGGCGCCACGCTCATGCTGGTGGCCGGCGCCGCCATCGCGGCGCAGTCCACCGATTTTTCCGGCGCCTGGCGCCTGGACGACCGCAATAGCGATAACGCGGATGGCCTGACCAACGCGATGCGCGTGGAAGCGCGCAAGGAGCTCGCGGTGCGCCAGCAGTCCTCTGCACCCGCCTCGTCGTCATCCAGTGCGACGCCTGCGGGCACGCATGGCGGCGGTCGCCACGGTGGTGGCGGCATGGGCGGGGGCGGTATGGGTGGCGGCGGGATGGGCGGTGGCGGCCACGGTGGCGGCATGGGCGGCGGCGGTCACGGCCACGGTGGCGGCGGTGGCGACAGCAAGACCGCGCCAGCGACCGACAAAGACCCTATCGCGACGGCCACCTACCCGATGCCGCCGATGCTGCAGACCGACTCTGTATTGCTGGTGCAGCAGGACGCCAAAACCTTCCAGGTGCACCTGAGCAACGGCGATCAGCTCACGGGCAAGCTGGACGGCGTGGCCCGCCAGTCGCTCAATGGCAACGCGATGGTGCGTGGCCAGATCATGGGTGGCCAGCTGGTGGTGACTATCCGTTACGCCGACGGCACCCAGCTGGACCAGACCTGGGCCACGTCGGACGACGGCAAGCAGATGGTCGTGACCGGCGCCTGGAAGGTGCCTACGCTGGAGCAACCGGTGGGCTTCAAACGCGTCTACGTGGGCTTGCACTGAAAGGAAAAAGGCGACCCGAGGGTCGCCTTTTTCTTGCTGGCTCAGCTGATCAGCCGCAAGGTGAACGGGTAGCGATAGCGCACCCCCTCGTTAGCGCGAATGGCGGCAATGATGGTGAATACCAGCCACGCCACACCAACCACGATGCCCACGGGGACGGCAATCAACACGCCAAGGCCCAGCGTGATCAGGGTGAGCACGAACAGTGCAAAGAACACGATGGCCACGGTGATGTTGAAGTTCAGCGCCTCTTTGCCCTGGTCATTGACGAAGGGCATGCTGTCCTTCTTCACCAACCAGATGACCAGCGGCCCGAGGAAACATCCCCAGCCGAACCAATGGCCGGTGATGATGAGGCCGAGCAGCGCGGACAGATGGGCGAACATGGCCCACTGGCGCTCCTGGACGCTGGGGACATCGGACGGCGGCACGGCAGGGCCGCTCGACGGGGGCGGTACGACGGACTCGGGCGGAACGCTCATGCGTGCATCTCCTGGGTCGTAAAGGCCTGATTGTTCTGCCAGCTAGTGCTGACGGCCTCATCCTAGCAAGTGTCCGCCCGCAATACCGGTGCAGCTAGTCACTCCCCGGCGATGGTCATCTGCTCCAGCAGAATCGAGCCCGTCAGCAGGTGCGAGCGATGATCCACATCCGCCCCCACCGCCACGATATTGGCGTACATGTCACGCAGGTTCGCGGCGATGGTGATCTCTTCCACCGGGTAGGCGATCTGGCCGTTTTCCACCCAGAAGCCGGCCGCGCCACGCGAATAATCGCCGGTGATGGTGGACACGCCCTGCCCCATCACTTCGGTGACCACCAGGCCGGTGCCCATGCGCTTGAGCATGCCTGCGAAATCGTCCTGGCCGGGCTGCACGATCATGTTGTGGATGCCGCCGGCATTGCCGGTGGATGCCAGACCCAGCTTGCGCGCCGAATAGCTGCCGAGCACGTAGCGCGCAAGCACGCCGTTATCGATCAGCGAGCTGTCGCGCGTGGCCACGCCCTCGGCATCGAACGAGCCCGAACCCTGCCCGCGCATCACGAACGGACGCTCCACGATATTCATCCAGGACGGCATGACCTGCTTGCCGGCGTGGTCCAGCAGAAAGCTGGCGCGACGGTACAGCGCGCCGCCGCTGACGGCGCCAATCAGGTGGCCGATCAGTCCGCGTGCCACTTCCGGGGTAAACAGCACCGGACACTGGCGCGTCGACAGCGAGCGTGCGCCCATCCGTGCCAGCGTGCGCTGTGCGGCCTTGTCGCCGAGCGCCTGGGCGCTGATGAAATCCTCGGCCGAGCGCACGCTGTCGTACCAATAGTCGCGCTGCATGCCGTCGTCGTCGCCGGCAATCAGCGCCACCGACAGCGAGTGACGGGTGCCGCGCTCGCGGCCGACAAAACCGTGTGAATTGGCGTAGACGGCCAGGCTTTCGCCCATCTGCACGCTGGCGCCGTCGGAGTTGGTGATGCCCGCGTGGGCGCGACCGGCATCTTCGATTTGCTTGCCGAGTTCGATCGCCTGGTCGGTCTCGATGCGCCACGGGTGCCACAGGTCCAGGTCGGGGAACTGGGTGGCCATGCGGGACGCGTCGGCCAGGCCGGCGGCCGGGTCTTCCTCGGTATAGCGGGCGATCGCGCAGGCCTGTTCCAGCGTAGCCTGGATCGAATCGGGGTTGAGGTCGGCCGTGCTGGCCGAGCCCTTGCGCTGGCCGAAGTACACGGTAAGCCCGAAACCGCGGTCTCGTGTGTGCTCCACCGTTTCCACCTCGCCCAGGCGCACGTTCACGTTCAGGCCCGTGTCGATGCTGGCGGCCACCTCGGCCTGGCTGGCGCCGGCAGCGCGGGCCCGGCGAATCACGTCTTCGGCCAATTGGGCCAGACGGTCGAGTTCGTCGTTGCTGCGGTCCTGGGTGGGGCTGAGCTGGGTCACGCGTCGATTCCTACGGGCAAGCGGGGAACGGGTAGAATACGCGGTCCTAGCCGCGCCACTCCGAAAGTGGGGGTCGCGCACCCGAAAGCAACGGAGCGTCGCGGAGAACGCCATGTCACTGACAGCCGGCATCTACCGCCACTACAAAGGCCAGCGTTACCGCGTCCTGGGCACCGCCCGGCACAGCGAAACGATGGAAGAGGTAGTGGTCTACCAGGCGCTCTATGGCGACTACGGCCTGTGGGTGCGTCCCGCTGCCATGTTCTGCGAAACCGTGGAGCTGGAGGGCGAGCCGATTTCCCGCTTCGCGTTGGAACAGGCCGAACCGGACCTGCTCGACGGCGTCATCGCTGCCCCCTGAGCGTTTGCTCCATCCGTTGGAATTCTCCTGTGAACCGCACTTACACCGACAATCCGGACCACGATTACGGCCCGACCCGCACGCAGCAACGCAAGGACGCGCTTGCCGTGCTCGCCTTGGCTGTCCAGCTGCTCGAGCTGCCGCCGAGCAAGCTGGCCAAGCTGGAGCTGCCGGAAGATGTGGAGCGCGAGATCGCCAACACGCGCCGCATCACCGCCCACATCGCGCGCAAGCGACAGCTGGCCTTTCTGGCTAAGGTGATGCGCCGTCACGACGCCAGCGTGTTTGAAGGCGTGCGGGCCGCACTCGGCGAAAACCGCGATCGCCAACGGCAGGAAACGGCTGCCATGCACCGCCTGGAGGCCACCCGCGATCGCCTGCTGAGCGATCCGGACAACGCCATGAGCGAGGTGATCGCCCAGTATCCGAATGTCGACCGCCAGCACCTGCGTTCGCTGGTGCGCCAGGCCAAGATTGAAAAAGACGGCAACAAGCCGCCGCGGGCGTATCGGGAAATTTATCAGTTGCTGAAGGATCTGGCGGCAGGCAGCCGCACCGACGGAGCCGACGACCAGAACGAAGACGACGCGCCGGAAGAAAACGAGGATTGAGGCAAGCGTGAGTCGCGCACAGGGTGCGCTCCCACAGGATCGAGGTCACTTGTGGGAGCGCACCCTGTGCGCGACTCAACCCGTCTCAGTCTTCAACGGCACTGAATCGCGCGCACACATCTCCCGGCGACACAAAACAATCGTGCACCTCGCACAACGCACTCGCCCCGATGCTCGCGCCATAAGCCGAACCAAACGACGTCAAACCCGGCACGCGCAGCTCCAGCTTTTGCGGATCATCGCAACGATGACGACATTGCGCGCAACACGCCGCGAGTGTCACGACCGCACTCATCCGCCCAGGCCGTTCCAATAATTGGCGAACACGTGCACCGACAGCACGTAGCCGATGATCACGTTCACCACCACTCCCGCGGTAAACGCCGCCAGCGGACGCCATCCAGTGGCCGTCAGCGAACGCAGTCGCGTCGTGAGTCCGATGCTCAGGAAGCAGAACGTGAAAGCCCAGGTGCGCAACGTGCTGATCGGCGCCACCAGATCCGGCGTGACCACCTTGCGGTAGTCGGCCAGCGAGTAGTGGCTGGCGATCCAGGTGACCAAGGCTGAAGCGATGACGAAGCCGAACACGAACTTCGGAAAGCGTGCCCAGATCTCGCGCACATCGGCCTTTGCCTGCACGCCTTCTTCAGCCGTGTTCCAACGCGTCGTTGCAACCCACGCGAGCACGAAGGCCCAGATGCCAATCCAGATATCGCGGCCCACCACCTTCATCAGCGTAAAGGCCTGCACGGCAGCATCCGGCGCGCCCGCAATGGCACCGCCAGCGTTGCGCGCAGCATCGCCGTAAGCCTGTGCCGCCGCTACACCGGCCGCGTCCGCGAACTCGGACGTACCGATCCACGCACCGGCCACTGGCGTCGACAAACCCAGCGCGCGCGACGCGAATGGCAACACGAAGATCATCACGATCGCCCACACCACCACCAGGGTGATGGCCACCGAGGTGTCTTCGCGACGCGCACGCACCGCGCCACCGCTCGCAATGGCCGCGGACACGCCGCATACCGCGCCACCCACGCCGAGCACCGCGGCGAAACGCTTATCGAGGCCCAAGGCCTTGCCGGTCAAAAAGATGGTGAAGAACGTGGCGAGCGAGACGATGGTCGCCTGCCCCACCGCTACCGGACCGGCCCAGAACAGCAGGGTCAGCGGCAAGGTGGCACCGAGCAGCACGATACCTACCTTGATGTAGAACTCAACGCGCAGCCCCGACTGGAACCACTCGGGCAACGTGACCGTGTTGGAGACGATCAGACCCAGCCCCAGCGCAAGCAAGGGCGCCTCGAGGTTGTAGCGCGACGCCTCGACCCACGCGGAGGCGGTGAAGATCAGCAGCGACACCACGAACAGAATCGCAAAGGCAGGCAGAAAACGCGTCAGCGACTGCCCGAGCACGGCAAGCCCGGTGCCGAACAGCAGCGCGAACGCAGCAAACAGCGCGAGATAGTTGGGTGCGTGCGAGACCACGCCCTGCCACGCCTCGGCCAGCGTCTTCCACTTGGCCGGCGCCACCGCCAGCCACTTGAGGCTGCTGCCGTTCGCGAATAACGCCCAAGCCACCACGATCACCAGCAGGCCAATCCAAACCGACCACCAGTCCTCGTTGGAGAACACGCCCCAGCGCGCGGGGCGCGTGGCGGCAGCCGCCTGGGCACGGGCCTGACCCGACAGAACTCGTGTCGCTTCGCTCATCGCACCGCCCCTCACCGAAAGATGAACCGGACGTCCAGACGTCCGGGCGGCCAACGGAAAAGCCGCAGCGGACACTGTCCGGCTGCGGCTCGTCAAAGCGAAATGAGCTTTTGTTCTATCGATATAGCCGCAGGCTGGCGGCAGGCAGATTTTGCAGCGGCGTCAGGACGCCGTGCCGCCCACGGTCATCGCATCGACTTTCAGCGTCGGCTGGCCCACGCCCACGGGCACGCTCTGGCCATCCTTGCCGCATACGCCGACGCCTTCATCCAGCGCGAGGTCGTTGCCGATCATCGACACGCGGTTGAGCACGTCGGGGCCGGAGCCGATCAGGGTGGCGCCCTTCACGGGACGCGTGATCTTGCCGTCCTCGATCAGGTAGGCCTCGCTGGCGGAGAACACGAACTTGCCGTTGGTGATGTCCACCTGGCCGCCGCCGAAATTCACGGCGTACAAGCCCTTTTTCACCGAGCGGATGATCTCCTGCGGATCGTGCTGGCCGGCGAGCATGTAGGTGTTGGTCATGCGCGGCATCGGCAGCTGCGCGAACGACTCGCGGCGGCCGTTGCCGGTGGGCGCCATGCCCATCAGGCGTGCGTTGAGCTTGTCCTGCATGTAGCCCTTGAGGATGCCGTCCTCGATGAGCGTGGTGCATTCGGTGGCGGTGCCTTCGTCGTCCACGCTGAGCGAGCCGCGGCGGCCGGTGAGCGTGCCGTCATCCACCACGGTGACGCCCGGTGCGGCGACGCGCTGGCCAATACGGCCGGCGAACGCCGAGCTGCCCTTGCGGTTGAAGTCACCTTCCAGGCCGTGTCCGATCGCTTCGTGCAGCAGCACGCCCGGCCAGCCGGGACCCAGCACCACCGGCATGCTGCCGGCGGGCGCGTCGACGGCCTCCAGATTGACCAGCGCCCCTCGCACGGCTTCATCGGCGAAGCCCATGGCGCGGCCGTTTTCGATCAGCTCGCGATAGCCATAGCGGCCACCACCACCCGAACTGCCCTGCTCGCGGCGGCCGTTCTGCTCGGCGATCACGGTGACATTCATGCGCACCAGCGGGCGCACGTCGGCGGCCAGGGTGCCGTCGGAGGCGGCGATCAGCACCGTGTCCATGGTGGCGGACAGGCTGACGATGACCTGCTTTACGCGAGGGTCGCGGGAGCGCGCATAGGCGTCCACTTCGCGCAGGAGGGCGATCTTGTCGGGATTGGGCAGGCTTTCGACCGGGTCGATCGCCGGATACAGCTGGCGGGCGCCGTTGAGCGCCAGCGGCTTGCCGGCGCCGTTGCCGCCCTGGGCAATCGCACGGGCGGCCTTGGAGGCCTCCAGCAGCTGCGGCAGCACGATCTCGTCGGAGTAGGCGAAGCCGGTCTTTTCGCCGCTGATCGCACGCACGCCCACACCCTGCTCGATGGAGTGGCTGCCATCCTTCACGATGCCCTCCTCCAGCACCCAGGACTCGCTGCGCGAATGCTGGAAATACAGGTCGGCGGCGTCGATGGAGGGACCCATCAACTGGTTGAAGACGCGGTCTAGGTCGGTGGCGGCCAGGCCGCCCGGCGACAGCAGGCGGCGTTCTGCCTGCGCGATCAGGGAATCCATGAAGTCGGTGCCGTTTGCAAAAGGGGGACTTTAGCAAGTTGGGGCCACTCGCCGGGCGTTTAAAGCCTCCTCTGATAGAGCCGGGCTGGGCCAACGGTTACGATGGCGCCATCCAACTATGACGCGCATGTGAAGGAACACGTATGAGCGACACACCCCGGCAGCCGCTGGCCCACAAGGTCATCGACCGCACCATCAAGGCACCCATCGAAGAGACCCGCGAGCTGCTGCACAAGGACGGCGCGCTCACGCCGGGCCAGGGCATGGTGAGCAGCATCATCGCGCTGTCGCTGGGCTTCCTGAGCCTGCTGGCGGTGCTGGCCTTCCACTTTCCCCAGTACCTGACCACGCCGGACTTGCGCCACCAGTATTCCGTCGACGTGCTGCGCCAGCTGCTGCTGGCCGCCCTGCTGGTGGCCGGCGGCATGTCGCTGGCCAACATCATCCTGGGCCGTGCTCGCCGGCTCAGCATGGTGGCGTTCGCCCTGGTGATCGCCGCGACCGCACTAGGCGGCTCGCGTGTGCCGGTAGGCGACTTTCCCGACCACACCCCGTACATCGGGCTGGACTGGTTCATCCTCGACCTGCTCGGTTCCACCCTGGTATTCGTGGTGATCGAGAAGCTGTTTCCGCTGTACAAGGGCCAGATGCTGTTCCGCAAGGAATGGCAGACCGATCTGAAGCACTTCGCGGTGAATCATTTCATCGTGGGCCTGGCCCTGCTGGTGGTGAACTTTCTGCTGCATCACCTGTTCGGCTGGCTGGTGCGCAGCGACTTCCAGCAGTTCGTGCAGCACACGCCGTTCGTGCCGCAGCTGCTGGTGTGCATCCTGGTGGCCGACCTGGCGCAGTACTGGACGCATCGCGCGTATCACGAGGTGCCGTTCCTGTGGCGTTTCCATGCCGTGCATCATTCGGTGAAAACGATGGATTGGCTCGCCGGTTCGCGCCAGCACATGCTGGAGCTGATCGTTACGCGCGTCGCCGTGCTGGCGCCGCTCTACATCCTTGGTTTCAGCGAGGGTGTGATGAATGCGTACATCATCGTGGTCGGCTTCCAGGCAGTGTTCAATCACGCGAACGTGCATCTGCCGTGGGGCCCGCTCAAATACGTGATCGTCACGCCGGACTTCCATCACTGGCACCACGCCTCCGACGACGAAGCGATCGACAAGAACTACGCCGCGCACTACGCCTTCCTTGATTACCTGTTCGGGACGGCGGTGAAGTCGACCAAGAAGTTTCCGGAGAGCTACGGCGTGGTCGGTGACTACATGCCCGAAGGCTTCGTGCGCCAGCAGCTGTTTCCGTTTCGCGGGAGCACGAAGCCGCGAGAACCCTCGGCGTAAGAGCGACACCTGTGGGAGCGCACCCTGTGCGCGACGGCTTTGCTATCGATCCGGCTGTCGCGCACAGGGTGCGCTCCCACAATGAAATCCTGATTCAACGCGCGCTGCTGGTCGCCGGCGCCGGCGACGTGGCCGTGCCCGGCGCCGCCAACGCGGGCGGCACAGGCACATCCTTCTTCTCAATCAAGGTGATCGTTGGCTTATCCCAACTGCCAGTGACCTTGTAGCGCGCACTGGCAAAGCGATTGATGCCGTGCCCCAGCAGCCCCTGCGCCACGAAGCCCGCCGCAATGCCGATAGGCCCGCCCACAAACGCGCCGACCACCGGCAAGCTGTTGCCAGCGTGGGGTATGGCGAGCACCTGCAGGTCGTAATCCTTGGCACGCAAACCGGTGCGTCCAGTGATGGAGATCTCCGCCGCCGGACTGCGTATCTGCAGGTTGTCGGTGCTCGCGTTGCCATCGCCCAATTTGAAGTCGCCGGTGATGGCATCGAAGGCGAGTCCCTTGCCGAATACATCCCCGAAGTCGAACGACAGGCGACGCGGCAGTTCAAGCACGGAAACCAGGCCGAACAAGCGCGCCACGCCGGGCGTCACTTCGGGCATGCGGCCGTCGGTGATGTTGATGCTCAGCTTGCCGTCCATATTGCCCAGCTCCATCGCCGATGGCGCGCCGGGCCAGGTGGCTTCGAGCTGCGAGCGCACCTTGCCGCCGGCGAGCAGACCTTCGTAGCCGAAGGCGCCGAGCATGTCGCCCATGTTCTCGGCTGCAAAATCAAAGCGCATGTGCGAGCGGCTGTCGTTCGCCGTGCCATTCCAGTCGCCGACACCATTGATCTGCACGCCGTGCGACAAGGTGCGCAGCTGATCGATATGCATGCCCTTGTCGGTCGGCCACGTTTCCAGCCTGGCTTCGCCGAGTTTGGAATCACCGAAACGCAGGTCGTTCACCCAGAGGTGAAACGGCGGCAGCGCCGAGGGCGTGATGCCGGTGACGGCCGGATTGGGTGGCGGCGTCGTCGCGCCGGCAGCCGCTTGCGCGGAGCCGCTCTGCGCCGTGGCAACATCTGGCGCACCACCGGCCGACTTCTTCGGCGCCACTACATCCTTGGGCCAATACAGGCGCTGCAAACGTGCCGTCACGCCTCGGCGGGTGAGATCGGCCAGCGGAATATTGAATCGGCCGGCCAATCCAGCGCTGTCGACATCGACGACAAGACCATCCGGCTGCGACGTGGCGAGCAGATGCATGTCGGCAAATGGATGGCCAAACACCATCGCCTGCTCGGCCGTCACATCGATGCTTTCCAGGCCCGGGCCGTTGCTACTGCTGCCGGACGCGGCGTACTGCGTCCAGCCGGTCACGTCGAGCTTGCCCGGGCGGCCGCGAATGCGGATGCCCTTCTCCGGCACCGAGTCGGGCACCTTGGTACCGAAGGCGAACGTCGCCGCCAGCGACTGATTGTCGTTCTGCGGAAGGCGCATGCGCGCACGCACCACCTGCCCCACGCTCAGCTGCACATCACTGCCCTGCATCGGCAGGTTCATATCCAGATGCAACGGCAGCGTGCCCTCCGCCGACTTCTTCAACGGCGCGGGGAAATCTAGCGTCATGCCACTGAGCATGGAATCCACGCTCAACTGCTGCGTGCTCGCGGCTGAGCCCGGCGCCGTGAGGATGTTGAAGCCGACGGTGAAGTCACTGCGCCCATCTGCGACCTGGTTCAACCAGTCGAGCTGCTTATAGCCCTGCGTCAGCTCGGCCATGCTGAAACGGCCCGCCAGCTTGGCTGATAGCACCGTATTGGGTTGCCCGGTGGCGCCGGCGATGGCCAGATCCAATTTGGCCGGCTGACCGCGGAAACTCGTATCAAGCGGACCGGCGTGAAAACCGGCCTTGTCGAAGGTCGCCGGGCCGGTGAGCTTGTCGAGCTTGAGGTTCCACTCCGGCGCATCGAAATCCACGCCCTTCAATTGTGCGCGACCATCGAGGATGAAGTTGCTGGAATCCGCCACCGGCAAGGACAGATGGAAATCGAAGTCGCCGCTGCCGCCCAGCCGCAGCTTGGACAAAGTATCGGCGTGATGGATGCCGATCGGGCTGCGCTGCACGAAGTCCATCATGCTGGCGCCCGTGCCGTTGCCGCTCACGTTGAGGTCGAGCACGCTGTGGCCAAGTTCCGGAATGAGCGCCACCGCGCGTTCGACCTTGTTGCCCAGCGACTCGCCGGCGCTCGCTTCGACCAACATCCCGCCGTTGATGAAGTTGGCGACGGCCGTGACGTTCTGCGCATGCGGCCAGTCGCGGCCATAGTTGAGCTCCAGCCCGCTGAGCTCGGCACGTCCCTCGAAGCGCCCTTCGTTGTGGTGGAAGGGCCAGTCCTTCAGGTCGCCGCGCACCAGCACATCGGCATGATCCATCTTGCCGTCGACCAATGCCTGGTCCAGCCACTGCACCGCGGCCGGCGACATCGAATCCACCGGCCAGAACAGTTTGGCGGCGACGATATCGGCATGGGAGATGGTGGCATACAGATCCATGAATGGACGTCCACCCTCATTGGGCAACGCCACTTCGCCTCGCGCTTCGCCGCCGAAACCCGCGCCTTCGAAATCGAAGGCTTGCGTGCCGATATGCAAGGCATCGTCATCGCGCCAGAACGCCACATCGCCGCCCAGCTTCGACATCACGAACGGTTCGCGGAAGGTGTGCGGAAAGCGCAGCACCGTGGCCTGCGCCGGCAGTGAGACGGCCATCGCCTGCGCATCGCCACGAAACTCGCCGTGGATACCGTCGATGCCAGGCAACTTGCCCACCGGGTTGATCGCCACGTTGTCGAACGCGGCGTCGAGTACACGCAAACCTTCAGCGTGACTCCAGCCGAACTGCGCCTGCGTGATCTGGCCCCGCGGCTTTCCCGTACCCACCCACTGCGCCAGCCCCGGCGACAACTGTGGCTTGAGCGCCAGCCAGGGCACCAGCGGCGCCAGCTGCAGGTTGCGCGCGGTGACATCGACGCTTGCCTGATCCGAGTTCATGCCCTTCAGCGAAGCGAGGGCGATACCGCCGTCATCCGCCGCCCAGCGTATGGTGTAGCTGTCCTTGCCGATGGCCACTTCGGCCAGGCCATCGAGGCCTTCCGCGCTGGCGGTGGCGCCATCGGGGTTGCCCAGTTTCAGATCGCTCAGATGGAAACGGGTGAGGCTGCGCACCACGCGCGCGTCGCGCCAGTCCAGCCAGCTTTCGAACGAACCGCTACCGCTGTCGGCCGTATAGCCGGCCATATCGATGCCGGTGGACAAGGCGTGCAAGTCGAGATTGCTGCCGCTGATCCACAGTTTTCCGTCCGCACCGTCGTCGCTGAAATTACCGGCGCCGCGCAATTGCCCAGGCGATCCTTCGCGACGCAACAAGGCGCCGACGCGAATGCGGCTGCCCTGTCGACTCAGGCGCAACTGGTCAGCCAGCAAGGTGAAATGACGATTGATGCGATTGTCGGTGATATCCAGCCGCGTATCGCTCAGCGACAAGCCGATCGACAACTGGTTGAAGCCCGGCTTCTGCCGCTCGCCACCGCCCGCCAGGCCAAATCCGTTGACGTGCCACGTACCGTCGCTATCTCGGCTGAGGTCGAACTGCAGGCCACGCGCATGCAGGTTCACCACATGGCGCGATGGCAGCAGCCAGCCACCCGGATCGAGCTTGAGCTCAGCTTCGGGAATTTGCAGCGGCGCACCGCCGTCGCCCGACCCGATGGTTACGCCACGCATGACGAACATCGGACCGGAGGGCTGCCAGCGACCTTCCATCGACTGGAACGTCACTGGGCGATGCAGCCTTGCGGCCAGCTGCGCCTCCACCCACGCCGGGTGTTTGGCCAGCAGCGGCAGCAGCAACTGGGCCAGCCCCATCAGTACGGCCAGCGAAATCACGGCCACGCCGGCCACCCAGGCGACGGCCCGGGCGCAGGAGTGGGTACGTTTCAACCAGGGTGCGCTCACGACTGGCTCGCGACGCGAAGCGCGGGGCGGCGCGTCTTACAGAAGAACCACATCGAACTGTTCCTGCGAATAATGCTCCTCGGCCTGAAAGCGTATGCTTTTGGAGATGAACTCTTCCAATTCGGCCACCGCGGCGGACTCTTCCTCCAGGATGCGGCCGACCACGTTCGGGCTGGCCATCACCAGTAGTTTTTCGGTGTTGAACTGGCGCACGGCCCGGGTGATCTCGCGGAAGATCTCGTAGGTCACGGTTTCGGCGGTCTTCAGCGTGCCGCGCCCACTGCAGGCTGGACACGGCTCGCACAGCTGGCGTTCGAGGCTTTCGGTGGTGCGCTTGCGCGTCATTTCCACCAGGCCCAGGGCCGACATGGGGTAGACCGTGGTCTTGGCGTGGTCGCGCAACAGTCCCTTTTCGAGCATGCGCAGCACCTGGCGCCGGTGCTCCTCGTCGGTCATGTCGATGAAGTCGATGATGATGATGCCACCCAGGTTGCGCAGTCGGAGCTGGCGTGCGGCGGCCTGCGCCGCTTCCAGATTCGTCCGATAAACGGTTTCCTCCAGATTTCGCGTACCGACGTAACCGCCGGTATTCACGTCGATGGTGGTCATCGCCTCGGTCTGGTCGACGATTAGGTAGCCGCCGGACTTGAGCGGCACTTCCTTTTTCAGCGCGCGCTGGATTTCATCCTCGACGCCATACAGGTCGAAAATCGGCCGTTCGCCCGAATAGTGCTCGATGCGGTCGTCCAGTTGCGGCATGAACTTGTGCACGAATTTGACGACCTTCTCGAAGGTCTCGCGCGAATCCACCCGGACCTTCTCGATATCGTCGTTGAGCATGTCGCGCAGGCTGCGCAGCGGCAGCGACAGCTCTTCATAGACACGCTCACCCACCTTGGCCTTGACGATGTTCTCCTGCACCACGCGCCATACCTTGCCCAGGTAGGTGACATCGAAGGCCAGCGATTCGGCGGTCTGCCCTTCCGCATTGGTGCGCACGATGTAGCCCAGCGGGTTCTCGCCAATCAGCGAGGTCAGGACTTCCTTGAGGCGCTGGCGCTCCGCTTCTTCCTCGACCCGCGCCGAGATACCCAGCGTGCGCGCATACGGCAGCAGCACCAGATAGCGCGAGGGAATCGACAGATGGGTAGACAGCCGGGCGCCCTTGGTGCCGATCGGGTCCTTGACCACCTGCACCACGATCTCCTGGCCTTCGTGCACCAGCTCGCTGATCGAGGGCGTATGACCGTTGCCGCCGGTCACCACCTCCGCCCCTTCGGCGGCGGCCGGCACCGGCGGACGCACGATATCCGAGGCATGCAGGAAAGCCGCACGCTCCAGTCCGATATCGACAAACACCGCCTGCATCCCGGGCATCACCCGCTGCACGCGCCCCTTATAGACATTGCCCACATAGCCGCGGCGGGAGGCCCGCTCGACGTGCACCTCCTGCAACATGCCGTTTTCGACCACGCCGACGCGTGTCTCGCGAGGGGTCACGTTGATCAGGATTTCTTCGCTCACCGGTGACTCCAATGCATGGGCGATCTTTATAGCGGCTGCATGCGCACACTGTCGATGCGTGAAACAGGCTAGGCCGCGCGAGCTCCGCCACGCCGCCAACCAGCGCGCAAATCACGGGATTTCATGTACCGATGAGTGTTCCATTAGCTGCGCATGAATTCGCGGGCTATGCTTACCCGGATGCCCGATCCGATCCTTCCTGATCTGCTCCGTCCCGGCCTGGACCTGGTGTTCTGCGGCACCGCTGCCGGACGGCGCTCGGCCGAGCAAGCGGCCTACTACGCTCATCCGGGCAACCTGTTCTGGCGCGCGCTGCACGCCGTGGCGCTGACGCCTCGGCTGTTTGCGCCGGCGGAGTTTCCGCAGCTCCCTGCGCTAGGCATCGGGCTGACCGATCTGGCCAAGCATCACATCGGCAATGACGATGAGCTGCCGCGGGACGCTTTCGACGCCGCCGCATTGCGCGAGCGCATCGAACAGCATGCGCCTCGTGTGCTGGCTTTCACCAGCAAGGCGGCGGCACGTGCCGCGCTCGGGCGTGTGGCCAACTATGGCCTGCAGGAAGAACGCTACGGGCCGACCCAGCTATTTGTGCTGCCCTCCCCGTCCGGGCAGGCGAGAGGTCACTGGGATCTTGCCCCGTGGCACGCCCTCGCTGCGCTGGTACGGGCGCGCTAGGCCTGCGTATAGCTCGCCAGCGCCGACGCCAGGTGTTCGAACAGGCGACGCACGCGCAGGCTGGGACGCAGGTCCTCATGCATCACCACCCAGGTTTCCAGCGCCAGCGACACTTCGGCCGGGAATAACCGGATCAACTGCGCATCCCGCTTCGCCAGGTTCACCTGCATGATGCCGATGCCAAATCCCGCACGAATGGCGGCCAGGGCGGCCAGGTCGCTGTCTGTGCGCAGGGCGAAGTGTTCCCGCGCATAGGGCATGCCCTGGGGGCGCAGGCGACGGATATAGGGTGTTTCGGTATCGAAACCGATCAACGCATGTCCGGTCAGTTCCGCCAGCATCTGCGGAAAGCCGTGCGAATCCAGGTAGCGCTTATGCGCGAACATGCCCAGCTCCACGCGCCCCACGTGCCGGGCGATCAGCGCATCCTGGGTGGGTTGGTGCATGCGAATGGCGATGTCGGCATCGCGCCGCAGCAGGTCGGCGGCCTGGTTGGACGGCGCCAGCTCGATCACGATGCCCGGATGGCGTTCACGGAACTCCGCCAGCATCGACGGCAACACCTCGGTAGCGATGACCTCGCTCGCGGTCAGCCGCACCGTTCCACTGACCTCGCCATGGCCAGCCGATGCCGTGCGCTGCAGCGCGGCCGAGGCCGACGCCATGGCCTGCGCATGAGGTACCAGCTCCCGCGCCAGCTCGGTGGGCACCAGGCCTTGCGGCGAACGGGCAAACAGCGCCGCCCCCAAGGTCGACTCCAGTTCGCGCATATGGCGCCCAAGGCTGGGCTGGGTCATGCCCAGCGCGCGGGCGGCGCCCGACAGGCTGCCTTCCCGCATCACGGCGAGAAAGGACCGATAAAGCTCCCAACCGGGTTCCATGTTTGCCATGCATATTTTTATAGCAGATCTTCGCCGATCGCCAATTTTCTTTTAGCTGCAAGCCTCGCAAGCTGGATTCCTCCCAACGAGGACTTGTCATGCAAACTCAGCGTATAGCTCTAGTGATCGGCGCCAACGGTGGCATTGGCCAGGAAACCTGCACGGCCCTGCTACGCCGTGGCTGGCGTGTGCGGGCCCTGGTCCGCAAGGTCCCGCAGGCGGGTCCGAACACCATCGATTGGCGTATCGGCGACGCCATGCAACGCACCGACGTGCTCGATGCGGCGGCCGGCGTGGCCGTGATCGTCCATGCCGTGAATCCGCCCGGTTACAAAGCATGGGACCAACTCGTGCTGCCCATGCTGGACAACACCATCGCCGCCGCCCGGGCGAACGGCGCCCGCATCGTGCTGCCGGGTACCGTCTACAACTACGGCCCGGATGCCTTCCCCCTGCTTGGCGAGGGCGCCCCGCAACATCCGCGAACCCGCAAGGGCGAGATCCGCGTGGAGATGGAGCGCCGCTTGCAAGCCGCCGCGCAGGCGGGCGCCCGCGTGCTGGTGCTCCGCTGTGGCGACTTCTTTGGCCCGCGCGCCGGCAACAACTGGTTTGCACAGGGTTTGCTGCAGGCCGGCAAGCCGGTCACACGCATCGCTTATCCCGGCGACTACAGCGTGGGCCACAGCTGGGCTTATCTGCCGGATGTCGCTCATGCCTTGGTCCGCCTGCTTGATCGCGAGAATGAGCTGGCGCCATTCGAGCGCTTTCATTTCGGCGGCTACTGGGTGGACGGACACGCCATGCTCGACGCCGTGCGTCGTGCCGCTGGCGACGACGCGATCAAGGCCGGGCGTTTCCCCTGGTGGCTGGCGCGGCTCGCCACTCCGTTCAACGAAACCATGCGCGAGCTCTGCAAGATGCGCTATCTGTGGCGCGACCGCGTCCAGCTCGATGACACCAAGCTCAAGGCGTTCCTTGGAGGCGAGCTCTACACGCCATTCGAACAGGCGGTGCACGCTGCACTCATCGGCGCAGGCTGCATCAGCGAGGCTTCCGGCCATGCACGCGCGCCAGCATGACGCGCACAGCGCCGATCAGTCGATCGGCGTGTGGCGGTATTTGCCGACGTCGCGCTCCATCACCACCGAGGCCGAATTGTTCCACGACCTGCGGATGTAGGTCACCACCGCCGCGACGTCGGCATCGCTCAATTGCTGCGCAAACGGCGGCATCGAATAAGGCCGCGGATTGCCCTTGGTCACCGGTGCAAATCCACCTAGCAGGACAACGCGCATCGCATTGATGGCGGTCGGCTCATTCACCGAAGAATTGCCATTGAGCGGCGGATAGATTCCCGCCACGCCGTTGCCGTCCTTGCCGTGGCAATCCGCGCAACGTGCGTCGTACACCTTGGCGCCCTGCGCCATGATGGCGTGCGTGTCGAACAGCGGTTCCTCGGATTTCGTGGCGGCCCGCGGCGGTAGCGATTGCAGATAGGTGGCGATCGCGCGCAGGTCGTCATCCTGCAAGTGCTGGGTGCTCTGCACCACCACGTCGGCCATGGGGCCAAACGCTGTGCCGCGCGCTGACTGCCCTGTCTTCAGCAGATCGACGATGTCCTGCTCGCTCCAGCCGGCAAGGCCACCATTGGCCTGCATGCTCAAGTCCGGCGCGTACCAGTTTTGTGCGGGAATCTGTCCGCCGGCCAGCGACGCCTTGCCTTCCTGCCCACCCAGCGAATCGCGCGGTGCATGGCATTCGTTGCAATGGCCGAGTCCCTGCACCAGATACGCGCCGCGATTCCACGCATCGGACTTCGACGCATCGCGCTGGAACTCGCCTTCGTGAAAGTACAACGCGCGCCACGCCTTCAGGCCGCTACGCACGTTGTATGGAAATTCCAGCGACGGCTGTTGCGCGGGCGCATGCACCGGTGCCAACGATTGCAGATAGGCGAACATCGCCAGCGCATCGTCGCGCGACACCTTGGTGTACGAGGTATAGGAAAACACCGGATACAGAAATTCGCCCTGGCGTCCCTTGCCGCTGTGCAGTGCCTGCCAGAAATCCTCGAAGCTCCAGCCACCCAATCCAGTCGCGTGATCGGGCGTGATGTTGGGCGAGGGAATATTGCCGAACGGCGTAGGCAGCACGCGCCCGCCTGCATAACGCTCGCCACCTTGCGCGGTATGGCAGGACGCGCAATCGCCCACCACGGCGAGGTATTCGCCCTTCGCGATCAGCGCCGGATCCTTCAAGCTCGCAGCGTCAGCCTTGCTGGTGGACGGCGCCACGGAAGGCTGCGCTTCATGCTGAAACCACCACCAGCCGCCGGCCAGCAGCAGTATCACGACAACAATGATCGCTATGCGCTTCATGCGCCATCTCCCTTGTCGGCCAGCACGCCGCAACGCAGCGGCGGTGTCACCGTGCCGGGGGCCTGCGCGTGCATATCGGCCGGCAGTGCACGGCTGGCCAGCCACGCCGACACAGCGGTGATGTCCGAGTCGCTCAAGCGATTGGCGATTTCCGCCATGCAGTCAGGCGCCGTCATCGCGCGCGTTTTTGTGCGCCATGAACCGAGCTGCGAGCTGAGGTAGTCGTACGGCAATCCAACCAGCCCCGGAATGTCGGGCTGCACGCCGGTAAGCTGACTGCCATGGCAAGACTGGCAAGCGGGAATCTGCCGCGACGGATCACCATGCATCACCAGCGTTTCGCCGCGCTCTTGCGCTTGCGCGGTGACACGGGGCAGCGGCGAAGGCGCGTAGGGGACCTCTTGCGCGGCGAAGTACTCGGCGATCTCGTGCATGTATTCGGGGCTGAGCTGTCGCACGGTGTATTCCATCGGACCGTACTTGCGCAGGCCCAGCTGGAAATCCCTCAGCTGACGCGCGAGATAGCCGGCGGGCTTACCCGCCAGGCGCGGAAAAAATCCGCTTTCCGGGGTGCCTTCACCATGCGCGCCGTGACAGGCGGTGCATGCGGCAATGCGTTGCTGCAGGGTGTCCGGGATAGCGGGATGCGGCGCGTCCTGCGCGTGGGCCATGCCAACGTGCATCAGCAACATCAACGCGATCCATGCGCCCCATGCGCGCCCGGCCTGCGACCACTTCGCTGAAAGGGTTTTCATGTTTCCCCGACCTACGCGTGAGTGCGCGGCGAGAACGTGCCGCGCCGCAACGGTGGCCGATTATAGGCGCGCATCCACGCTGTGCAGGATCAAACGGCCAGACGGCGCGACTTAGCGACATCATGCCGCACAAGCTTGATCCCCGTGCTGTCGATTTCCCGTGTGGGTCAGGCGGACACCGCGCGATCCAGCGGCGGCATCGGCAGTGGCACCGGCGCGTCGACGCGCAGCGCATCGTGCAGCAGCAGCGTCACGCCGAGGTGATCATGGCTCTCGCGTTCGTGCACCACGCCGCCGTAAATGAGTGCGCGTTCGCGCACCGTGGCCATGCCCTGGCCATTGGTGCCGAGCAACGATACGAGCTGGCGCCATTCGGGTACCGGCCGTCCACGCAGCGCAGGCGCCGAGCGCACGGCACTCATGCGCAGCACGACCCAACGCCGGCCGTGCGAGCAGCCGCCGCGAATATGCACGCGCACGCGCTTCATCGGCTCGCGCGCCAGCATATACACCAACACTTCGCAGGCCTGGCGGTAGAGCATCATGTGGACGTCCGGCGCCAGCAGGTTGAGGCCGCTGCCGGTAAGCGTGCAGCTGTAGGCAGCGCCAACCAGTGCAGCGGCCTTCGACAACGGACCGCTCTCGAAAGTGGCCGCCAATCCATGTTCGCGCCAGGCGCGCGGATGCAAGGCGTCGGCAAGGCGCTGCATTTCCAGCTGGGTCAGATCCAGATGCCGCGCATAGGTCTGCTCCATGCTGGCAGGCAGCACCGGCCGCAGACGCTCCATCATGCGGTGCTGGCCATCACGCATCGATTGGCCCAGGCGATCGAGCGACTCGGCCACATGGCGCAGGCGCAACTCCTCCTGGTAAAGGCCTTGCTGCGCCAACAGGAAGCCACGCAGGCTGTCGTTGCTGTCCAGACGCCCGCCCAGATCATTGGCCGACTTTGGCGCCAGGCGCGCGCCCAGCATGATCAAGCTGGAGACGGCGAAGGCGATCAGCGCCTGCGCCTGCATGACGGCCGGGTCGCGCTCCACCGTCATGGTGAGCTCGACGGCGATGCTGGCGAGCAGGCCACCGATGGCCGCTCCCTGCCAGCCCAGGCGCAGGGTCAGCCATGCCACCGGCAGGAACATCGCCATGCGGGCGATGGCTACTACCTCGTCGCCCAGCTGGGTCGAGGCCAGCCAAATGAGCAGCAGCAGCGACGGCACCACGCCCTTCAGGCAATCCAACAAGGCCTCTCGCTTCATCGAGACAGCGCCCGCAACCTGACGGCCGGACCAACTCCACCAAGCGAACACCGGCGGGACCAAGGTCAACGCACCAAGGTAACTCCCGAGGAAATATTCCAGCACCGTGTGCACGGTCAGCGGATGCGGTTTTTCGGTGGGTAGAAACGTCATCGTGGCAAACGAGGCGCTATTGACCAGAGCACTGACGATGCTGCCGGCAAGGATGCAGGTCATGATCGCGGTGATGTTCACGCGACCATCCCCCCATACGGGCAGGCGGCGCCGGCACCACGCAATCACGGGCGCGGTCACCAGCATCGGCGATACAGTGACCGAAAGTGCCCAGAGTGTTCCAAAACGGTCGTGGTAGGTCCAACCCAGACCGATCAGCGGGATGGTCTCCCCGATGATCATGGCCGGCCAGTAGCGGTACGGCACCACCAGCAGGCACAGCAGGCGCAAGCCGGCAATCATGTTCCAGTGGGAAGTGGAGACTTCCTTGAGCAGCGAGAAACCCACCGCATAAGCGACGACGACGCCAATCTGGCGAAGCTTTGCGTGGAGCGCCGCACGTTTCCCTGCGTCGCCGTGTCCTTTCGTTGCCGTGACCATCGAGTAGTGCCAAACCCCTGTTTCAATTAACGCGTAAAACCGACCCAAGCTTTGCGCAGCGGTGAGATCGAGCCTTCGGCGAGCTGCCGATTGTCGCAGGAAAATCCTTACGCAACGCGCTGCAACGCGGCAGCCGCGGGGACCCTGTTCCTCCCCATGCAAAAACAAAGCCCGGCGACGGACCGGGCTCTGTTTTTCACATCTTTTTTTTCAGGGTTACGCTCGCAGCCGGTCAGCGGGGCGACGAACCAACGGATTTGCGCACGATCAACATGGCCAGCTCCAGCGACTGCTCGTAGTTGAGCCGCGGATCGACCATGGATTTGTAGGCGCGATCCAGATCAGCCTCATTGAGATCGCGGGCGCCTCCCATGCATTCGGTGACGTCTTCGCCGGTCAATTCCAGATGCACGCCGCCCAGCCGCGTACCCGCGGCCGCATGGATATCGAAGGCCTGGTCCAACTCGCCCCGGATATTGTCGAAACGGCGCGTCTTATAGCCATTGGAGGTGGTTTCGGTATTGCCATGCATGGGATCGGCGACCCACAGCACCCGGCGCCCTTCCCGCCGGACGGCCTCGAGCAAGGGCGGCAGTGCGCTGCCGATCAGGCCATTGCCCATCCGATGGATCAGGGTGAGGCGGCCGGGCTCGTCTTCCGGGTTCAAGGCATCGATGACGGGCAGCAACTGATCCGGCGTGACCGAGGGCCCCACCTTCACCGCGATCGGATTGCGAATGCCGCGGAAATACTCGACGTGGGCGCCATCGAGCGCCGCGGTACGCATGCCGATCCACGGGAAATGCGTAGACAGGTTGAACCAGCCCTGGTGTCGCGGCACCTTGCGCGTCAGCGCCTGCTCGTAGTGCAGCAGCAGCGCTTCGTGCGAGGTGAAGAAATCCACGCGGGAGAAACCGGCGATGGGGCCGGCCAGGGTTTCCATGAAGCGCAGCGAATCGCCGATGGCCGCAACCATGCGACGGTACTCGGCGGCCAGCGGCGAATGCTCGACCCAGGCCAGATCCCAGTATTCGGGGTGGTGCAGGTCGGCAAAACCGCCATCAATCAGCGCACGCACGAAATTCATGGTGAGCGCCGAATGCGCGTGACCCTGAATCAGGCGCTGGGGATCGGCGCGACGGGCTTCCGGCGTGAACTCAGGTCCATTGACCACGTCGCCGCGAAAACTCGGCAAGGTCACACCATCGCGCGTCTCGTGATCGGCCGAGCGCGGCTTGGCGTACTGGCCGGCAAACCGACCCACGCGCAGCACCGGCTTCTTCAGCCCGTGCACCAGCACCAGACTCATCTGCAGCAGCACTTTGAGCCGATTGGAAATGATCGGGCTGGTGCAGTCGGCAAAACTCTCCGCGCAATCGCCGCCCTGCAGCAGGAAACGATGACCTTCCTGCGCTTCGGCCAGCGCCTTTTTCAGGGATAGCACTTCCCACGAGGTGACCAACGGAGGCAGCGTTGCAAGCTGATCGGTGGCGCGCGCCAGTTCGGCGGCGTCCTCATAAAGCGGCTGCTGCAACGCCTGGCGGCCCTGCCAACTTTCTGGCGACCAGCCTTCCAGGTCGGCGGAGGGTGAAGGCTTGACGGGCGTAACCTGCGACATAGAGAACAACCCTGCTCAGACTCGCTTGCGCGTGGCGGCGACTACCGCCGCGATCACCAGCAGCACGTACCACATGAGGGTCCACGCCGGCATGGGCAAGCCAAGCACCGGTTCGATCTTGGCGCACTCGCCCGAACCGGTGAACACCAGTTTTAGCACTTTGGCGAACGGGAACGTATCCATCATGTAGCCGAGATTCGGGCCACAGGCGGGAATCTGATCGGCAGGCAGCGTCTGCAGCCAAAGGTGGCGCGCCGCCGTGACGATGCCGCCCAATGCGCCCAACATGACGCCGCCGGTATAGATCCAGCGCGCGCCGCCGCGCGGTGCGTGCAAGCCGCCGAGAAGGAAGAACACCGCCATCACCATGAAGGCTATGCGCTGAAAAATACACAGCGGACACGGGATCATGTTGAGCACGTGCTCGGCGTACAGGGCAAAGCCCAGCAGCGCGACGCAGATGACGAATCCGGCGAAGTAGGTGGCGCGATACGACCAACGGAAAGGGTTCATGGCCTGACTGTGCTGCAATGCGAAAGCGGACATTACCCGCTTGCCCCGCCCCTGTCAGCCCTGCCGATTCACCCATGGGGCATTGGCAAAGGCGCACTCTTATCGCCTGATCGTCCCACCGCAACTTCCCGCGAACACGGCTGGCAACGATGCGCCGCTGATTCCGCTGCCGCGCCCATCTAACGCCTGCCGGCAACTCCACTCAGCGCGTCCCAAAAAAGCAAAAACCCCGGCAGGTTGCCCCGCCAGGGTTTTGCAAAACGCATGTTGCAACCGATTACTCGGCAGCTTCGTCCGTCTGCGGGCGATCAACCAGCTCGACGTACGCCATCGGAGCGTTGTCGCCCGGGCGGAAGCCGCACTTGAGGATGCGCAGGTAGCCGCCGGGACGGGTCTGGTAGCGCGGACCCAGTTCGACGAACAGCTTGCCGACGGCCTGCTTGTCGCGCAGACGCGCGAAAGCGAGACGACGGTTGGCAACGCCATCGGTCTTGGCGAGCGTGATGAGCGGCTCGGCGACGCGACGGAGTTCCTTCGCCTTGGGAAGGGTGGTGCGGATCAGCTCGTGCTTGATCAGCGACGCGGCCATGTTCTTGAACATGGCTTCGCGGTGGCTGCTCGTGCGGTTGAGCTTGCGACCGGATTTCTGGTGGCGCATGGCAATACTCTCTTTGTCTGTTGTTATGAAAAGTCGGCGGTTCGGTCCGACTTCCCGCGGTTACCCGCTGATGAAGCCCTTGGTACTACGGGCTCTTATTGAGCAAGACGGCCAAGCTGGCCGTTTCAGGTGTCTGCAAAATCCGAGGGTTGAACACTCGTCAGAGCACCAATACCGGCGACCAAAGTAGTCACCCAAAACATCATGCGGTTTTGATACCGCTTTAGCAGCTGGCGAGCGCACCGAAGTACGCTCGCCAGTTTGCCGTTACAGCCGGCGGTCGCGAACGACCGCCAAAACTTTTAACCCAGCTGCATGCCGTGGGACAGACCCGGCGGCGGCCAGTTTTCGAGCTTCATACCGAGCGCGAGACCACGACCACCCAGCACGTCCTTGATTTCGGTCAGGGACTTCTTGCCGAGGTTCGGCGTCTTGAGCAGTTCGACTTCCGTCTTCTGCACCAGGTCGCCGATGTAGTAGATGCTCTCGGCCTTCAGGCAGTTAGCCGAACGCACGGTGAGCTCCAGATCGTCGATCGGACGCAGCAGCAGCGGATCGAAACCGCCCTTCTCCGCCTTGTCGGTGGCACTCTCGCGGCGCGAGAAGTCACCGAACACCGACAGCTGGTCGTTGAGGATTTCAGCGGCCTTGCGAACCGCGTCTTCCGCACCGATGGTGCCGTTGGTTTCAATGTCGAGCACGAGCTTGTCGAGGTTGGTGCGCTGCTCAACGCGAGCGGCGTCAACTTCGTAGGCAACACGCAGAACCGGCGCGAACGACGCGTCGAGCTGCAGGCGGCCAATCGGACGAGCCTCGTCATCCGGATGCTGGCGCGAGCTGGCCGGCTGGTAGCCGACGCCGCGACGCACCTTCAAACGCATGTTGAGGGCAATGTCCTTGGTCAGGTGGCAGATCACATGCTCGGGGTTGATGATTTCCACCGAGTGGTCGACGGCGATATCGCCGGCGGTGACCACGCCCTTGCCCTTCTTGGACAAGGTCAGGGTGACTTCATCACCCGAATGCTGGCGAATCGCCACATCCTTGAGGTTGAGCAGGACTTCAATGACGTCCTCCTGCAGACCTTCAAGCGTGGTGTACTCGTGCAGCACGCCATCAATTTCCACCTCGACGATGGCAGAGCCAGGGATCGAGGAGAGCAGCACGCGGCGCAGCGCGTTGCCCAGGGTGTGGCCAAAACCACGCTCGAGCGGCTCGACCACCACCTTGGCGCGGTTGGCTCCGAGTTGCTCGACGCTGAGGCCGCGAGGGCGCAGCACGCTAGTTGACGAAACTGCCATGCAGGGCTCCGGTTGATTACTTCGAGTAGAGCTCGACGATCAGGCTCTCGTTGATGTCGGTCGGCAGATCGCCGCGGTCCGGCATCGACTTGAACGTACCTTCGAACTTCTTGCTGTCGACTTCGACCCACTGCGGACGCAGGTCCATGGTGTCGAACACGGTTGCCGCTTCCTGCACGCGCAGCTGAGTGCGCGCACGCTCGGTCAGTGCAACCGCGTCGCCCGGACGAACCTGGTACGACGGGATGTTCACCTTCTTGCCGTTGACCAGCACAGCCTTGTGGCTGACCAGCTGACGGGCCTGGGCGCGGGTGACCGCGAAACCCATGCGGTAAACGACGTTGTCGAGACGGCTTTCGAGCAGGCGCAGCAGGTTCTCGCCGGTGTTGCCCTTGAGGGTCGACGCCTTGGAGTAGTAGTTGCTGAACTGACGCTCGAGCACGCCGTAGATGCGCTTCACCTTCTGCTTTTCACGCAGCTGGTTGGCGTAATCGGACATGCGCATGCGCTTGTTGGCGCCATGCTGGCCGGGCTTGTTTTCCAGCTTGCACTTGGAGTCCAGCGCGCGCGCCGGGCTCTTCAGGCTGAGATCTGCACCCTCACGACGGGCGAGTTTGCAGGTAGCTCCACGATAACGGGCCATGGGTATGCTCCTTAGACTCGACGCTTCTTGGGGGGACGGCAGCCGTTATGCGGAATCGGCGTGACGTCGATGATGTTGAGCACCTTGTAGCCCAGCGCGTTCAGCGAACGCACGGCGGACTCACGACCCGGACCCGGGCCCTTGATGCGCACTTCCACGGTCTTCACACCGTAGTCGCCTGCAGCGCGGCCAGCCTTTTCGGCGGCAACCTGGGCAGCGAACGGGGTCGACTTACGCGAGCCGCGGAAACCCGCGCCGCCGGCAGTCGCCCACGACAGGGCGTTGCCCTGGCGATCGGTGATGGTGACGATGGTGTTGTTGAAGGAGGCCTGCACGTGGGCCACGGCATCCGTGACAACGCGCTTGATCTTCTTCTTGGTCTTGACAGGCTTAGCCATGTTCGGAATCCGTTACTTCTTGATGGCGCGACGCGGACCCTTACGGGTGCGTGCATTGGTACGCGTGCGCTGGCCGCGCACCGGCAGACCACGGCGGTGACGCAGACCGCGGTAGCAACCCAGATCCATCAGACGCTTGATGGCGATACCCACCTCGCGACGCAGATCGCCTTCAACGACGTACTTGCTGATTTCATGACGAATCTTCTCGACTTCGCCTTCACTCAGGGACTTGATCTGGGTGGTGGGAACCACGCCAGCGTCCGCGCAGACCTTCTTGGCCCGGCTGCGGCCGATCCCGTAAATGCTCTGCAGGCCAACCCAGACATGCTTCTGGACCGGCAAATTGACACCCGCGATGCGCGCCATGATGTACTTTCTCCGATGCGTTTCGTGCGCGGTAAACGCGCAATTCTAACCTTAAACAACCCATTAGGAAAGCCCTGCGGTACCTGGGGTACCGCCGCCCTCCGACTTAGACCAACTTCACACCACCCCAGCAGCCATCAGTTGCGGCGGAGGTTGGCCTTCTTCAGCAGGCTTTCGTACTGGTGACTGACCAAGTGCGCCTGCACCTGAGCAGTGAAATCCATCACCACGACCACGACGATGAGCAGAGAGGTGCCACCGAAGTAGAACGGGACGTGCCACGCTTTTTGCATAAACGATGGAACCAGGCAGACCAGCACCAGGTACAGCGCGCCGACACCGGTAAGACGGGTCATTACGTTGTCGATGTAGTCAGCCGTGGAGCGGCCCGGGCGGATGCCCGGAATCAAGGCGCCAGAGCGCTTGAGGTTATCCGCCGTCTCCTGGGAGTTGAACACGATCGCCGTATAGAAGAAGGCGAAAGTGATCACCAGCACCGCGAAGACGATGTCGTACAGGGGCTCGCCCGGGGTCAGCGCCTGGGTCAGCTCGGTGATCCAGCGCGACTGGTGGCCCTGGCCGAACCAGGTGGCCGCCGTGGCGGGGAACATCAGCAGACTGGACGCGAAGATCGGCGGAATCACACCCGCCATGTTGATCTTGAGCGGCAGGTGCGAGGTCTGGTTCATGTAGGCCCGCTGGCCGCCGGAGCGACGCGCGTAGTTCACGGTGATGCGACGCTGGGCGCGCTCCATGAACACCACGAACGCCGTCACCGCGAGGATCAGGCCGACCACCATGAGCATCCGGATCACGGAGAGCTCGCCGTTGTTGGCCATGGTCAGCGTGTGCGCAACCGCACCCGGCAGACCCGCCACGATACCGGCGAAGATCAGCAGCGAAATACCGTTGCCGATACCGCGTTCGGTGATCTGCTCACCCAGCCACATCAGGAACATCGTGCCGGCGGTAAGGCCGACGATCGACGCCATGATGAAACCCATGCCCGGCGTGTAGACCACCGGCGCACCGCCCGCTGCGACCTGCTTCTGCAGGGCCACCGCGATGCCGAACGCCTGGAAAGCCGCCAGACCAACCGTACCGAACCGGGTGTAGGTAGTCATCTTGCGACGACCCGCCTCACCTTCCTTGCGCAGCGCCTGCAGGCTCGGGATCACCGAACCCATCATCTGCACCACGATGGATGCGGAGATGTAGGGAACCACGCCGAGCGCGAACACCGAGAAACGTGCCAGCGAGCCACCCGAGAACATGTTGAACATGTTCATCAGGCCGCCGCCCTGCTCGATCAGGTTCGTCATGGCTTCCGGGTTGACGCCGGGAACCGGGATGAAGGAACCGAGACGGAAGACGATCAGCGCACCAATCACGAAGAAGATGCGCTGACGCAGTTCCGTCAGCTTGCCGAGCGATCCGAGCGATGTGCCCTGGGCTGACGCCACGTGATTACTCCACGCTGCCGCCGGCAGCTTCGATCGCTGCCTTGGCGCCGGCCGTAGCCAGCACGCCCGACAGCTTCACGGCGCGGCCGATTTCGCCCTTGAGGACAACCTTGACCTTCTTGGCATGGCTGTCGATCAAACCAGCCTGATGCAGGGCGATCGTATCGATCACGTCTGCCTTCAGGGTGGCCAGCTGATACAGGAACACTTCCTGGCTTTCTTTCTTCTTCAGCGAGCGGAAGCCAACCTTCGGCAGGCGACGCTGCAGCGGCATCTGACCGCCTTCGAAACCGTACTTGTGGGTGCCGCCCGCGCGAGCGTGCTGACCCTTGTGACCGCGACCGGCGGTCTTGCCCAGGCCCGAACCGATACCGCGACCCACGCGAAGGCGGGTCTTACGGGAGCCGGCGGCCGGCTTGATGTCGTTAAGACGCATGGTGATTACTCCTCAACCCGCACGAGGTAATAGACCGTGTTGATCAGGCCGCGAACCTGCGGGCTGTCCTTCAATTCACGGACGTCATTGAGCTTGCTCAGGCCGAGCGCCTTCACGCTCAGGCGATGGCGGCTCTGCACACCGCGCAGGCCCTTGACCAGGCGCACGCGCACGGTGGCGGCGGTTTCGTTGTTCTTAGCCATTGCCCAGCACCTCTTCCAGGGTCTTACCGCGCTTGGCAGCGATCTGCTTCGGCGAGGCAACGGCCTGCAGGCCCTTGATGGTCGCGCGGACCAGGTTGATCGGGTTACGCGAACCAACGGCCTTGGCGAGCACGTTCTTCACGCCGACCACTTCGAGCACAGCGCGCATGGCGCCGCCGGCGATCACGCCGGTACCTTCCGAAGCGGGCTGCATGAACACGCGGGCTGCGCCGTGGTTGGCCTTGATGGCGTACCACAGGGTGCCGTTGTTCAGGTCGATGCTCACCATCTGGCGGCGGGCGCGCTCCATGGCCTTGGAGATGGCGACCGGCACTTCACGCGCCTTGCCATAACCAAAACCCACGCGGCCTTCGCCGTCGCCGACCACGGTCAGCGCAGTGAAGCTCATCTGGCGGCCACCCTTGACGGTCTTGGCCACGCGGTTAACGGCAATCAGCTTCTCGAGCAGGCCGTCTGAATTTTCGCGATCGGTAGAAGACATGTTTTTTTCCATGTGCCCGGCAAACCGGGACTTTTACTTGCGGCTGAGCCGCTTGGAGTTGTGGGTACTTCTGTTGGCATCAAGTGCCGGCGAACCGGCACCCGATACCAAGCGGCCTTAGAACTTCAGGCCGGCTTCGCGGGCCGCATCGGCCAGCGCCTTGATGCGACCGTGGTAGCGGAAGCCCGAGCGATCGAACGCCACGGACTCGATACCAGCGGCCAGCGCACGCTCAGCCACGGCCTTGCCGACAGCGGCGGCAGCGGTGAGGTTCTTCGTGCCCTTCAGACCTTCAGCAACCGACTTCTGCACGGTGGAGGCAGCAGCCACCACGTTCGTGCCCGAAGCGTCGAACACCTGTGCGTACAGGTGCTGACCGGTGCGATGCACCGACAGGCGAGCCACACCGAGCTTGCGGATGTGGGAGCGAGTCGACTTGGCGCGACGCAGGCGGGATTCGTTCTTGTTCATCGTCATAGTTCCTAGAAGCGGATCGACAAGCAGCTTTAGCCCTTTTGAAGAGTGCAGCCATGGATGGCTGCCCTTTCGCGAGGGACCGCTTATGCCTTCTTGGCTTCCTTCAGGGTGATCTTCTCGCCGGAGTAGCGCACGCCCTTGCCCTTATAGGGTTCCGGCGGACGGAAGCCACGGATCTTGGCGGCCACCTCGCCCACGCGCTGCTTGTCCGAACCCTTGATCAGGATTTCGGTCTGCGTCGGGGTTTCGATGGTGATGCCTTCGGGCGCTTCGAACACGACCGGATGCGAGAAGCCCAGGGCAATGTTCAGCGACTTGCCGGCCATCGAAGCACGGTAGCCCACGCCGACCAGCTCGAGCTTGCGCTCGTAACCGTCGGACACGCCCTTGACCATGTTGGCCAGCAGCGCGCGCAGGGTGCCACCGAACTTGTCGTCCGCGCCTTCGGCGAGAACGATGTTGGCCACGCCATTGTCGATATTGATCGAGGCGCCCGGCAGGTGATGGATCGCCAGGGTGCCCTTCGGGCCCTTGACGGAAATGCCGTTGGCGTCGGACTTGACTTCAACGCCCTTGGGCAGGTTGATCGGTTGTTTGGCTACGCGGGACATCGTCGGCTCCTTATGCGACCTGGCCGATGACTTCGCCGCCCAGACCCTTCGAACGGGCCTGCGCGTCGGTCAGCAGACCGGCGGAAGTCGAGATGATCGAGATACCCAGGCCACCGAGGACCTTCGGCAGCTCGTCCTTGCCGCGATAGACGCGGAGACCGGAACGGCTGACACGGGCGATGGTTTCGATAGCCGGACGGCCTTCGAAATACTTGAGCTTGATCTCGAGCACCGGCTTGCCTTCCACGGAGGAGGCCTTGGCGTCGAGGATATAGCCCTCATTCTTGAGAAGGTTGGCGATGGCCACCTTCAGCTTCGACGACGGCATGTTTACGGTCTGCTTGCCCGTGAGCTGGGCATTGCGGATGCGCGTAAACAGATCGGCGATGGGATCAGTCATGCTCATGAAAACATCCTTCAGAGTGCACCGATATCCGAAAAACCGGAAATCAATTCAATTGTGAGCCGGCACAGTGCCGACCTGCGGAACGCAGACCGACGACTATAACAGCTTTTTCCGACTTTGCGAACATCAGCGCATAAATCGCGCCAACGGCGGCAGGCAGGCGCCCACCGCCGCATCGAACGCCAACGGGCCGAAACCCGTCAACGCCCTGTTTGGGGTCTTACCAGCTGGCCTTGCGCAGGCCAGGCACGTCACCACGCATGGTGGCTTCGCGCAGCTTGTTGCGGCCCAAGCCGAACTTCTGATACACGGCGCGCGGACGGCCGGTCAGAGCACAGCGGGTGCGCTGGCGAGACGGGCTCGCGTCGCGCGGCAGCTTCTGCAGCTTGGTCTGGGCTTCCATCTTCTCGTCATACGAGGCGTTGGGGCTCAGCACGATCGCCTTCAGTTCGGCGCGCTTGGCGGCGTACTTCTTGACGAGCTTGGTCCGCTTGATATCGCGGTTGACCATCGAGGTCTTTGCCATAGATAGATATCTCTCGCGTGTATCAGTTGCGGAACGGGAAGCTGAAGGCTTCCAGCAGCGCTTTGGCTTCGTCGTCCGACTTGGCGGTGGTGGTGATGGAGATATCCATGCCACGCATCGCGTCGACGGCGTCGAAGTCGATTTCCGGGAAGATGATCTGCTCTTTGACGCCGAAGTTGTAGTTACCGCGGCCGTCAAAAGCGCGACCCGACACACCACGGAAGTCGCGCGTACGCGGCAGCGAGATGTTGATCAGGCGATCGAGGAATTCCCACATCTGCGCGCGGCGCAGGGTGACCTTGCAGCCGATCGGCCAACCGTCGCGGATCTTGAACGAGGCAACCGACACGCGGGCCTTGGTCTGGATCGGCTTCTGGCCGGCGATCTTGGCCATGTCGGCCACGGCGTTTTCGAGCACTTTCTTGTTGCCCGCCGCTTCGCCCACGCCCATGTTCAGCGTGATCTTGGTGATGCGGGGAACCTGCATCACGTTCTGGTAACCAAAACGCTCGGTGAGCTTCTGGATGACCTGGTCTTTGTAAAACGTTTCGAGACGCGTCGTCATAGTTAATTCCTTACGCGTCCACGACTTCGCCGGAGGACTTGAACACGCGCACCTTACGCCCATCAGAGAGCGTCTTGGCGCCAACGCGTTCACCCTTGCCCGTGGCGGAGTTGAACAGCTGGACGTTGGAGAGGTGGATCGAAGCCTCACGCTCGACGATGCCACCGGCCTGGTTGGCCTGCGGATTCGGCTTGGTGTGACGCTTGACCAGGTTCACGTTGGAGACGAACACGCGGTCGCCATCAACGCGCAGCACGTCGCCGCGCTGACCCTTGTTTTTGCCGGTGATCACGAGGACCTGATCACCCTTGCGGATACGGTTCATGGTCTAGTCTCCGCTCAGAGCACTTCGGGCGCGAGGGAGACGATCTTCATGAACTTCTCGCTGCGCAGCTCGCGAGTGACCGGCCCGAAGATACGGGTGCCAATCGGCTCGAGCTTGTTGTTGAGGAGGACCGCTGCGTTGCCGTCGAAACGGATCAGCGAGCCATCGGGACGGCGCACACCCTTGGCGGTACGAACCACCACGGCGTTGTACACCTCGCCCTTCTTCACCTTGCCGCGGGGAATGGCATCTTTCACGGTGACCTTGATAACGTCACCGATCGCGGCGTAACGGCGCTTGGAGCCGCCGAGCACCTTGATGCACATCAGTTCGCGAGCACCGCTGTTATCGGCCGCGGATAGCGTGCTTTGCATCTGGATCATGTCTGCACCCTCCCTTAGACGTTAGCGCGCGTGATGATTTCGACCACGCGGTGATGCTTGGTCTTGGACAAGGGACGGCATTCTGCAATGCGGACCAGGTCGCCCTCGTTCGCGCCCAGGTCGTCCTGTGCGTGAAGCTTGGTCGAACGACGGATGATCTTGCCGATCAGCGGATGCTGTTCCTGGCGCTCGATCAGGACCGTCACGGTCTTGTCCATCTTGTTACTAATGACGCGGCCCTCGAGGGTGCGCGTCTGCTTTTGGTTGTCGCTCATATCAGCCGTCCCTTACTTCTTGCCGCCGAGCACGAACTTCGTGCGGGCGATGTCGCGCCGAACGCGGCGCAGCTGGTGCGGCTGGTTGAGCTGGCCGGTGCCTTTCTGCATGCGCAGATTGAACTGCTCCTTGCGGAGGTCCAGCAGATGCTTGTTCAGCTCGTCGGCCGACTTGGTGGTCAAATCTTTGATGGCCATATCACATCACCGCCCGGGTCACGAATTGGGTCTGGACCGAGAGCTTGGCGGCGGCCAGGCGGAACGCCTCGCGTGCCGTCGCCTCGTCGATACCCTCGATTTCATAGAGCATGCGGCCCGGCTGGATCGGAGCGACCCAGTATTCAACGCCACCCTTACCGGCACCCATTCGAACTTCGATGGGCTTCTTGGTGATGGGCTTATCCGGGTACACACGGATCCACAGCTTGCCGCCGCGCTTCACAAAACGGGTGATGCAACGACGACCGGCTTCGATCTGACGAGCGGTCAGGGCGCCAAAAGTGGTTGCCTTCAGACCGAACTCGCCAAAGCTGACGAGGTTCGAGGAGAAAGCCAGACCATCGTTACGGCCCTTGAACTGCTTACGGTATTTGGTTCGCTTAGGTTGCAGCATGGCAACTCTCCTTACTTCGCCGTCCGCTCGCGACGGCCTTCACCGCCCTCGCGACGCCCTTCACGACGACCCTCACCACCCTCACGGCGCGGCTGGGACTGCTCTTCCTTCGACTCCTGGCCGGCTGCTGCAAGGTCGAAGATTTCGCCCTTGTAGATCCACACCTTGATGCCGATGACGCCGTAGGTCGTATGAGCCTCGGCGGTGCCGTAGTCGATGTCGGCGCGCAGCGTATGCAGCGGCACGCGACCTTCGCGGCTCCATTCGGAACGAGCAATCTCAGCGCCGTTCAAACGGCCAGAGACATTGATCTTGATACCCAGTGCGCCCAGGCGCATCGCGTTGCCAACCGAGCGCTTCATGGCGCGGCGGAACATGATGCGACGCTCCAGCTGCTGCGCGATCGACTCGGCAACCAGCTGTGCGTCCAGCTCAGGCTTACGGACTTCACTGACGTTGATGTGCGCCGGAACGCCCATCAGGTCACTGACTTCCTTGCGCAGCTTCTCGATATCCTCGCCCTTCTTGCCGATCACCACGCCCGGACGGGCGGTGTGAATCGTCACGCGTGCGGTCTTGGCCGGACGCTCGATGAGGATCTTGGAGATGCCGGCCTGGGCCAGCTTCTTGCGCAGCATCTCGCGGACCTTGAGGTCGGCAGCGAGGTACTGGGCGTATTCGCCCTTGTTGGCGTACCACTTCGAGTTCCAGTCCTTGGCAATGCCGAGGCGGATACCGGTGGGATGAACTTTATGACCCATCGTCTACGTCCTCTTTAGTTGCCAACGACCACAGTGATGTGGCTCGTGCGCTTCAGGATGCGGGAACCGCGGCCCTTGGCGCGGGCGTACATGCGCTTCATCGCCGGACCTTCGTCGACGAAGATGCGTGCGACCTTCAGGTCGTCGACGTCGGCGCCGAGATTGTTCTCGGCGTTGGCGACAGCCGACAACAGCACCTTGCGAACAAGGGCTGCGGCCTTCTTGTTGGTGAACTGGAGCACGTCGCTGGCTCGGCCCACGGGCAAGCCGCGGACCAGGTCAGCCACCAGGCGTGCCTTCTGCGCCGAAATGCGGGCGCTGCGCAGGATCGCTTTGGCTTCAGTGCTCATCACTTACCCTTCTTGTCGCCGCCATGGCCCTTGAACGTGCGGGTCGTCGCGAACTCGCCGAGCTTGTGCCCGACCATGTTCTCGTTGACCAGCACAGGGACATGCTGACGGCCGTTGTGGATGGCGATGGTCAGGCCGACCATTTCCGGCAGGATCATCGAGCGACGCGACCAGGTCTTGATCGGACGCTTGTTATTGGCGGAAACGGCGGCTTCCACCTTCTTTACGAGGTGCAGGTCGACAAACGGACCTTTCTTTAGAGAGCGCGGCATGATCGTTTCCTATTACTTGCGACGACGCACGATGAACTGCTGGGTGCGCTTGTTCGAGCGCGTCTTGTAGCCCTTGGCCGGCGTACCCCACGGAGAAACCGGGTGACGACCGCCAGAGGTCTTGCCCTCACCACCGCCGTGCGGATGGTCGACCGGGTTCATCACCACACCGCGAACGGTGGGACGAATACCCAACCAGCGCTTGGCGCCGGCCTTGCCGAGCTTCTTCAGGCTGTGCTCGCCGTTGCCCACTTCACCGATGGTGGCGCGGCAATCGACCGGCACGCGGCGCATTTCGCCAGAGCGAAGACGCAGCGTGGCGTAACCCGATTCGCGAGCAACCAGCTGGACCGAAGCACCGGCGGAACGCGCAATCTGCGCACCCTTGCCCGGACGCATCTCGATGCAGTGGATGGTCGAACCGACCGGGATGGCGCGCAGCGGCAGGCTGTTGCCGGCCTTGATCGGAGCATCGCTGCCCGACACCAGGCGATCGCCTGCCTGCACGCCCTTCGGCGCGATGATGTAACGACGCTCGCCGTCGGCATAGCACAGCAGTGCGATATGCGCGGTGCGGTTCGGATCGTATTCAATGCGCTCGACCTTGGCAGCAATGCCTTCCTTGTCGCGCTTGAAGTCGATGATGCGGTACCGCTGCTTGTGACCACCACCCTGGTGGCGAACAGTGATACGACCGTAGTTATTGCGACCGCCGTTCTTGGTCTTCGCTTCGGTCAACGCCGCGTACGGCGCGCCCTTGTGAAGGCCCTCGGTGCGAACGCTGACTGCGTCGCGACGACCGGGGGAGGTCGGCTTGTGAGTGATCAGTGCCATCTCAATTCAACTCCTGGCTCAGGCTTTGGCCGACACGTCGATGGTCTGGCCATCGGCGAGGCGGACATAGGCCTTACGCTTGCCCTGGCGATTGCCAGTGCGGAAACGGAAGGACTTGACCTTGCCCTTGGCATTGACGAGGTTCACCTGCTCGACCTTGACGTCGAACATCTGTTCCACCGCTGCGCGGACATCGGCCTTGGTTGCTTCGGGAGCAACCACGAATACGTACTGGTTCTTCTCGGCCAGGCGTGCAGCCTTTTCCGAGATGTGCGGCGCACGCAGCGTATTCAGAATGCGTTCGTTGCTCATGCCAGCCACTCCTCGATCTTCTTCACCGCATCGACGGTCATGACGATGTGGTCCGAACCGACCAGGCTGACCGGGTTCAGGGCCAGCACGTCCACGACGTGGATGTACGGGATGTTGCGCGCGGCCAGGAAGGTGGCTTCGTTGGCGTCTTCCGACACCAGCAGCACACGACCCGAGACCTGCAGCTCAGCCAGCTTGGCAACCATCGCCTTGGTCTTGGGGGTGTCGATGCCGAAGCTCTCGACCACCTTCAGACGATCCTGACGGATCAGCTCGGCGAGGATCGAACGGATGGCAACGCGGTACGACTTGCGGTTGACCTTCTGCTCGTAGCTGCGCGGCTTGGCAGCGAACGTGCGGCCACCACCGACAAAGATCGGTGCACGGTAGTCACCGTGACGGGCGCCGCCGCCCTTCTGCTTCTTGAACTTCTTGGTGGTGCCGGACATCTCGCCGCGCGACAGCTGCGACTGGGTACCGGCACGGCCGCCCGCCTGATAGGCGATGACGACCTGGTGGATCAGGGCCTGCTTGAGCTCACCGCCGAACACTTCGTCCGACACGTTGAGCGGCTTGGCGCCAATAACATTGAGTTCCATGGCGTCTCTCCTCAGCCCTTGGTCGTCGGACGGATGACGACGTCGCCACCGGTAGCACCCGGCACCGCGCCCTTCACCGCGATCAGATGACGCTCGGCGTCGACCTTGACCACTTCGAGGCCCTGCTGCGTGCGGTTGACCGCACCCATGTGGCCCGACATCTTCTTGCCCGGGAACACGCGACCCGGGGTCTGACGCTGACCGATAGAACCCGGCGCACGATGCGACAGCGAGTTACCGTGGGTCGCGTCACCCATGGTGAAGTTCCAACGCTTGATGGTGCCCTGGAAGCCCTTGCCCTTCGACACGCCGGCAACGTCAACGATCTGACCTGCCTGGAACACGTCGTCGGCCTTGATCTCGGCGCCCACGCTGTACTTGCCGAGGTCGTCGGCAGACACGCGGAACTCCCAAAGACCACGACCCGGCTCAACCTTGGCCTTCGCGTAGTGACCCTTCAGCGGCTGCGTCAGCAGGCTGGCGCGCTTGACGCCGGCTGCGACCTGCACAGCGCTGTAACCATCATTTTCTTCCGTCTTCAGCTGCGTGACGCGATTCGGGGTGGCCTCAATGAGGGTCACCGGAATCGAACGGCCATCTTCAGTGAAGAGTCGGCTCATGCCGCACTTGCGGCCAACTAGTCCGATACTCATCTTCGTATCCTGTCTCTCGCTCAACCAAGCTTGATCTGAACGTCCACGCCAGCGGCGAGGTCCAGCTTCATGAGCGCGTCCACGGTTTTGTCGTTGGGGTCGACGATGTCAAGCACGCGCTTGTGGGTACGGGTTTCGTACTGGTCGCGGGCATCTTTGTCGACGTGCGGCGACACCAGAATGGTGTAACGCTCGATCTTGGTCGGGAGCGGAATCGGGCCGAGCACCGTTGCGCCAGTGCGCTTGGCAGTCTCGACGATCTCGCTGGCCGAGCGATCGATCAGACGGTGATCGTACGCCTTGAGCCGAATGCGAATCTTTTGGTTCGCCATAAACCGTGTCCTGTTATCGAAAGAACAATTCTTGTGATTCGAGTGAGCTTCTCGCCCACCCGCACAACCCTTTACTGCATACAACCAGTCGTTCTTGGAAGGCTAAACGCCACACCTCAAATCGACCTTAAAAGACTAGGCAGGCCCAAAATGGGCCCGCCTAGACGGAAAAGTATAAAACGCGCGAAATGGCCAGGTCAACAAAGCGTCATGCTTCGTCGTCCGAGCCCTCTCTTGCGTATTGGCCATCCAGGCCAGCGAACTCGAAGCACTTCCCGTGCCTCATTTCGCTGTAAGGTCGCCCGAACCAAGGTCCGGCGACAGGCAAGACGGCGACTATAGCTGACTATTGGGTGGAAGAAAAGGGCTAAGCGGTTCTTTTTGCGTGGAATGCTGTTTTTTTGTTCGTCATCCCGGCGCAGGCCGGGATCCAGCACCTCAGTTTCTGGTTATCGCCATGAGGCGACAATCGAGTCTTTCGCTGCTGGATCCCGGCCTGCGCCGGGATGACGAGCTAGATTGACGCACAGCATCCGTCCGAGCCATAAAAAAAGCCGGCCCTGAGGCCGGCTTTTTTCCAGGTCGCCACCCGAAGGCGGCATCCCGAGGGGTATTACTTGATGACCTTGGCCACCACGCCGGCGCCGACGGTGCGGCCGCCTTCGCGGATGGCGAAACGCAGGCCTTCGTCCATCGCGATCGGGTGGATCAGGCTGACCACCATCTTCACGTTGTCACCCGGCATCACCATTTCCACGCCTTCCGGCAGCTGGCAGGC